>CAYMEK010000004.1:94797-108915 GCA_964389305.1 uncultured Spirochaetaceae bacterium
GCAGCCTGAAGGGCAGATTGCAGGGAAGCAGGATGCCGGGCAGCAGGCCGATCAGCGGACGGGAGCGCAGCAGGCCGGGGCGGCCCCTGCAGGCACTTCGGCCCCTGCAGGCGCTCCGGCCGCCGCGGCCGGAGCCGGGCAGACCCCCGGGCCTTCGCCTCCCGGTGACGGCCGCCTGAAGGCATCGCCCCTGGCCCGCAAGATGGCCCTGGAGAACAACCTGGACATCCGGGGCCTGAGCGGAAGCGGTCCGGCGGGCAGGATCGTGAAGCGAGACGTAGAAAAGGCTCTGAGCGGGGGGCTGCCTTTAGGTGCGGCTGTGAAAAAGCCTGCCGGCGCACCCTTTGCAGCCGAGCCGCTCGTCGGCGGGCCAGCCGCGGCCGGAGCTTACGCGGCCGCCGCCTCTACGGCCGTATCTGCTGAGGCGTTCGGGCCCGGGGCGGTGGGGATGTCCTCCGGCGCGGCCTGGACGGGCCGGGAGGAGCGTATTCCCCTGTCGGGAAAGAGGAAGGTCATCGCCCAGCGCCTGGCCGAATCGAAATTTTCGGCCCCCCACTACTATCTGAGGATCGATGTTGACGCCGATGCCCTGATCCAAGCCCGGGAGCGGCTGAACGCCCGCCTGGCCGGAGATCCTGCCGGGAAGGTTTCTCCCAATGCCTTCCTGATCAAGTTCGCGGCTGAAGCGCTCAAGAGGCATCCCGAGGTCAACTCGAGCTGGCAGGGGGATGCGATTCTCAGGTATGGCCGCCTGGACATCGGCCTGGCCGTGGCCCAGGAGGACGGGCTGATCACGCCGGTGGTGCGCAACTGCGAGGCCAAAGGGATCGTGCAGATCGATCGGGAGTTGAAGGTTCTGATCGACAAGGCCCGCCGCAACCGTCTTACCCCGGAAGAGTACACGGGAGCGACCTTCACGGTGAGCAGCCTGGGCTCCTCGGGGATCCTGGAGTTCACAGCCATCATCAATCCTCCCGGATCGGCCATCCTGGCCGTGGGCAGGATACACAAGGTCCCCGTGGTCGGCGAGAACGATCAGGTCGTGATCCGCAATCAGATGATCCTGACCCTTTCCTGCGATCACCGGGTCATAGACGGTGTGGTGGGGGCGGCCTTCCTGGCGGATCTGAAGCGATACCTGGAGAATCCCGTAGAGGTCCTGTACTGACAGCTCGTCCGGACGGCGGTAAGGAGGCGCATCCACATCCGGGTGTACCTCGAGCAGCGATATTGAGTGCAGCGAAGGAGAAAACCATGGCCGAATACGACTACGATCTAGTGGTGCTCGGAGCAGGCCCCGGAGGATATGTGGCCGCCATCCGCGCCAGCCAGCTCGGTATGAAAGTGGCGGTGGTAGAAAAGGACAAGCCCGGCGGAGTGTGCCTGAACGTGGGCTGTATCCCCTCCAAGGCCCTGATTCACCAGGCCGCTCTGGTCGGCTCCACCGGGGAACTGGAGAACATCGGGATCAAGGTGGATGCCTCGACCCTGGATTACGGCAAGGTGTTTGCCTTCTCCCGCAAGGCGGCGGACACCCTGTCGCGAGGCGTCGCCTATCTGCTGAAAAAGAACAAGATAGAGCTGATCGCCGGAGAGGGGACGGTCAAGGCCGCCCACCAGGTGGAGGTCAAAGAAGGAAGCAAGATCACCGGCAGGAACCTCCTTGTGGCCACCGGCTCCCGTCCGCGCACGATCCCCGGCTTCGAGATCGACGAGAAGCTGGTGCTTTCCTCCACCGGGGCCTTGATGCTGGAGAAGCTTCCCACGCGCGTCTGTATCCTGGGCGGCGGGGCGATCGGCGTGGAGTTCGCCCACATCATGAATGCCTTCGGCGTGGAGGTGCACCTGGTGGAGATGCTGGAGCACCTCCTGCCCCTGGAGGACGAGGAGGCGGTCCAGGTGCTGGTCCGCTCCTTCAAGAAGCGGGGCATCAAGGTCTATACTTCCACCAGGGCTTCCGGATACCGCAAGAGCGGCAAAACCGTGAAAGTCGGCCTGGAGGGCGGCGACGGGGCCGGAGAGCTGGAGGTGGACCGGATCCTGCTGGTGGTGGGCAGGGCCCCCAACAGCGAAGGCATCGGGCTGGAGAACGTGGGGATCAAGGTGGACAGGGGGTTCATCCCGGTCGGGGATTACTACCGCAGCTCGGCCGAGGGGCTATACGCGGTGGGGGACGTGATCGACTCGCCGATGCTGGCCCACGTGGCCTCCAAGGAGGGAGAGATCGCGGTCGAGCATATGGCGGACCGCCGGACGCCGGTGCGGCTGGACCCCAATGCCGTTCCGGGGGCCGTATACTGTGAGCCGCAGCTGGCCAGCTTCGGCTACACGGAAAAGCGAGCCAGGGAGGAGGGGCTCGACTTCGAGAAGTCCGTCTTCCCCTACCGGGGCGTAGGAAAAGCCGTGGCCATGGGCAAGCCGGAGGGACTGCTCAAGCTGCTGGTGGAGCGCGAGACCCGGGAAATCCTGGGAGCTCACCTGGTCGGGGCCGAGGCCACAGAGCTGATCCACGAGATCCTGCTGGCCAAGACCGCCGAGCTGCTGCCCGAAGACATGGCAGCCATGGTCCACGCTCATCCGACCCTCTCCGAGGGGGTGATGGAGCTGGCCCGGGCGGCCGAAGGCTGGGTAATTCACGCTTAGGGCGGCCGGAGATCGTAGTTGGCGGAAGGGGCCCTGGACGGACAGATCGCCCTGATCACCGGGGCGGCAAAGCGTATCGGCCGGGCTATAGCCCTGGGCCTGGCCGAGGAGGGGGTGGAGGTCATTGTGCACTACAACTCCTCGGAAAGCGAGGCCGAGGAGCTGGTGGCGCTGCTTCGCCGTCGCGGGAGGCAGGCCTGGAAGCTCCAGGGGTCGCTGGACAACGAGACCCGGATCGAGGATCTCTGGCTGCGGGCCAAGGAAGCCGTTTCACAGGCGCCTATCTCGATTCTGGTAAACAACGCTTCGATCTTCCCGACCGATTCACTGGCCAACTTCGACGCCGAGGAGCTTCGGAAGAACCTCGATATCAACGCCCTGGCCCCTCTCGAGCTGATCCGGCTTTTTGCAGCCCAGGGCAAAAAAGGCAGCGTGGTAAACCTGCTGGACAGCCGCATCGGGGGCTACATGCGCCACCACGTTTCCTACAGCCTGAGCAAGCGTATGCTGTTCTCTCTGACCCGCATGCTGGCGGTGGAACTGGCTCCGCTGATCCGGATCAACGCCGTGGCTCCGGGGATGATCGTTCCCCCCGAGGGTCAGAGCCGGGAGGAGCTGGAGAGGCTGGCGGCCAGGGCTCCTTTAAACCGCTGGGGTCAGCCCGGAGATGTTGCCCGGGCGGTTGTGTTTCTGCTTGAAAACGACTTCCTGACCGGGCAGGTACTCTACGTGGACGGTGGAGCTTTTTTGAGGGAGGACCTGTATGGCTGAGTACACGGACAAGATCCAGTTACGCGATTTGCGAGCAGCCTGCATCATCGGCGTCGGGCCGGAGGAGCGCAGCAGCAGCCAGGAGGTCCGCATAGACCTCTCCCTGGAAGTGGACCTGGAACCGGCGGGCCACAGCGACCGGCTCGAGGATACGGTGGACTACGGCGCCCTGGCCCGGGAGGTTGTAGCCATGGTGGAAGGCTCCTCGTTTAAGCTTCTGGAGAAGCTGGCCGAAGAGGTAGCCGGCCTCTGCCTGGCCCGGTCCAAGGTCGAGCGGGTGGAGGTCACGGTGGTGAAGCCCCACGCCCTGCCGAGGGGCGGCGCGTCCGTGACGGTCCTACGGGACCGCAGCTCGAGACGGCCCCCCATGGGATTCGGCCGCCTGGTCTGAGGCACCGGTCAGCCGGAGAGGCAGTCCCTCGCAATCCCTCGGTCCCTTGAGAAGACCGTCTCCTCATCCTGCTGCTTTCCGGACTTTACCGAAATGATTCGGCCGTATACTATTGTGATGCGGGGAGTGTGGGAGGCAGAGAGAAGGACCGTGTACGGCTCGATCGAGCGGAAAGACGGGGCTTTGCGCGCCCCGAGGTTCGGGAAAAACCTAAAAACCCTGTCGATAAAGAAAAAGATAATCGTCTTCTTTCTTATCGTGGGCATCGTTCCCGCTATGCTGATCTCCCTCTACTACTACTTCAGCTCGGTATCCGTGCTGAAGACCAATATCATTCAGAACCGGCTGGTCGCGCTGCACAATATCCTCAGCAGGTATGACCAGGATATCGACAATCTCATCGAGTTTACAGACTGGATTTTCCTGGACAAGGACATCAACTACCTGCTGACCAATTCCCTGCCTTCTTTACCGGATTACAGGGAAAAGGTCGTAGACGTAGCCGACAACATCGCCAACCAGGTTTCCTTCTCCCAGATACTACCCTTTATCTCCTCGATATTCGTTTTTGGAGACAACGGGCTCGATCTGCGTTATTCCAACACCGGCAGCGGCTACGTGCTTCAGAAATCGGAGCTGCTGGACAAAGAGTGGGTACAGGAAGGCCAGTCCAAAATAGGAACCCCTTTCTGGGCTTCCCCGATACCGCCGCCGCATATTCAATACGAAGATGAATACCTGATTCCCCTGGTGCGAAACATCATCGATATCGATACGACCAAGAAGCTGGGCGTTCTTATAGTCCTGGTGAATGAAAAGATATTCACAGACATATATACCGATCTGTCTTTCAACGACGACGAGACCTTGTTTTTCGTATATCCGTCGGGCATCATCGTCTCCTGTAACGACGGCAGCTATATAGGAAAGAGCAGCAGGGAAGTCCTTTTTGGGGAAGACGGGAACCAGACCACAAGTCCGTTTCTGAATCGCCAGAATACAAAATCCATGTACCTGGTAGCTTCGGCGGAATCCGATAAATACGGATGGCGGCTTACGAACTTCATTCCTATCGTAGAGATAAGAAACCAGCAGAGTAGAATACTGGTCGTTGCGGTATTGATTTTCCTGCTGTCCCTGCTGTTGACCGTAACGTTGTCGGCCTTTTTAACCCGCAATATAAGCAGACCTATCAGCTCGTTGATCAAGAAAGTAGAGAAATTCTCCAAGGCGGATTTTTCATTCCAGAGCAGAAAAGTCGGAAATAACGAAATAGGGCTGCTCGAGGAAAGCATCAACAACATGGCCGTCAGAATACAGCGGCTCATGAAAGATAAGATCGAGAGAGAAAGAGAGAAGCACAATATCGAGCTGAGAATGCTGCAAAGCCAGATCAATCCGCATTTTCTGTATAACACTTTGAATACGATCAAGTGGATGGCCGTACTGCAGAGAGCCGAGAGTATCGGCAACATGATCTCAGCTTTGAGCAAGATACTGAAGTACGCAGTAGGAAAGATGTCGGAAAAAGTGCTGCTTCGCGAAGAGCTGGAAGCTTTGGATGACTATATCAATATCCAGGAGATGGCCAATAAAAAGAAAATCTCTTTTACCAAGGAAATCAAAGACGACTCGCTGCTCGACTGCCTGGTAATGAAGTTCATTCTACAGCCTATAATAGAGAACTCGATTATTCACGGCATCAAGCCGAAGTCATCAGGCGGGCAGATAAAGTTGACCGTAGAAGATAAGAAAAACAAGCTGCGGATTTCGGTGTACGATAACGGTCTGGGTATTACCAGAGACAAGCTAGCCGAGCTGAACAAAGACGGGCATATGCCGGATACCAACAGCGTCGGCCTGGTGAATATCAAGAGGAGAATACAGTTGCTGTACGGGAAGCAGCACGGACTGGAAGTCAGCAGCGAGTTGGGAAAATATACCAATGTCTGCCTTTCTATTCCCATAGAAACAGTGGTCGACTAGCGGAGCCGTATTATGAAGGTGTTTATTGCCGATGATGAAGTGATCGTGAGAATCGGCATGAAATCGATTATAGATTGGGAGAAGTACGGCCATGAAGTAGTCGGAGAGGCCGAGAACGGGGAAGAGGCGTATAACAAAGTGCTCAGATTGCATCCGGATCTGGTAATAACGGATATAAAGATGCCGGTTACCGACGGAATAGAATTGATCAAAAAGATCAAGGAGTACGATCCGGATATCAAGATAATCGTTTTGAGCGGCTATGGAGAATACAGTCTGGTTAGAGACGCAATGAAGCTGGGGGCGGAGGATTACCTGCTGAAACTGGAAACAGATCCGAAAAAATTACTGAAAATACTGAACCAGCTGGAAAAAAAATCGCTGGACGGGGATCGTGACGGCATAAGCAGGCCGATTAAAGAGCAGTTGACGGTATTGCAGGAGTTGTTTTTCAAGGATGTTATTACAAATAAGATCAGCAAGAAAACGGAGTTCAAGAAGAGCAGGGAGTTGTTGAAGCTCAAACTGAACGACAAAAAGCTTTATTGCATGGTAGTCAAGATAAATGAGTACTACAAGTTCCAAAACACGAGAGAACGGGATCTCATTACTCTGGTCAAGTCAGTCAAAAACTTGATCAAGGAGTGCCTTGAGGATGTATTCACCGGCTACTGCTTCGAGGTAAAGACCGGCGAATTTGCGCTATTCTTTTCTGTGGTCGAAGATTGCGATAAGAACGAAGTATGCGAATACGAGATCAAGAAAACAGCTCAGAACCTCAAGGAGATGATACGAAAATATCTGGACTTCACGGTCGTCATCGGCGTCGGTACCGGCGATACCAGCATCGCAGGAATACGAGAAGCATTTACTTGGGCCATAAAGGCTCTGGAATCCGTGAGAAGCAGGCCCAAATGTTACTTACTGTTCTGGAAAGATATTCCGGAGATGCAGACTTCCGTGCCGGATTTGAAAAAATACTCGGTATTGCGATACAAAAATGACATCTTCCAGTCCCTGGCCAAGCACGATCAGTCCAGCCTGAAGGGCATAATCAAGGAAATCATACACGAGATATCAAAAGACAATGTTGATGGTGGGGAATACGCAAGAATCGCGACCGAGATGGTATACCTCCTGTCCGAATACTTCTCCAAGTATGAGGTCCGCCCCGATACGGTGCTGAAGAGCGGTTTTAGCGGTTTCAAGGAGCTACAATATCTGGAAAGCGCAGCCCAGATTGAGGAGTGGATGAACAACGTGCTTGTCGATCTCAGCGAATATATGAAAAACGATACCTGCCTGCATCCGAAAATAATCGAGCGGGCTAAGGAGTATATTCGAAAAAACTACTCGGAGCAAATAACGTTGAACAAGATCGCCTGCCAGATACATCTGAATCCGAACTATTTTTGCTCGCTGTTCAAGAAATACGAGGGAATCGGCTGCGTGGATTACTTGAACGGAGTAAGGATCGAACAGGCCAAGAGAATGCTGCAGCAAAGCGATTTGAAGATATACGAGATAGCATTCAAGGTTGGGTTCCAAAACAACAACTATTTCAACAGGCTGTTCAAGAAGCAAACCGGCTATACACCCTCAGAGTACCGCGAGCTGAATATCGTGTAGCATATCTTAATATTGTTCCAGGTGAAGGCCTTCCCGACAGGCTCGGAACCCCCTTGGTTTTAGAAATTCATGAACAAAATATAATATTTATACACATCGTTCATTGCGGATGGGGAAAAAGAAATACAAAATGACTGCCAAAGAGGACGTTGTCCTTTGACCGAAACAATAGAAGGAGGATTGTCCATGAAAAGAATCCTTGTATTACTGTTCTTTTCGATCTTCTTGTCCACCCTGGCTTTGGCCACCGGGCAGGAGGAGGCAGCGGCGGCAGCCCCCAAGGAGCTGGCCGTGGCCGGCTGGGGGATCATGACTGATCCTTCAGCTTCGGAAACGTGGTGGCCGCTGCACAAGTTCAAAGAGGATTTTCCGGCGATCAATTTGAAGTTCGTCGAGGCCCCTACCGAAGAGTATCCGGAAAAAGTGGCCATAATGCTGGCCGGGGGGACGGATCTCGACGTGTTCTTTGACAAGGATCAGTCGATGTTCGCCCGTGAATACGAGAAGGAGAACCTGCTGCAACTGGATGACCTGATGAAGAAAAACAAGTTCGATGTCTCGGTCTACGGTGCGGCCATCGAGCAGCTCAAGTTCGAGGGTAAGATTTACGCCCTTCCCTATCGAAACGACACCTGGATTCTCATCTATAACAAGGATCTGTTCGACCAGGCTGGAGTCCCCTATCCCACCAACGACATGACCTGGACCCAGTACAGGCAAACGGCCAAGCGGCTGACCAGTGGATCGGGCAACGATAAGATCTGGGGGACTTATATTCATACCTGGAGCAGCCTGTACCGTCTGCCCGCTCAGGCGGACCTCGAAGAGGGCAACATCGTAACCGCCGATTACCGCCAGTTGAAGCGGGCCTTCCAGCTCATAACGGACATTCAGCTCGTAGACAAGTCCGCCCAGGACTATGCCACCAACAAGGCTTTAGGATCGCACTACACCGGAATGTTCTGGTCCGGCAAGGTCGCCATGTTCTACATGGGGACCTGGAACCTCGGCCAGAATGTAAACGCCATGCGCGAAGGAAAGCTCAACTTCAACTGGGGTATTGCTCAGGTGCCGCAGTGGCAAGGGAAAAGGGACGGCTGCTTGGGTCTGGTCACCGGCGCCTCGATAAACTCGAAATCGAAGAATCCTCAGCTCGCCTTCGAGTTCCTGTCGTATATCTGCGGAGAGCCGGGAGCGGTCTCCCTGGCCGAGCACGGCACGGTTCCGGCCCTGATGAACGACAACGTCGCCAAGGCTTTCTCTAATATTCCGGAGCTTCCGGACAACGTCGGTGAGGGACTCAAGGTGGACAGGGTTATTCCTGAATGGCCGATCGACAAGCTCGCGGGGCCATTGAGCCCGGTATTCGAAGAAGTGGTGTCCTTGATGGCCACAGGGAATATCTCCGTCGACCAGGCGATCGTCGAGCTGGAGAAAAGAAGAACAGAGATCATTGAACAGATGAAGGAGTTCTAGCGCAACGGAAGCGAACAACTCCTGAGTGTCCTATTATGCTCTGTAGCGACCCCAGCTACAGAGCATAATTTAATCACCCTCGGAGAGAGCAAAACGGTCTGTTTTTGAGGAAGTCGGGCGACTATGCATGAGAGGACAAGCAGCTTTCGACAGCTTGGCAGAAACAGAAGCATTGTCGGATATCTATTCATTCTTCCCAATTTCATCGGTTTTCTGATATTTACAATCATACCTATTTTCTTTGCCATTTCAGTCAGCTTCACCCGCTGGGATTCCATGCACGCGCCCCGGTTCATAGGATTGAGAAACTTCTCGATCATGATCCATGATTCGAGTTTCCTGATCACCCTGGCGAACACGCTTACCTTTACCTTCGGTTCCCTGCCCTTTACCGTTGTTCTGGCGCTGGCTTTCGCCATTATTTTAAACCAGGGAATAAAAGGAAAGAGCGTATTCCGGGCCGTATTCTTCTTTCCCTACATAGCATCGGTAGTCGCCTGCGCCATTACCTGGCAGCTGCTGTTTCATCCCGGAGCCGGACCGGTCAACAGCATTTTGATCGCTATGGGAATAAAGACGCCGCCGAGGTGGCTGTCCAGCACCAATACGGCCATGATCTCGGTGATCATGGTCTACGTTTGGCAGGTGGCAGGGTACTACATGGTCATGTTCCTGGCCGGCCTGCAGACGATACCGGATTCGCTATACGAGAGCGCGGACATCGATGGCGCCAACAATTTCAGAAAGCTGTTCAACATTACCATACCCATGCTCAGTCCGACCTTCTTTCTCGTTATCATCATATTCATTATCAATTCGTTCAAAGTGTTCACCCTGATATACGTCATGACGGACGGGGGGCCTGGAAGGGCAACGAGCGTTTTGGTGTTCTATGTCTACCAACAGGCGTTCGAGCGGTCGCGATTCGGCTACGCTTCCGCCATGTCTTTGATTCTTTTCGTCATCATGCTGGCCATCACGATTTTTCAATACAGAGGACAAAAGAAGTGGGTCACTTACATCGAGTGAGGGCCGCTTGCGAGCGCCACCGGAAAGACCACGGGTTATAATGAACAGGATAATAGGTAAGAAAGGGATCAAACGCAGCATCCGCAGGGTCCCGGTGTACCTTTTCATATTGGCGGTTACATTGATCTCTGTTTTTCCCTTCCTCTGGATGGTATCGGCGTCATTCAAGACAGAGGTCACGGTATTCGAGTACCCGATAAAATGGATCCCCAAAGATCCGAGATGGCAGAACTACGTCGAGATATTCCAGAAGGTGAGTCTGCTGGTTTATTTCAAGAACACTTTCATCATCAGTATTTCGATCACTCTGATACAGATATTCCTGGCCTCCCTCGCCGCCTACGCCTTCGCCAAGATCGTTTTTCCCGGGCGGGATGTCCTGTTTATACTCTTTTTGGCCACGCTGATGATCCCCTACCAGGTCATCATGATTCCCATATTCGTCATCGTCAAAAGCATGGGGTTGATCGATACGCGGCTGGGGCTCATCCTGTCCTGCTCCTTCAACGCCTTCAGCATCTTTTTCATGAAGCAGTACTACATGACCATTCCCAATGAGCTGGTCGAAGCGGCCAGGATCGACGGGCTCAATGAGGTCAAGATCTATACGTCGATCATGATACCGCTCGCCAAGCCGGCCCTGGCCACCCTGGCAATCTACTCCTTTGTCGGCGCCTGGAACGATTTCCTGGGTCCCCTGATTCTGTTGAGCTCCGATCAGATCCTCACGATCCAGCTGGGCATCAGGAAGTTCATCACCCAGTATTCGGCGGACTACGAGCTGATCATGGCGACCTCGGTCCTGGCCATTTTACCCATCCTGGTGGTCTTTCTCTATTTCCAGAAGTACTTCGTCAAGGGACTGGCGCTGTCCGGACTGAAAGCCTAGCCTCTGTTTACTTTTCCCTGCCCTTGTACTACACTCCACAGGCGTGTACTCAGAAACGGCGTTGGCTCCGGTGAGCAGCGTGGGCTTCATCGGCGCAGGCAACATAGGCTTCGCCATGGCCAGGGCGGTCGCCTCCCGCTTTCCCGGGCTGGCGATTCACGTCTACGACCTGCGGTCCGAGCGTCTCGCCCTGCTGCGGAAAGAAATCCGGACAGCCCGGACCGCCGCCGGCGTTCCGGAGACCGCCGCGACCGCCGAGGTATTGTTCCTGGCGGTCAAGCCACAGGATATGGAGGCGGTTCTGGAGCGGATAGCGGAGACGGATCGGCTGGTCATCTCTATTGCAGCCGGAATCACCATCGAGCGTCTGGAGCGGACCCTAACCAGAGCCCGGGTCGTCCGGGTGATGCCCAATATCCCCTGCCTGGTGGGCGCCATGGCCGCCGGGTATGCCTTCGGTACCCGGGTGCAGCCGGCCGACCGGCGGGTGGTGCAGGCGCTGCTGGGGGCGGCCGGATATGCCGCCCCGCTGGAAGAGCGGCTGCTGGACGCGGTGACCGGTTTGAGCGGTTCCGGCCCGGCCTTCGTGACCCGGCTGATCGAGGCCTTCATCGATGCGGGGGTAGGCCTGGGGCTGGCCGCCGGCGTAGCCCGCGAGCTGGCTGTCCATACTTTCCTGGGAACCGCCCGGCTGCTGTCCGAGACCGGCATGGAGCCCGCCGCACTGGTGGACATGGTCAGCTCGCCCGAGGGTACCACCGTGGCCGGGCGGGAGGTACTGGAGGCTTCGGACTACAGAGAGCTGATCGCGGGGACCATAACGGCCGCGGCGCGGCGCAGCAAGGAGTTGGGACAATGACGGTACTGGAACAGGCCCAGGGGGCCAGGAAGGCCAGCTTCAGGCTGGCCGGCGCCGCCACGGAGTTGAAAGACCGGGCCCTGGCGGCCATCGCTGCAGCGATCGACGGCAACAGGAAGCGCATCATCGAAGAAAACCGGCGGGACCAGGAGCAGGCCCGCAAGAGCGGGTTGAAGGATTCTCTGTTCAAGCGGCTCGTTCTCACGGACCAGAAGATCGACCGGATCGTGGAGAGCGTGCGGGACGTGGAGCGCCTGGAAGACCCGGCGGGAAGGATCTTGTGGATCCGGGAGCTGGATTCGGGCCTGGTGCTGAAAAAGGTAACCGTACCGATCGGCGTAATCGGGGTGATTTTCGAATCCCGTCCCGATGTGCTGGTGCAAATCTCGACCCTCTGCCTCAAGTCCGGCAACGCGGTGATCTTGAAAGGCGGCTCCGAGGCGCTGCACTCCAACCGGGTGCTGTTCGAGCTGGTCCGCCGGGCGGCGGAAGACACGGACGCGGTGTTCCGCGGCGCTCTGCACCTGGCGGAGACCCGGGAGCAGATCGGCGAGCTTCTGAAGCTGGATCGGTGGATCGACCTGGTGATTCCCCGCGGGTCGAACGAGCTGGTGCGCCGCATCCAGGAGAGCACCAGGATCCCGGTACTCGGCCATGCCGAAGGGATCTGTCATTTTTACGTGGACCGGGAGGCCGACGTGAACATGGCCGTGGAGGTGGCCTGGGATGCCAAGTGCCAGTACCCGGCGGTCTGCAACGCCATCGAGACCCTGCTCGTGCACACCGACCTGGCTGAACGCTTCCTGCCCCGTCTGGCCGAGCGCCTGGAGGGCGTGGAGCTGCGGGGCGACGAGCGCACCCGCCGGATCATCCGCGCCAGGGCCGCAACGGAGCAGGACTGGCGCAGCGAGTACAACGACCTGATCCTCGTTATCCGGGTGGTGGATTCGCTCGAGCAGGCCGTGGATCATATCAACACCTACGGAAGCCACCATACCGACGGCATCGTCACGGCCGACGAGGCTGCGGCCCGGCGTTTCCTGGCCGAGGTCGATTCCAGCTCGGTGATGTGGAACTGCTCGACCCGTTTCGCCGACGGTTTCCGCTACGGCCTGGGCGCCGAAGTGGGCATATCCACCGGCAAGATCCACGCCCGGGGACCGGTCGGACTGGAAGGGCTGGCCAGCACCAAGTTCCTGCTGGAAGGGGCCGGACACCTGGTGGCCGGCTACGCCGACGGCAGCAGGAGCTTCACCCACCGGGATCTGCAATGAGGATCTGCCTCAAGATCGGTACGGCCCTGATCAGCCGGGGAAACAGGCTGAGCTGCCGCTGGCTCAAAGGCAAGGTCAGAGAGATCGCCGAGTTGCACCGCCGGGGCCACGAGATCGTTATCGTCAGCTCCGGGGCGGTGGCGGCGGGCATGGAGCTCGCGGGCCTCAAGGAGCGGCCCACCGAGACCCTCCAGCTCCAGCTCATGTCCGGCATGGGGCAGATCAGGCTGATGAAGTACTACAAGGACTACTTCAAGGCGGAGAACATCCAGGTAGCCCAGGTCCTGCTCACCCATCACAACTTCGCTTCCAGGAACGAGGAAGCCACCATTCGTTCCATCATGGAGGCCTACCTGCAGCGGCGGGTGATCCCCATCGTCAATGAAAACGATATGATCAACAAGGAGGAAGTCGAGTTCCGACCCGTGTTCACCGACAACGATATCCTGGGCGCCCTGGTGGCTATTCGGATCAAGGCGGAACTGCTGTTCATCCTTACGGACGTAGACGGCCTGTACCAGGGAAATCCCAAGCAAAACAACCGGGTCAAGCTGGTTCGGGAGGTACGGGCCATCGACCGCAGCATCGAAGAGATGGCGGTCCAGGGAAAGAACCCCCTGGGACTGGGGGGCATGGCCTCGAAGGTCAGGGCCGCCAAGATGGTGGCGGCCGAAGGGATCGCCACCATCGTTGCCAACGGCCGCTACCCGCTCCTCGATGTGCTGCAGGAGCAGGCGCCGCGCACCTTGTTCAGAACATCCGCCTGAGAGTATGATTGGAGCTTGAACGAGCCGCAGGGAGGTGTACGATAATGGCCCAGGAACATTCCGGCAAGCGAAGCGAGGAACAGTGGCGGCAAGAACTGAGCCCCGAGCAGTACCGGGTGCTGAGACGTAAGGGCACCGAGCGCCCCTTCAGCGGCGCGTATTACGACCGGAAGGACGAGGGATTGTACCGGTGCTCCGGCTGCGGCAATCCCCTGTTCAGCTCGCAAGCTAAGTTCGATTCGGGTACGGGCTGGCCCAGCTACTACGAGCCGGTCTCCGATCGGGCCGTGGATAGTGCGGAGGACCGGAGTCACGAGATGATCCGAACCGAGGTTCTCTGTGCCCGCTGCGGCGGCCATCTCGGCCACGTGTTTCCGGACGGACCCGAGCCCACAGGCCTGCGC
>CAYMEK010000005.1:0-71518 GCA_964389305.1 uncultured Spirochaetaceae bacterium
AACTCGCCCTTGGCCCAGTCACCCATGAACTGCATGCCCGCTTCGCCCTTGATCACCATGGCGGTGGCCAGGTTCCAGTCTCTTCCCGGGGCGCCCGGGTCGGTGTACTGCTTCATCATCTTCAGTGTTTCCAGGCACTTGATCATCGTCGGGCTGTTTATGGCCGCGGGGTCCGCCTGCACCATGGTCTTCCTGTAGAAATCGGTGCCGCCTACCCCGGCCACGATGGTCTCAAATACGGTGGCCTCCTGCCAGGGCTGACCGCCCCAGGCTACCGGAATGAGCCCCGCCGCTTTGATCTTCTTTGCCGCTGTCTCGAACTCGGCCCAGGTCTTGGGGATGCTCGCCCCTGCTTTCTCGAAAACACTCGGATTCACCCACATCCAGTTGATCCTGTGTACATTGACCGGAACCGCGACATAGTGGCCCTGGTACTTCATGATATCGGCGATAACCTTGGGGATCAGCTCATCCCACTTTTCAGCCTTGGCCACGTCGTCGAGGTTGGTCAGGAATCCCTCGGCCGCCCAATCCTGGATCTGCGGCCCTTTCACCTGGGCTGCAGTGGGAGGATTTCCGGCGACCGCCCTGGACCGTAAAACGGTCATGGCCTGATCGCCGCCGCCACCGGCAACCGCGAAGTCCTTCCAGGTGAATCCCTCTTGTTCCAGCAGTTGCTTGAGCACGGCGACTGAGGCGGCTTCACCGCCCGAAGTCCACCAGTGCAGAACCTCTACCTCTCCGCCTTTGGCTGCGCCTTCTTCGGCTTGCGGGCTGGCGAAAAGGAGGCCGGCACACAAAACCATTGCAAGCAGCATTAACCCTTTTTTCATTATCTCCTCCTCTACTAGGGTTTTCTGATTTCTAGCAATAACTGTGCCAGGTACCTATTTATAATTCTTTATATTGAAACTAAATAGATACACAGTTGATCGGAAGGTCGAGAAGGATGGTCTATATCAACCGTTTTTCACCGATTGGGCGGCTCATTTCAGCCACCTGGGTAATCCGTACTTTTTCATTCTGTAGCGCATCGTGCTGCGAGAGATACCCAGAGCGAGTGCTGCGGCAGAGACATTGCCTCTATGGGCAGTGAGTGCCTCCTCCAGCAGGCTCCTCTCCAGGGCCTCGAGCCTGCTGCCCTGCGCAGGCGGCTCGCTGCCGTCCGCTTGAAGCTCCAGCGGCAGGTCGCACAGCTCGATCTGCCGGCCCTGGGACAGCACCACCGCCCTCTCGATGACGTTGCGCAGCTCCCGCACATTGCCCGGCCAGGTGTACTTGTTCAATGCCTGTTTGACGGCCCCTGAGAGCCCGGATATTCCTTTGCGCATTTCCCTGGCGAAATGGGCCAGAAAAAACTGAGCCAGCGGAATGACGTCCTCGCTCCTCTTGCATAGAGGAGGTATCGGAATGGTAATGGTATTGATGCGGTAGTACAGGTCTTTTCGAAACCTCCCTTCATCGACGAGGGGCTGGAGCTCCCGATTGGTAGTGCAGATAATCCGGTTGTTGATCTTGATGGTCGTGTTGCTGCCCAGGGGCTCGAAGCGCTTCTCCTCCAGTACGCGCAGGAGCTTGGCCTGGACGCTCAGGGGAATGTCGGCGATCTCATCCAGGAAAAGCGTACCTCCCTCGGACAACCGGATTTTTCCTTTGAAGTCGGCGTCGGCGCCGGTAAAGGCTCCTCTCTGGTATCCGAACAGCTCGCTCTCCAAAAGCGTTTCCGGGATCGTCGGGCAATTAATGGCGATAAAAGGCCGGGCATCATCACCGCCCAGATCATGAATCGTCTCGGCGATTAATCCCTTTCCGCAGCCGCTTTCCCCGGTGATCAACACCGGAGTCGCCACGGAGGCGACCTTGCTCACGGTATTCATGATCTGCTGCATGGATCTGCTTTTGAAAACGAGCTTCCCCTTCTGGATAATTCCCTTCAGATGCCTGTTCTCCTCGCTGAGGCTCTCCATTTGAAAGATCCTCTCGATCACGTGGCGGATGGCATCCTTGTTGAAAGGTTTGGTAATGAAATCGGCCGCTCCCAGTTTCATCGCTTCCACGGCCGCCTCGATGGTCCCGTAGGCCGTGATAAGCACCAGCGGAGTATTGCGCTTACTTTCCTTGAGGTAGGTCAGCACACCCATCCCGTCGACGTTCGGCATCTTCAAGTCCGAAACAACCAGATCCACTACCTCTCCCCGTTCGATCCTGGCGATGGCCTCTTTCCCGTCGGAGGCGGTGCAAACCGAATAACCATGGTTCTCCAGCAATATCTTGAGAACGGCGCGCATGTTCGGCTCGTCATCGACTATCAGGATTCTTCTCATAGCCTGTCTCCTACAAGGTAATACGAAACAACGAACCCTTCCCCGGCTCCGAGAAGACGTCGATCGTGCCGTTGTGCTGCTCGATGATCCGGTGGCCAATGGAAAGTCCCAGGCCGGTTCCGGTGGACTTGGTGGTGAAAAAGGGATTAAAGATCTGCTTGCGGGTTGCTTCGTTGAAACCGCAACCCCAATCCTGGATATCGATCTGCATATGCCCCTGTTTCAACACTGCGCTTATCTTGACCTTTCCGTCGGCGGGAGAAGCCTGGATGGCGTTGAGGAGGAGGTTGGAAACGACCTGTTCGATCAGGCTCTTATCCATCAGGTAATCGGGAACGTTCTCCAGGTTGAGCGTCTCGATCTCCAGGTCGGGATACTTGTCCAGGGGCAGGCTCGCCATAGAATAGCGCACTACTTCCCGGATCGAGCAGAGGGTTTTCTGGATCTCTCTCGGCCTGGCGAAATCCAGGAGATTGCGGATTACCAGGTTGAGGGTGTCGATCTCACTGATCATCATGTGGGTGATGCGCCTGTAGTTGGTATCGTTGACCGCGACCTGGAAGTCATCCCTCAGCATCTCGGCCGACACTTTCATGACGCCCAGCGGATTGCGTATCTGATGGGCAACCCCGGCGGCCATTTCCCCCAGCGCCGCCAGGCGGGAAGAAATGGAGAGCTTTTCTTCCAGCTGCTTTACCCTGGTGATGTCTTCGAAGATGGCGATCATCCCGATTTTCTCGCCGTCCTTGGACAGGAGGGGGGATGTGCTCAGGCTCAATATCTTGTCCCGCCCGTCACGGCCGATAACCACCTCCCTGCTGCTGCCGTGGGAGTCGTCGTTCAGGCTTTCCCCGATCGACTGGAACAGGGCGCGGGGCAAAGCCTCGGAGGTGATCTTCGTCCCTTTAAGGGTATCCGAGTCCAGCGCGAGGATCCTGGCGGCTGCCGGATTAAACGTGGTTATCGTATTCTGCAGATTGATGGTGATGATGCCGGTTCGTACATTATCCAATATCAACGTATTATACAGGGAAAGCTGTAAAAGCTCCCGCTCCCGGTTGATCAGGTTGACCCGCATCGTGTTGAATGCCTTGGCCAGGTCGCCGAACTCGTCCTTGGCCGGAACCTGGAAATGATAGTGAAGATCGCCTTCGGAGATCTTGGAAACTCCCTTCAGCAGATGCTGGAAGGGCCTGTTGAAGGTGACGCGATAGAAGATGATTCCTATGAGCAGGGCCACTGACAGGATCAGAAAGGTTGAGATGAGCGATATCAAGTTATAGCGGGTGATGAGCCGCCGGTATTCGGTCGTGTCGAGCAGGCAGAAAACCTTTCCCCCCGGCTCGTGAAAGCCGGCCATGGAAATCGAGCCGACCACAAAAGCGTCGATTTTCGTCATTTCATTCGGGGCAATCCGTTCCTCCGCGGCCGCGATGATCTTGTCTGTCGTTTGCCGGCTCAGATCACCGGCTGTTACAGCTCGGTTCTCAAACAGGAGAATGATCTTGGAATGAGTGATCGTCTCCAGCTTCTGCACGAAGCTCTGGTCCAGGCTCCTGCTCAAGCTCAAGACACCGAGGATCTTGTCTTCCCTCTGGATCGGCGCAAGCACGTTCAGCTTTATGTCCCGTACTCCCGTAGTGACAAAAAAAGTCTTCACTCCCTGAAAGGCAAGCCCCAGCTGCTCTTCCAGAGCCGGGCTCGGCGCCACCAGAACATCCCCCACCGAGGTAAAAGGAGAGTTGGATTCCAGGTAGACGCCGAGAGAACCCATCTGCAGCGAGGAGCGGTACACAGACAACTCCCGCTTGAGCAGGTTTTTCAGCCCGAAATCGGTATAGTCGATCACCTTGGCCTGCCCGGCCAGCAAGTTGGCGTTGATCATCTGGTCGTCCAGGACTTCCTGTAGATAGCCCCCGATGCCCGAGACGGTTCGATTCATCTGAGTTCTGAAGGAGTCGTTTTGAGTGCGGGAAATAATGAGGGTCAGGGCGATCAGAGTGACGATCCCCTGGAGAAGCACCAGAATGACGAAAGACAGGGCGACTTTGCTCGATATCTTGAGCCTTATCTTTTTAAACCACAGCATTCTCGATCCACCATGGACATTCTATTGCAGAAGGCGATCGATGTCTCGCTGGGCGTTCTCCATCGCCTCATCCGGTTCGACGTTTCCCAGCAGGGCTTCATAGATCCAATGCTGCAAGCGCGCGCTGATCTCGCGGTACTGAGGATGTATGGGACGATTGTGGACACCGATTATCTGCCGCTTCTTCAGCTCAATATCCGGATCTTCCCGTAATGTATTCTCTTCCGTCCAGACCTGCTTCCAAACCGACATTTCCTCCAGATGCTTTCTCTGGAACTCCGGAGAGGAAAGATAGCGGATAAACTGCCAGGCCTTGTCCTTGTGCACACTGTTGCGGGTTACCGAGAGTCCCTGGAACCCGCTGATGGTGCTGGTAGCCTCACCGCTTGCGGCAATCGCCCGGCTCGAAGGAATCAGACTGGCCTTGCCGGTCTCGCGGATCGGCAAGTCGGACTCCTTGATCAGACCGGTCAAAAATGTCCAGTTGGTCGTAAACAAACAATCTCCCCAAATGAATACCTCCGCTGTGAAGACCTCTTCGCTCTGAAGAGAGTAGGGGTTCAGCAGCCCTTCATCCAGCAGCCCGACCAGGAACTTTAAGGCCCTCCTGCTCGCCGGCGTTGTCAAATCGATCTTCCCGGTCTCGTCCACCAGATCTCCTCCGAAGGCGCCGACCAGCCATACGTACTCGCAGACCAAGGCCTCCTGCTTGCGCAGGGAATCGAACATCGGGTACTCGATCAGACCCATCTCTTTTGCCTGGGAAGCGATTTCGACGAGCTCTTCCAGGGTGGCCGGAGGACGGATGAACCCGGCTCGATGCAGCAGCTCCATGTTCGTGTAGAAAAGCTGAAAGTTGGCCAGAAACGGTACGGCCCAGAGGCGGCCGGCATAGCTGAAAGCCGAATAAATTTCCGGAATAATCCCCTGCTCGACCGCTTCCACCAGATGCGGGGGAATCGGGTCGATAATCGCTGCCTCGGCAAAATCGGCGGTCCAGATCAGATCGACCAATATGACATCGTAGTCGGCCGCCGGCTTGTTCGACGACTCGATGATCAGATTGTACTGATCTTCGTATTCCACAAACGACAAATTTACCACGATGCCTGTTTGTTCCTCGAAAGATTTCGCCCGCTGCACAATGTCGGAAGGCTGATACCCTGCCTGAGCCATGTAGAGCATGTTCAGCTGTTGACCCCAAAGAGGGATAGCGAAGAGGATGAAGGCTACGATTATGACGATTTTGGGCTTCAACGGTATAAAACAGGTTAATTCACAGCACGGCTACTGTCAATCGGCGTCCTCACCGGGAGCGGGCCCCTTCGATACGGACTCGAGCTTCCGCACCTCCCGCTGCAGCATTTGTCGAAACTCCCTGTCACCTTTTTCACGTCCTGCTCTCTTATATATAATAACAGGCCATGAACGACACCCGGGAACTGGTAGCCAGGGCCATCGAGGAGAAACGCGAAGGCTTTCTGACCAAGCCGGCCTTCGGTGAGCTGGTAAGAGAATACCAGGATATGGTATTCGGGTTCGTCTATGCAATCGTCCGGGACCATTTCCTGGCCCAGGATGTAACCCAGGAGGCATTCATCATCGCCTACAATAAATTGGAGACCCTGATCCACTTGGAGGCGTTTCCCAGCTGGCTGAGGCGGATAGCCGGGAGGGAGAGCAGCAGGGCCTTGAGGAAACGCGGGGGCTTGTACCTGCCGCCCGAGGTCATGGAGAGCCGGGCTTCGGAATACAGGCCGCCCGAGGCGCTGTACGAAAAAAAAGAGGCGCAGGATGAGATCAGGGCGGCCGTCGGCAGGCTTGCGGAGGGGCAGCGCATTCCCGTCATCCTGTACTATATCGACGGATACTCTCAATCCGACATAGCCGATTTTTTGGAACTGAAGGTGAACACCGTGAAAAAGAGAATCCAGAGGGGCAGAGACAACGTGCGGAAGGACATCATGGGCATGGTCAAGAACGATCTCCGGAATATTCGTCCCTCCAGGGACGGCAGGCTCGTCAACACGATCAATCTGTATACGACCTTTGATTCTGCAGCGAAAACCGGACAGCTCGATCTTTTAGAGCAGATGCTGGTGGACGGAGTGGAAATCGACTCCGAGGACAGCAAGGGACGAACCCTGCTGCATTGGGCCGTGGAGGCTAACCATGTGGAGGCAGTGAGGATTCTGTTGAAATACGGGGCAGACAGGAACAAGACGGACAGCTCCCGCAAGTCTCCCTACCAGCTCGCCCGAGAGGCCGGAAACACGGCAATACTGCGTCTCTTCGACTCGGAAAAAGGCGGCAGCCCATGACAGACAAGCAGATGCCCGTAGACCTGTCCTTCAGCCTGCTCTGGCCCAGTGGGAAAAAGACGGGCACGGTGAAGATTCGCAAACAAAGCGCGGTGGATCTCGACATCCACAAGCTCGTGGATTTTATGGCTTTCGACGCCAAGCACAAGGAATCCCTCGGCAATACTCTCAATTCCCTCTGTCTCGATGCGGATACGATCAACTATCGCTTCGATATACTGGACGATCTGATAAGGTATCCGGTATTGGTGGACTGCCTTCGAGCCTTGATTCCCGTATTGAATAATCTCAGGTATTACCAGATGTTTTTGTCCATGGAGTGGAAAACGGCGCTCCAGGAAGCTATCTGGCGCTTGCGCGAGCTGGAGCATTATGTCGAATGCATCGAGAAATTGAGCAGCGCCTTCGAGGGAATCCGGAGCCGGCTTTGCTCTCAGGGTTTGACAAGACTCTGCGCCCTGGTGCAAGAGGTCCAAAGCAGTTCCGCCTTCCAGAACCTTAGGCGTACCTTACCGGATCTATTATCAAAAATTAGGAATCTGAAAAGCATCACGATCGGCGTCAATCTCGACGCCGGGCTGATGCCCTGCGAAGCCACCTTGATTTCCATAAACGAGGACAAGTACAAGGACAGCTCGCTGTTCACCTCTCTTTTTGGAGACGATACCTGGCGGGGTATCGCTTCCCTTCATCGGGCCCCGGAGGGTTCGGAACATGGGAGTCCGCTCATGGTCCCGCTGTTCAAAGACATTTCCAGAATCATGGACAAGATAACCCAACCGCTCGTCAAGGCATTGAAGGAGTTTGTGAGCATCAACAGCCGGTTATTTATCCAGCTGCAGGATGATTTCCTGTTCTATCTGGGCGCCGCCAAACTGATGGACTGCCTGCAGCGCTGCGGTTTGCCGGTGGCCAAACCGAAGGTATTGGAGATGGAGCGCCGGCAGCTCGATGTTCGAGATCTGTACAACATCGATCTGGTTCTCCATCTTTCGAGCCAGCATGAGAAGGAGCCGGCTGCGGTAGGGGGAATGATCGTCAAGAACGACTTCTCCCAGGGTGAGGATGGGCGGATCATCGTCCTGACCGGGCCGAATCGAGGCGGAAAAACCACCTTCCTGCAAGCGGTGGGCCTGGCTCAGGCCATGATGCAGGTCGGATTGTTCGTTCCGGCCCGGGAAGCAGCCATGAGCATCTGTGACGATATCTTCACCCACTACCCCGCCCTGGAAAGACTGGACAGCGGTACGGGACGCTTCGGTGAGGAGGCCGGGCGGATCAGCGCGATGTTCGACTCGGCGACCCGCCACAGCCTGATTCTGTTGAACGAATCTCTGTCCAGTACCAGCTGGAGCGAGAGCCTGTATCTGGCCCAGGATATCCTCAGGGTTCTGCGGATGCTGGGAACCCGGGCCCTTTACGCCACCCACCTCCACGGACTGGCCGCTTCCGCCGAGCAGGTGAATCGAGACACCCACGGGGAGAGCCGGTTGTTGAGCATGGCAGCCCAGATTGAACATCTGTCGTCCGCAAACAGTGAAGATGAAGAACCACCCATCAAACCGACTTTCAAGATCGTTCCCGGTCCTCCGGATGGAAAGAGTTACGCCGTCGAGCTGGCCTCTCGCTTCGGCATCAGCAAGAAGAAATTGATATCGAGATTGCAGCAGCGGGGGGAGCTGGAAGCATCGCCCTGAATCGCGGTACGCATCCACCTGAGGGGGAAGGAGGACTTGTTGAGGTGAAGAACCTGGCAGGCGTTTGGGAAGGGGCTGCACGGTGAAAAAAAGCTGCCCCTGTCCGGGGCAGCTTTTTTAGCCTGTCGATCGGGGCCGGGCGCGGCCAGGAGAGGTAACCGACCTAACCTTCTCACTCGCTCGAGGGGTGCCTTACAGCAGCCCGGCCGCCGAATGCGCCGTTACCGGTTGTGGCTACCTTCGAGATTACCAGCGGTTGCGATACCCGCCGCCCCTGTTTCCGCCGCGGGGACGATCTTCCCGAGGCTTGCTCAGGTTTACGGTCAGGCTACGTCCCTCCAGCTCGGTTCCGTTGAGAGCCGCAATGGCTTTCTCAGCCTCCTCCTGCGTGCTCATTTCAACGAACCCGAAGCCCCGTGAACGGGCTGTGTACCTGTCCGTGATCACCTTGGCAGACTCTACCGTTCCGTGAGGCGTAAACAGCTCTTGGAGCTGGTCGTCGGTCACGGAGTACGGCAGCCCGCCGACATAGAGTTTTTTATTCATGTTCTCCTCCTGAGTGAGTCATCCGTTCTTCGCCCTTTGATACTCACCGCTAAAGGAGCAGAACACGGTAGGTATCGCGCCCACTACCACTGTCCGGCCGGTTGTTCCTTCCGGTGCAATATGCAAAGTCAGCACGGTCGGGCTTCGTCATCTTCACGCGATACGGCTGCAGGAAGCCCGCTTCTGCCAGCCGCACTCAGAAAACTACGTAATTACCGAGGAAAAGTCAAGGGCGTGCATTGCCCCGCCCTTGAACCGCTGCCGTCACCTCTGCTACGCTGGGCTTGAGGAGAACATGGCTGATGAAAAAATATAAAATGCCTCATCCCAATCACGAAAATCACCTCTGCTACCTGGAGAACATCGGCTACATCCAGGAGTTTCCCGAAGCCTATAAAGATCTGGTAAAGCGCGGGAAGTTCTTCTGCAAGGTCTGCGGCCGCGTCGCCAAAAGCGAGGAGAACCTCTGCGTGCCGGAAAAGCTCTAGGCTCCCTTAACCCAGCTGCTCTTCTAGATCCACTTCCTGGCCAGAGCGCCCAAACCTTTGGAGGCTTTTACCAGCACCAAGGGGGTGGCGCATCGGGCGGCGATCTGCTCGGACACGGTGGGAACGCCGACCTGGCGGAGAAAAGAGCCGTACAAACCCAGAACCAGCAGATCGTGCTTCCTCGCTTCCCGCAGTACCGCCTTCACCGGCTCCGCGGCAGCTGGGGCTTCGAGCCTGATCTCCACCGGCTTGTACTCCAGGCGGCGCAGCAGCCGCTCCAGATAACGCTCGGCCGGCCACAGTCCCCTCGGCTTTCCCGCCGCTCCGCCGGCGGGCTTGGCCGTTATCGAGCCGCCTTTCCGCTCCACCAGGCGCTGCGCCGTGTCCAGGGCGAAGGCGTCGACCGGCTCTCCGAACAGGGGAACCAGCACGCTCTTGAAGCTCTTGTTGGCGCAGTTTTTTATGATCATCAGGTCGCAGGGGGCGCGAGAGATCACCGGATCCAGGGTGCTTCCGATCCGAAAACGCCTGTCGGCGCCCCGCCCGGGCCAGCCCATGATCAGCAGGTCGATCTTCTTCTCCCGCACCGCGCTGACGATGCCGCGGGCGATGTTTCGGCAGTAACGGATCGTGGTGGTAACGGGGAAACGCTGGATCAGGTACAGCATGGCCTCGACGATGCCCTCCCGGCCCTCGTTCATATACTTCTCCGCGTCACTCAGAGCCACCTGATCCGGCACGGGAACCATATGCAGCAGCTTGATCCGCGAGGCCCGCGAGCTGGCGACCTTGTGAGTGTTCCATACCAGGGATAAAGCGTTGCGGGGATTGGCCACCGGCACCATGACCCTATACTCGTTTCCCTCCGGCGCCTGCACCTCCTCCAGGACCCTTATCTCTCCCTCGGCGGGCAGCGCCCTGTCACGGGAATAGAACTTGTAGATCAGGAGGCCCGCTGCGATCCAGGAGGGCGCGATGATCCAGGCGATCAGGCTCATGTGTCTCAGCTCCGCGGCCAGAACCACCTGGGCGGAGATGGCCAGCAAGGGCACCACGGGGAACAGGGGCGCCAGATACCCGTATTGCAGCTCGTCACCCATGTTCAAGCGGATTTTGATGACGCAGAGGTTGACCAGCAGGAATAGGAAAAGAAACATCATGCTGGCGCTGGAAGCGACGTGCATGGTCGGTAGAGCGGTGGCGACCACCAGCACGATGCAGCCGCTGGCCAGCAGGGCGATCCAGGGGGTCTTCCGTTTCGCCGAGATTCTCGCAAACAGTCCGGGAAGCATGCGGTCCCTGCCCAGGGCGTAGGAGGCCCGGGTGGCGGAGTAGATGGTGGCGTTCAAGGCCGAGGTGGAAGCGAAGATCACCGCCAGGGTGAGCAGGAAGTTGCCGAAGGGCATCAACCGGGCTACCGCTTCGCCGAATCCCCGCTCCCGATGGCTGCCGATCCACTGCCAGGGCGCGCCGCTGACGCCGGGCGATCCTGCCTTCACGGCGATCACCGCAGCAAAGGCCACCGCCACGTAAGTCATCCCTGCCAGGTAGACCGAATACAGCATGGCTTTGGGCAGGTTCTTCTTCGGCTCGATCGCCTCGTCTCCCGCCTGGGCGATTACCTCAAAGCCTTCAAAGGCCACGTAAGTGAACCCCATGGTAGCGAACAGGCGCGGCCAGCCAAACGGCAGAAAGGGCCTGAAGTTCTCGAGCCGGGAAGGATCGCGAAACGCCACCGCCAGGCCGACGGCGCCGATGGCGATCAGGAACAGGGTCTGGCCGGCGGTCATGATGGCGCCCACCTTGCCTGTCTCCGACGCGCCGCGGTAGTTGATGTACAGGAAGAACAGGGCAATCAGGACCGCCACCGGCTTTTCCAGCGCAGCCGGTGCGGCGAGCCAGGAAAGGAGGCCGAGCGTTTCCAGATAACGAAGCGTATAGATCGAAAAGGTAACGGCGTACATGCTTCCGGCCACGCTGGAGGCGAACCATTCCATCCAGCCGGCCAGGAAGCTCGTACCCCTGCCGAAGCCGATGCGGGCGAAGTTGTAGGCGCCTCCCGCTCTCGGTATGGCGGAGCTGAGCTCGGCATAGGACATGGCCGTGAACAGGGCCAGAAGGGTATTGAGGGAAAAGGTCAGCAGCACGCCCCCGGGCCCGGCTATGTGGATGGCGTTGCCGATGCCGAGAAACACTCCCGCGCCGATCATCATACCCAGTCCCATCATGGTCAGGTGGAAGAGCCTGAGATCGCGGGAAAGCTCGGTGGTGAAGAAGCCCTTATCCACGCCGGTCCTGCAGGATATCGCGGTAGGTGCTGCTCTTCAAGCGGGAGATCTTTTCGATCAGCCGGCGGCTGTATAGCACCAATCCGGTACTGATCCCGAGGCAAAACACAATGATGACGGCTCCGATGATGATATCCGGCACCCTTTTGCCTCTCGGGTTACATGTACCGCTCCATGAGCGAGGTGACAGTGGGACGTCTGCCTTTTTCGCTGTAGCGCCTGAGGGCGCTGGTGTGCAGGTGTTGCAGGCGGACGGCCAAAGTGGGTTTTTCCATCCGGTAGATAATCCCGGTGTAGACCCGTTCCCTGTCGTAGGCGATCTGCAGTGCGGCCTGCTTGTTCCGAGGATCATAGCCCTCCGGCAGCGACTGCAGCCTGGCGCGCAGCTCTTTCCAGCCCAGCACGGGGAAGGTGACACAGGGGGAGAGGACGTACACCACTGCCAGACCGGGATGCCGGATCGCTGCGGCGGTGACGGCCGAAAGTTCCTCGATGCGCAGGCTCGAGCCCTGGGCTACGAAGGACACGTCGTAGGCCAGGAGGATCGGAAGCACCTCCAGCGCTTCCTCCGGGGAGCCGTAGGGCGAGGTCTTGGTAACGCAGCCCCAGGGAGTGGTGGGAGATGACTGCCCCTTGGTAAGCCCGTAGGTGTTGTTGTCCAGGATAAGAAAGGTCAGATCCACGTTCCTGCGGGCGGCGTGGGGAAGGTGCCCGCCGCCTATGCCGAGGCTGTCGCCGTCACCGCCCACGCCCAGCACCGTCAACTCCGGGCGGGCCGTTTTGACCCCCGTGGCGATTGGCAGGGCCCGCCCGTGGGTGCCATGCAGGGAATAGGTATTGAGGTAATGGGAGAAGCGTCCCGAGCAGCCGATCCCTGAAACGATCACGGTCTGCTCGGATCGAACGCTCAAGGCTTCTAGGGCGTTTTCCACCGCCCGCAGGACCCCGTAGTTCCCGCAGCCGGGGCACCAGACCGGCTTGATGTCTTTCCTTCTATACTCGTGCGATGTTGTACTCATCGATTATTCCAGCCACTTTTTCGATTCCGCGCAGGATCTCCTCGGGAGTGATGGGTATGCCCTCGCATTTGTGCAGCTCGATGGCCTTGACCCCGAAGTTGGCCTTGAAATGGTGAGCGAACTGCCCGGAGTAGTTCTCCTCCACGATGATCAGATGCTCCAGCCTGACCAAAAAATTGGAAATCTGACGGTGAGGCATCGGGGATAGCGTGTGCGGGTGCATGTGCCGTACCTGAATGCCCCTCTCTTCAGCCAGATAGCGGGCCTCCCGAATGGCCCCGTAGGTCGAGCCCCAGCCGAGGATGCCGATCTTGGCGTCCGGCCTGCCCCAGATCTCGATCGGATTGCTGTCAAAGGAACGGGCTATCACCTCCATCTTGCGGGAGCGCTTTTTACTCATGAGCAGATGGTTCTCGGGAGTGTAGTCTGCTTTGCCCTTCTCGGTGTGCTCGAGGCCGGTGGCCAGGTATTGTCCCCCGGGGGTGCCGGGACGGGCGAGCGGCGACACGCCGTCGGCGGTCAGGCGGTAGCGGCGGTAGTCGGCCAGCTCTTTTACCGCCGGCTCGGCCCGATCGATCAGGTTGATGAACTCCGGCCGAGGAATTTTGACCTTGGTGCGGGCCACGTGGCTGTCCAGCTTGATGATGTGGGACAGGTCGGGCATGCGTACGGTTGCCTTGCGCAGGCCGATCGACTGATCGGTGAGAACGATCACCGGCAGCTGGTAGCGCTCTGCCAGGTTGAAGGCCCGGATCGTCTGATAGAAGCTGTCCTCCACCGATGTGGGCGCCAGCACGATCCGGGGAGACTCCCCGGAGGCGCCGTAGATAGCCAGGTTGAGATCCGACTGCTCCGTCTTGGTGGGAAGACCCGTGCTCGGCCCGGCGCGCTGGACATCCACCACCACCAGGGGCAGCTCGATCATGGAGGCCAGGTTGAGCTGCTCGGTCATCAGCTGCAGCCCCGGTCCCGAGGTCGGCACCAGGGCCCTCTCCCCGGCGAAGGAGGCGCCGATGGCCGCAGAGACGGCGGCGATCTCGTCCTCCATCTGCAGCGCCCTTCCCTCCACGAGGGGGAACAGTCGCGTCAGGGTCTCGAAGATCGGCGTGGCGGGGCTTATCGGGTAGCTGGCGGCGAACCGGCATCCGGCCACCAGCGCTCCCAGGGCGACGGCCTCGTTTCCCGACAGCAGCATGTATTGAGGGCCTTTGGGCTTCAGATCGGACATGAGCAAGAGCCGGTTCCAGCCCTGCCCGGCGGCGTGACGGAAACCCGCCTCGAGAGCCGCCAGGTTCCTGTCGACCACCTTCCCTCCCTTCAGGCCGAAGCGATCCCGAATCAACCTTTCCAGCACCGTGCGCTCCATCTCGACCAGATGGCCCAAAGCGCCGAGGGCGACCATGTTCTTGCTCAATACGCTGCCGCTTACCTCTTTCGCTATCCTGGCCAGCGGAACAGGCAGCAGCGTCGCCTCCAGACCCGGAGGCACCTCCACGGCCTGCGGATCGTAGATCAGGGTGCCGTTCGGTTTCATGTCCTTGAGGGTGCGGTCGAGGGCCTGCTGGCTCAACACTATCAGGCAATCCACCTTGCTTCCCAGGGAATAGATCGTCCAGTCCCGCACCCTGACCTGCACCATGGCGAACCCCCCGCGTATCTCCGCCGGATAGGTAATGAAGGTAAAAACGTGGTACTCGGTGCGGGCGGCCGCCTGGGCGAATAGCTCGCCGCAGCTAATCACCCCTTCGCCTCCCTCTCCGCCGATGCGTACGATGAAATCTACGTCCGAATGAAAGCTTTTCTTCTGTCCGGGCATGGTCAGTCGCTCGCACCTCGAGTGTTGCTCAGCAGTAGATAAAGGGGATAAGGTCCCGCTGTGTGGTTCTGCACCGCTGTCTATTGTAGCGGCTTTGCAGCTTCTCTGCCAAGGCCTGGTTGTAACACTACCACCTGTCCGGATGACTGTCCGGTCGCTGAACGCGGAAACGGCCCGCCCGCGGCGGCGATTTCATTGTTCTTTGATGCAGCCACGCCTCCGGCAAGGCTTCCAAGACAATCCCGGGAGTAGGGAAATGCGGGATTCAACCGGCGTGCGGTGCTGCGGTTACCGCTGCCGTATCTCTAGAGTACGCAGGCGATTCAGGGCGCAGGCGAGCTCAATATCCCGGAACCAGGAGAGGTGACCCGAGATCCTCTCTGACAATCCATCCATTCCTTTCTCTTCCACCACCTGCAGGCAGCGAGCGGTCAATTCCTTCAGCGGTGCCGGCTCTTCACTCAGCTTCCGCAGATAGAGTATGGCTTGGGCAATCGCTTTGCTCTGAGAAAGCTCGGCGATTTGCTCCACATCGGTCAGATCGATGGTCGTGGCTCCGAAGTGGATCCGGTTTGTTTCCGTTGCGTAGATGCTTTTCTTCCCGTATTCGTTCGACGGATCGATGGATTCGGTATGGACAAACCGTTCTCCTGCCGGCCTGGGCGGGTCCTGACGCTCCTGCCGCCGTTTGGACGGTGATTCGCCGGCGATCCTTTTTGCCGCCGCGGTAACATCGTACGGCTCGTACCGGATCATCTGGATTACGGTATCCGCAACTTCGAAATAGTCGCCGACGCCGCCGAGAACCATGACCGACGACACTCCTTTTTTCTCGTACAGCCAGCGGACCCGGTCGATGAAAGGGGCGATCGGCTCATCTTCCTTTTTGACCAGATCCTGCATCTTGCGATCGCGGATCATGAAGTTCGCCGCGCAGGTATCCTCATCCATCAACAATACACGGGCATCCATTTCCAGGGCTTCCACGATACTGGCCGCCTGCGACGTGCTCCCGCTGGCGTTCGGAGTGCAGAAGCGGGTGGTATCCCTGTCGAAAGGCAGCTTGTCGATGAACCCCGAAATGTCGACCGAGGCCACGAATCTCCCGCTGTAGGCGCGTACCTTCACCGCGCGTGCATCTGCCGCACACAGCTCACGCCCGTCACCGGGAATGTGGCTGTAGATGCCCGTTTCTATCGCCTGCAGGAGCGTGGACTTGCCGTGATATCCTCCACCCACGATCAAGGTTACGCCGCGGGGTATCCCCAGACCCGTGACGCGTCCCGCGTGGGGCAGCAGTACGGAAACGCGGAGGCTTTCAGGCGAGCGAAAGACAACCGCATCCTTCGCCTCCATGGGTTCATCACTCGTACCGCTTACCCTGGGAAGGACGGATCCATCGGCAACGAAGGCGACCAGACCCAGTTCTCCGAGCCGGCCGCGCAGGCATTCGCCGTCCCCTGCCGCTTCCAGGTGCCGGCGAACCGTACCGGGGTCCAGAGCGCCGAAGGCCCGCTGCACGATTGCCGGTAGTTCCTCGAAGAGCATGGTATCCGCAACCCGGGCGTTTATTCTTCTGCCGTTGGCGGGCAGACCTATGAAAAAGCGCACCTCCACGCCATCGGCGGTAAACACCACCGCGCTGCGCTCCAAGATGACCTGGGCGGGGGTATCCAGAGTGATAAGACCGGAATACCCGGTGCCTCGTCTGCGCTCGGAGACCTGCTTCGCCGTCGCGGAAAACCTGCGGGCCAGGAAATCGCGGTAGGCGATCCCCGTTATCCTGGAATCGAAAAAGCGGGTCGGGATGCCCAGGTAGGCATGGCCCACCCGAATCCTGTAGATTCCCGTATGCGGAGGAGCGTAGGGATCCTTGGGGATTTGGGTAATGAACAGCTCGAAATCCGGATAGCCGTACTGTCCTTTGAGCGCCTGATAGGCGCCGTAGTCTCTGCCGTCGATGTTCCGCAGCTTGCCCCGCAGGGCCTGGGATGATTGCAAGGCAGCCCGCTAAAGCCTGAACGCGCGCGCTCCGGGATTTCCGAAGCTGTCCTTGCACAGGGTGAGCTCGCGGTCGATGGCGCCCCAGATTTTCTTTAGCTGTTCGTCGTTCCAGGCGTAGATCTTTTCGTTGGCGCACTGGGACAGGCTCTTGATTCCATTCAGGATATTCTGGACTCGTTTTTCAGCAACCCGCTTGAAGCGCTGTTCCTTGGTTTCTTTCTCCATACATTATAGCTACACTATTTTCAAACTATTTACAATATATTTATAAAATATTTTTTATTTATGATGAGTCTAACAATTCGATAGCGAGGCGGCCGGCCTGGGATCCCAGCGCTGCCGCCCGCGGCCCTTGACCTATCGGCGGATCTCTGTAACTATATACCTGATTAAATTAATAATCAAAGAACGGGAAAGATCTATGTCTATGAAGCGACTGTATAGAACAAGCATTACGGTTTTCGCCGTCCTCATCCTGGCAGCCCTGACCGGCTGCTCGCAGCAGGGCGAGAGCACGGTCCGGAGGCAGGGACCGATGGAGTTGGGCGATCCCGGCGGCGTGAGGTCGGCGGTCGACGCCTATCCGGTGGTCGACGGCCTGCACGTCACCGGCCAGCCCGTGGATATCGACATCCAGACCTACCGTCTACGGATCTCGGGATCCGTGGACAAGCCTTTGAGCCTGAGCTATGAACAGATCCGGGGCATGGAGGCCGAGCGGGAGCGCATCCGGCTGGTCTGTCCCGGCTTCTTCACCGATGAAGGGTTCTGGACCGGCGTAAGGATCGGGGATCTGCTCGCCCTGGCCGGAATACAGGAAGGGGCGCGCAAGGTGTCGTTTATCAGCGCCGACGGCGGCTACCGCGCCGATATCGATCTGGATGATGCATTGGGCGAGGGCATGCTCATTGCCTACGCCTTCGACGACAAGCCGCTAGCCAGAGTTCACGGCTACCCTCTGCGGGTGGTGGCCAAGGATCAGCCGGGAAACCGCTGGGTCAAGTGGCTGGGTGAGATCATAGTAAAGTGACGGGGAAGGTGCGTGATGGCAGGCCGTCAGGTCTGCCGGGCCGGGCAGTGCGGCTAGGACGGCGCGGTCTCACGCCTCTCGCGCACCACACCGGCCCCGCGGCGCGGTGCGGCTAAGACCGGTCCGGCTCCGAGGCGGGATTCCACAGATACTCCCGCAGATCGATCAGGCCGCTTTCCGCCACTTCTATCCCCTCCCCTTCGAGCAGCGCCTTCTGCTCCTCGAAGCCGCCGCCGGCCGGCAGGGATATCGAGCCCCGGCCGCCGATGACCCGGTGCCAGGGCAGCTTCCATTTGTCCGAACAGGAGTGCAGGATCCTGGCCACCTGACGGGAAGCGCGGTGGTTGCCGGCGCAGGCGGCAATCTGCCCGTAGGTCGCCACCCTGCCGCAGGGGATGGAGGCTATCAGCCTTATTACCGTCTCGGTAAAAGACGGCTCCGCCGGAATCACAAAAAAATTATACCATCCATTGACAAAAGCTCAACAAGGTGGTATTCTAATAAAAGAATGACTGTTCGTTTTTTATTTAATCTATAAAAAGAACGAACGCTCATTTTTATTTTCAGCCAGGTTATGCGAAAAGCGCAGCCAGAAGGAGAGCAGGTGGTGGCCAGAATGCGGGACGAGACCAAGCGGCAGTCGATTCTCGAGTCTTCTAAGTTGCTGTTCTCTCAACGGGGCTTCTTCAACACGTCGGTAGCGGACATCGTTCGGGAGACCGGGTTCCCCGTGGGCACGATTTACACCTACTTCAAGAACAAGCAGCAGATAATGCAAAGCATCATCGAAGAGGGCTGGGAGGAATGGTACCAGCGCCTGGAGCAGGCCTGTTCCGCTCAGACCAGTCCGGAGGAAAAGATCAGGGTACTGATCGATGAGTTCATCCCCGAGCTGTTCAAGGATCTCGATCTGATCAACATCCTGCTCTCCGAGGCTATCGACTACACCCGGGTGGAGGCGAAGCTGGAGAAGCTCACCGACCTGGTGTTCTCTCTGATCAGGCCGATCGCTCGCAGCAGGCAGAAGCTGCAGGACCTGTCCAGGGGATCTCTGCAGACCGCCTTGATCGTGTTTTTTCTCGGCATCATGGACGCCGCCAGGCTGGCCCGCAGCAGCTCGATCGGCCTCAAGGAATCCCAGATCACCGGTTTCATGAAGATGCTGGTCGACAACGTGTTCGGCATCACGCTGTAGGTTGAAGAAAGGAGCGGTGAACTCTATGGGCAAGCTGGCCGCAGCAGTTATCCGTCTTCGGATTCCCATCATCATCGTCACGGTCCTTCTCACGGCCGTGTTCGGGTACTTCGTCAAAGATATCCACATCAACCCCGATATCATCGGCTATCTTCCCGAGGACGACCCGGTGACCAAGCTGAACACCTACATCAGCGAGAAGTACGGCGGCAGCCAGATGGCCATCGTGGCCATCGAGGACGACGACGTGTTCAGCGCGGATACCATCGGCGCCATCCAGCACCTGACCTCGGAGTTCCAGCGCCTGGAAGGGGTGCGCTATGTAACCAGCCTGACCAACCTCATCGACATAAAGAAGGTGGATGACTGGCTGGAGGTCGGCAAGCTCATAGACGCTGGGAATCTACCCGCAGACGAGGCCGAGCTGCGGGAGCTGCGGGAATACACGCTCGGCAAGGACATGTACCGGGGCCGGCTGGTATCGGCGGACGGACGGGCCACGGTGATCGTCTGCCGGTTGAGAGAGGACGCTGACGAGCCGTACGTGGCCGGCGAGATCGAGAAAATCGTGGAACAGGCGGATCTGAAGCAGAAGGTCTACTACGCCGGCATGCCCTTCCAGCTCACCGAGATAGGCAGCCTGGTGGCGCGGGATATGATCAAGCTGGCTCCTCTGGCGGCGCTGCTTATCCTCGGCTCCCTGTTCATCGGCCTGCGCTCCCTGCGAGGCATGCTTCTGCCCGTGCTGGCGGCCGCCATCGGCGGCGTCTGGGTGGTGGGCATCATGAGCCTGTGCAGGGTTTCCTTCTCGGTGATCTCCAATATCATTCCGGTGGTGCTGATCGCGGTGGGCAGCGCCTACAGCATTCACGTGATCAGCAGCTTCGCCGAAACGGCCCGCGCGGGCGGCGACCGGCGCCGCCAGTCCAAGGAGGCGCTGCGCAGGGTGGCCCTGCCGGTGATCCTGGCGGCGGTCACCACCATCGCCGGGTTCACGGCCTTCATCTTCGGTTCCTACCTGGGGATGATCAAGGAGTTCGGCATTTTCTCCGCCCTGGGCGTTTTTTTCTCCCTGGTTCTGTCTCTTACCTTCGTGCCGTCGCTGCTCTCCCTGCTCCCTCCCGCCCGGCCGGTCTGGCTGAGAAGCCGCAAAGCGTCGGCCGCGGGCCAGCTGCGAAGAGACCGGAGGAACGCCGCGGCCGAGGCGGCTGAAAAACAGGGCCTCTTCGCCCGGGCCGGGGGCTTCGTGGTAAGGCGCCGCCGCGCGATCGTAGCCGCGGCCGCCGGGCTGGTGGCGCTCAGCATCATCGGAATGCCTCTAATCCACAGAGAGGTGGACATTCTCTCCTATTTCAGGAAAGGCACCCGCATCCGGATTTCAGAGGAGATGATGAAGGAAAGGTTCGGCGGCTCCACCACCCTCCAGATCCTGGTACGGGGCAATATCCAGGATCCCGAGGTCCTGAGGAAGATGAAGGCCATGGAGGAGCTGCTGCGCTCCCGGCCGGAGCTGCACAACGTATACTCGGTCGTCGAGCTCATCGAGGAGATGAACTACGCCATGATCGACAGGCGGAGCATTCCGGACAGCGAGGCCAAGGTCGCCAATCTCTGGTTCCTGCTGGAGGGGGAGGAGACCCTCAACCAGCTGGTCAGCGAAAACAAGGACGAGGCGGTGATCCAGGCGACGCTGGAGTCCATGAACACCAGGGTAATGTCCGAGCTGATCCAGGTGATACGGACCCGGATCGACCAGCTGGAAACCCCGGACATCTCGATGCAGCTCGGCGGCTCGCTTCTGATGTACAACGAGCTGGACAGGGCTATTACCCGCAGCCAGATCCAGAGCCTGCTCATTGCCACAGCCCTGATATTCCTCTTCAACCTGATCCTGCTGCGTTCTGTGGCCGGCAGCCTGCTCGGCTTGATTCCCGTGGTGTTTACCCTGTTCATCCTCTTCGGCACCATGGGCCTGTCGGGCATTCCACTGGACGTGGTCACCGTGTTGCTGGGCAGCATCTCCATCGGGGTGGGCGTCGACTACTCGATCCACTTTTTGAACCGTTTCAGGGAGGAATACCGTCTCAGCGAGCGGCGCGACCTGGCCCTGGCGAACACGCTGGGCACGACGGGAAAAGCGATAGCCATCAACATGATCACCGTCTCTCTCGGGTTCTCCTCCCTGCTGCTTGGTAGCCTTAACCCCCTGCGCCGCTTCACCCTGTTGATCGCCGTGTCCATGATCGGTTCGGGAGCCGGGGCGCTGGCGCTCCTGCCCGCGATCATGATGATGAGCCCGGCAGGTGTTTTCCGGGCCCTGGTCGAGAAGGCCCGCCTGTTCGGAGCCGGTCTGAAGTTTTTCCGGCAGCTCAAGCCGGTCAGCGTGGACCGCGGTAAGAGGCCCAAACATCCGCATCCCAAGCAAGGAGGCAATTAGCCATGATACGAAAAATATTGTCGAGCATTGCAGTCTGTTTATTCCTGTTCTCGATCTCCGCCTGGGCGCAAACCCTGTCCGCCGGGCAGATATTGGAACGGGTCGATCAAACCATAAATGCAGCCGAAGACCAGTACATGGAAGCCACCCTGGTCCTGATCGACAAGGATGGCAACGAGAAGACCCGGGTGATCGAGATGTACCAGAAAGGCCCCCAGCGCAGGCTGGCCCGCTTCACCGCACCGGCGGATCAGCGGGGCATCGCGGTGCTCACCCTGCCGGACGGCCTCATCTACCTGTACCTCCCGGCTTATAAAAAGGTAAAGAGAATCGCCTCCCACGTGAAGAAAAACAAGTTCGCCGGGACCGATTTCAGCTACGAAGACATGGAGGCCAGGAAGTATTCCGAGGAGTTCGACGCCACGCTGCTGCGGAGCGAAAGCGAGCACTTCGTTCTCCAGCTCGTGCCCCGCTACCCCGACAGCGAGTACTCGAAGCAGCTCATGTGGGTGCGCAAGGACAACTTCGTGCCCGAGATCACCGAGTTCTACGACCAGTCGGGAAGGCTGTACAAACGGCTGACCGGCAGCCGGATCGAGAAGATCGACGGCTACTGGATAGCCAGGGAGCAGGAGATGGTCGACCTTTCCCGTGACCACCGCACCCGTATGATCCTGCGGGATATCCGCTTCGACAGCGGTCTTTCGCAGGACATCTTCACGGAACGGTATCTGGGGCGGTAGGCTCGGCCGGAGCCTGGAGGAGGTATATATGAGCCGGACATGTGGACCGATGTTTTTCACCGCCGCGCTCCTGCTCGCTTCCGGCCTGCAGCCGCTGGCGGCCCAGGAGCACCTGCTGGGAGGCTCCCTGCAAAGCGATTTCCGCCTGGCTCCGGGGCGGGGCTTCGACTTCCAGCATACCGGCTTCGCCCGGGCGGAGCTGCGCCTCGACCTGTTCGCGGAGCTGAAGCCCACCGAGCGGATGCGGATCTTCGCCGAGAGCTGGCTGACCTCGGCCTGGCGCTTCCCGCAGGGTGAAGAGAACGTCGATTTCGGCCTCGACAATCCTTTCGGCTACGATGAGCTGCTGCCGCTTCAGATCGTGCTCCGCGAGGCCTACGTGGATCTGTACGGCTTTCCCCATGAGAGTGTCGACCTGCGGGCGGGCAGGCAGAGGATCCCCTGGGGCAGCGCCGACAAGATCAGCGTGCTCGACAACCTCAATCCGGACGATCTGGAGGATTTCTGGGATTTCGGGCGTCACCTGCCCTCGGAGGCCCTGAAGTGCACCTGGTACAACCGCTTCTTTTCCCTGGAAGCGGTGTACCTCCCCCTGTTCAAGCCCGCCGTGCTGCCCGAGGGGGCCGGGGGCCTGTTCGAGCCGGCGCTCCCCGACCTCCCGGGCCTGGAACTTTCCGAGCTGGTGATGAACTACTCACTGCCCGGCGACGATTTCCTGGCCAACGCCAGCCTGGGGGCCCGGCTGTCCGCCAACATCCTCGGTTGGGACCTGGCCGCGAGCTACGTCTACGGCCGGCAGGACTTTCCGGCCGTGGCCGAGGTCACCGGCACGTGGGTCGTCGCACCTACTGATGTAAAGATCGAAATAGACACCTTCTACCCTCGTCAGCACATAGCCGGGCTCGACCTGATCGGCGAGCTGTTCGGGCTCGGTCTCTGGGCCGAGGCGGCGCTGTTCTTTCCCGACTACAGCACCGTGACCGACATGACCGGGATCTTTGGCTCGCGCTCCGAAGAGGAGGCCGAGTGCTACCTCAAGGCCGTTGCCGGCCTGGACTACACCTTCTCCTTCGGTCCCTACCTCAACGTGCAGTACGCCCACGGGCTGCCCTTCGAGAGCAGCCGGGAAGAGGTGGAGGATTACCTGCTGCTCGGTGTAGAGTGGCAGCTTCCGGGCGGGAAGCTCAAGCTCGGCCCCCTCGCCCTGGCCTTCGAGGTAGACCGGTTCGACGATATCGGGGATAGCTGGGGCGTGCTGATCAACCCGGAGCTGTCTTTCAAGCCCTTCGACAACGCCGAGATCACCGCCGGCCTGCGCTGGCTCGAGGGAGCCGGGGGCACCACCTTCGCCCTCGCCAAGGACGGCAACGAGCTGTACCTGAAGGGGAAGTTCAGCTTCTGAGCCGAGGGCGCATTGGCCAAAGGTGTATTGACGGCGTATTAACGGCGTATTGATCGAAGGGGAAATTCCTCAGGAACGCTTCGATCCGGCGTTAAAGCAGGCCCATCTCCTTGAACTCGCTCTCGACCCGTTCGGCGAGGGAACACGGGATATCCTGGTAGGGAGCCCTCGGATGGCCCGGGTGAAGCCCTCTCATCCGCAGGACGGCGTAGGTCATGGTCAGGGTCGGGCCGTACTTCAGGATCGCACGCGCCTTGATGACTCGTAGCTGATACTCACCGGTTTTCAGCGGATCGCCCCTCTGCCAGGTCTTATAAAACTCCGACATAAACTCCGGAAAGACGTTCGCCAGGCCTGAGATCACCCCGCTGGCACCCGCGTCGAGCGCCGGCGCTGCTATGGCTTCCGTTCCCACGATGAATATGAAACCCGGCCTTTTGACTTTGAGAAGATACATGTAGAAATTGACCAGATCGAAGGCCGAATCCTTGACCCCCGCCAGACCCTCGTCGGCCAGGGTCGCCAGCAGGTCCGCCGAAACGGGGTTACCCGACAGCCCCGGATTGTTGTACAGAAAAACCGGAATATCCACCGCCTGTATCAACGCCCGGTAGTGGTTCAGTAACTGCTCCGGGGTATACTTGTAGTAGTAAGGGGGAATGGCGCCTACCCCGTCGGCCCCGATGGACTGGGCATGCTTGGCCAGCTCTACGGTTTGGGCGGTGTTCACCGCGCCCACGTGCACAATGACGCGGCAAGAGCCCTTTTCTTCCATGACGATCTCGGCCACGCGTTTGCGTTCCTCCACGGTCATCAGCGGGCCGCTGCCGTAGGTGCCGCAAGGATAAAAACCATCGACGAACCGGGCCTGGAAACGCACGATCTCGCGCTGGGCGGCTTCATCCAGCTTCCCCTCCTCGGTGAAACAGGTAATAACAGGTGGAATGATTCCTTTCAACTCTTCAGACATGATCTTCCTCCTCCTCTCCTTTCATCGACAGTACTCAGGGCTTCAACCGAACCCCGGGATTCAAGAGATTCTCATGGATGTTACCGGACATGACAGCAATAATCGTCTCGGCACAGCTGCGGTCCATCCGCTCCATCGCTTCGTAGGTGTAGGCGGCGATATGCGGGGTGGCAAACACATTGTCCAGCCGCAGCAGCGGACTACGCTGCGGAGGTTCGGCGGTGAAGACGTCGAGCGCGGCCCCGGCGATGGTTCCGGCCTGCAGATGCCTGTACAACGCCGCCTCGTCGATCAGCTCGCCCCTGGCCACGTTCACCAGGTAGGCGGTTTTTTTCATGAGCTTCAGCTCCCTGTCGGCAATCATCATCCTGGTCTGCTCTATTAGCGGCACGTGCAGGGTGACGACATCCGACTCGACCAGCAGCTCAGTAAGCGGCACGTATCGAAACCGAAGCCTGGCTGCCAGAGGCTCGTCGGCGGCGACATCGTACGCCAGCACCCGGGTGCCGAATCCCCACAGCCGCTCGATCACCTTCCTGCCGATGCGCCCCGTTCCTACCACGCCCACGGTCAGCCCGCCCAGCTCGTGCCCCACGAAGCGATCCCAGCCGCCCGCCTTGGTGGAGTTGCCGGCTTTGCAGATACCGCGTAAAACCACCAGCATCATGGCCACGCACAGGTCGGCGACCGCCTCCGTATTAGCGCCCGGTGTACTGGCCACCAGGATACCCAGCTCGGTTGCGGCATCGATATCGATGTTGTCCACGCCGACTCCGTGCTTCATGACCATCCGCAGCCGCCCGGAGGCCCTCAGAACGTCCCTGTCGATGGGCTCGGCGCCGCACACGATTACCTCCGGGTTCTCGCCCGCCAGGATCCGGCCGAGCTTCCGCTCGTCGAGAGGCCTCTGCTCGGCCGGGATCCTGATCAGCTCGAATCCGGAACGGCTCAAGATTTCAATCCCGGTCTTGGCGATCGTCCCAAAAGACCGGGAGCCCACCAGGATACGCTTCATCGTTCCTCCAGAATCCTCATTTGGCTTCATCGCCCCGCAGCCGGGCTTTCCACGGATGCTCGACAATCATCGTGCCGCCGTCCACCCGTACCGTCTCGCCGGTAATGAAGGAGGAGCGGCTGCTGCACAGGAACAGCACGGTTTCGGCAATGTTCGCCGGATCGCCGAAGCGGTTCAGGGCGATGTGCCGGAGCTTTTCCTCGCCCCGCTCCGCGATGAGCTCTTCGGTCATCGGGGTGCGCGTCACGCCGGGAGCATAGCCGTTCACCCGAATACCGTATGGAGCCGCCTCGGCGGCCAGTACTCTCGTCAACATCTCCACGCCCGCCTTGGAGATACAGTAGGCGGACAGACCCACGTCCGGCATCCCGGCGCTTACGGAGCTGGCATTGACGATGACTCCTCCGCCGGCTGCCTTCATGTAGGGAAGCACCGCCTGGCAGCACAGGTAGACGCCGGTCAGGTTCACCGCGATAATGCGGTCCCAGGTTTCCAGGCCCATCTCTTCGATCCTGGCCCTGCCGACGATCCCTGCGTTGTTGACCAGAATGTCTATCCGGCCGAAGGCGCCGGCGCATCGCCGCACCGCTTCGGTTACGCTCTCCTGTTTGCTGACATCGATTGCCTGTCCCAAAGCCCTGCCCGCCCCCTCCCGGTCGATCCCGGCGGCCGCCCGCTCGACCTCCCTGCCGCTTACGTCGGCCAGGAATACAACAGCACCTTCCGAGTACAGCCTCCCGGCGACGGCCAACCCGATTCCCCGGGCGGCACCGGTAACAATGGCGACTCTGCTCTCCAGCTCTCCGGAGACCATCCGTGTGCTCTTCACCACAGGGAGTAGCCGCCGTCGATGATGATGTTCTGCCCCGTGAGGAAGCCGGAGCTCTCGGAGGCCAGGTAGACGACCAGTCCGTCCAGATCCTCGGGCCTTCCCAGGCGGCTCATCGGCACCGAGTCGATGATCTGCCGGCGAGTCTTGTCTTCCGCAACGGCCTTTTCGGTGAAAGGTGTTCTCATGATGCCGGGGCTGATGCAATTGACCGTAATACCGTGCGGAGCCAGCTCGGGAGCCAGGCGCTTGGACAGGCCGATGACCCCCGCTTTCGAAGCCGAGTAGTTATAGCCGCAGCGTAGTCGTTCGGGCTTGGGTGCTAGCAGGGCGGCGATGGAGGCGATATTGATGATCCGTCCCCAACGCTGCCTGATCATAAGGCGGGCGGCAGCCTGGCAGCAGAGGAAGGTGCCGTTCAGATTAACGTCCAAAACGCGAGTCCAGTCTTCCAGCTTCATCTCCTCGATCCAGCTGGCGGCGGAGATTCCGGCGCTGCAGACCAGGATGTCGACTCTCCCGCCGGTCTCGAGAGCCTCGGCGAAGGCACGATCCACCGAAGCCGGATTCGTGACGTCGAGGCAGACGCCGTAAGCCGGTACGCCGCCGGGCGCCGAAGCCTCCCGGGCGGCTTCCAGGGCGGCCTGCTCATTCAGATCGGCGAAACAGACCCGGGCGCCTGCCCCGGCGAGCACCGTCCCCATCCTTCTACCCAGGCCGGAGCCGCCTCCGGTCACCAGGGCTGTTTTTCCTTCCAGGCCGAACAACCGAAGCAGTCGTTCTCCCGTTTGCCGGCTGCCAAGCTCCGACGGCTGCGACATGATTCGACTCCTCCTATCGTTGAAGTGAGCCCGTGAGTTTCCCCAGGGCGATGTTCGTATCCCGAACTCCTCGATAGGCTTCCATAAAAACGGGCAGCAGCCGCTGGTACAGCTCGCTGCCGGCGGGGTCCGGAACGGTTACTTCCGTCACCTTGTTAAACCGCTCGATATCTGAGAAATCACTCAGGATACCGACTCCCATTCCTCCCACCACTGCGGCGCCGAGGGTGTTCGACTCCTGCCGCGTGGACAGGGTGCAGATATTTCTCTGCAGCACGTCTGCGAAAATCTGCTTCCAGAGCGGGCTTTCCGCCCCCCCTCCGATGATCCGCATCTGCTCGAAGCGACTGTCCCCCTCCAGGCCCTCAACCATGATGCGGATATTGAACGCCACACCCTCCAGGGCCGCGCGCAGGAGGTCCGCTTGGGTGACGGCCAGGCTCAAGCCCAAAAAAGCGCCTCGAGCCTCCGCGTCGTAGTGGGGCGCGCCTCCCGCTCTGAGATAGGGCAGAAATAGAACGCCCCTCGCCCCCGGAGGCGAGTCGCCGGCCAAAGCATCCATTTTTTTGAACGCCCTACTATCCGGTTCCTTCAGCCCGGGCTCCGCCGATATGACTATTTGATCCCGCATCCACTTGTAGGCGACGCCGGCGCTGTACATGATGATCTGGGAGCAGTACAGTCCCGGCACGACATGGCAGACAGACATCGGCCTGGCCGGCAGCTTGATCAAGGGCGAATCGCCGACCACGGAAACCCAACCCGCCGAGCCGATGCACATATACGGCATGCCTTTGTCGATCGCCCCTGCGCCGGCTGTACCGCAGGATACGTCCCCGCCGCCGAGCACCACCGGGGTTCCTGCGAGCATACCGAGCCCTGCAGCCGCTTCGGCCGTAAGCCCGCCGATGACGCTGGTGCTCGGCAGGATCTCCGGCATCTTGGCCGGATCTATTCCGAGCGTCTCGAGAAAATCCAGATGCCACCGGCGTTCGCGGAGATGGAGCAATCCGATATCGGAGGCTTCTGAGAAATCGGTGGCCACCCGATCCGTCAACTGGGCACAGACGACGTCCTTGGTCCCGATAAACTTCGCCGCGCGCCGGTATAGCTCCGGCTGGCTTTCCTTGATCCAGGGGATCTTCACGGCGGGGTACATGGCGACGTCCAACCCGCTGCCGGTGTCCCGGTAAAAGGTTTCCCAGCCGAGCCGTTCGATCAGCCTGTCCGCCTGCCGGCGGCTGCGGGTATCGGCCCAGAGCATGGCCCGGTTGCTGAGAGGCCTGCCGCGGGCGTCTACCGCCACGCAGCCCATCATGTGGCCGCTGAAGGAAAGGCAGGCGATATCCCTGGCCCGGACCTCGCTTTGCTCCATCAATTGCTTCGTGGTCCGGATCAGGGCCGCGTTCCAGTCCCCGGGGTCCTGCTCGGCCCAACCTTCCTGCGGGTAGTAGGTCGGATATTCCCGGTAGGCCGTGGCGAGCAGGGAACCCGATTCGCTGAAAAGGGATGCCTTGCATCCGGTGGTGCCCAAATCGTAGGCCGCCAGTATCATATCGGTTCCTGCCGTCTAAGGAGGTCAGGTAAGACCTCCACAGCCCTCAGACTAAACAATCTCCATCTGCTCCAGGGCCCGGCCGATCTTGGCTTTTTCCTCCCCGGTAGCCGGCACAAAGGGAGAGCGCGGAAAGGCGGCGATCACTCCTCGAATTTCGAGCATGGCGTACACGGCGAGCTGGGTGGAACGGGCCAGGTACATGATCTGCCGCAGCTTATTCACCTCGAACTGGGTCCTCCGGCAGGCCTCGAAATCGTTGTCCATTCCCTGCCGCCACATCCTGGCGCATATCTCGGGGAAGGCGTTGCCCAGGCCGGGGATATAGGCCTCCGTTCCCAGCGAGCGAGCTGAGAGCCACATCGCCTCGGTTCCCAGGACAACGTCAAAGGTCCCGTCATTCAGCTCCCGCTGGTAGGTGGCGTGGGTCAGGATATCAAAAGTCGCATCCTTGATTCCGTGCAGGCCCTTGTCCTTCAGCTTCTTTATCACCGCCAGGGGAATCTCGTAGCCGGAGAATTTGATATTATGGTACAGGTAGATCGGGTACCCGCTGTCCACACAATCGAGCATGGAGGAGTAGAACTCCATCAAAGCATCTTCTTTATGATGGTAGTAGTACGGGCCTACCGCGGCTGCCCCGTCGCAGCCGATGCGCTGCGCGTGTCGGGTCAGCTCCACCGTGTCCCGGGTGTTCGTGGTTCCCGTGTGAGCGATGACGGGTATCTTCCCATCCACCACGTTGACGCACACCTCAGCCACCCGCTTGCGCTCCTCCAGGCTCATCAAGGGTCCCGAGCCGTAGGAACCGCATATGTACAGGCCGTTCACCCGGTCCTTCAGGAACTCCAGCAGTTTTTCGAGATTTTTCACATCCAATTCGCCGTTTCGGTCGAATGGAGTAATCATAGGGGGCACAACACCCTGTAGCTTGAACATTCTTCCCTCCTAGTCTGGGCAATGCAAAGATCGTGTCTAGCCCGCGATCATGAATTGCAGCACGATACAGGATAGCTGTAATTTCACATGACGAAGACGGACCGTTCTCCTGTTACGTTGTTCCTGGGGCAGCCGGGACGTACTGCTCGAGACCGAGCTTCTTCAGCTTCTCCGGGGTGGGTATGCCGGTTTCGATCTGCCATCCCCTCTCTTCGTAGTAGTCGTCCAGCATCTTCTCCGCATCCTCACGGGTGACCGCTTTGGTCTGATAGTAGTCCTGCATCACGATTGTTCCTTCCGGAGACTCCATGGGGCGGAACCAGACTTCGGGGATCTTGTCCTCTTCGCGGCTGAATCCCTCCCGAACGTTCAGCATCTTCGCCGTGTTGCTGATCCGCTCCCCCCTTGACAGCAGCTCGCCTGCGCTGATGCTCTCCCCCGCCGCGGCATTGTACAGCCCCACCATGTCCGTTCCGTACAGCAGGCCCTGGTAGGAATAGATGGAGCACAGGCCCAAGGCGTTTTTTACCCGCATCATGTCTTCCATGTAGCGGGTATACCGGCCGACATTAAACTTCCCGGCGTACGGCAGCTCCGTAAAGATCCTCTCGACGCTTTCTTTGGGGATGCCCCAGCCCTCCACCTGCTCCCGTACCTCCTGCAGCGTCTTGTTCCGGCTGTTCGTGCGGGTGTGCGACCCGCCGTGGTGCGGCCGGGGACGGGTGAAGAAGGACATCATCAGGGGATGGAAATTCGAAGGACGGGCGTCGTAGATGAAATCGACGCCCTTGCAGATACCCGCATACCAGTACTCCTGCGGATCCAATCCGAACTCTTTTTTCAGGCGGTACCAGCCGTCGGCCAGGAGGTCTCCGAAACCCTCACGATTCACCGTCATCTGGTAGAGCTTCCAGTAGGTTTCATAGTCTCTTGTAAGCTCAAGGCCGCCGGTGTCCTTCCTGGTAAGCCGCCCTATTTCGTACATCTTGGTGACGAAATCGATGATGCGCATGGAGGTATAGAAATCAATGCCGGTGCGGGAGTTGGCGTCCGCAACGATATGGATCATCTTGCGAAAGTCCCGTACACCGAGGAGCATCCCCGAGGTCGCGCTCTTGCTGAACGGCGAGCCGTAGCCGACCTCTCCGTCGAACTCGCCTCCTTTTATCTTCCACTTCAAGCGGCAGCCCAGGATGCAGGAGTTGTCGGCGATCACCTCCTCGACCGTTTCCAGCCGGGTCTGTTCCCCGTAAAGCTTGTCCCACTCGTCCTTCGGCCACAGCCCCGGATACTGGGTATGTTTGAACGTATCCCAGCCGGCGGCCAGACCCAGCTTGATCCAGTGCTCGCGTTTGGGCCATTTCAGCACCTTGGCGCGCAACTCCTGGCTGACCTTCATAAACTCCTGCGGGCGGGCGACCTCCACGTCCCCCGTGCCATTGACCGCGATGGCTTTCAGGTTCTTCGAGCCCATCACCGCACCCAGTCCGCCGCGACCCAGGGAGTTGGTCTTGTCAACAATGGTGAGGGCATGGTGGACGAGGTTCTCGCCGGCCGTGCCTATGGCCACCACGCCGGTCTCTTCACCTTCCCGGCGGACAAGCTCGTTCGTCACCTCCTCGATACCACGTCCCCAGAGGTCTCCGGCGGGGACCAGCTCGATGTTCTGATCCCTGATTCGCAGGTACACCGGCTTGGCAGCCTTGCCGGTAATCAGCAGATGATAACAACCCGCGCGGTTCAAGGCGATTCCCAGGTACCGCCCCCCGGTCGTGCAGGAACCGATATAGTGCTTGCCGTCATCGGCGGCGGTGGTCGGGAATTTGGTGATTACGGTTGTCTTCGGAGCGCCCACCGTGAGGGTGCCGACCAGGATTCCGGGATTGAAGCAGATGACATTCTCCGGAGACAGGGGATCCACGCCCGGAGGCAGATGGTCGGCCATCAGCTTCCAGCCCACTCCGCTACCCCCCAGGAACTCCCGGTCCGTCGCCTCAGCCACCGGTTCGGATCTGACCTCCCCTTTGCTGAGATCCACGTAGCGTATCCATCTTTGGGGCCGGTTCATATCTTTATCCTTACAGGCATACAACGATCCGCTTTCCCGCCCCGAGCGGCTGCAGACTGATGGCGTTGTACGTACAGGCGCTCAAACAGGCCGGCTCGCCCCCGCAAAAATCGCAGCCAAGGGGCATGATCATCGGCGCACAATGGCCGGTACGCTCGTCCCGATTCAGGCGAATCACGGATTTCAGCGGATTGAAAACACCCGCCCTGGCGAAAGAGCAGGCGAGCTGGCAGCTCCTGCAGCCCTTGCAGTTCCTCGCGTTGATATGCAGGATACCGATCTGTCCCACTCCTCATCCTCCCCGCGGACGGTGAACCGCTTCCAGGCGGTTGCCCTCGGGATCTTCGAAATAGCCTATCCTCCAGCCGTTGCTGGTCTCACGAACATCGTGCATCTCGATTCCCCTGGAGTTGAGCAGTATTTCCAGCTCGCCGAAGTTATCTACAACCAGGCCGACGTGGCTATACCCGCAATCGGACAGCTCCCTCCTGCGTGCAGGCGTTTGCGTCGGCAGAATCTCTATTTCCCATCCCTGCTCCGGTTTCATGAAGAAAATCGGCGGCCGGCCTTCCTTTTCCAGCTTGCGGGTCACCGTAAATCCCAGTGTATCCGCATACCAGTCCGCCAGTTTCTTCGTGTCCCGGGCATAAATGCCGAGATGCTCCACCCTCACCCTAATCCTCCACTTCCGCAAACGCCGTAACCGGCATCCCTTCCGCCCCGTAGAGACGCAGGGGGATCACGAAGAACCTGATGATGCGCTTCCCGAGCAGCGGCTTCAGATTCATATCCTCGATCACGAACGTTTTCTGCCGCTTTTTCAGCAGAAAAACCTTGTGCACCGGGAATTGAACCGGACGGGCGGCTTTGCCGCCGGGAATGTTCTCGATGCCGATCGTGTCGATACCGAAGGCCCGAATGGCGAAGGAATCTACCAGGTAGTTGGCCGCCTCGACCGTGAAGCTCGGCTGGTCGGCCACAAACCCCTGCGGGTCTTTGTTTCTCTTCTCCGAGTAGCCGGTGTAGATCAGCAGGACATCCGCCCCGGCCAGCTCATCCCGGTGGGATCGAAGATCCTCCACGGTGATCTTTTCATTTTCCTTCTTGGGAATCTCAAGAAGCAGCGGCTTCTCAAAGATAAAGTCCGTAATCTCCAGCTCGTGAATCCGGAATCCCTCAGGATCGACGTGAAAAGGAACGTCGATGTGCGTGCCAGTATGGGCGAAGAACTCAATGATGCTGGTATTGTTGTAGGAGTTCCAGCGAACGGCGCTGTCCGCCGGCTCGCCTGCCGGGGCTGCGGCCATGCGGGATCTCGCTTTTACTACTGGTTTGTCAATCGGTCCAGGCATGACGATCTGGTCGGGATCAAGGGAATACGATACTTCCAGAAACATTTCCAAACCTCCCCAAAGCTGTGCAGTAGAGTCAGCCGCATTCTATACATAATTAGCTAAGTAGTCAATACATATTTACAATATATTTACTTCTTGTAATTACCTATTGACTAATGGAGTCTGTATATGGTATGGTCTTTCGAAGGGGGGGAGGAATACGTGGAAAAAAAGCTCGATTCAATCTGCAAGGCGGCCAGTTTGGAGCTGCGTCCCGAATCCCCTGTGCCACGCTACTACCAGCTCAGCCGCTTCCTGGTCCAGCTCATTCAGGACGAGGCCTTCAAAACGGGCGATCGTTTCCCAACCGAGGAAGCCATTGCCAGGTATTTCAACATCAGCCGTCCCACCGCGAACAAGGCCATTCAGCTCCTCCTCCAGGAAGGATTCTTGAGCAGGGACAAGGGACTGGGGACCTTTGTCAGGGAGAAGCCTTTTATCGAGTTCACCTTTCTGGGACAAAGTTTGAGCTTCGCCGATCAGTTTGCGAGTGACGTTCCCATAAAAAGTAAGGTCATTTGGGTGAAAACCGTGCCCGCTTCCAAGCAAGCGGCGGAGTTTCTCAACCTCGACGAAGGTGAAGAGACGGTATACATGCGCCGGCTCCGTTTCGTGTACAACCGGCCGCTCATGGTATGCGACTCTCAGCTGCCTGCGGCTAGATTCCCGGGCATCGAGAACTGCGAGTTCGTGGAGGAAAGTCTCTACAAGACATTTGCAGCCAGGTACGGCAGCCCGGTGGTGCGTTCGGAGCGCTTCGCTTCCGCCATCGAGGCGACCGAGCCCGAGGTGCTCCAGCTTCTCGAGATCCAGCCTTTTTCCAGCATTCTCGCCATCTCCGGCGTCTCCTATACCGTGGATGATACGCCGGTGGATTACCTGAGTACCTATCTACGGCAGGGGGTGGTCATGAAGACGGTGGTACAGGTACGAGATGGAGCGACAGATCGTTAGGCAAGAAGGAACCGTACTATGAAAGCAGCCGTTATTCTGGCCCATGATATGGGCACAACCGGAAACAAAGCTTCGCTGTACGATGCGACAGGACGCTTGGTCGCCACCTACTATCATCCCTACGAGACCTACTATCCCCGGCCGGGTTGGGTGGAGCAGAGGCCCGCCGATTGGTGGGCCGCGTTTGTTCAGTCGACCAGGCAGGTCATCAAAGCCGCCGGCATCGATGTGGCGCAGATATCCGGAATCTCCTTCAGCGGCCAGATGATGTCCGGGGTGCCGGTGGACGGGAAAGGGCTCCCGCTCCAGGCGAGCACCTGCATTTGGGCCGACCATCGCAGTCAGAAGGAGGCCGAGACCATAGCCGGCAAAGTAGGCTGGAGCCGGTATTACGGGGAAACCGGCTCGGGAATGGAGATCGCGATCTATCCTATCGCCAAAATCCTCTGGCTCAAAGCTAATGCACCGGAGCTGTATAAACAAACGTATATGTTCCTGGGTGTAAAAGACACTATTGTCAACAGGCTGACCGGACGGTTCGTGACGGATTTCTCGGAAGCTTCGAACACCGGTATGTTCGACATTCATAACCGGGCTTGGGCAAAGGAGATTCTGCAGGAGGTTGGCATCGATCGGGGAAAGCTGCCTGAAGAGATCCTGCCGTCCGCCACGGTGGTCGGGAAGGTAACGGCAGCAGCCAGCCAGGAAACCGGCCTGAAGCAGGGGACTCCCGTTGTTCTGGGAGGCGGGGACGTGGCCTGCGCCGCCCTGGGCGCCGGTGTGATCCGCGAGGGATCGGTATACAACTATATCGGGTCTGCCTCCTGGCTGGCGGTCGCTTCTTCCAAACCCGTGTTTGACGAAGCCATGAGGCCTTTTTCCCTCTGTCACATGGTGCCGGACATGTACGTCGTACAACTGGCCATGTTCTGCGCCGGCGTAGCGTACAACTGGTTCAAAGAGCAGTTGTGCTGGCTGGAGAGCGCGTACGCGGACCGCCTGCAGATCGATGCTTTCGAGTTGATGAACAAGGAAGCGGCCTCCTCGACCGCCGGGGCGAAGGGTCTTATCTTCATACCGGACATGAGACCGGGCGGGGCCCCTCACAACAACCTGAAAACACACGGGGCATTGCTCGGATTGACCCTCTCCCACACCAGGGGCGACGTTCTGAGGGCCGTTCTCGAAGGAATAACCTTCAACATCCGCCTCATGAGTGAGGCCATGGAGGCCCGAATCGGCACCCCTTTCAAGGAGATGCGCCTGATAGGGGGAGGATCGAAAAGCTCACTGTGGAGGGAAATCGAGGCCAGCATCCTGAACAAGCCGGTCAGCACCTTGTCGGCCCAACAGGAAGCCAACTCCTTCGGGGCGGCGATCACCGCCGGTGTCGCGCTCGGTGTATTCCGGGATTTCCCGGAAGCCGTGCAGAGGTTCATCAAGGTGCAACAGACAACTCCACCGGACAGGCAGATGGTGGAGACCTATCGACGACTGTTTCCGCTGTTCAATAAGGGCTACGAGTCGCTGGTTTCACTCAATAGTGACCTGGTAGATTTCCGCGATACGCTGCCGCCGAAGTAAGGAGGATTCGCAAGGCAAGGATGACGGGTCACGATTCATGGCTCCGGGGTCGAGCCGCAAGCGTGACCAGATCGAGAGCCGGGTTCGGCTCATAACAAAATATTAAGGAGGATCGTGTATGGCAAAGAAAGGTGGAACAGTAACTGTTACCACGCTGGTTATTACGGCTGTCGTCGTAGCGGTAGTCGTAGGTGTATTGGTGTACTTTCTCGCTCCCAAGGGCGTTTCGCAGGCCGAGTTTGACAGGCTGAAGAGCGACTACGATGCCCTGATGGAGCAGAAAGAGGCTGCGGTCGGGCAAAGGTACGACCTGAACAAGGACACGGCGTTCGAAATCGCCATGGAAAAACACGCCTGGCTCGAATGGTGGAACAACGCACCGACCATCTGGCAGTACAGGAAGGACCCGCCCTTTAAAGTGGGCTACATCACCAGTTGGCGCGGCAATCCCTGGCAGGAAGTGAACATCGCCGAGTTCAAGAGAGAAGTCGAAAGATCTCCGCTGATTACCGAGTATGTTCACATGGACGCCGCTGGATCGGTAGATACCGAGATCAACAACCTCAAGGACATGTTCACCATGTGGAAGGCCGGCGACCTGGATGGGATCATTGTCGATCCATTGGACCCCTTGGCTCTTAATGATACCATCGCGGAGATATACGACGCAGGCTGTCCGATCATACTGTTCAATGACTCGGCGGATACCACGAAATACAACTGCTATATCGGCAACGATCCCTGGACCTTCGGGACCCTCAGCGCCGAGTGGTTGGCCAAAGAGCTGGACTACAAGGGCAAGATCCTGTTTTTCAGGGGCTTGAAGGGCTATCCGATCGATACGGGAAGGAGCGGCGGCGGCCTGGCGGTTCTCGAGAATTATCCGGATATCGAAATCGCCGCCATCGAGTATGCCGACTGGTCATACGACAAGGCCAAAAAGAAGTTCACCGACATGGTCGCTGCGCATCCGGAGTTCGACGGCATCTACTCGGTGGGCGGACAGATGTCTCTGGCGATCATCGACGCCATGGTGGAGTTGGGCATGGACCCCGGCAAATACCCGCATGCCTCGGAGGACCAGAATGGATTCCTGCAGAAGTGCATAGAGTACAATATCCCGGCCTATGCATCGTGCCATCCCTCCATTTGCAGCGCCATCTCGGTCGATCTCATGGAAATGATTCTTCAGGGCTACCCTGTGCCCCGCATGTATTTCTATCCGACCCCGGGTATTCCCAAGGAGCAATTCAAGGACTTCGCCCGACCGAATGCGCCGGACGGTATCTTCGTGTTCACTCCGTTGCCCGACAAAGTCCTGAACGAGGTAGTCAAATAAGAAAGAGGCGGTACCCGTGTTCCGCGGGTACCGCCATCATTCTGTTCAAAACAGCAAAGCGAACATTCGTCAAAGGGGATTCCAATACATGGACGGCGTCCTGAGCGTCGAATCGTTGAAGAAAAGTTTTCCCGGTGTATACGTGCTGAAAGGAATCTCGTTTTCCCTGGAGAAGGGCAAGATCTATGGCCTGGTAGGGGAGAACGGTGCGGGCAAATCCACGCTGGTTAAGATACTCATGGGGCTGCACCAACCCGACAGCGGCACCATCACGATCAATGACGAACAGGCATCCATTAAGAATCCCATCCAGGCCCGACAGCAGTACAAGCTGGACGCCGTGTTCCAGGAGCACGCCCTGATTTCTCAACTCTGCGTGGCCGAAAATCTCTTCCTGGACCGGCTCGATGATTTCTACCGCTACGGCCTGCTGAACAGGAGAGCGTTGCACGCCCAGGCAAGGGAGGTCATGAAGAAAGTCGACTTCTCTATCGACGTTGCCGCCCCGGCCGGCGACCTCCAGGAAGGCGAAAAAAGCCTGGTCGAGCTGGCCAAAGCCCTGGAACGCGATCCGGAGGTGCTCATACTGGACGAAATGACCGCGGCGCTCACCAGCCAGGTGGTGAAAGATCTTTTTCGCATCATGCTCGCCCTCAAAGATCAGGGAAAGACGCTCATCTTCATTTCCCACCGGTTGGAAGAAGTCCTGCAGATATGTGACGAAATCATCGTCTTGAAAGACGGCAATCTCGAGGGGATCTTAAAAACAGAGGAGAACGGCAGCCTGCCCGCAACACGAAAGAAGATAATCGGCATGATGACCGGCACCGAGAAAGGGCTCGACTTTCCGCCGAAAGCCGGTCCTCCGGCCGGAGCCGAAGTAGTGCTTTCGATTAGAGGTATCTGCGGCAAATCTCTGAAAAACGTGACTCTGGAGGTGCGGAAGGGAGAGATCGTAGCCCTGGCCGGTTTACGGGGACAGGGACAGAGCAGCCTACTGCGAGCCATCACGGGATTGGTGTTCCGCTCGCAGGGGAGCGTAGAGATGTTCGGAACGGCGGTGAGCATCGACAGCCCGAGGCAAGCCATGAAAAACGGGATCTTCTTCGTTTCCGACCGCAGGGATCAGGAAGAACTGTGGCTTGCTCACGATGTCTGGCTGAACATGTCTCTGGCCAGCGTGAGCTCGCGGTCGAGACTCGGCGTTATCTCCAGATCGAGAGATCGAAAAACCGTCGAGGATATGGTGGCTCGATTGAGAATCGCTACCCCGAACGTGGCCAAGATAGTGCGGCAACTCAGCGGCGGGAACCGACAGAAAGTCGTGCTCGGAAAATATCTCCTGGCAAATCCCAAGATCCTGCTGCTGGATCAACCCACGTTGGGTCTGGACGTTGGAGCCAAAGTCGAAATATACAATCTACTGCGCAAGCTCGCCGCCTCTGGAATCCCGACACTCACCGTGCTTACGGACCTCGAGGAAGTAATCAACCTCCCGGACAGGATTCTGGTTATGCATGAGGGGGAGATCGTCAGGGAGTTCAGCGGAATGGACATCAACGAGGAAGAGCTGCTGGACTCGTACTACGGCGGAAGGGAATCGGCACTATGAAGCCAACAACTAGAATAAAAAAAGCCCTGGGGAAAGGGTACATCTATGTCGTCCTGATCCTCTTGTGGCTGGCAGCCTCCGCCGTCTCCCCCTACTTCCGAACCCTGTCGACCTTTTCCAACATCATAGTGAGTGCGGTGCCCATCGCTCTGATCGGACTGGCGCAGACCTTTGTGGTCCTCAGCCAGGGATTTGACCTGTCGGTAGGGGCAGTCGCGAGCCTGGCTACCGCAATTGCCTCGGTGACCATGCAGGAGGGCCTGCTGCCGGCCTTCCTCCTGGTGCTGATTGCCGCCCTGGTGGTAGGCCTGGTGAATGGATTGGGAATCACCAGGCTCAACATCAATCCCTTTATCATGACCTTGAGCATGATGTTCTTGCTCACCGGTATCAACCTGCTGATCAGGCCGAGCCCTGGCGGCTACATTCCCGAAGGGTACAAGCAGTTTCTCCTCTATCATGTAGGTGACTTCCCGTTGGTTCCTTTCTGTATTCTGGCGGCTACGGCGCTGGTCGGGATCACCGTTCTCCAGAAGAGGAAATTTGGCAGGGAAGTCTATGCCGTGGGAGGAGATGCCGGCAATGCCCGGATGTCCGGTGTCAAGGTCGAAGCCACCAGGGTCAAGGTGTATATCGTGAGCGCGGTTGCCTCGGCACTGGCCGGGCTCTTCATCGCCGCCCGCATCGGCAGCGGCAACGCCGAAGCGGGAGCCCCCTATCTGTTCGACTCCTTCACCACGGTTTTTATGGGTGGAACGCTGGTCACGGGAGGGGTCGGGGGGTACAGCGGAACCCTGGCTGCTTCGTTGATCATCGCCTCGGTCGGACGCGTGCTGCAATTCCTCGGCATCACCATCTGGTATCATTTCATAGTCAAAGGCGTCCTGCTGGCCAGCGTGGCCGGCGTTCAGCTCTACCTGGTAACAAAGGCACGGGAACGGCAATGAAGAAAACCGTACAGGTTCCTCCGAATATGGCGCAACCGCTCATCATGATCCTGGCCCTGGCGGTAATCATGGCGATAGCCGGGGTCCTGACTCCCGGATTCCTGACCTTCCGGCATATCTCTACGGTCCTGTACTGCAACACCATGCTCGGGATCCTGGCGCTGGCGCAAACGCTGGTTCTGCTTTCCGGCGGGATCGACATGTCGATCGGCTCGATCTATTGGATCACCATCATGACCGGAGCAATGCTCATGGCGGAGGGCAGCTTTGTCCTGCCCGCCGTTTTCTGTATCGCCCTCGGCGTTATGATCGGTCTGGTCAATGGAGTCGGAATATCGGTATTTAAAATCCCCCCCGTGGTGATGACCCTGGCCATGATGGTAATTCTGACCGGCGTCCTCTATGTAACAACGGGCGGTGGAGGACGGGGAAGGGCGGCGCCGGTGCTCATTGAGCTGAGCACGGGCAGGGTGGCCGGAATCGCCATCATCACGATTGTCTGGATAGCTCTTAGTGTGCTCTTTTTCCTCATCCTGCGCCATACCTCTTTCGGCTGGAAGGTACGCGCCTTGGGCTGCAATCTGACCGCCTGCCATCTCTCCGGCATTCGCTATCTAAGGGTTCAAAGCTGCGTGTATATGCTCAGCGGTTTACTGGCGGCGGTAGCGGGATTGTTCTATCTCGGCTGGGCTAGAACACCCTACCCGACCTTTCAGAGCGGAGCCGGGGTCGGGGCCGACCTGTCCCTGCAGTCGATCGCCGCCGTCATCATCGGGGGTACGCTGTTCACCGGTGGGCGGGGAGGGGTGGAAAGAACTTTCCTCGGCGTTCTGGTTGTGTCCGTGCTTTTCAGCATTTTGAGCATGCTGGGATTGGGCGTGGAATGGCAGATCATACTGAACGGTCTGATCATCCTTACGATCGTCGGCATCTATAGCCGCCTGCAAAACAATCTCTAGCCCGCCGAGCCGCTAACCTGTCTTCCCAGCCGGAAGGCCTCGAGGTTCCTCTGCACCACGTTTTTTCCTTTGCGAGCGAAAAAATCTTCGATGGCTGCGACCAGGCTCTCCTGCTTTACCGGCAGGTAGCCGGCCGCCGCGCCCACCATGACCATGTTGGTGCAGCGGCTCGAGCCGGCCTGGCGGGCCAGCGCGGAAGCTTCGATCAGGCGGGCTCGGGGCAGGGCGCGTATCGCGGAGTAGATCTTCTCCGGCTGCGGATAGTCGGATATGTTCTCCAGCGGATCGGCGGAGCTTACCAGCACTCCCCGGGCTTCCAGGTAGGAAAGGTAGCGCAGCGCCTCGAGGGGCTCCATACTCAGCACCATCTGGGCGCTTGCCTGGCCGATCAGATCGCTGACAATGAGGCGGTCCGAGAGGCGCAGGTGCGCCTGGACCGCTCCTCCCCTCTGGGCCATGCCGTGCACCTCCGACTGGCGCACCTTCAGGCCATCGCTCATAGCTCCCAGGGCGATGATCGCTGCCACGGACAGCACCCCCTGTCCTCCCACTCCGGCCAGAATCAGGTCGTACTTCACCGCAGCGCCTCCTGTTTCTTCCTTTTCTTGAGGGTCTGGATGCAGTCCCGGAGGGCGATGATCACCGAGACCCCCTCGTGCTCCATCTCGCTCTTGATGACCGCGGCGTTCTCCTCGGTGTGTTTGCGCAGCGGCACGACCAGCCTGACATGCTCCCGCTCCACGCCCAGCCCCAGTACCAGCCGCTCCAGCCGGGAAGAGCTCAAGATAGTCTGCTGCCCCCCGGTCATGGCCGTGGTGCTGTTGTCCAGGATGATCAGGGTCAGGTTGGCGCCGGAGGACACGGCGTCGACCAGGGGAGAGATCCCCGAGTGCAGGAAGGTGCTGTCCCCGATGACGGCCACCACGGGATGAAAGCCGGCCTGGGCCGCTCCCTTGGCCATGCCCACCGAAGCGCCCATGCAGAGGCAGGTCTCGATGGCCTGGTGAGGGGGCAGGTAGCCCAGAGTGTAGCAGCCGATGTCTGAGGTAACCAGCTTCCGCTCGCTGGATGCCAGGGCCAGGTTCAGGGCGTCGAAGCTGTCCCGGTGCGGGCAACCGGCACAGAGCTGGGGAGGCCGTCCGGGAACAGGCAGGAGGGAAGCAACCGGTCCGGGTGCTTCTATCCCCCGCTTGGGCTCGAGGCCCAGGATGCCCCGCACATTGTCCGGGGTCAGCTCCCCCGTTCGAGGCAGCCGGCCGTCTTCCTTGCCGGAGATCTCCACCGGGGCAGGCAGGATTCCCCTTAAAAGCCTCTCCACGAAGGGAAACCCCTCCTCGATCACCACGATCCTTTTAACCGTTTCTGCCAGGCGCCGCACCTTGGCGGCCGGGATCGGGTAGACGCTGATGTGCAGATGCGAAGGCTTTACCGGGAGCTCCTCCCTGCTCTCCATGTAGTAGTTCCAGCCCAGGCCGGCGGTGATAACGCCGAACTCGCCGAAATCCTCGTTCAGCTCCAGGGTGTTGTGCGGCGAGCTCTCCGAGTAGGCCAGGAACTCCCCCTGCCTCTCCAGGAGCCGGGCCCAGAGCTTGCGGGCGGTCACCGGAAGCAGCATCCAGCCTGCCCTGTCGCCGGATTTCTCCAGACGGTTCTGAGCACGTCGCTCTCCTGTGTTGACCACCGCCCGGGAGTGGGCGATCCTGGTGGTCAGCCTCACCATCACCGGAATCTGGAAGCGCTCGGAAAGCTCGAAGGCCTCGCGGGTCATCTCGTACACTTCCTGCTGGTCTCTTGGCTCCAGGCAGACGACCCGGGCGAAATCGGCGTAGAAACGGCTGTCCTGCTCGTTCTGGGACGAATGCATACCCGGGTCATCGGCCACGGCCAGGACCAGCCCGCCGTGGATGGCCAGCAGCGCCGAGTTGATGAACGGATCGGCGGCCACGTTCAGACCCACGTGCTTCATGCTGACCAGAGCCCTTCTGCCCACCAGGGAAACCCCCACCGCCGTCTCGTAGGCCGTCTTCTCGTTCGAGCACCATTCGGCCGTGAAGTCCCCGTACTTCGGGGCGGCGGCCTGCAGGTATTCCATGATTTCCGAAGAGGGCGTGCCTGGATAGGCGTAGGCTGCCGTGATCCCCGCGTCGATTGCCCCCATGGCCAGGGCTTCGTCTCCCAAAAGGACCATCTCAGGCATGAACAACTCCTTCGCCTTCTAAATCTTCGACTCTCGCATCATACATGCTCTATCCGTAGGAATCAATACGCAAACTCCAGCGATTTACTAATCTTATTAGAGTTCCTGGCTTGTTTAATAAATATTATTTGTTATAATTGATAATTATACGACTTATATCCGGAGATATCCGATGAAGCAAATTGACAGGACCAATCGCAGAATTCTCAACATCCTGCAGGCCAAGGGCTCGATCACCAACGCCGAGCTGGCCGGCCTGATCGGGCTCGCCCCCGCGACCGTGTTCGAAAGGGTGAAAAAGCTGGAGAGGAGCGGGATCATCCGCAACTACGTGGCCCTGGTGGACCCGGAGAAGATCGGCAAGAGCATCATCGCCTTCGTCTTCATTACCATGAACGAGTACACCCAGCAGACGATCCGGCATCTGTCCGAAGAGATCAGCAAAATGCCCGAAGTGCTGGAGTGCTACCGGCTGGCCGGAGACAAGGATTATCTTCTCAAGGTCGTGGCCGACGACATCCCCGCCTACGACGCTTTCGTATTCGACCGGCTGGCCCGCCTCCAGAAAGTCGGCAAGTTCAGCAGCATGTTCGCTCTGTCCACGGTGAAGCATCAGACCAAGATCGAGCTGGATGAGGGAACCGAGGCCGGCGATAATCCTTCCCGGGCATAGGGCTGCACCCGCCGTCTCGCCGAGGCGACGATCCTGGCGATCAGCTCCCGGTAGCTCATTCCCGCCGCCCTGGCGATCATGGGCAGATCCGAGTGGGTGGGGTGCAGGCCCGCCAGTGGATTGAGCTCCATGATGCCGGGCCGGCCGTCTGCGTCCAGCCGTACGTCGACGCGGCCGGCGTCCCGACAATCCAGGGCCCGCCAGAGCTCCAGACACACCGACTCCGCCGCCCGGGCCGCCTCGTCGCGGGCCAGGCGGTAGTCCACCAGCCGGTCGCAGTTCTCCTTGTTGAGATAGGAATAGGCGCCCTGCTCACCCTGATCGCGAATGATCACCTCGAGCGTGCCGAGCACGGAGGCCCTGCCGCCCGTTCCCAGGATGCCCACTGTAAACTCCCGGCCCGGAAGATACTCCTCGACCAACACCGGCTGGCGGTAGCGCGCCAGCAGCTCCCGGCACCGCCGGGCCAGCGCCTCCGGCTCTTCTATCTTCGATGCCGAGGTGATCCCCTTGCCGGTGCCTTCGGCTACCGGCTTGGCGAAAAGCGGGTAGCGCAGCTCCAGCGCCTTCAGGCGCTCGGCCTGCAGGTCGGCCTCCTCCCGGATCAGGGCAAAGGCGGGGGTGGGCAGACCCAGATCCCGGATGATGCTCTTGGCCATGGCCTTGTGCAGGCTGACGGCCATGACGCAGGGGTCGGAGAAGGTATAGGGAATGCGGTAGGCGTCGAGTAAGGCCGGGATCAACGCCTCCCGGCCCGGCCCGTACAGTCCCTCGGCGATGTTGAACACCAGGTCCCAGCGCTCCCCGGCGGCCAGGCGGCCCGTCAGCTCCCAGGCGTTGCCGATATGCTCGGGCCGGTGGCCCAGCTCGCTCAGAGCGGCGCCGATCGCCTCGATGGTGGCCGGGCTGTCGAATTCGGCCGTCTCCTCCTCGGTATAGCCCTGGGCCAGATAGCTGCTTCTCAGATCGTAGGTCAACCCGATTGCCAGGCCGGCCGCAGGGGCGGTGCTTTCTCGATCGTATTCACCTTTCATCGCAGTTCCTTGACATAGATGACCTTGGCATCCCCGCAGTCGTAGAAATCCGAAATCGAGGCCTCCTGCCGGTAGCCCCGGCGGAGGTAGAACTGGCGGGTGGGCTCGTAGCGGGCGCGGCTGGATGTTTCCACGTACATCCTTGTCCCGCCCATCCGCAGCGCTTTCAGCTCGCTTTGGGCCAGGAGCAGCGTACCCAGTCCGCGCCCCCGGCAATCGCCCTGCACGGCGATCCAGTACAGGTCGAAGGAGGAGCGCGTGCAGGCGATCGGTCCGAAGCAGCTGAAAGCCACGGGCTGTCCCGGAGGTGAATCGGGATCGGCGAACAGGAAGTGATAGCCGCTCGCCTCGCCGTGCTCCAGACGCTCCCTCACCAGCTCCGCCACCACTTCGATCTCGGCGGTGCTGAAAAAACCGGTGGCGACGGCGATTCGGCGCACCGCCCGCTCGTCGCCGGGAAGCACCCGCTCCCTCAAGGCTACCTTGATTTCCGGCGCCGGAGAGAACACCTTTACAGCCGCGGCGCTCATGTCCGCCCCGCCCCGGCCCGGGCGCCTGAAACCGGTACCCGGCGCCTTTGCCGGGCGCCGGAGAGGGCGGCGGCCAGGATCCGCTTCACCAGATCTTCGTATTCCAGTCCCGCCCGGCAGGCGGCCGCAGCCAGCCCGGCGTCCGGGGAAAGGCAGGGATTGGGATTGACCTCCAGCACCCACGGCCTCCCTCCAGTATCCACCCGGAAATCCACCCGGGCATAGCCGCCGACGTCCAGCTGGACGCAGCTCGCCGCGGCCAGCCGGCGCAACTCCCGGAGCAGCGGCTCGTCGGAGGCCTCAAAATCGAAACGGCGCAGGGTATGCCGGTAGTCGAAAGAGGAAGGGTCCCACTTGGCGGCGTAGCCCACAATGCGTGGCTTCTCCGGTGGGTAGTCCATGAACAGCATCTCCGCCGGCGGCAGCACCTCGAGGAGCTGCTGTCCGGCGATCTGCGCCGGGAGAAGCGACAGGTTGAACTCCCTTCCGTCCACGTAGGACTCCACGAAGAGATCCGGCGGCCCCGCCGTCCCCTGGCCGCCCGGCTCTGTGGCGAGGAGCGCAGACTCGCAGCCTGCCGGCGGTCCAGGCTCTGCTTTCGGCCCTGCGTCCGTCGCGCCGGTCGCCCGGTGCCCGATTTCCGCCGCTTCGGCCAGGTCGAGCAGATGCTCCCGCAGCCGTTCCCGGTCCATGAACACCCGATCCAGTCCCCAGGAGGCATTGTCCCAGACCGATTTCACTATATAGGGAGGATCGAAATCCGGCCCGGACGCCAAAGCCTCAGCGATGCTCGTCCAGGGGGCAGTGGCGATCCCGGCCTCTCGGAGCAAACGCTTGGCCAGCAGCTTGTTGGAGGCCAGGAACATCCCGGCCGGGCCCGTGCCCGTATAGGGGACGGCGAGAAAATCGAGCAGTGTGGTGGCCAGATAGAGCAGCCGGTCGTGTCCTTCAACCGACTCGACCAGATTGAACACGGCCAGGGGATGCAGCCTCCGGATTCTCGAAGCGGCGTCCCGGAGGTCCAGGGACAGGGCCACCGGCGCAGCCTCGTATCCGCCGCCTCGAAGCGCCCGGCAGACTGCCTCCACTTCCACCAGAACGTCCTGCTCGTCAGGCCGCGCGTCCGGCGGCACCCGGCCATGGAGAACCACTACTGTTTGGCTAGATCCCGGTGACGGCATGGAACTCTCAGCCCGAATGCACCGCCGTCTCGACGGCGGCTCGAAGGTTTCCGGTCGGATCGGGATAGCGGAAGATCTTGCCCTCGTAGTTGCGCAGCAGCAGGTCGTCCCCGTCCCTGCCCGCCAGGTATTCCGGGAGCAGGGGGATCTTCCCGCCGCCACCGGGGGCGTCGATCGCGTAGGTCGGGACGGCGTATCCGGTGGTGTGTCCCCGCAGCCCGGCGATGATCTGAAGCCCCTTCTCTACGGGAGTGCGGAAGTGGGCCGATCCCAGGATCGGATCGCACTGGTAGAGGTAGTAGGGTTTGACCCGCAGGCGCAGCAGGCCGTGGACCAGGGCCCTCATGGTCGGCACCGAATCGTTGATCCCCGAAAGCAGCACCGTCTGGCTTCCCAGGGGGATGCCGGCGTCGGCCAGGCGCGAGCAGGCCTCGGCGGTCTCCGCCGTCAGCTCCTCGGGATGAGTAAAGTGGATGCTCATCCACAGGGGATGGAAACGCTTCAGCAGCCGCACCAACTGGGCCGTGATGCGTTGGGGAAGAACAGCCGGAACCTTGGTCCCGATGCGCAGCAGCTCCACGTGGCGGATCTTGCGCAGCCTGCTCAGAAGCCAGTCCAGCTTTTCTTCGCCGAGGGTGAGCGGGTCGCCGCCGGATACGAGCACGTCCCGCACCCGCGGTGTGTTCTCTATGTAGTCGATCGCCCGCTGCCAGCGGCCCTTCAGCCCCGACAGGTCGTGTGCGCCGCCGATCATCCTCGAGCGGGTGCAGTAGCGGCAGTTGGTCGAGCAGAAGTTGGTGGCCAGGAACAGGACCCTGTCGGGATAGCGGTGCACCAGACCGGGAACAGGGCTGTCGGCATCTTCCCCGAGCGGGTCCTCGGCCTCGCCCGGAGAACGGAGACACTCGCCGTTCACCGGCACCACCGTCCTGCGCAGCGGCTGGGCGGGGTCCTGCGCGTCGAGCAGACTGGCATAGTAAGGGGTAATCGCCAGAGGCAGGGTCCCCTGATGCCGGAGGATGGCCGTCATCTCGTCCATGGTCAGCTCGAGAAACTCGGACAGCCGCTCCAGGCTTTTAATCCGGTTGCGCAACTGCCAGTGCCAGTCGTTCCACTCGGCCGCGGTTGCGCCCGGAAACATCCGGCGGCGGAAACCATCCGTCTGTGGGGAGATGGGGAATTTATAGCTCGAGCGGGATGATTTGGGGACTACGGTGGGGTGATGTTCATCGAAGGGAAAGCTGGACTGAAGCAAGGCACAGCGGTCCTGCCGGCTGCGGCCTTGTGGAGACGGCACAACCTGGACATCAGAACCAGATCTCTCAGGCTGTGGAGGCTCCACCTGGACGACCTCAACGAGTTTGCGTCCGGTGAAGGTGAGTTTTGAGGATCTTGGATTACGGTCCGGAGGTTCGTCCTCCTCAGTGGCACAACGTTGCTCTGTCTCCATTTTCTATGGGACTCCTTGGTTGTTGAAGGGTTCAAGGGAGCCTTCTCTCCCTTGAAGTCTTCGAACAACACGTTGCCACCGAGGAGCAGCCCGGCAGGTCGTTGGCAGTGAAGTGCGCTCATGCTTCTCAACTTCTCCACTGGTATTATCAAGCCGAAATCATAGTATAATATACGAAAAAAACAAGAGGGAAATTAGCGATTTTACTAAATTTTTGGAGACGCTTATGATTCGAATCAGGCGGGTATACAGCGCAGTTCTGGCCATGGATCGCGATACGATCGGCCAGGTACAGGACATCTTTCGCGGCAATTTCGCTTCGGTGGGCTCCTACGCCGAAAAGATACCCGAGCTCCTGGACAGGCCCTTCAAGTTCGGCTATCGCACCATCCTGCTCGTTTCCCAGGGAGCGGGGGGGAAAGTAACGGGGTTTTCCCTGTTCTTCCACTTCCCGGAAATCAACAGTTCCCTGCTCGACTTCATCGCCACCCGCCCCGAAATCAAGGGAGGCGGGCTGGGCAGCGCCCTGTATGAGGCTACCAGGGACATGCTTCGTCACTTAGGTTCACGGGGCCTGTACCTGGAAGCCCTTCCCGACGACCCTGCGATTGTCAGGGATCCCGCCGAACTCAAAGAAAACCAGAGGCGTTTGAAGTTCTACGAGTATTATGGGGTCTTCCCCATCGTGAGGACCGCCTACGAGACCCCGATCGACGAGTCCCCGGCTCCCTTCCTTCTGTTCGACGGTCTCGGCCGCATCCGGCCTCTCGGGCGCCGGGAATGCCGGGCGGCGGTGCGCTTGATCCTGGAGCGGAAATACGCCGAGGTTGTGAGCCCTGAGTATATCGAGATGGTCGTGCGTTCCATCAAGGACGACCCGGTGCGTTTCCGCGAGCCGCGCTACCTCAGGGTCGAGACGCCGCGTGCTTCTTACCCGCAACGTCTCCAGCGGGAGATGGCTTTCATCGGATCTTCGGTTCACCGCATTCACCACGTCCGGGAGCGGGGCTATGTCGAGCGACCGGCCCGCATCGAGATACTGGAGCAGGTTCTGAGCACTACCCCGTACTTCGACCGTTTGGAGCCGGGATCCCGTACGAACGGGGTCATAAGGGAAGTGCACGATCCGGATTTCGTAAGCTACCTGAAAACCGTCTGCGAGAAGCTGGCCCCGGCCCGTCCGGTCTACCCCTACGTTTTCCCGATCCGGCGTCCCGAGCGCAAGCCCAGGGAGCTGGTTATTCGCGCCGGATACTACTGCATCGACACTTTCACCCCTCTGGACCAGAACGCCTACCGGGCCGCCCGGGCGGCGGTGGAGGTGGCTCTGAGCGCTGGCGAGGAGCTGCTGCGAGGCCGGCCCGTAGCCTATGCACTATGCCGGCCGCCTGGTCATCACGCCGGCCGAAGGTTGTTCGGGGGTTTTTGCTATTTCAACAATGCCGCCGTCGCGGCCCACCGGCTGTCCCGGGAAGGCAAGGTCGCAGTCCTGGACATCGACTTTCACCACGGGAACGGCACTCAGGACATCTTCTGGAACCGGGCCGATGTCCTGACCGTCTCAGTGCATGGGCATCCCAACTACGCCTATCCCTACTTCTCCGGTTTCGCCGATGAGATCGGAGAGGGTTTCGGCCGGGGCTTCAATCGCAACTTCCCGCTGGCGGAAAACGCGGACGAGGCTCTTTATCTCGCCGCCCTCTCCAGGGCCCTGGAGCTCATCGAGCGCTTCAAGCCCCTTTTCGTAATCGTCTGTCTAGGGTACGACACCATGAGAGGCGATCCCACCGGGTCATTCGGTTTGAGCGTCCAGGCCATGGAAACCATTGGCCGGCGGATTGCTTCGCTTCGCCGGCCGCTTCTCATCGTGCAGGAGGGAGGCTACAGCCTGCGCAACCTGAGAAGGGGCGCCCCGGCCTTTTTCCGGGGGATCTACCGGGAGCTGCTGTCGAGGGACCGCAGCAGTCGCGCGGCAGAGCAGCGCGGGCCTTGATCCCGCAGTCCGGCCGACCTGCCAGGGTTGAGCAGGATGAGGATTACACCAATGGATTGTGCTCGTAAGCGTACAGCAGCATCTTCTCGGTTCTCTCCCAGCCCACGCAGGGGTCGGTTATGGACAGCCCGTACTTGAGCCGGCGGGGATCTCGAGGAATCTCCTGCCGTCCTTCGTGCAGGTTGCTTTCGATCATGAAGCCGATGATCTCCCGGCATCCGGAACCGCGGGAGGCCATGATGCTGTGCAGCACCTCCTCCTGCCGCTCGGGCTTTTTCTCCGAATTGCCGTGGCTGCAGTCCACCATCATAGCCGGAAGGAATCCGGCTTCTTTCAGAAGCTCGGCCGTGTAGACGATGTCGGGCTTCCGGTAATTGGCCCCCGTACGGCTTCCGCGCAAAATGATGTGAGTATCGGTATTGCCCATGGTACCCAGCATGCTGGTTTTTCCCTCCTGGTCGATTCCGATGAAGTGGTGCGGATGCCGGGCCGAGGCCATGGCGTCGATGGCGATCTGAAGATTGCCGTCGGTTCCGTTTTTGAATCCGACCGGCATGGAAAGGCCGCTGACCATGTTTCTGTGAGTCTGGCTCTCTGTTGTACGCGCGCCGATGGCGGCCCAGCTTATCAAATCATCGATATACTGCGGCACGATAGGATCGAGCATTTCCGTGCCTGCCGCCAAGCCCATGGCAGTGATCTCCAGCAGCAGCTTGCGGGCCAGGGCCAATCCTTCCGAGATTTCGTAGCTTCCGTCCAGATGCGGATCGATGATCATTCCACGCCAGCCGATGGTGGTGCGGGGCTTCTCGAAATACACCCTCATGAGGACATAGATCCGCTCCTGCACGCGCTCCTTCAATCGCTGCAGTCGCTCGGCATATTCTACCGCCGCCGCGTAGTCGTGGATCGAACAGGGGCCGACAACGGCGAGCAGGCGCCGGTCTGTTCGGGAGAGGATCTTCTTGATGGCCTGCCGCCCCTCGACTACCGTGGCCGCCGATGTCTCGGTCAAGGGATGACGCTGCTTCAGCGCCTGGGGACTGATAAGGGGATCGATTGAGCTTATACGCAGGTCACTGGTCTTGGTCACTTGCTGCTCCACGGCCGAACGGGGCTATAGTACCTCATTTTTGTCGGCCGTGTACAGACGAATCGCAAGCTCGGGGAAGAGGAGCCAGATCAGCCGAATCGACGGTCGTCCGGGCACCGCCTGCAGCTCGCTTTTTTCTTGACTTTGGTCCGAGTACTTCCTACCTTTTATCAGGAAACCGGCAGGAGGAGACATCTGTGGAGGGAAGATCTTCGTTGAACATGAGCGAGAACATTGTGGCGCTGATCGCCTACCTGTTCGGCTGGCTGTCGGGCCTGATCGTGCTGCTGCTGGAAAAGGAAAGCAAGTTCGTTCGCTTCCACGCCCTGCAGTCGCTGATATTCTTCGGCGCCATGAGCCTGATTCTGGGAATCCTGGGGCGCCTTCCCATGATAGGGTGGCTCCTGGCCGCGCTCGGGGGTATCGCTACCTTCGGCTTCTGGATTATTGGAATGGTGAAAGCCTACCGCGGTGAGCTGTTCCGGTTCCCTATTGTGGGGGATTTCGCCGCCTCCCAGATCAACGGTTGATTCGCATCCTCCGGACTCCGCTTCCGCCGGACCTGCGGCGGTAAGCAGCCCAGCCTGCCGATCCGAGCCAAGCCTTTTACAGGCGCGACCGGGAGGAAATAGCGCCTGGAGTTTCCTCAAGAACACCCCACCCCACGGTTGATATGGGGCCTGTCCGCACGAATAGAGCTCGCCGATAACCCATCGCAACAATGGTTGAGAGGATGATTCGGGGCTTCGTTTTACAACTCGCTATCTAAAAAAGACTTACAAGGAAACGTTTCAGGACGCCCGGTCAAGAGTTTATGCCGGTTGTCTACAGGGCCACGATTAGCAGCCCTGAAAAACAATAACATCGGGCCGAACTCAGGCGCGTTTTCTCCGGTCTCCGACGGTTCCCCTGCCTTCTCGTTTTGGCACGGGAGTTGCTTCCTCATAGAACAGAAGGCAGACCGATGAAAAAACCGAATGCGAGAAGTCCGCCCAAACCGTATCAGTCGTATGTGCTTCTCGAATCGTTAAGGTAGTCTTAACGTTAGAAAACTACGAATGCTACTGAGGAGGAATATAAAGATGAAAGGAACAAAGAAGATTTTTGTGTTGGCAGGCGTGGTGGTGCTGGTCACGGCCATGCTGTTCGGATGCGCCCGGCTCTTGTTGGATGGAGAGGAGCAAAGCGGTTCGTATATCAAGCTGAACATCCTCCCTTCGGCGGCCAAAGGGATCGAGGTTAACGAGTACGATGTGACCGGGCTGCAGGTCAAGATATACGATCCGGACGATCAGCTTCTCGATTCGGTTGCCTGGGATGCTCAAGACGGGCCGGCCTCCTATCTGATCCCGGTGAGCGAGGAGGGCCTTCATCGGATCGAAGTAACCCACCTGAGTGATGACAACGGGGAGGAGGTGAAAGCCACCGAATATGCCACCTTCAAAATCCGGGCCATGGTGATCACGGTTATCAACATCACCCCGGGCTGTATCGGTGTGATCGACTTCGCAGGAGAAGACGGGGACGACGGGACGTTGACTGTGTCTGTGACGGAGATACCTGCGCCGGAGGACTATGCCGTGCTTGCAGGAGTATTCGAGGCCGGGGTCGATCCCTTCCCTGACCCAATGTCGTTGATCCTGGCTGAGGGGCACATCTTGTTGGCCGACGGCGCAGGAAGCGACATACTGACAATGCCGGGCAGCGAAGATCCCTGGATAGGCACGGGTGGTGATTCTTACGACGTTTACGTCTGGGTGGACATGAACGACAATCTGGAAGAGGTCATCTATCCGGAACCGGGCATCGATCTCCAACTGGCCACCTATCCGCTCACCGTAGACATCGACGGTGACATGACCCTGGAGTTCACGGGCAGCGACTTTGTGTTAACGCCTTAGTATCGTAGCACCGTAGCATCTTGGCGGCCAGCCGCCGGACAAGGGAGAAGGGCTTCCACAGTGAAGCCCTTCTCCCAGCACCCCCCAAGGGGTAACCGTCAGGTAGACCCTGTCTCTCCATCGCCCCGGGTGAGGAACTCCGGCGGCGCTTCCCCGCATATGGCGGTTGTGGGGAAGAGAAGCAGGGGCTGACAGAGCAGTGAAGCGACATCAATGCGAGGCCTGCGCTGGATTCATACCGTGAGTGTGCTATAATAGCGACTATGAACAGACAAAGCGTGTTTCTCCTGGTGCTTCTGCTGCTGGCGCTGCCGGCTCTCGGCCTGTACGCGGCGGGATACGATGCGCTCCTTCCCTTGCTGGTCGACCTTCCAGGTTGGGAGGCGGAGCCGGCCGAAGGGGCGGACGCAAGCTCTCAAGGCATGCGGGCTGTCACCGCTTATCGCAGCTACGAAAGCGCAGATCGCAGCTTGGAGGCCAACATCCTGGTCGGCATGCAGGCCGGCATGGCCTGGATGCCGGACTACAAGGAAGGTTTCAAGCTGGAGACCTCGGAAGGTTTGATGGAAGTAAAAAAAATCAATGGCTTCCTGGCGTTCTACAGTTTCGAGAAGGAGGATAGCTCCGGAGGGATCGTCGTACTGCTGCAGGACGGCTCAACCAACCCCAACATGGGAGCGGTGTTCATCGTCAGTTTCGAGGGTCTCACTCTACAGGAAGCCCTGAAGGCCGCCCAGAGCTTCAACTGGGCGAAAATGAAGGAACAGGTCGCAGCGTTGAAGTAGCTGATGCAGCCGGAAGGCTTACAAAAGTCGTAGAAAAATCAATATCATCGTATCCCACCTCATGTTCAGCCGGAGGCCGTTCTCACCGATATCTGTACGCCATTCGTGGACGGGTAGGAGCTGCCCGTGAGCCTGTAGTTTAACGGGATTTCCAACGTGCCCGCCGGAGTTACCAACGTCATCGCCCGATTGCTCCCGATCATTCTCATCATCGGACTGGGTATGCTTATCCGCGCCCGCTCGATTCTGTCCGAGCACGCGGTGGAGGAGATCAGAGGTCTGGTGGTGAACATCGCCTTGCCGGCCGTGTTGTTCGTCGCTTTCCTGGGCATGGAGCTGGAATCTGCATTCATTGGATTATTCGTGACCATGGCCCTGACCTGTTTTGCGCTTCTTGGCTACGGCTTCCTGCTCCGCCGTGTGCTTTCGATCAGGTATGAGTACTATCCCTATCTGCTCACCGGTTTCGAGGTCGGCATGGTCGGTATCAGCCTTTTCGCCACCGCCTACGGCCTCGCCAATGTCGGCTACATTGCGGTCGTCGACCTGGGCCACGAGCTGTTCATCTGGTTTGTGCTGGCCACGCTGCTGGCCGCCAAGCGGGACGGGGTGAGCAGCCTCTCCCGGACGCTTCGCGCCTTTGCCACTTCCCCGCTGATCATCGCAATCATTGCCGCGCTCGCCCTCAACCTTCTCGGTGTGAAAGGCTGGTTTCACGAGACTCCGGCCGGAGTGGCCATCGTAGAGACGCTCGACTTCCTCGGCAACCTGCTGATCCCGTTGATACTCATCCTTATCGGCTACGGAATGCGCTTGTCCGGCCGGGGTATCGGGGAAGCGATTGGCGTTGTCCTGGCCCGACTCGTGATCCTCATCCCCCTGGCGCTGCTGATAAACACCTTCATCGTGCGCCGCCTCCTTGGCCTCGAACCGGCCTTCGAGGCGGCGGTGTTCACGTTGCTCATTCTGCCTCCGCCGTTTATCATTCCGTTGTTCATCAAGAAGGAGCAGGCCGCAGAGCGCGTATACGCCAACAACGTCTTGTCGGTGTACACAGTAGCCTCGCTGGCGATCTTTATACTCTACTTCGCACTGAATCCTTCCCTGTAGGCGCCGCCACCTGGAATGTCCGCTTTGACACCGTAGGGCACCACGATTAAACTATTGATATTCGTTTGTTCGAGGGGGGGCAGAATGAATCCTGTTTCCGTACCTCCACTGGTAATGGCCGGCATCGCGTTCTATGCGGGTCAGTACCATCTGCTCATCTACACACGGCGGCGGCAGCACCGGGAGGACCTGTTCTTTGCCCTGACCTGTCTGGCGACTTGCTGTTACGACCTGCTGTGCGCCGGCTTGTACAACGTGACCTCCGCAGATGCGGGCATTATGTGGCAGCGCGGGCAGTTCATCGCCCTTGCGCTACTCGCCCCGGCCATGCTGTGGTTCGCCGCCGAGTACACCGCCATGAAACGCCGTTCTCTTGTCTATGGGTTTTCGCTCTTTTTCCTCGTTGCCCTCTTCGTTCAAGCGCTGGATCGCAGCAAGTTGACCTGGATCGTCGGCGATCCCTCCGTGAAGGAGATTGTGCTCCCCTTCAACCTCGGTGTGACCTACTACGAGGCAAGCCTGGGACCGTTCACGGTTGTTCAAGGCCTGATGGGATTGGTGGTTAGTACCTACATCCTGTGGCTGGCCGTACGTTACTATCTTAGTGGAGCGCGCCGGAGAAGCGCGCCGCTGCTGATTGCTCTTTCGGTCATGTACGTCGCGGCGGTCAACGATACGGCTGTCAGCCAGAGCGTGTACCAGTTTATCTACCTGATCGAGTACGGCTATACGGTGATGGTAATGATCATGTCCTTCGCCCTGGCCCGTACCGTCGTAGCTGGAGCCATTGCCGAAGAACGGTTTCGGACCCTGGTCGAAACGACCAGCGACTGGGTATGGGAGGTCGACAACGACCTCACCTACACCTACTCCAGTCCCAAAGTCAAGGGGTTGCTGGGGTACGAGTCCCAAGAGATCGTTGGCCTCAAACCCTTCCAGCTCATGCCCCCGGAGGAAGCCCGACGCCTGGAGCCGATCCTGCGGGAGATCGTTGAAAGCGGCCGGCCCCTGAAATACCTCGAGAACCGGGCCGTCTCCCGTGATGGGCGGGAGATCCAGCTGGAAACGAGCGCCGAGCCGTTTTTCGATGAGCGGGGAAACATCCTTGGTTATCGTGGAATCGACCGCGATATCACCGAACGCAAGCAAACCGAGGAGGCGCTGCGACGTGCCCACACGGTTGTCGTCAACAGCCCGGTAGTGCTTTTCCGCTGGCGAGCGGGACCCGGCTGGCCGGTGGAGTTCGTCTCGGAGAATGTCTCACGTTTCGGGTACGATAGCGAAGAGCTGCTCAGCGGTGCGGTCCAATACAGCACGCTCGTGCATCCGGAGGACCTCCCGCGGGTGGCCCGTGAGGTGCAGCAGCACAGCGCCAGCGGGCGATCGAGTTTCGAGCAGGAGTACCGTCTGGTCACCCGGGAGGGAAGCGTACGTTGGGTCGACGATCGAACGGTCGTTGGGCGCAACGCGCAAGGGGAGCCCGTCTACTACCAGGGTGTGGTGCTCGACATTACGGAGCGCAAGCTGCTGGAGCGTGAGACCGAGCAACGCCGCGGATTCCTGGAAAGCATTCTGGCCGCCGCCCCCGATGCCATCATTACCGCGGACAACCAGCACGCAATCGTGGAATGGAACCTCGGAGCGCAAAGGCTGTTCGGCTACTCCCGGGAGGAAACGATCGGGCGCAGGATCGACGATTTGATCACTGGAGATGACCCGCGGACCGCCGAGGAAGCAGCGCATTGGACGAGATCACTCGACAACAACCAGACGATAACCCTGACTGAAGCCACCCGCTACCGCAAAGACGGCACGCCCGTTGATGTTCTGGTTTCGGTGGCTCCCATCCTCACCGGAAGCGAACGGGTCGGCGTGGTGGCGATCTACACCGACATCACCGAGCGGAAGCGGGCGGAGAACGAGATTCGTCGGCTCAATGCCGATTTGGAACAACGGGTGCAGCGGCGCACGGCCGAGCTGCAGGCGGTCAACAAAGAACTGGAGGCCTTCGCCTACTCGGTCTCCCACGATCTACGCGCTCCCCTGAGGGCGATGAACGGTTTCAGCCGGGCCCTGGAGGAAGATTGTGCTGCGCTGCTTGACGCCACCGGCAAGCAGTACCTGGGCCATATCCAAGCGGCGGCTGACCGGATGCGGCAACTGATCGACGGCTTGCTGGGATTGTCTCGAGTCGCCCGTGAAACCATGCATCTGCAAAAGGTGGATTTGAGCGTGGTGGTGCAGCAGATCACCGAGGCCCTGGCCCGGCGTGACAGGGGAAGGCGGGTGGAGTTCTGCATCGCAGATGGTCTGGAAGCCTATTGCGATCAACGGCTCATCCAGGCCGCGCTCGAAAACCTACTCGAGAACGCCTGGAAGTTCACGGCGCAATGTGCGCAGGCCTGCATCGAGTTCGGCATGGAAACGGTGGATGGGGAAGCGGCATTTTTCGTACGGGACAACGGCGTGGGATTCGATATGTCCTACTCCGACAAGCTCTTCCAGGCGTTCCAGCGGCTGCACCGGGTGGAGGATTTTCCGGGCATTGGGCTGGGCCTGGCCAACGTGCAGCGCATCATCCACCGGCATGGAGGCAGGGTTTGGGCCGAGGGAAGGATCGACGGCGGCGCCACCTTTTGGTTCACCCTTTCTGTTACGGGAGAAAGGGGTTGAGGAGCAGAAGCAGAGCCAGCTTATCCATGGCTGACGCCTTTAGGCTCTATTCTGTGCGCTCCTGTTGACAGCCTGGATTAACACTGTTATAATAACATTGTTAAAGAAATACCGTCATGACCAGAGCGGCGAGTCCCGATCTACCTGAAAAAATCCTGGAAGAGGCAGAAAACATCGTCGTTTCCTCCGGCCACGAAGAACTGAATATGCGGGATCTGGCTAAGAGGGTTGGAGTTACCGCCACCGCGATTTACCACTACTTTGACGGCAAGGAAGCCCTTCTGTTCCAGCTCAAGCTGCGTGCGGCCGAGCAGTTGAACCGGCGCATCCGCGGCCTCGAAGCGGATTTGACACCCATGGAAACACTCCACCGTCTGGGCCGGGAATACGTGGAGTTCGCCGAGGAGAATCCCAATCTGTACCGGCTGCTCTTTGAAACCAAGGTGGGCCAAGCGCCGGTATTGGAAACCGAGCAGCCTGTGCTCTATTACACCTACTACGTGGCCCGCAGCGCCCTGCAGTATATGGCGGCCGGCGGGGACTATCCCCACGATCCCCGATATGGGGCCATGATGGGATGGATAAAGCTTCACGGATTTTGTTCCCTGGTTATGTCCGGAAACCTGCAGCTTGCCGAGGGCCTGGACCGGGAGGAATTGAAAGAGCTGTTTCTGCAGTTCTATAGCCGGGGAATGTAGAGAAGCGAGGCAGTGGCTCAGCGCGGCCAAGCGATAGGCGAGGCCGTTTTATTGGGACAATCATTAACAATGTTATATTAACATTGTTACAAAAGAGAAAAAGTAAATGGAACCGGCCAGGCGGCAAAAAAAAGAACGAGCCATTTGGGACAAGCAGGCAGCCGGCTACGACGATCGTGTTCTCAGGATGTATGAGAATGCTTACGATCTTTCCATTCAGAAAGTCCGTTCGGTGCTCTCACCTGACCACAAGGTATTGGAAATCGGATGCGGCACAGGGATCATTTCTCTCGGCATTGCCCCTTACGTGGAAAGCGTCATCGCTGCGGATATATCCCCCCGGATGATTTCCATAGCGAAAAGCAAGGCCGAGAGCTCATCGATTTCCAACGTCGATTTCCGCCTGTACGATGGCTATTCGATTCCCTGCGAAGACGAGTCTTTCGACGTCGTGCTGTTGTTCAATACATTGCATGTTGTCAGAGAACCGGAATCCCTGCTGCGCGAGGCAAACCGATTGCTCAAACCCGCCGGGTTCCTGGTCAGTGCGACGGACTGCTATGGCGAGCCTGTGCCTTTTCCGGTCAGGTTGATGCTGGACGTCCAAAAACTGATGAAGCGGATCGGCTTTATTTCTTTTCTCCGGTATTACGGGAAGGAAGATCTGCATCGGCTCTTCGAACAGAGCGGGTTCGACATCACAGATTCCGATGTACTGCATCCAGCGCCGGTTAACTACTATCTCCTGGCGGGCAAGAGAGTGCCATTCGGCAGGCAGCGCGCCTGAACAGCGCCTGATCGCCCGCCCCTCCGTTGGCAGCACCTGCTAACCACTGTGCTCCAGGTACCTGGATGTACCGTGCCGTTCGGCCAGCTTCAGGGCCCATACCGGCCAATGCACCAGCCTAATCGAATCCTAACCTGTTTGTAATCCAACTGAAATAATCCTGCGGGTAGATTCCCTTCAAGGGAAAACACACTGCGTTACACAAGGAGGCCTCGTATATGAAAAAGACAAGCCTGATTCCCTCCGCCCTGTTCCTCCTGGCCCTGCCCCTGCTGACCTTTGCCGGCGGCCAGGGCGAGAAACGGAGCGGGCTTTCCGGCTCGGTGAAGATAGCCGGGAGCAGTACGGTGTATCCGATCTCCACGGCCGTGGCCGAGGAGTTCAACAAGCTACACCCGAGCGTGGAGATCCCGATCCAGTCCACCGGCACCGGCGGCGGCTTCACGAACTTCTTCATCCCCGGCAAGACCGATATCAACGACGCCAGCCGGCCGATCAAGGACGGCGAGATCGCCGAGTGCAAGGCGGACGGCTTCGAGCCTATCGAGTTTCGGGTCGGCACCGACGCTGTAACCATCGTGGTGAATCCCCAGGCGACCTGGGTGGACGACGTCACCGTCGAGCAGCTCGCCATGATCTGGCGGCCCGACAAACCGGCCCAGACCTGGAGCGACGTGGATCCGAGCTGGCCGCGGGAGAAGATCGAGCTGTACGGACCGACTAGCGCATCCGGCACCTTCGAGTACTTCACCGAAGAGATTATGGGAAAGGCGGGCGCTTCCCGCAGCGACTACCAAGGTACCGAGCAGGACAACACGATTGTCCAGGCGGTCGCCGGATCCAAATACGCCATGGGCTATTTCGGCATGGCCTACTACCTGGAGAACACCGAGCGGGTCAAGGCCCTCAAGGTCAACGGAGTGGCTCCGAGCCTGGAAACCACGCGCACCAATCAGTACAGGCCGCTGTCTCGACCGATCTTCATTTACGTGAACAGCCAGGGTCTCAAGCGTCCGGAGGTGAGAGAGTTCGTGCGCTTCTACATCCAGCAGACCTCCACGAGCCTGATCTCGCAGATCGGCTACGTGCCGCTGACGGAGGCCGAGATGAAGGCCAACCTCGCCAAGTTCGACAAGGTAGCGGCCGGAGCCCGGTAATCCTGACCGCGCTCGATCCGGGAAGCTTAAAAAAGACATGGAGGGGGTTCTCCCTCCCTGTCCTTTTCTCGCTTTCGACATCATGATAACGTGAGCCAACAATGAGCGACGAGCACGGCCGGCGCCTGGATCTGGTAGAGAACCTCTTTCGGCGCCCGGGAAGGTATGTCCGGGACAATACGATCAAGGCGATCTTTATCGCCTGCGCTTCGCTGTCCATCGCCACCACCTTCGGCATCGTGCTGGTGCTGGTCTTCGACGCCGTGCAGTTCTTCCGCCGGGTTTCCATCGTCGAGTTCTTCACCCACACCCGCTGGAGCCCGACGATCCTGCCCTTCGAGTTCGGAGTGCTGCCCCTGATCAGCGGCACTGCGACCTTCACGCTCTGCACCGCCCTGATCGCCCTGCCGGTCGGGCTGCTCGCGGCTGTGTTTCTCAGCGAATACGCAAACGAGAGGCTGCGGGCCCTGCTCAAACCGGCCTTGGAAGTACTGGCCGGTATTCCCACGGTGGTATACGGATACTTCGCCCTGGTGTACATTACCCCGCTTCTACGCCGCTTCATTCCGGGCATCGCCACCTTCAATGTGCTTTCCGCCTCTATCGTGGTGGCCATCATGATTATCCCGACCGTGGCCAGCATCAGTGAGGACGCCCTAAGGGCCGTCCCGCGGTCTCTCCGGCTGGCCGGGTACAGTCTGGGAATCACCAGGTTCCAGGTGTCCACGACCATCGTTATTCCCGCCGCCCTGTCGGGTATCGTTTCCTCATTCATCCTCGGGATCTCCCGAGCCATCGGCGAAACCATGGCGGTGACGATCGCGGCCGGCAACCTGGCCCGGATAGTGAATCCGCTCAAGCCCGCGCAGGCGTTTCTGCAGCCGGTGCAGACGATGACCGCAGCCATGGTCGAGATCGGGACCAGCGACGTAACCGGGGACTCGGTGGCCTACAAGAGCCTTTTCGCCGTCGGCCTGACCCTGTTCCTGATGACCCTGGTTCTGAATATCATCAGCCAGTTCATCAAGAACAGGTACCGGGAGAAATACGAATGATCGGATTGAGGACCGCAGCGGCGGATCGCACCCGGCTGACCCGAACGGCCGTGCTCGAGGCGGCCGGGAACAATATAGGCAGGGAGCGTATCAAGGGGCATGTATTCACCGGGCTGTGCGTGTCCGCCACTTTGTTCGGCATAGTGAGCCTGGCTGCCCTGCTGGTGTACGTGTTCTGGGACGCAGCCGGATGGCTCAACTGGCACTTCTTGACCAGCGCTCCCTCTCGGTTCGCCGAACAGGCGGGGATCTACCCCCAGATCGTGGGCTCCGTGTTCGTGGTGGCCCTGGTCGCGCTGCTCTCACTACCGGTCGGTGTGGGGGCGGCGCTCTGGCTCGAAGAGTACGCCCGCGACAGCCTGTTTAAGCGCTTGGTCGAGATGAACATCGCCAACCTGGCCGGCGTTCCTTCGATCGTCTACGGTTTGCTCGGGCTGGGGTTCTTCGTCTCGACCCTCGGGATGCCTCACGGTATCGTGCTGATCGGGGCCTTCACCCTGTCCCTGCGGGTGCTGCCCATCGTGATCGTCTCCTCCCAGGAGGCGGTCCGGTCCGTTCCCGATACCCACCGCCGCGGCGCCCTCGGCCTGGGAGCCACCCGCTGGCAGATGATTCGCAGCGTGGTGCTTCCGGAGGCCGTTCCGGGGATCATGACCGGGACGATCCTGGCCCTGGCCAACGCCATGGGCGAGACGGCGCCGCTGATCATGATCGGGGCGGCCACGACCATGTTCAGTCCGCCGCACGGGATCATGAGCTCCTTCAGCGCCCTGCCGCTGCAGATCTTCGCCTGGTCGGACTTCCCGCAGGCGGAATTCCAGCATGGAGTTGTTCCCGCCGCGATCGTCGTGCTGCTGGTGATCCTCCTGTCCATGAACGCCGCAGCCATCTACATTCGCAACCGTTTCAGCGGCGAGAAACGCAAAGGGAAATAGGGAGAGACCCGTGAGCCTTGTCAGTTCATCGTTGAACATGAGACCGGTCGAAGATACCTCCGAGCTGCAGGCGATCCTGGAGGTCCGCAACCTCAACTTCTACTACGGAAACTTCCGCGCCCTCAAAGACATCAACATGAAGGTATACCGTAACCGCATCACCGCCCTGATCGGCCCGAGCGGATGCGGCAAATCCACCTTCCTGCGCTGCTTCAACCGCCTGAACGATCTGATCGAGACCGGGCGGGTGGAAGGGGAGATCTCCCTGAACGGGAAGAATATCTACGACCGGGACATCGATCCGGTCCGCCTGCGCCGCAGCGTGGGCATGGTGTTCCAGCAGCCCAACCCGTTTCCGAAATCCATCTTCGAGAACGTGATCTACGGACCCAGGATGTACGGCGTGCGCAGCCGGACGTCCTTAAGGGAAATTGCGGAAAAAAGCCTGCGGCAGGCGGCCCTATGGGAGGAGGTGGAGGGCCGCCTGCAGACCAGCGCCCTGTCCCTGTCGGGAGGACAGCAGCAGCGCCTCTGCATCGCCCGCACCATCGCCGTGGAGCCGGAGATCATCCTGATGGACGAGCCCGCCTCGGCCCTGGACCCGATCGCGACCATGAAGATCGAAGAGCTGATGCGACACCTGGCCGAACGCTACACCATCATTATCGTGACCCACAACATGCAGCAGGCTTCGCGGGTATCGGAGTTCACCGCCTTTTTCATGATGGATGAAAATCGAAACGGCTATCTGGTGGAATACGGCAAGACCCAGGATATCTTCGTCCAGCCCCGCAACAAGCAGACCGAAGACTACATATCCGGCCGCTTCGGCTGATCTTCCGGGAAGCGTATAGTAAAGGTGCTGCCCTCTCCCGGCCGGCTTTCCACCGCTACCCGGCCCCCGTGGGAGATGGCGATGTGCTTGACGATGGCCAGCCCCAGTCCGGTCCCGCCCAAAGCCCGGTTGCGGGCCTTGTCCACCCGATAAAAGCGTTCGAACAACCTGGGAAGGTGACGGGCTTCTATGCCGCAGCCCCGATCCTGAACCGAGATCTCCACCTCCGCGCCGACCAGGGAAGCGGCAATCCTGACCTCCCCGCCGGGATCGCTGTACTTTATGGCGTTGTCCACCAGGTTTACCACCGCCTGCTCGAGGAGCTGGGGATTGAGCGCTCCCTGCAGGTCGGGCGGACAGTCGACCCTCAAGGCAATTTCACCCTTCTCGGCGGCGCGGGCGCAGGCGGCCGACGCCGATTCCAGCACCGGGCGGAGCGCCTGCCGTTCGAGCACGATTTCCCGACGCTCGATGCTCTGTTCCAACCGGGCTAAGCTGAGCAGATCGTCCACGATGGCGTTGAGGCGCTCAGTCTGTTGCGAAATGATGGCAAGAAAGCGCCGCAGCTCCGCCCGGTCGCTCAGCTTGCCTTCCAGCAGGGTCTCCACGAAGCCCTTGATCGAGGTTATAGGGGTCTTGAGCTCGTGAGACACGTTGGCTGCGAAGTCTTTGCGCACCACCTCCAGCCTGTGCAGGCGAGTGACGTCGTGCAGCACGACCAGAGCCCCGAGCTCTTCCCCGGCGGCGTCCAGAAGCCTGGTCCCATGGGCTCTGAGATGACGCTCTCCCTCCTCGTAGATCTGCAGGTTTTCCACGATCGGTTCGCTGCTGGTAAAGGCTCGCTCCACGAACGAGAGGATCCCCCCGACCCTGACCACCTCTTCCATCCTCCTGCCCCGGGCCTCCGCCACCGGAACACCGAGCAAGGTCGCCGCGGCTTCGTTCATGTTGATGACCCGCCGCTCGGAATCGACGGCCAGCACCGCTTCGGCCATGCTGGCCAGAATCGCCCGCTCTTGAGATTGCTGGCGTTCGGCGTTGTGGATGCGCTCGTGGAGCCGCAACACCATGGAGTTGAGCACGGCGGCTATCTTCCCTGTTTCAGCCCACCCCGGTTCCGCCATCCGCCGGCCGAGATCCCCCTCAGCCAGGGATTGGACCTGCCGGCTCAAATCCCGCCAGGCCTGGCTAGCCCGGCGTACGGAAATCCACAGCAGGGCGGCCCCTAGGCAGCCGGCGGTGAGGAAAAACGGCAGCCCTCGCAGCCATAGGCGCCGCAGCTCGGCGTTCAACGAGCTGGCCGGCACGCTGGCCCTCAGAACCCCGACGATCCTTTCGGCGTCCACCAGGGGCACGGCCACGTACAGCATTCGTTGATCGGCGGAATCGCTGTAGCGGGTGGAGGTCCCGATCTCTCCCTTCAGCGCTTCCCGGACCTCCGCCCGCCCGGCGTGATTGACCAGGGTGCGTGGATCGAAGTAGCTGTCTCCCACCACGATTCCATCCGTCCCGATAAGGGTCAGGCGCAGCCCTTCGCGTCTGCCGATCTCCTTGCTCAACCGGTCGATGGTCCGGATGTCCTCTTCCTCTTGAGCAGGAAAAGAGGCTGTGAAGCTGCTCTGGATCAACCGCAGTCGCTCGACGAGCTGCTCCGCCTCGCGCCGATACGTAAAACCGCGAAACAGCAGGGAGGCGCTCACCAGCGACAGGATCAATACCATCGTGACGGTGAGCAACGAAGTCCTGTAGATGGCCGCAGTTAAGCTTTTACCGGACACCTTCACGTGTCCCCTCGCTGTCCTCGCTGAAGCGGTACCCGACACCCCGCACCGTTTCCACGTATCTTCCGTATTCTCCGAGCTTCCTGCGCAGTCCGAAGATGGCCACATCCACGGCTCTGTCGGTGACGTGATAGTCGCCGCCGCGCACCGCTTCCACGATCTGAAGGCGCGTGAACACCTGCCCGGGCCGGCCGGCCAGCAGGTAAAGAATCCGGAATTCGGTCACGGTAAGGTCCACCCGTTTTCCGTGCAGGATGACCAGGTGCCGCTGCGGATCGACGGTTAGACCGGCGGAGCGGACGGGTCGCTCGGCGCCGGTCCCGCCGCCCCCGCCGCCTCGGCGTAGCACCGCCCGTACTCGGGCCAAGAGCACCCTGGGGCTGAATGGCTTGGTTATATAGTCATCCGCCCCCGCTTCCAGCCCCTCCAGCACGTCTGGCTCTTCCGATTTGGCCGTGACCATGATGATCGGGATGTTCCTGGTCTGCTCTTCAGCGCGCAGATGGCGGCACACCTGGATACCATCTATCCCGGGAAGCAGGATATCCAGCAGCACCAGGTCCGGCTTATACAAGCCGGCGTTCAGCAGCACCTTCTCTCCCGAGGCATAGCAGGACACCCTGTAGCCGCTTTTCTCCAAATTGTAGCGGATCAACTCCAGGATGGTTTCATCGTCCTCGGCAACCAGGATATGCTTTCTGCTCATCTGCTCTTTTCTATATATCTCTCCCCCGTGCAGACGTAGACCACTTCTTTGCAGATGTTGGTGGCATGGTCGGCGAGACGCTCCAGATACTTGGAGCAGAACAGCAGCGCCGTCCCCTCAGGGACGTGCTCCGGATGCTCGGTCATGTCTTTCAAAAGCTTTTGGAAAAACTGGGCGTACAGCCCGTCAACCTCGTCGTCGCGCCGGATCACCTCCTGGCCCAGATCGCAATCCTGTTTCAGGAAAGCCTGGGCTCCGTCTCGAATCATTGTCATCGCTATGTCTGTCATTCGGACAATCTCGGGACGAATGCTCTTCACGAAGTAATCGGAAACCTTCGAAGCGGCATTGGCGAAATGAGCGGCGTAGTCCCCCATCCGCTCCAGTTCGTTGCTGATCAGAAGTGCTGCGACGATGACTCTCAGGTCGCGAGCTACCGGTTGTTCGGTGGCAATCAGGGCGGTGCAGCGCGCCTCCACGGCCGCCTCCCAGCTGTCGATCCGCCGGTCCTCATCCAGGACCTGGGCAGCCAGGCGCTCGCTGCGCTGAACGAAGGCCTGAACCGCCTTGCCGACCGCCTCCTGCACCAGCGTTGCCATCTTCACGATATCCAGCGTAAGAGCCTCGATCCGCTCCGCATAGTGCTGTCGGGCCAACATCGTATTCTCCTCTCCGGAAAAACCGGACGTTCTGCTGTAATCCTGATAATAACCGCTTTTTGCTATTATTGCAGGATGCGCATTAGAAATCCGCTAGAATAGGGCTAGCGTTTCATTTCCGAGGAGCGGCGCCTGGGTAAGCAGCACACGGTGCCTGCCCGCAGCCCTTGTCTATTGCCTCCAACTCTGGCAAAATGCGGGCAAACGAGCAAAAAACAGCAGCCTCGGCCTGGAAATTTCCCTGCGCGGGAGAAATGCGGACTCGGAGACAGGATCCACGCCGGGAGAAAAGGTACAAATCGATGGGAAACAGCATGGGCGCAGCCTTGCCTGCCTTTGTCCTCTCCCAGGTACGCTTCAAAAACATCCTCTATATCGAAGGTCTCGAGCTGGCAAGCTGCCGGGTCTCCGCCGTGGTGGGGCCCAGCGGCGGCGGCAAGACCACGCTACTGCGGCTGTTGAACCGTATGACCACGCCGGACTCGGGCTCGATCTCCTTTGCCGGCCAGCCGCTTCAGAGCTTCGATCCTGTCCGTCTGCGGCGGCGGGTGATCATGGTGGCCCAAATGCCGGTGATCTTCCCCGGGACCGTGGAGGAGAATCTTCTGATCGGCCGCCGCCTGGCCGAAAAAGAGCCACCGGGCCGGGAATCGACCGGCTCCATGATGGCTCGCGTAGGCCTGGACACAGACCTGGCCTCCGATGCGGACCGGCTATCCGGTGGCGAAAAACAGCGCTTAGCCCTGGCTCGGGTGATGCTGATGGACCCCGAAGTGCTGCTTCTGGATGAACCCTCCGCCTCCCTGGATGAGCAGACCGAGAGGCTGATCTTCGAGCTGGTGACCGATTTCTGCCGCGAGCGCTGCAAGACCCTGGTGCTGGTGACCCATTCGGAGAAAGAGTTCACCGGTTATTACGATGCCCTGGTCAGGATCAAACAGGGCCGGGTGGACGAGGTGATCCGCAGGGGGAATTACTGATGGAAGGAATCGTCCGGATCGAAATACTGTATCTGGGCTTGGGCTATCTGGTCATTCTCCTCATGCTGCTGCTCGTGCGTCTGAAGAAATTGGGCAAGGAGTGGGAGATCACCCTGGCCACCCTGCGCATGACGGTGCAGCTGGTCCTGACCGGATTCATCCTGACCTACGTGTTCTCCTGGCGGAAGGTCTGGATCACCCTGATCATCTTCGCCGCCATGGAGGTCTTCGCCGTCTACACCGTGTTCGGGCGGGTCAAGAAGAGCCTTTTCCCGGCCCTGCGGATCGTGATCGCCCTCGCCATGGTTCTGGGAACCTCAGGGGCTCTGGCCTACTTTCTGTTCGTCATCGTGCGGGTCAGTCCCTGGTTCGATCCCCGCTACTTTATCCCGGTGGCGGGAATGATCATAGGCAACTCTATGAACGGCATCTCCCTGGGGATCGAGCGCCTCTCCAGCGGCATTCGCTCCCAGCTCGATCGGCTGGAAGGAGCGCTGATGCTCGGCGCCACACCGCGGGCGGCGGCTCGTCCATTCGTGAAGCAAGCCTTCGCAGCCGGTATCATGCCTATCGTCAACAATATGATGGGCATGGGGATCGTGTTTCTGCCCGGCATGATGACCGGGCAGATCCTGGCCGGTGTAGCCCCTTTGGACGCCATCAAGTATCAGATCGCCATCATGCTGGGCATCGGCGCCTCGGTTACCGTCACCGTTTTCCTGGTAACCGAGTTGGGCTACCGCCGCTTTTTCAACCGGGAGGGCCAGCTCCGGCAGGAGGTTCACGAGCTGAAAAGCTGAAACGCTCACCGCGCCATGGAGCGTCTGGCCTTTACCCCCGAGCGGAATCTTCGACCCGAACGGGGTAACTCAGCCTTTCCTGGCTCGCGATCGTAGATCGCGAAAGGTCTCTGGAAGAGTAGATCTTCAGGGCATAGCTCCCTGAGGTTGCGGCCTCGTATGAGGCCGCGAAGATCCGGTATTCACCCTCCGCCTCGGCGAACAGCTCCAGGCGTGATATGTAGGTCAGCTCGTTGTAGTCGTCATTCTCGTCATAGAATCCGTTGGGACCTTCGACGGCCAGGAAGGTATCGAAGTCATCGGAGGTCATCTCGATGATCACGTGCTCTCCCTGTCGGAGAAACAGGGCATGCAGATCGTAGTAGCCGTAATCTTCAAGCTGCGGATCGCCGGTATCGAGATATCCGTCCAGCCTGCTGCCCTTCATACGTCCGCCCAACAGGATGCGCAGCGAGTAGGGACCCTGCTCTGCGCTGCGGTAAGAAGTGGCATACAGCTCGTACGTTCCGGCGGTTTCTGCGACATAATCGATGCGGCTCTCGTTTTCCGTCAGATAGTCGTCGTTGATCATCACCTGGCCGTGCGGGGGCTTTAGGACCAGAAACGTGTCGATCTGCTCCGATTGCATGCAGATCACAATCCTCTGTCCCGGCTCTACTTCGACGGAGTAGCGGTCGTAGTACTCTCCCTTGACGGAGGTAGGATCCTCTTCGGCCAGGGCCGCCTCCCAGGCGTCATATTGCTCAAGCCTCTCCCGATTCACGACCAGCAGGTACTGCCCGTCTTCCTGCTCTTCATAGGTGGTCACTTTCACCTTCCATATCCCGGAAACATGGGCGATCACGTCCAGGCGGGCATCGCTTCCTTCGCCATAATCGTCGTTTTCGACCTCTGTCCCGTCTGGAGCCTCGACGTGCAGATAGGCATCAAAATCGGCGGAACGCAGGGTAGCGACAATCCGATCGCCGGAGGAAAGCTGAAGCGGATAGGTGTCGAAGTACTTGCCAAGCTTGGTATCCCCCGGTCCGAGCTCACCCTCATACAGCAGGGACTGAGAAATCCCCGGAGTCGCAACCAGCAGCCCACTGAATGCAACCAGGAAGCCGGCCAGGGCCTTGCCCGAACACTTCGTTTGAATCATGTATGCCCTCCTGAAATCGATAGTAGGAAGTATAGTCCTTTTGCACCCCGTTTTCTTTAGCTCTTGCCCGCAATCCATACACCAAATAGCTTCATGCCCCGGCCTCCCGCCGGTTAGATGGCTACCTTTTTCAGTTGGAATTCTCCAATTTTGTGAGTATTTTTACCGCAAGAACGGGGAGCCACTTCAGTGGTCCCAGCCTTTCCGGCCGCCTCGCAGGGGGGCCGGCAATACGCTTTTTTCAGGAGGTATTGAAATGACCGAAAAGACCTTTACCATCGACCTGGGCAAGATCATGGACGAAGCCTTCCGGGTAGCCCAAAGCTTCGGTGAGGCCTTCGGCGAGCAGATGCGCGAAGGATTCCCTTCCGCCGAAGAGATGCGGGAGCATTTCCGCGAGAAGTTCAAGTGGCACAGCCATTCGGATTTCTACCCCTATTACTCCTATCCGCCGATGAATATCTTCCTGGCCAAGGACAAGAGTCTGGTCTTCGAGATCGCACTGGCGGGCTTTGAGGAAAAGGACATCGATCTGCAGTTCAGAGGCGATCACCTTTACTTCTCCGCCCAGGCCCCGGCGGCTGCCGAGGTGGAGGAAGGCGTGCAGTATTTCAAGCGCCGTCTGAAGCTGAAGAGCGTGGAGGAGCAGCGTTACTACGTACCGGAGGATAAGTTCGACCGCGACAAGGTCGAAGCCCGCTTCAACAACGGGCTGCTGCGAGTGGTTATACCGGCACGCGAGACTGAAGCGGAAAAGGCCGGCATCAAGGTGCATATCGTCAAGGAGCAGGCCGGCCCGAGTAGCGCAGGGAAGAAAGAAAAAACCGCCGGCCCCAGCCAGGCCGCCAAAACGGGCGACGCGGCTACCCGCAGCTCGAAGAAGCAGGATGAAAGCCGGCGGAACAGGCAGTCCTGACCAGGGTGAGGGAAATACCATGAATGGAAAACGAATCCAGACGATCCTGACGGTGCTCTTTTTTGCCTTGGCTTCGGCCGCTGCGCTTTCGGCTCAAGACAGAGAAATCGCAAAAGTCGAGGAGGCGATCGCAGCGTTCAACGAGATCACCGCCATTACCGACAAAACCATTCCCGACTTTCTACTGCTGGACGCCCAGGGCATCGCCATTATCCCGGGAGTATTGAAAGTCGGCTTCGTTCTCGGAGGCCAGCACGGCAAGGGACTCCTGTTGCTGCCGGATGAGAAAGGCGGCTGGAGCAACCCGGTCTTCATCACCCTGTCCGGAGGCAGCGTCGGCTGGCAGATAGGCGCCCAATCCACCGATATCGTACTGGTATTCAAAACCAAGAAGAGTGTCGAAGGGGTCCTGCGAGGCAAGTTCACCCTCGGGGTGGACGTGGCTGCCGCCGCCGGACCGGTCGGCCGCCGGGCCAACGCCAGCACAGATCTGGAGCTCAAGGCGGAGATCTACTCCTATTCCCGCAGCCGGGGATTCTTCGCCGGGCTGAGCCTGGACGGGGCCGTGCTGCAGATCGACGACCAGGCCAACGCCGCCTTCTATGACACCGCCTCCATCAGCCCGCAGGATATCCTGGAAGGCAAGAATCTGAGGTCCCCCGCCGCGGCGGTGAAATTGAGACAGGCCGTTCAGGACTACCTGGATTCCATCGATCGCTGAAGCGGTTTCAGCGCCGCGAGGAGAGGCGCCGGGGATTTTCCACCGTCTCCTTGGCAAAGCGCAGGATTCCAGCAGCGGCCGTCCCCAGCAGAGCTCCCCCGATGTAGAAGGGCAGGTGGAAGTCCACTGCTCCCAAAAAGCCGGCGATCAGCGGGCCCACAGCGATCCCCAGCCCAAAGCCCATGGTCACGATGCTGGCCTTTCTCCCCTCCTGTCCGGAAGCGGAGAGATCACCCGCCAGTGCAAAGGCAGGCGCCGCGATCGCCGCCGCCCCCAATCCCTGGAGGATCTGTAAACCCACCAGGGTGAGAGTGGAGCCGGCGAAGCTCAAGCCGACTGTCACCGGCGCCATCAACAGCAGCCCGGCCGTTATCGGTGGTTTCCGGCCGATGCGGTCGGAAAGCCGCCCCAGGGGAATCTGAAACACGAGGCGGCTGGCCATCATCGCACTGAAGGCCAGCCCGAAAGTGGAGGCGCTCTGTCCGATTCGAGCGTTTATCTGGTTTTCGAGGGTGATGACCATGCTGAACGCGATGGCCATGGCTAGAGTGGCGAATCCCGCAGCGGCAATCGTGGAGCTGATCAGGGACAGATCGATGATCCGAACTCTGGGAGCCGGGGAGGCGCGGCGCCCGAAGGTCCCGCCGGCGCGGGACCCCTGATCCGCCTGGTCCCCTCCTCCAGCAGGCCGCCGCCCCCCGCTGTCGCCGTCTTTGACTAATTTCAGGACCATCAGGAATCCCAAGAAAATAAAAGCTCCTCCTACGAAAAAAGAGGCATTGAAGCTGATGTGATCATACAGCAGGCCGCCGAGCAGCGGTCCGATCGAAAAACCCGCCATCCTGAAGGTGGTGTACGTTCCCATCGACAGGCCCCGGGTCTCCCGGCGCGTAGAACCGGCCATCAGGGCAAGGGAAGCCGGTACGGTTAATGCCAGCCCGACTCCTTGAAATCCCCGCAAGAGGACAAGCCCAAGAAAACGGCCGGCCAGGGCAAAACCGAAAGTCCCCGCCGCCATGACCGCCAGCCCGAACAATACCAGAGTCTTGTGGCGGCCCAGCCGGTCTCCCAGGCCGCCCATCACCGGCTGCAGGAAGGCGTTGACCAGTCCATAGATGGAAATCAGAACGCCGATGCGGCTGGCGGTGGCCAGCGGAAAAAGCGGTGCGGGAAGCTTGGCCACGAACAACGGAATGATGACGAACAGGATGCTGTTCCCCAGTGCGTCGCCGAAGCGCGCCACCGAAAGCGCGAGAACCGTGTCGCTTATGCCGAGCTTTCTGCCAAGGTTGTTCATGATCAGAAGGTACAATATTATGACGGCAATCGTCCAATCCGGGGC
>CAYMEK010000005.1:71618-76303 GCA_964389305.1 uncultured Spirochaetaceae bacterium
GGCCGATATGGCCCGGCAGACGTTCAGGCTCAGCCCTCTCTCAAGCTGGCCGGCAGGAGCTCCGCTCCACCAGCTCGGGCTGATAGGTAAAGCGGGGCTTGTCCGCCTTACCCAGGATCATGTCGAGCATCAACTGGGCAGCACGGCCGCCCATTTCCTCCTTGGGATGGTTGATCGAGGTGAGCCGGGGACGGGAAGCTGCGGCCAGGTGGGAGTTGTCGTAACCGATGATGGAAACATCACGCGGGACCTCCAGATCCGCATCCACTATCGCTTCGATCGCCTTGAGAGCGATCTCGTCATTGTAGCAGACGATCGCGGTGGGCGGATTGGCTTTCTGCAGGAGGTAGCGGGTATACTGGTAGGGAAAAGAGAATAGCTGCTCGGTACCGTAGTTGCCGATGAAATCCCTTGGAACCGGACAACCCGCTTCTCTCATCGCCCGCAGGAATCCCTCCTGCCGCCGTACCCCTTGCAGGTCGTCCGCCTTGAAAATCCCGGCCAGGCGGCGATGCCCCTGCTCGAGCACGTACCGTGTGGCCATGAAGCCTCCGGCTTCATCGTCTATCACCACGTAGGCGGGATCCATTTCTCTGTAGGCCGCATGCAGGAAAATATAGGGTATCTTTCTTCTGTCCAGCTCGGTAAAGTAGTCCCGATTGGCGTTGTACTCAGCGCTTCGGGTCGGCTCGATAATCAATCCGGCAATATCATGGTTAAGAATGTTGTCCAGGAACTGCGTTTCCTTTTTTCTGTCGTTCCAGGTATTGGCCAGGATCAGAATATAGCCGGCGGAGCTCAAAGTCTTTTCGATTCCGCGAATGATGGAAGGGAAGATATAATTCGAGATATAGGTGGTGAGAACGGCGATCGTCTTGCCGTTGCCCTTCTCTCGGAGGCTGCAGAACGTTCCGCGTCCCTGCTCCCGGAATATCCAACCCTCATGTTCCAGCTCGCCGAAGGCTTTGCGCACCGTATGGCGGCTCAGGCGGAACCTGCGCACCAAATCGGTCTCGGAGGGCAGTTTCTGTCCCGGAGAGATCTCTCCGCTGCGTATCTGCTTTTTAAGATACTCTTTTAGCTGATGATATTTCGGCAAGAGACTGTTAAGATCGATCATGGCCGCTCGCTGTTTCGCTGGTGGGGTGAGCCGTCTCCTAAAGAACCAAATCAGGCGATAAATACTGTACCGGGAGCCCGGCCCCAAACGGGCGGGGGGTACCTCACTCCCTGGCGATAGCTAATCCTTAGCACAAAAACGATACCTTGACAATAAACGACAATAGCATAAAATGGTTTGCAAATGTACGTACAACCGTACAAGAATCCAAACTAATAGCTAAGGAGGTCAAGCTATGATGAAAAAAGCGCTCATCGTGGTTGTATGCGCCAGCCTGTTTCTCACTTTGGGCTTGTTCGCAGGCGGGCAAAAGGAGGCCGGGGCGAAAGTCCGGCTTTCTTTTTGGAACATGCCCTTCGTGACCCAGGAGGTTTCACCGGAGTATGTACAGCAATGGGAACAAGACGTAGTGACGGCTATACCCGGCGCCACGGTGGACACCTTCTACGGTCCCGGTAAATACAAGGACCAGAGAGACAAGTTCCTGCTGCAGGCCAAAAGCGGCACTCCGGATGTCATCGAGGGCCTGCTCGAGGATACGGCTGTGTATGTTCAGAAGGGACTCATCGAGCCGCTGGACGAACGTTTCGCCGCCTGGGCGGACAGCAGCCAGTTCGTAGAGAGCACCCTGGCTCCCTTGAGGATCGGCGGTAAGCTGTACGGGATCCCGTACAATACCAACGCCCGGGCCATGATCTATCGAAAAGATCTATTCGCGCAGTACAATCTCAAGGTTCCGACCACCTGGCGCGAGCTGGTGATCACAGCCAGGAAGATCACCGAATTGACGGGCGGCCAGACCCACGGTTTCTACGTGTGCACCGAGGTTGGAGGTCCTCGAGCAGCCCAGGAATTTATCTCCTGGTACTATCAGGTCAGCGGCAGAAAGAACCTCTTCGAGGTCAGTGGGGACCAGACCACGTTCAACGGCACCGTCGACCAGTTCGAGAAGGTGCTCACCCTCTACGACGAGCTGTTCCGACCGGTCCAGTATCCCGCCTGCGATCCCAATGTCCGGGGAACCGGCTGGCCGGTGGAAGACCCCGGCTACGTGGCGGGTAAATGGGCCATGGCTCCCATGGGACCCTGGCTGTGGGGCAGGAGAGACGAAAGCGACATCGCCCGGGATATCCTGGAAAAAAAGACCGCCATTACGTCTCTGCCCGTGCTAGAAGGGGGAACCCCGGCGACCTACCTGGAAGTCAAGCCCATCATGATGAACGCCTTCTCCAAGGACAAGGACTTGGCCTGGGAACTGATGAAGTACATCACCTCCAAGGAGAAGATGGCAGATTGGCTGGCCGAGTCCGGTGGGATCCCCGCCCGTAAAGACTCGCTGCAGATGGACGTGTTCACCAAGAGCGACATCGGTTGGTGGATCCAGGGTTTCGCCAACGAGCTGCCTAAGTCGGTGACCATGGCTCCGATCAACTGGGGCCCGGTGAGCGAGGCCAACCTGCGGGCTGTCAACTTCGTCATCTACGATGAGAAGTCGCCGAGGGAGGCGGCTCAATGGCTGTACGACCGGATCATGGAGCTGAAAGCGAACAACGAGCTGTAGAATAAATAGCTCCGATCGAACGAGATCGCCTGCCGGCAAAGGAATGGGGCTGTACCCGCCCGTTCGGGGCAGTCCCATTTTTTTATTCGAGTTAGCTCGTTGACAGGTTGGCCCTGTACGCTAATATAGACTGCAGAATGAGCGAGACCAGGAAGGGACTCTTTCTCATTGTACCGGCCCTGTTGATCATGTCCCTGTTCACCCTTTATCCGCTTCTGGACGGCATCCGCATGGCCTTTACCAACCTGCACCTGCTCAAGGACACGGTGGCCTACGTCGGTTTGTCCAACTTCAGAAGGATCCTGACCGACGAGATCTTCTGGGTCTCGCTCTACCACTCGCTGATCCTTACGGTGTGCGTTGTTTTGCTGCAGTTCGTTCTCGGGCTGGTGCTGGCCTGGGCCATGAAGCAAAGACTTCCCGGGATGGCGCTGTTCAAGAGCATCATCATGGCCAGTTGGGTCATTCCCGTGGCGGCTACGGTCATCATGTTCAAGTTCATGGCCCAGCCGGATATCGGCTTGATCAACATTATATTCAAGCTGCTCGGGTTCAAGCACCTGAACCGCTACTGGCTGGGCGACCTTCACGCAGCGCTGCCCTTCATCATCTTGCTTCATCTGTGGAGAAATGTACCCTTTTACGGCGTTGCCTTTCTGGCCGCCATGCAGGCCATACCGAATAGCTACTATGAGGCCGCCGAGATCGACGGGGCGGGCGCCTGGAGCAAGTTCCTCCGCATCACCCTGCCCGGAATCCGCAGCATGATCATCGTGATGGTGACTATCCACGTGCTGTGGACCTTCAATAACTTCGATTTCGTCTACCTGGCTACCGGGGGGGGACCGGTAGACGCTACCGACGTCCTGCCGGTGTACGTGTACCGCCAGTGCTGGAACAGCTACACGGTGGGCTACGGGGCGGCGATCGGCACTGTCATGCTCGCCATCCTCATGGTGTACTTCATCATCTATATTCGTATCTACGAAAAGCGGGTGGGTGCCTGATGAGCACGAAATCCAGAAGCAGGCTGATCACCACCGTACTGGCCTACCTGGTGGTTCTGTTCTCCCTGCTGTTCTTCCTCCTGCCCATGCTGTGGATCATCTATACCTCTTTTCGCACCCAGGCCTCGATCTTCACCGGCAAGGTGATCCCTCCGCCGGATGAGTTCACCCTGGATAACTACCGGACCATTTTCTCGGTAACCGATTTTCCCCGTTACTTCCTGAACTCTTTCCAGATCGCCACCCTGGTGACCCTGACCTCCCTGGCTTGTTCGATCGCCGGGGCTTACGGGTTGAGCCGCTTCGACATTCGCGGGAAAAACCTGCTGATCACGGGCATTTTCTCCACCCAGATGTTCCCCCAGGTGCTGCTCATCATACCCTTGTATCTGGTGATTTTCCACCTGCTCTTGCTCGACCGGGTGATAGGGGTGGTGTTGGGCCATATCATCCTGGTTCTTCCCTTTCAGATCTGGATGCTCAAAGGATACTTCGACAGCATTCCCAAGGACATCGACGACTCGGCCAGGATAGACGGATGCACTATCCTGCAGCGCCTGCTGCAGGTTGTGCTGCCCGTGGCCGCCCCTGGCATCATGGTGGCCGCCTTCTTCTCCTTCGTGGTTTCCTGGGGGGATTACCTGATCGTTTCCATCATCAGCCAGAGCGAGCGAACCGCCACGGTTACGCTGGTCATACAGAGGCTCTCTTCGGCCCTGCTCATCCGCTGGGGCCAGGTCGCCGCCGCCACCGTGCTGACAATCGTTCCGACGATTATCCTTTTCTCATTCGTCCAAAACCGTCTGGTGGAAGGATTGACCGCCGGTGCAATCAAGGAACAGTAGCGTCTCGAGCGCTCAGATGTCCTCCGTCTCCAGAGGTCGCTCCAGCTCTTCCTCCACCGCCGGTTGATCCTCGGCGGCGGTGGAAACATCCTCTTCCAGGGCGCCGCCCTCCTCCTCCTGGCTCAGAACCTCCAGTTGGGGAACCTCCTGCC
>CAYMEK010000005.1:76403-91636 GCA_964389305.1 uncultured Spirochaetaceae bacterium
GAGGCGATGAGCGCCGGCTCCCCGCCAACCCGCCTCAGAATGTTGCGCGCGATGAGGAATAACACCAGACCGGCTACAGCCAGCATCGCCACACCCCCGCCCACGAACATAAAAGTCATCCGCTGCAGCGAGGCATCCACTGCCGCTTTAGCTTCCGTCATCTCTCGTTTGGCAGAATTAAGGGTGGAGTTAACGAGTCTCTGGATCAACGCAGCGGCTTCTTTCGTATCCCTGGTCGCCTGAGCAATCCGGAAGTTCTTGGCATATAGATCGTCGAAAGAGAACTTGTACCGGTTAAACAGGTCTAACAGCGCGGCATGCGTAGAAGCGCTGAGAGTGATTGGGTCAATCTTTTCCTTTAACGATCTGATCTGCGCATTTACGCCTTCGGCATTTGCCTGATCTTCATGCCGCAGGTAATCCTGTTCATGCCGACGCAGCAGCAGGTAGTCGGGTCTCAACGCCGGGTAGGTGCTGATTTTCTCTTCCAATTCGCGGGCCACCTTCCGAAATGCTCCTTGCAGTCCTTCCTCCTCGCTGAGACCCTTGACGGCCCACGAGTCCGCTACTGTGGCGAACGCTTTCTTGTAGCTGGCGATGGCAAAGATAAGAGCATCCCAGTTATTTTCCTTGATCTCGCCTTGTATCGGCTTCCTTTGATCCCGGATGGTATTCACCCATCCGGACACCACATCACAGGACTGCTTCACTTCGAGGGCAAAGACCGGTTCTTTGCTAAGGAAAAAATCCCGTTCCTTTTTTTGTGTTTCCTGCATATCGTTGTTTATCTTGTAGGCGAGATCAGTCTGCTGCTCCTTAGCTGCGAACAGTTCTGCGTAGGAGGATTGAATACTCTGGTTCAAGATAATCGTGCCTACCAGTAAGGCGCCGTAGGAAACCAGAATCAACAGAAACGTCACACCGATCTGCAAGGACATCCGCATTCCTCTCATTCTCATATGCTCACTCCTTCGCGGACTCATAAAGTTTAGGAGGTATGTATGTGAGCTGAACATCATCGTAATAACGGCCATGTTTCGAGATTTTTTTCATGAGATTTATTTATCGTGGTTCGGATGTTCCGCCACCCGCTTGGCGCCGGCTTTAAGAGCAAGGTCAATCTCTATGGTTACCTTCTTCTCCCTCGCCGGATTAGGTACAAAGGGATCCAGAAGAGAGGTACCGTACATTGGTGTAACGTGGTTCAGGACATAGGCCAGCAGGTCAAGAACACACTGCTCACAGTGGCAAAAATCCTCTCGCTCTGCCAGAAACTTCTCGATTCGGGCAAATACCATTTCCGCGCTTCGATTGCGCAGGTGGCCGAGATCGTAATACTCCGCCAGGCTCATCGATCCTTCTCCTTTCCCTCAGGACCCAGACAGAGACGCAGAATCCGTTCGGCGACGCTGTCCAGGCAAACCACCTCATCTGTATCACCATTTTCTATCACCGTTCGATTCATTCCGAATATCGTGGAAGAGGCCTGGTCCTGGGCGATAACATATCCACCCCGTTCCTTCAGACGGGCTATTCCCCCTGCGCCATCCCTTCCCATCCCCGTCATAATTACCCCCATAGCCCGGGCGCCGAAAACCTCGGCCACCGAACTCATCAGGACATCTACCGACGGCCGATGACCGCTCACCGGCTCCGATCTCTCCAGCCCTACCCGCACCTCAGTCCCCTTTCGTTCCAGCCTCATGTGCTGATTCCCCGGCGCCAGCAGCGCCGTGCCCGGCAACAGCCTGTCTCCCGCTGCCGCTTCCCTGACAGACAGCGCGCATAAGGTATCGAGGCGATCGGCGTAGGCGGCGGTAAACACGGGAGGCATGTGCAGCACGATCAAAATGCCGATTGGGAAGTGGCCCGGCAGCCTGCGAAGAACCTCTTTCACCGCCACCGGTCCTCCCGCCGATGCCCCCAAAGCTACCACCTCATACCTTGTTTCGGCTCTCTTGCCGATGGAAGCAGGCATAGTCAACATTTCAGACCCTTGAACAGAACCGGATATCTCCTTCACCGGCTTTGGGTCTATCAGGCTGGCCTGAATCACGGCGGACTTTAATTCGGCTGCGATATCGGCAATCGCTGCAGCGCGGCCAGCTCTCGGTTTAGTAACGAAATCCACGGCGCCGGCTTCCAGGGCCCGGATAGTCAAGTCGGCGCCATCTACCGCGAATGCACTCAATACCACCACCGGAACAGGCCGGTTACGCATGATCCGACGAATCGCTTCCAGACCGTCTATTCCGGGCATCTCCAGGTCCATGGTAACCACATCCGGTTTGAGCTGCTCCAGCTTCCGCAAGGCGATCTCTGCGCTTGCAGCCGTTGCCACCACGTTTATCCCGGGATCCTGCTCTAGTATCTCCGAGGTCACCTTGCGGGCTAAGGGAGAGTCATCCACAACCATGACCCGAATCATCGACTCCCTCCTTCGACACCCCCGTCCTTTAGACGGTAGATAGGGCTTTTGAGGAGCCTGGCGTACAGGAAGAGTTCGCTCTCCCCAAGCAGGGATTCCGAGTTGCCGATGAACAGATAGCCGTCCGGGGCCAGAACGGAAGCGAATCTATCGTCGATGATCCTGCGCTGGGTCGGACGGTCGAAATATATCAGGACATTGCGACAAAAAATGATATCGAAACGATCTCCGGGTGGCTGATCTTTCAGCAGATTATGAACCTGGAAGTGGATGTGTCGTTTCACCTCGTTCTTGACACGATACCTGTCCTGCCCGAGCCGTTCGAAATAGCCCTCGATATAGCGCCGAGGTAAAACACGCAGAGCCCGGCCGCCGTATTCTCCCTCCCTGGCACTCTTGATCACCTGTCGATTAATATCCGTGGCCACAATGAGGAATTCCCCCTGCCAGCCGCACGACCGGGCCGTCTCGTCGATCACCATGAAGATCGTATAAGGCTCCTCGCCGCTGGAGCTGCCGGCGCTCCAGATGTTGAGCCGTTTTTTGATTTTAAATAGATTCGGTAGAACGAGATTCTGCAGCGCCGTAAACTGGTTGTCCCCGCGATAAAAATAGGTTTCATTGGTGCTTATGGAATCCATGAAGTGATTTATTTCTTCTTGTGCATCCTTCTTACCAGTCAGCAAACGATAGTACTCTTCGTAACTACCCAATCCCAGCGCCGTAACGCGTTTGCGCAGCCGGTTCGCCACCAGTATTTTCTTGCTGTCCCGCATGTATATTCCCATCTCCCGGTATATCAGCTCCCGGAAGCGTTCGAAGGTTTCGTCGCTCAATTCCGGGATTCCGCGAACCTCCAGCTTACTCACTTCTACGATCCTTGGGCGGCATTTCCATTTTCTGCAACGTCTTCACTGTCACCTCGGCGCTCTGGCAATCGAAAATCACCGTCCGACCTTGGATCCCGCCCGTATCCTCGAATTTGATGGGGATCTTCAAGCTCCGGATCGTTTTACGTGCCGCCTCCAGGTTCCGCTTTCCGATATCCGTAAAGGCTACCCCACCTTCGCTATAGAACATGCAGGCGCCGCCGAGTATAAAGGCTTCAACCCCGCTTTCGACACCCTGTTCCGCCATGCGGGCGAGCATTTCCGGCACAGCCGAATCGACGTACTTGCCCGCAACTTGATCGTTGGCCGACTTCTCGGGCAACATGATATGAGCCATTGCGCTAATGCCGGTTTTTCGGTCTGTCAGAATAACACCGACACAGGATCCGAGCGTGGTCTTGAGAAACACAGGATGTCCCGGAACGCTTTTTACCACGGCCATCTGCGCCATTTTTACCACGATCGTACGAGCCTGTTCTGGTTCCATATTTACCGTCAGAGCCTGCGCCCTGAACGTTTGACTCTCCCGGTTCGCCATTTTCTGTTCGCACAGGAACAACCGAACCTGTCAATCAGGCACCGGCGGCCGGTTGTTTCCTGAGTCGCTCCTGCACCGGCTGTTCTTTCTTTTCCCGGATGCCGTACTCGATTTCCGGGGTCGTTGATTTCGGCAGGCGGCGAACCGGTTCTTCACTCTTCTCCGCCGCTGGCTCTCGCAACGCGCGGCCCTTCTCGACCTCGAATCGAGCGGTGAGACCTTTGAGCTGGCCGGCCATGTCTGCCAGCCGGCCGGAAGCGCTGGATACGGCGTCTGCCGAGTGAGCCGACTGCCGGATCAAATCGTTCAGGTTCTCGATCGCTTTGGCGACAAGCCGGGCGTTGACTGACTGCTCCTCGGTCGCGGTGGAGATGCTCCGGCTCATCTCGTTGATCTCCACCAACCGCTGCGAGACCTCACGGATCGCATCGATCTGGCGGGCGATGGCCTCGGCCAGCCTGCCGATCATCTGATTCCCGGTCGCTACGCTGGCCTCGCTCTCGTGAATCAGCTCTTCGATCTCTTTTGCAGAGGTGGCGCTTCGCTCGGCCAGCTTGCTCACCTCATCGGCTACTACGGCAAATCCCCGCCCGTGCTCACCCGCCCGGGCCGCCTCGATCGAGGCGTTCAGAGCGAGAAGGTTGGTCTGACTGGCAATATCGGTGATCAAGTTTACGATACCGGTTATCTTCTCGGAGCTTCTCGAGATGCTCTCTATGCCTGCCAGTACGCTCTCCAGCGTCCTGCGCACCTCTTCGGCGGCATCCTTGACCTCCTCGACGCTGCCCGCGTTCTCCGCCAACGACCCGGTCTGGGACCGCGCCTGCCCGGCAACGTGTTCGATCGAGGCGCTGAGCTGTTCTATCGCGGCACTCGTCTCTTCGATAGTGGCCGCCTGACCCTGCGTGCCTTCGGCAAGCCGGCCGGTGTTCTCGGAGATGTCCTCGCTGGTTGTTGCCACATCCAGAGAGCTTGACTGGATGCGTAATACCATACTGCGGAGACTCGCAACCATCTGATCCAAGGCAAAGGCCAGCTCTCCGATTTCGTCCCGTCGGCTCAGCCCTGAAGTGCGATCCAGCTTCCCTGCAGCAATCTTGCGGATCAGCGCCGTTAACCTGCTCAGCGGCTTATGCATGGATCTGAGCAGGAAAAAGAGCGCCAAGACCGCGGCCGCAAAGCCGAAAGCCGCTGCCGCGATGGTCCTCCACCGGGAGCCAACTATAGCCCCCTCCACAGGCCGGAAATCCCGCTCCAGATGGAGAACACCGAGAAGACGACCCCGGTCGCCGTGACAGGAGGTACATGCCTCCTCGTTGGCAACAGGCTGCATCACCGAGGAAACGGTATAACCTTGCCGCTCGTCGAACCGAATCCCGGAAACCTGCTCCCCGCCAAGCGCTCTGTCCAGCTCCCGGTCCGGGGATTTCTGCCCGATAAGACTGGGCTCACTGCTGCGCTTGACAGTCCCGTCGGCATCGATCAGGGAAATCAGCAGATCCCGATTCTGACGCTTGATCTCGTCAAAGGCTCTTTGAACCGCGACCTGATCCCCAACCAGCAAGGCAGAGCGCATCAACGCCAGGATCGTTCCGGACAGGGTCAGGTCCGCTTCCAGCTCCCTGTTCTCCATCAGTGCCATCTGAGAGTGGGTGCCGATAAAATACAGAGCGGCAAGAATCACGAGCAGGAGCAAACCGATCCAGACGGTGATTTTCAGTCCCAAGGTCCTCTTGAAACGCTCCTTGCTCCCATCTCCGGGTTCAGGCTTTTTTTGCCCGGCTGCTCCGGCCAGCTCGGCCGGCCTGGTCGGACCGGACGGCCGGCCAGTGGATCGGTCCTGTTTTTGTGACAACATCACTCGTTCTCTTCTTGCTCCTGTTCCTCGATCTGATCGTCTATCTCTTGTTCGTTTACCACTTGTTCGTCAATCTCTTGCTCTTCTATCTCTTGTTCATCTTTCTCTTGTTCATCTTTCTCATGCTCTTGTTCGTCCTGTTCTTCTTCTTTGCCTTGCTCAGGCGATTCGGACTGTGACAGCAACAGATCCATGTCTTGCAGTTCGATCACCTCATCGGTGCTGAGGATCCTATCCATGTTCAAGATCACGATCAGCCTGTCCTTCATTTTGGCAACTCCGACTACATACTTCCCGGAAAGCCCACCGATGAGCGGCGGCGGCGAAGCAATTTCGCTCTGCGCCAGCCGCAACACATGGCTGACACTGTCCACCACCACGCCGAGCGGCTTTTTCGCTATTTCCACGATGATGATATTCGTGAGCGCGGAATAAGCCGTCTGCTCCAGGCCGAAGCGTTCTCGCAGGTCGATCACCGGGATGACCTCTCCCCGGAGGTTGATAATTCCTTTGATAAAACGCGGGGCTTTGGGCACCAGGGTGATTTCATGGAAGTTGATAACCTCCCGCACAGCTTTGATATCCACAGCGTATTCGTCCCCGCCGATTGTAAAATTGATAATTTGCACCATCTCCTCTTCCCGCCGGATGCTGCGAGTTTCGTTGCTTTCATTCATGGTGCCTGCCTCCTTCATAGTAGAGTCTCTCCTACCCGTTCGTTATCGCCGCCATGAGTTGTTCAAATGAATCTCGCTCCAACAGGATCAGCAGGTGACAGACCACTTGCTCCTGCTCGGCATAGAAAAGGTCGGCTTCGATCAGAAGGGTATGTGTCCCGGGATGATCGAAGCGCACCAACACCGAATCGATCACCGCCATACACATATCCATACTCATTTCGGGGACACGCAGTCGTATGTTGAGTCCGGCGACATCGCAAATCGCGCCAATAAATGAGGCAGACAGGATGTTTCCGGTCTCCCGCAGGGCAGACATTTCCTCGTCGCTGACCTGTTCCGTGGATCCGGTCGGACGATTGAACAGCAGATCGCTGAACTGGTTGACATACTTGATCGGCAGTACCAGCAGCGTACCGCCTCGGATATCGCCTTCGATTTCCACGAAGATGCCCCCGACGGGCAGCTCTTCTCCCCCGAGAGAGGTGGCCACATCTCCGATAGGCACGATCTTGGTTTCGGGAAAGCTCACTCGGATATCCCGGTTGAGAAGCTCGGACAGAGCTTGCGAGGCATTCACAGCCCCGCCGATAAGACTCTCCTCCAACCGGGAGAGCTCGGCTTCTCCCCAGGGAAACGGGAAGGCCGCCGGGCTTTCCTCGGATTCCGGCACGGGTTGGGGAGCGCCGGCCTGTACCTCGACTGTCTCCCCTTCGCCAGCCGCCTCACCGGCATGCTCTTGCTCCGCGGGCACCGATTCCATCACCGGCGCCTCCGCCTCCGGCTGCGACTCTTTGAGCCTTTCGGCTTCGGCCAGCTGCTGGGTGAACAGAAAATCGGCTTCGTTCTCCCGGTAGAAGGAATCCAGTATTGCCCTGGCATCGAGTATCAAGGCGAGCTTGCCGGTCCCCAGAATCGAGGCCCCGACCAAACCCTCGATTCCTTCCAGGCTGCCGGTAAGGGACTTGATAACGATCTCCTCCCGTGCCCTCAGCCCGTCTACCACCAATCCGACCTTGCGGCTGCCGTATTCCACAACGACAATCGAGATTTCCGGATCTTCAGTCGAGCCGTCCTCCGCCTCCCCCTGGGCCAGACCTAAAACTCTGTCCAACTCTAAAACCGCAATCACTTCTTCGCGAAGGCGGTACACCTTGTTCTGGCCGAAATGCTGGAGATGGCTTTGGCGCATCTGGATCACTTCCCGTACGGAGGAGAGAGGAATGGCAAAGATGCCCGGACCGGCTTCAACGAGCAACGCGTTGATGATAGCCATGGTCAAAGGCAGGGTAATGGTAATAGAGGTTCCCAGCCCGAAAGCTGAATGGATCCGCACCGACCCGCCCATCTCTTCGACGATCCTCTTCACGATATCGCAGCCGATCCCCCGACCGGATATGTCGGTGATTTCCTTGGCCGTGCTGAAACCCGACAGGAAAATGAACTGGTAGATATCCTCATCACTCATTTTCTCCACCATGTCAACGCTGACCAGGCCCTGCTCCACGGCTTTGGCTGCGATCGCTTCTCTGCTCAGTCCCCTGCCGTCGTCCTTCACCTCTACGCAGATACGGTCGCCTTCCTGGTAAGCCCCGAGACGAATGTGGCCAACTCCATCCTTCCCGTAAGCGGTGCGCTCGTCTCTTACCTCGATACCGTGATCAACGGCGTTGCGCAGTAGATGAATCAGAGGCTCCCCTATTCGGTCCATTACCTTCTTGTCGATTTCGGTTTCCTCTCCGAAGATCTCGAGCTCCACGTCCTTGCCCCGGTGCTTCGCCAGATCCCGTACAACTCGATTGAACCGGCTGAACAATGTCGCCACCGGCAGCATGCGGACCTTCATCACGGCGTCCTGGAGGCTATGGGCGATCCTGGCCAGAAATTCGGTTTTCTGCTCGAGATCAAGGAGTACCGGCAACTTGCCGTAGATAGCTTGGCTTGACTTTATGGTGGAGATAAAACCGGAGTTCTGGACAACCAGCTCACCGACAAGATTCATCATCGTATCCAGCTTGTCCACCGGTACCCGCACGATTTCTTCGATCTTGCCGGGACGTAGAATCGCAGCCTGCCGTGCCCTTTCTTCCTCGAGGTCAACCTCCTCCACTCCGAATAGCTTCGCAACCTCGGAGTCCGGAAGCACCCAGGCGGCCAGGATATTCACCTGGTCGATGTCGATCTCTTTCTGGATCTCTTCGACCGGCTTGTCCGTTTCCAACATCACCCGGAAGCGAAACTCCCCAGTGCCCAACCGCAGGTCCTCAAGCGGCGGCGAGATCTCGACGATCCTGCCCGCCTCCTCCAGCTTGCTCTGGATCAGCAAAGCGCGCAGGTAAGCCTCTCTCTGCTCCGCCACAACCTGTATGTCGAACTGGCAGATCGGTCCTTCCGGTCCGGCTTGCCCCTGCGCCTGGGACGGAGGGGCTTCCGCCGCAGCCTGCTCGTCCGGCGGGAGCTCCTCCGCGAGCCCCTCGCCCCCGACCAGCTCCTCCTGTCCGGGGCTGGCCATCGAGTCTCTCAAGCCCTGGGCTCTGGAAACCACCGCTTCGATGTCTACGTCGAACTCGCTGTCTTCCGCCAGGGCACCGATCAGGCGCTTGATCATATCCAGGCCGTCAAACAATACCTCGACCAGCTCCGGTCCGATCGGGATGCCGCTTTCCCGAACCGCCTGAAGATCTGACTCCAGCTCGTGGGTAAGTCTCTGCATCTCCTCGCATTCAATAAATCCGGCGCAGCCTTTGAGAGTATGAATCGAGCGGAACAGCTTGTTCAGCAGCTCCCGATCGCTCGGCTCTCTCTCCAGGCTGAGAAGCGCCTGCTCCCATATCCGGAGGTGGTCCTCGGCTTCGGCCAGAAAGATTTCCTTGTGTTCGTCCGGTATTTCCGTGAAACTACCCATCGACTCACCTTCCCCCCATACGTACGGGCTCTGTATTACCGTGCAGGTCTTTTCTGTGTTTCAGATGGCTTGGAAGCTTTTTTCTCCTCCAAAGCGATATTGATCTCGATTTGGCCGTAGGGCGTGTACATACCGAGCACGATAGTCGGGCTTGGCACGAGCTTCACGGTCATTTGATCTCCCGTGAAGATGGCGGGCGTGGTTATTTTCAGTAGATGCTCTTTACGCTGGTTCAGCATCACCGTCGCATTCCCGGTTATCATGTTCGCGACCTCGCCTAATGTGTCGAGGAAGAGGTCTTTCAGCTCCTCCGCCGATACTTCCCCCAGGATCTTTTGAACCAATCGTACGGCCACCTCTTTCTGCATACTATATACGACCTGGCCCGTCAGATAACCATACACGCCCACGATAATGGAAACCTCGTAGGTCGGGGCCGGAGCCATCCTGAAGGACAAGTGACCACGCCTGACCTCGATGTTGGTCAGCTCTTTGAATACCTTTATACCCGCTTCAACAAACGGATTCACCAGCTCTGCGTTGATTTTCATACACAACTTCCTCGAGGCTTCAGGCAAGAGCTTTTTCGACGGCCGTAATCAGCCGCTCTGGTTTGAAAGGTTTGACAACAAAATCTTTGACTCCGATCCTGAAAGAATCGATCAACATCCTCTCCTGACCCAAAGCCGTTACCATGATGATCCGGGCATCGGAATCTATGCTCATGATCTCTCTCGCTGCTTCGATGCCGTCTTTTTCATTCATGGTGATGTCCATCGTGACCAAATCGGGCCGCAGCTCGTAATACATCTTCACCGCTTCCGCTCCATTCGCAGCCTCCCCGGCAATCTCGAATCCTCTGGGAACGAGTATTTTTTTTACCATCATCCTGATGAACGTGGCATCGTCCACGATCAGTATTCGCTTTCCCATCAAGCGCTCCTTTCCGGTCTTGAATCATTGCCGATTTGCCCGCCGGGCTTTGATCCGGAGTTTCCTGTCATTCTGAATCCTTCCTTTCCTCCTCGTCTATCTTGGGAGGAAGACGTATTTCCGTGCCTGCAATGAGCACATGCGGATTGGGTATTCCGTTCTCACCCGCCAGCAGGGGATAAAGATCTCCATCTCCGTAGTAGCGCTCCGTGATCCGCCAGAGGGTGTCTCCCCAGTGAATGATATAGGGAAGGGACTCGCCGCCGCTCTCCAAGCCTTTCTTGGCTCGACTTGTCCCGGCGGTCTGTTCACCTCCGCCAGCGGCTTCTCTCGCGACACTCCCTGTATCCACCGAGCTCGAGCCGTGAGCGGGGCCGGGTTGGCTATCCCCCTCGACCGTAGATTGCCCGCCCTTCTGAGTATCGGAAGGCGGCTGTCTCGAGGTTACCTTCTCCACCTTTTCGGGAGAGTAGCCGGAGTCCGCTTCGGCCGGTTCGAGGCGAACCGCCTGCTGCCTATCAACCCCGCTCGGTCCGATCAGCTGCCGGATCACACGGGGAAACGTGAGCCGAGTGGTGAGCGGCAGGACTACGAGGACGACCAGCACAGCCAAGCCCAATACCGCTACGGCTAGAAGCGCCCTTCGCGGTTTTCCTCGATGCGGCGGCCGCCTGCGCCGCCTGCCGGGAGCCTCCGCCACCCGTATCGTTGAATCCACCTGCTTTCCCGCAGACGGCTTGCTGTCCGTCACCCGCAACCCGGACACCGGCGGTGCAATCGCTTTGAGTTGGGAAGCGGGGAACAGCAGGCGCTTCCTGATTCCCGATGAGCGTTCCCGCAATTCGAGTAGAACATCCCCGGCGTTCCCCAGGCTAAGGCGCAGCTCGAAAGTCGGCTGACCGGCAGGAGCCGGCGGCAACCGCTCCAGGAAAACCGACCCGATCGACAGCCACCTCACTTCGGCCTTGTTGTCCTTCAGGTAAAAATGAAACAGCGCCTTGGGCTGATTGTCTGTCAGGGTAGTAAAGTAACGGGTGGTCCTTTCCGGTCGCGCCAGGTTAAACACGGGTAGTATTTTCCGTTCGCCCACCTGTATCCCGAGAACCGTTTCCGTCAATATCCGAGTCCTCTTCACGGCCTGGTTGATGGCTGCAGATGCCGACTGAGTGAGTTTTCCTCTCGATATACTGAGCCACACCCGCTTTTTGATCGTGTTCCTACTCTATTCATCGGAACCGGTTGCGGTATTGTATACGGCATTTTCTCCTCTCTATGCTCATTGTACTACGGTCGGACTATACCCACAACTCCCAAGATGTTTAGGGCTCCTCACTCGCTCAGCCCGTCAAGCGCCATGTAGAGAAATACAGCTTTTAAATTATAGCCCGCTGTCGAGACCGCATCCACTCCGACCGCTTCCAGGAGCAAGCTCTTTCCGGTTGCAGTCGAGGAACACCGGATGATAGAATCTACAGATCAAGAGGATTTCATGTCAGTGCCTGCGAAAAAAGCGCTGGCCGTGATCGGCGATTTCTACCACAGCGCGGAAATAATGAGGAAAGCCCTTGAGTCTCTCTCAGGCCGCATCCCTTGCGAGCTTCGCTTCTACAGTGAGCCGCAGGGCCTGCCCCGGCAGGCTCTGGAAAACGCCGACCTGCTAATTCTAGCCCGCATGGGCCGCCTTAGACCCGAGGAGTCGGAGGAGCTTTGGCTTTCTCCAGGAGCGGAACAGCTCATCTTCGATTTTGTGGCAAGTGGAGGGAGCCTGCTCGCGCTGCACGCCGCACTGGCCTCCTATCCTCCCCAGGGTCCACTGCACCGGCTGATGCGAGGCCGCTTTCTCCACCACCCGCCACTGCATCCGGAGGTTCGCTACCTAATCGTTGAACCAGCGCAGCCTGTAACCCGGGGTGTAGAGGATTTCACTGTTGCCGACGAGCAGTACTTCGTGGAAGTGGATCGCGATAGTACCACGATGCTGCTTCTCAGCCGCACTCCGGAGCACGGCGAATCACCGGCAGGCTGGGCGCACGAGCTGGACACGGGCCGGGTTTGTGTCCTAGTTCCCGGCCACACCGGAGAGGCGCTGCTCCACGTGGCGATGCAGAAGCTGCTCGGAAACGCCCTTTCCTGGTGCCTGCAGATGTAAGGTTCCGCTGTTACCCGCCGTAGCGGATTGCCATCGTCTGAATACCAAAGCGAGCTAGAACACGGTGGAGTTGTCGACTATGAATCCGAACAGCTCCTCCACCCGGGTAAAGGCTATGGCGGTGCAGGTATCCGCCGCGCCGTAGTAAATAGCCATTCTACCCGTAGGCGGGTCTACCAGCGCCGCGCAGGGGAAGGCGACGTTCGGCACCTTGCCCACCTGTTCGTACTCCGTCTCGGGAGTTAGCAGATACTTGTTGGTTCTAAACAACACCTTTTGCGGCTGCCGGCTATCCAGAACGGCGGCGCCGAAGTTGTAGACGAAGCCGTTACAGGTGTTGAGCACACCGTGGTAGATCAGCAGCCAGCCTGCGGTCGTTTCGATGGGAACCGGGCCGGCGCCGATCTTCGTGCTCTGCCACCACTGTCCCCCGGCGCCCATCACGAAACGGTGCCGGCCCCAATGCACCATATCCGGACTCTCGCTCAGATAGATATCCCCGAAGGGTGTATGGCCGTTATCGCTGGGGCGGCTGAGCATCATGTACTTCCCGTTGATCTTTTTCGGGAACAACACGCCGTTTCGATTAAAGGGCAAGAAAGCGTTTTCCAGTTGTTTGAAGCGTTTGAAATCCTTTGTTTCGGCAACTCCGATGGTCGGGCCGTGGTACCCGTTGCACCAGGTAACGTAGAATGTGTCTTCGATCTTTACAACCCGGGGGTCGTATTGATATTGAACGCGGCTCAGCTCGGCGTCCGCACATTCCATCTGAATCGGAGTAGCTTCGATCTCCCAGCGCAGGGCGTCTTGGCTGCGGCCGAGGTGTAAATAGGGGAACATCGATCTCGAGTCCGCCCTGAACACCCCCACGAACTGGCCTTTGAACGGGTGGACGGCGCTGTTGTAGATGCTTTGGGCCGAGGGAACCGGATTGATGCCAATGATGGGGTTCCTGCTGTAGCGCCAGATGACCTCCCGGCAGCCCTTGGGTTTCTCCTCCCAAGGGATATTGGGCAGCGGATCGCCGATGATTTTCACCTGATCATCCATACCTGCACACCTCTCACCTTTCATGTAGTGAATCGATTAGCGTTCCTTCTCCTTGCGCGCCCGCGCCTCCCGGATGAGATCGGCGAAGGTGGCCGTTTCCTTGGAGTGGTCGCTGAACTGCCGGATCAACCGGCGGTTCACCGCCTTCTGTTTTCGCGAAGGCCTGCGACCCGCAAAGCCGGCGTCCCGCTCCCCCTCGATCTGCTCGTAGCCGCAGGAAAGGCTCTGGCAAACCAGCATCTTGCGGCCTTTCTTGTCCAGGACAGGCATCATCGACCGCCCGCAAATCGGGCAGGGAGTGTCGCTCATGTTGCGAGGTCTGTACTCTTCGGTGCTGGCTTTCACCATTTCCACCAGCTCGGCTGCGCGCCTGCGGATGTCCGTGCTGAACTCCCCGGCCTGCTCCTTTCCCTCGGCGATGGCGGAGAGCCGTTGCTCCCAACGGGCGGTCAGCTCCGGGGAGCGCAGCTCACCGGGCACCAGCTCCACCAGCTCGATCCCCCTTGCAGTGGGAAACAGCGTCCGGCTCCGCCGCTCCACGTAGTAGTTCGACAACAGCTTCTCGATTATTTCCGCCCGGGTGGCCGGCGTACCGATCCCTCCCTGAGCTATGGAGGCCTTAAGCTCCTTGTCTTCGATGAACCTGCCGGCGTGCTCCATGGCGTCGAGCAGGCTCGCCTCGGTATATCGCGGCGAAGGCTTGGTAAAGCCCTGTTTGACCTCGGCGGCAACCACGGTCAGGACCTCCCCTTCCCGGCGAGCGGAAAGCTCCTGTTGAGGCTGTTCCTCCTCATCCTCTTCCCTGTCACAGCGGCTTTCCTCGATCGCTTTCCAGCCGGCGTCCAGCACCTGTATTCCCCTGGACAGGAATTGCTCGCCTTCGGCTTCGGTGATGAGAGTGATGCTGCGGTAGCGATACGGCCGGGAGAGAACAGCCAGGAAGCGGGCCACGATCAACTCCCAGAGCGACCGCTCTTCTGCGCCCAGTCTCTGAGGCTCCGCCCGCTGCTCGGTTGGCAGGATGGCGTGGTGGTCCGTTACCTTGCCGTCATTGACCAGACGGCCGCCGGGCTTGAGCTCTGCGGCCAGAAGATCCTGAACGGCGCTGTGATAACGAGAGGCCAGCACCGCCTTAAGGCGATCTTTCAGGGTAGGGACCAGGTCCCGGCTGATGTAGCGGGAATCGGTTCGAGGATAGGTGACCAGTTTATGACGCTCGTACAGGCCCTGCAGGGTGCTCAGAGTCTTCTGGGCGCTGAAACCCAGACGGCTGTTGGCCTCTCGCTGCAGAGATGTCAGATCGTAGGCCAAAGGCGGAGGCTCGCTCTTGTCTTTGGCCTCTATCTTTACGATTCGCGCCCGGGAGCCCCGGACCTTCTCGGCGATCTCCCGGGCCCTTCGCTCCTCGTTGATCCGGGTAGCTCCCTGGCGGCTGCGCCACAAGCCCGTATAGGAGCCGAAGTCGGCCTGCACCTGCCAGTAACTGTCCGGTTTGAAGTTGTTGATCTCCTCCTCCCGCTGAACGATCAGGGCCAGGGTCGGCGTCTGCACCCGGCCGGCGGACAGCCGGGCGTCATACCTGCAGCTCAAGGCCCGGGTAACGTTCAGTCCGATGAGCCAGTCCGCCTCGGCCCGGGATTCGGCGGCTCGATACAGGTTTTCGAAATCCTTTCCGGGTTTGAGGTTGCGAAATCCTTCCCGAATGGCCGTGTCGGTCTGGGAGCTGATCCAGAGACGTTGACAGCCGCCTTTCCAGCCGCCCAGGCGCATGATCCAGCGGGCCACCAGCTCCCCCTCCCGGCCGG
>CAYMEK010000006.1:0-89990 GCA_964389305.1 uncultured Spirochaetaceae bacterium
GTATATATCCAGTATCGTCAAGCTGATCTTGAGCCGAACAGGCTTATTCCTGTACATCTGTTTATGAACAATCCCGAATTGAATCTAGATTATCTTCGGAATAAAATATCCGGATTTAGAAATGTGGTGATCGACGAGCTATTGAAGTATGAGTCGGAGGAGCTATATCAGATTCTACGAGGAGAATCTCTTACTCCGTCATTGAACCGTTTCTTGGCAACAATCCCGAAGCGGGAGATTGTAGACACGGTGATCGAATTTAACCGAGCCGCTCGTCTTATCAGAAGAGATCTATGGATGAACGATCTAGTCGATGGAAACGGATCAGCAAAGAATACGCCGCTCAAACCAACTGAATACGATTCGTTACGTACGCCCGATCTTCGCTTCGAAATCCTCGATTTTGGTGGTAACGGCTTGGATTTATCAACCGGATTTGAGGACGACTCTTTCACCAGAATTATAGCAAGTTTGCTTATTTCATACCTCTTCAATGGAGAGTATTTGCTTTCTGAGTTTTACAGAATACTAAAACCTGGTGGTGTTTTGCTGGTATCTTCCATGAAACCAGATTCGGACATTTCCACCATATTTAGAAACTACATTCGCGACGTAGACATGTTTGCAGGTCCGTGTCATCGAAACAGTGAGATGCAAATCAGTTATTGCGAAGCAAGGTCGATGTTGAACGAAGCGGCTGGCCTTTTCGAGTTGGAAGAGGAGGGCTTTTTCCGTTTCTACGACGCTGATGAGCTTGTCGACTTGTTCGCGAAGAATGGATTCCGCAATATCTCGGCAACATGGTCTCTGGGTGAGCCTCCCCAAGCGGTTGTCGTTACTGGAGAAAAGCCATATTCCTAAGTCCGTAATGACGATTATCGATCAAGTTCAGCAATCCTTGAGAAACTGGGGCAAACATCCTTGTTTTATCGAGTTGCAGCCGAGGCAACCGGCTCTATATGTCACGGCAGATGAGCTTTTATCACAGATATCGATTTCGAGCAGACAACTCAATAGATGTGGTATAACCCGGGGCTGCCTTGTACCACTGTTCCTGGACAACTCTTTGCACTTTGTAACGACCTTTCTCGGCCTTCTGCAGCTTGGAGCGGTTCCTGTACTGGTAAAACCCGAATACCGGAAAATGGAACTCGACGAGATATTTGGAAACGCTCGACCTCAGGCGGTGATTGTTGAATCCCGCTACCTTTCACTCTTGCATGGTTATCTGAAAAAACGATTGGTGATTGTCAATGGGAACCAGGGCTTACAGTGTGAGATAAAACCCTCTATCCCGGCTGTGATCGAATCCATAGATGATCAAATAGCCTCCATTAATTACACATACCGGGGCTATGGGTATCCTCTCGGCGCTATGATACCGCATGACCAATACGCACAGGGTGCCAGAGGCTTCCAGGGCTGTCTACAGAGCAACCCGGGTGATAAATTACTCGCTATACTGCCGATGCACCACATCTATACGCTGGTAAGCGCGATTTTCTTTCCCCTGATCTACCGCTTGACCTCCGTGATTGCGCGAACAATTCACCCCCGTATGATTTTTCAATATATCAATGAATATGGAATTAAATATGTGACTACCGTTCCTGAGATATTCTCCATGCTTCATCGTTCTGTGGACAATCGAACACGGCTAGCATCGGAGGTATTCGTTTCCGGAGGAAGTATTCTGAGTCCTGACAACTATGAACGAATCAGGAATGGATTTGGAGTTGATCTTCTCAACGGTTACGGTCTCACCGAATTCACACCTGCAACCGGTAATATACGTGGTTCTACGCAACCCGGATCTATCGGCCAACCATGTTTCGGTACAGAAATCAAACTTAATAACAAGGACTCCGACGGTGTAGGAGAAATCTGGATCCATAATGAGAACATGGCGAGGGGCTACTACCGAAGAACCCAAGAAAGCAGAGATGCCTATAGTGGTTATTGGTTCAAGACAGGCGATCTTGGGAGAAAGGTAGGAGATCATTTAGTATTCATAGGTGAAAAAAAGCGGACCAGGAAAGTAAACGGCAGCATGGTTGATCTGGAAGAGGTAAAAAGGGCATTTCTGGAGCACCCAAACGTTAGGAATGCCGAAATCTTTGGGTTCGGCAACTCGATACACGCCAAGATCTCATTGAGACGGCCCTCAAGAGACACCCAGAGCGATCTGTTGTCTATCAAGTCATTTCTCAAAGATTTCATTGCCGAATACAAAATACCGAGGACGATAGAAAGGATGTAATGTAGAATATACCTGTCTTGGGGTATAATAACGACAATCTGGAAAAGGAGACTCACAACAGAAGAAGATGCAACAGGAAAAAGAACAGGTTAGACAGATAATAGCGAGGATCTCGCGAATCGACATTGATGAGCTGTCCGATGACGTGAACCTGAGGGAAGAACTGGGCATTGACAGCCTCATGGCCATGGAAATTATCGCAACCATCGAAGGAACACTCGGGATTCAAATCGATGAGGGTATTTACGCGGATATCAATACAATGGGTGATTTCATGAATCTCGTTACCACACTTTGCCAGGAGAAAAATGGTTAATCGTAACCTGAGAATATTGCTCGTATCTCCATCGGGTGATTATTTTGTCAATGACCCTGAATTTTCGGAATATGTCCAGACTTCCCGAGACATGCGAACAATCCTTCATTTCTGGAATGGGATTGGGCTCGGGCTTCCTACAATTGCCGCTTTGACTCCAAGAAAGCACGAGGTAATCATTGTTGATGAAAACCAGGAAAATCTTTCAAAGGACAAGACATTCGATGTTGTCGGCATAACTGCTATGACTCATCAGGCGAACCGGGCCTACGAGATTGCCTCAGAGTTCAGAGAAAAGGGGAGTTATGTGGTGATGGGTGGCATTCATGCCACTGTGTGTCCAGAGGAAGCGCAGCTACACGTAGATTCGGTATTTATCGGCGAAGCGGAAAAGACATGGGTCCGTTTTTTACAGGATTTTCTCGAAGGAAAACCAAGAGCCATATACGAGCAATCCGAGTATGGCGTCGTCGATATGAAAAAGAGCCCGGTACCTCGATACTGTCTGCTGTCTAAATATGAATACCCGGTTGTCTTCGTACAAACAACACGAGGCTGTCCTCATGATTGCGAATTTTGCGTTGCATCAAATGTGTATGGAAGAACATACAAGAGAAAATCAACCTCTCAGGTTGTTGAAGAGGTAAAGGAAATCAAGAAGCACTGGAAACGTGCTCAGATCGGTTTCGCCGACGACAACATGTTCGTAAACCGGAAATACTCTTTTTCCTTGATAAACGAGTTTAAAAAACTGAGTTTTTCCTGGTTTGCCGTATGTGATATTTCGGTTGCTGAAGATCTGGATATGTTACGAAATATGCATGAAAGTGGTTGCCGAACACTATTGATCGGTTTCGAAAGCGTTACTAAAGAGAACCTCGTGCCGATAAACAGAAATCGTTGGAAAGCAAAGAAATTCGATTATTACAAGGAGTACATCAGACGTATTCAGAAAAATGGAATCGGTGTGTATGGTTCATTTATCCTTGGGTTCGAGCATGACACGAAGGACACCGTGGATGAAATAATCCGGTTTATCAACAACAATCATCTTATGGGAGGGCATGCCACGATACTTACTCCACTGCCGGGAAGCCGGCTAAGAACTCGCATGGAAAAAGAAGGAAAGATACTGGAGAGAGATTGGAGATGGTATACACTTTGGAATGCAGTCATTAAACACAGCAATTTGACCCCAACAGAACTGGAACAGGGTATTATGAGAGTTTTCAAAGGTATCTACAATCCGGATAGCAATAAAAAACGAGCCGCCTACTTTCGAGAAATCTGTGAGAAACTAGTACAGAAGTGATTAAGCTGTATGAGCTTTGATACCGGTTTTAGTGATGATTCTCTTCTCCTAGACTTTGAAAAAGAAACAATCCAGATCGCGATTCGCCAGACTAAGCTGTCCGCTATAGTATCGAGCATCGCCTTCATGATTTTCAATATTCTCGACTATGTTGTATATCCAGACATTTACATAAAGCTGCTATTTATTCGGCTGGGGGTAGTTGTTGCCAATATCTGTATATACTTCCTGGTCAAGACCAGATTTGGAAACAGACACCCTCGTGAAATTGCGATGGTCGAGTACCTTATATATGGGATATCAATCGTCATCATGATACATCTTGCTGGCGGATACGCTAGCCCCTACTACGCGGGAATCAATCTAGTTCTTTTCGGTTTCATATTCATACTTCCCCTTGATTTAAAAAGAACGACAATTGTCTGTATTTTGATCTATTTTCTGTATTTAGTACCAATTCTTCTGACGGGGGAAATTACTAACATCCCGATATTCCTAAACAACAACTTCTTCCTGGTCTGCACCATGTTCCTTGCGGTTCTGACTTCCCATTTATCGACCCAGATGCGTTTCAAGGAATTCAAATCTCGCTACAATCTGGCCAAGGCGAATGAGGAGCTCAAAACACTAGACGAGTTGAAAACCCAGTTTTTTGCGAATATAAGCCATGAGGTCAGGACCCCTCTGACCTCCATTATCAGTCCAGTGGAGAGCATGTATCACGGTGATGCAGGTGATCTGAATCTCGAACAACGGAAATTGATCGGACAAATGTACCGAAATAGCCTAAAACTGCTGGATATGATAAATCAGATGCTTGATTTTTCGAAATTTGAAGCAAGGAGGATGCAGCTTCGACTCAGCAATATCGATTTGGACGAAACCGTAAGGGACATTGTGACTATATTTGAAGACATTACCGAACGCAAAGGCATACATTTACGATTCCTGTGCGAACAACCAATACCAACGTTATTTCTAGACCCTGACAAAATTGAACGGATTCTCACTAACCTGATTCGTAATGCAATTAAGTTTACTGAAAAGGGTCACATAACGATACGCATAGGAAAGACTGACGGCAAAGTATATCTTGAGATAGAAGATACGGGGGTAGGGATTCCAACAAAACATATCCAAGATATATTCAAGCGTTTCCAGCAAGTAGACAGTTCGAGCACCAGGAAATTCGAAGGTACCGGTCTCGGACTAACAATAGTGAAAGAAGCAGTAGACCTAATGCGTGGTACAATTGAAGTATTCAGTGAAGAAGGGAAAGGTAGTAAATTCAGCATTGAACTACCGGATAACCTGGAAGAGATTGTCCCCGATGCTCATATTGAAAGAAGAATGGGGGAACGTCGCAGATTCAACCTGAGTTTCACTGGAAATGAACGGAGAAAACAAAAACGGCGCAGAGAGGATCTGACAAAAGTAAGCATGGATGACCTTGCGTTAATCGAACGGGAGTTGTTGGTTGTACAAGAGGAAGATGAACAAGAGGAATACGACGTAAAGGCAGAGGGGCTTAACAAGGTTCTACTTGTAGAAGACAACCCGGATTTAAGGATTTACATTAGTAAAATGCTGACGAAATTTGGTCACGCGGTGATCACTGCTGGAGACGGTTTAGAAGGATGGCATCATGCACGAAATGACAGTCCGAATATCATTGTTTCCGATATTATGATGCCACGGATGGATGGATATGAATTAATTACAAAGGTTAAAAGCGATCCGAATACGAAGCATATTCCGATTATACTTGTTACGGCTAAACCGGAGCTCGAATCAAAAATAGAAGGTCTGAAGACCGGAGCAGACGATTATCTATCGAAACCTGTAAATATAAGAGAATTAGATGCCAGAATTAAGAACCTGATTACAATACAAAAATTCCAGCACGCTCTTATACGAGAGCAGGAACTGAAAACTCGAATGCAGGAGCTCAGCATGAGTTTCTCTCAGAGTCTTGAAATTCGTGATTTCAAGACTGCAGGACATTCTCGTGATGTTCTTGAGCTGGGCACTATGTTAGCAGAAGAGTTAAATATTGAAATCGATCAAGTATTCACCGACTCTCTTTTGCTACACGATATAGGGAAACTGGGAATACCAGATCGAATTCTTTTTAAGGAAACCAAACTGAATGACGAGGAATGGGAAATCATGCGAAAACACTCCGAACTAGGAGCCGAGTTACTGGGACACTTCGATTCATACAAGGAGGTCAGTAAAATCGTTCTTGCCCACCAGGAGCATTTCGATGGAACAGGTTATCCGAACCATTTAAAAGGACAGGAAATACCGCTGTATGCACGGATTATTGCCATTGCCGATGCCTATCATGCTATGATCAGCGACCGACCTTATAGGAAGGCCATGACACCTGTGACCGCGGCCAAGGAGCTATTGAAACATAGTGGCCGCCAGTTCGATCCTAAATTGGTCAGAGCATTTCTTAATGGTCTGATGAAAAAAGGAGAAATAGGCAAAAACAACCTTCAGGTCGTAAGTCCGGATTCAAACACATAGTTGCCCTCTGCGGGACAAGGGTCGATACGATCAAGAAAAAATAATTCCTAACCCTATTTTCAGGAATGAAGTCTCCTATAGGCATACTTCAGATATTCAGCTCTCTTTGAAAAGCTAGACTCGCTGAATACCTGTTGATATGCCCAGATGAATCCGTCCTCCAACTCCTTCTTACTCATTAGTTTCGGGTCGAATAGAACATCGAAGAAGGTACATCTTTCCCACTGTCCGTACTCTGGAAGAAGGCGATTCTCGCTTTTCAGTCTTTCTTCCAGTCTCGAGCCCGGAAGGGGTGTCGCAATAGTGAGCTGACCGGTGATATGGTTCTCCTCCATGAACTCGACAACAGCACGAAAAACATCCGGGCTGTCGTTATCCAGTCCGAATATAAACGATCCAAACACCTGTATCCCGTGGCTTTGAATTCTCTCGATATTCTTCCAGTATTTAACCAGCTGTTTGTATTTCCATTTAGTCCTGTTCATCTCAGCTAAGTTCTTTGGATGGATACTCTCGAATCCTATCAACACGATCAAGCACCCACCATCATAAGCCATGGACAGCAGCTCTTCGTCATCACCGAAGGCAATATCTGTTTGTGCCCACCAGCGTATCCGCAATTCCTTCAACGCCATCACGAGCTCTTTTGCATATTTATTGTCGACAAAAAGATTATCGTCAGCAAAAAGCAGTACCTTGTTGGGAGTATTCGCCTTAATAGACAATACTTCTTTCTTTATCTGTTCTATTTTCTTCTTACGGATCCTCTTACCGTAAATTTTACTCACCAGGCAAAACTCACAATCATGAGGACATCCCCGAGTTGCCTGCAGAGGTACCATGTTGTAGAAGCGGCTTGCGTCTCGAAAATATCCTTTTCCTCTCAAAAGGTCATATCTGGGCACCGGTGACTTGGTAATATCGACCAGCGATGAACCTGTGTAGACCCGTTTCGCCCTGTTGTTTCTGAAATCTTCTAGGAAAGCGGGCCATGTTTCTTCCGCCTCGCCAACCATCACGGTATCAGCATGTTGAAGTGCTTCGTCCGGGAGAACTGATGCATGTATACCGCCGATAACCACATACACATTTCTCTTCCTGAACTCGCTGGCAATCTGATATGCCTTCGGTGCTTGTTGGGTCATTGCTGAAATTCCGACAATATCGTAGCCGCCGTCGAAATCGATTTCTTCGAAGTCTTCATCGATGTAAGATACCCTGATATCCCCCGGCGTCAAGGCGGCGATGGTAAGCAGGCTCAAGCTCGGCGTGCAGTATGCCTTCAGCAATCCGCCGGAGCTGTCCAGGGCTTTTTTTATTTTTGGAGTTATCGACCAGGTATACCTTCGGAAATTAATAAATGCTATATGTTCAACTCTTCGTTTATCCATTTGACTGCTGAGCATTTACCGGTCCGCATCACAATACTCACATTCAAAGTCTTCCACTGCGGGAAAGCGGCCAGTAACGATACATTACGTTTCCCAGGATCTCCTCCCGCGACAATGGGCCCCAAGAGCGAGAATCGCTGGAACCCTGCCGGTTGTCTCCGAGAACAAAGAACTGCCCTTCTCCCAGGGTGAGCGGCTGTAACTCGCCTGAAAACGGGAACTCCTTGCTCCAGCCTTCCGGCAGGCCTTCAACGAGAATAGAATAAGTAGACCCGCCAAGCTCTTGCTCCTCGAGATACGAATCGCTTCCTTCGGGCTTTATGAAGGCCCGGAAGCCGGACATCCTGATTGTGTCACCGGGAATACCGACAATGCGCTTGATCATATAGGGTGGAATACGTTGGCCCGACTTGTCCCTGACCATGCTTGCGCGTTGAAAAGAAAAAAAGCGGAGAACCGGCTCCAGCATCGATATCGGAAACGAAGGTTTCCTGTACATCGGGGAGCGAATCACAACGATGTCGCCTCTCGCCGGCTCGCGGACCGCCGGCAAACGGGCGGAAAAAAACAGAAACCTGGCGCCGTAGGTCAACGGAGAAGCGAGAATACGGTCGCCCGGTTGCAGGGCGGGCAGCATCGAGCCGGATTCTATCTGGAAGGCGGATAGAAACATGCTGGAGAGCAGCAGATAGAGGAACATGGTAATAACAACGATTTTCAGGAGCTGGGGCAGGAATCCCCTAGTAAACCGGCTGCCCAATCCGGTGCTATAGCGCTCGAAAGTCGTATACATCTAGCGGATGCCGCCAAGACGAGTCAACGGCCAGTAGCGAAAAAGCGCCCGGCCGAGGACCTTGTCCATTTGCACGGGTCCGAAATAGCGTGCGTCACGCGAATCGTCACGATTGTCGCCCATTGGAAAAATTCTGTCGCCCGGTACGTACCACCCACGTTCGAGCATCCGCCACTGGCCCTGGAATATCTGGCTGTAGGGTTTCAGTGCGTACAAGGTTTTATAGCGCCACTTTTCCACGTAGGCATTGTCGATCAGACTTCGCTGCCGCCAGGAAACCACCCCGCTGTCGTTCCTATCGATCGAGAAGTAGCGCCCCATAGCGGTTTCCTGTTCCTCGGAGGGTTGAAAACCGCTGTCAAGCAGGGCGAGTCCGATTCCCGCCTGCTTGAAGTACGGGTACTCATCCGCAGCGAACATGCGGCGGATCTTATAGCTGAGGCCGAGGTTTCTCTCAAGCTGCTCTTCCGGCATCCATTCGGCCTCTCCCGGCAGCAACAGCTCCACGTTTCCCTTGTTCAACCGCAGCCGATCACCCGGCATACCCACCGCTCTCTTAATCAGGAAATGATGCTTGGGATTGCCGAACTCGTCCCGATCAATATCCACGAGCGACAGGGTAAGCATGTAGATCACCCTCTGCAAAATATCTTTAAGCGGTCCAATCGGAATGTAGGAAGGATTCTCGAAGATCACGACCTCTCCGCGCCGAGGTTTTCTAAATCCGGGCAGCTTCATCATTCCCGGAATCAGCTCCGGCCCGTAGACCAGCTTGTTAACGAAAATACGGTCACCGATCTGCAGCGTCGAGACCATGGATTGCGACGGGATCTGATAGGCTTGAATGAGAAATTGGTTGATCAGCAGTACTATGAGAACTGCCGACAGGATCGCTTCCAGCCAATCAAGAATCGGATTCTTCTGCTTCTGTTTCTCTTTTTTGGCCAGCCTTCGTCTTTTACGCCAGGTCAGAAATCTCTCGGTTCCCCTCTGAAGGCTATTACTCCATTGTTTCCAGTTCATGTATTCTCTCGAGGCCTACCGTCGTTGCACCCGCATCTTTTCTTCCTTCAACCGCACGTGCACAATCATCGTTATTAGTAGCACAGATCGCCGTGGATTGACAAGGCAACAGGCGGTTTCTATAATTGCCTGAACGCGATGTCAAGGAAAAAACGGAAAGCGCCAAAAGGAAAACCTCAAGCAAAGGAATCCGTAGACAATCAGATCGAGGTGAAGCTGCACAGGTTTCTGGGCATTGCTCCCGGCGTCTACCTCACAGTGCTGTACGGCCTGGCGGTTGCCTTCATTCTGTTCATGCTTTTTTTCTATAAGGGTATTCGAGATCGCGGTGTCTATCTTGATCTTACCACCTTTCCATCAGGCGCTTCCGTGCGTATAGACGATGCTTATGAAGGCTCCTCCCCCTGTGAAGTGCTGGTCAAAAAAGGATTCCACCGGATAACTATTTCCAAACCTTATTTCGATACCGAGACTTTTGAAGAAACATTTGCAGGACCTGTTTTTGCTACCCTGTTTATTCGACCACGCCGGGTAATGAGCGTAGATCTGCGCCTGGAAGACCCCGCGGGCATGGTACAATATGCGCTGGAAGATTTCGCATCCACTCCGTATATCCCGGAAATTCTGACTGAAACAGTGTTGTCCGGGTATAAATCCAGTAGTGCCAGGGATGAACTGTATTTTTTCGTCGACAAATCAAAGTATTTTGTTACCAACCCCTTGCAGCTTCACCAGTATTTGTATGGGGCATCCCTGCTTGCCGCAAGCATACAGGTAGTGACACCGTCCAGTTTGCTTTCGACCGTTAACCAAATTGTACATCTAAAACAAAAGTATGAAAATTTCCCTTTTTGGTTGACGGCTGTTCTGCCGAAAGAGGAAGCTCAGCGTGTTGCCGGCACATCCTGGTTTACCGGATTCTTAAGCCGGTATAGGGACCGCTTAGCAGAAGAGCTGCAAAGGGCAGCGGCGGCCAACGAGTCTCTTCGGCGCTCGCCCGGCAAGCCCGTCCGGATTCAAGGACTGCTTTTCTACCCCGTTCCAGATGGAGTTGCCCTACAGGGAGCGCGCGAAAGATCAACACTGAATGTACAAATTCCTTATCCCGTTCAAATAGATTCATTCTGGATGTCCGAGACCGAGGTCTCCAACGATCAGTATCGAAGATTTCTGGATGATAATCCGGAATGGAAGCCGGCCAATCTCCCGCAATTGACGGAGAAAGGACTTGTCGAGGAAAATTATCTGGTCGGATGGCAGGAGAATCCAGGCTGGGAAGAGCTTCCGGTAACGAATGTTTCTTTTCACGCAGCCCAGGCTTTCTGCCGCTGGTTTTCCAGCAAGCTTCCCGCCGGTTTCGAGGGGTATAGCGCCCGCCTGCCTTTCGAGTCCGAGTGGGAATGGGCTGCCCGCGGCGGCTTGATTGCCAGAGACTATCCTCGTGGCAGCCACCCGGATGGAGAGCGCTTCTTCAAGCCTGGGATCTCAGGAGCGGCTCCGGTGGGAAGCTCGCCCCCCAATGGATACGGACTGCGAGACATGATGGGCAACGTGTGGGAATGGTGCCTGGACTGGTATTCACCGGTTAACTATATGCTCACCTCCTGGCGGGCCGAAGCCAATAATTTCGATAGCAGTTACCAAGTGCCCTTCGGCGCGGAAAAGGTTATTCGGGGTGGTTCCTGGGCCAATGAAGAAGAGCTGATTACTGTGTCGTCCAGGGGCGCTCAGCCTCCGCAGTGGTGTACCCCCTACCTGGGATTCCGCATCATGCTGTCGAGGTATTCTCCTTGAGAGAAACGAAAAAAGTCCTGGCTGTAAACAGAAAAGCCCGTTTCAACTACGCTATTGAAGATACCGTCGATTGCGGCATCGAGCTGAAGGGAACCGAAGTCAAATCAATGAAAGAAGGCAGTTTTTCCTTTAGCGATTCCTATGCCAAGATCGAAAACGGTGAGCTTTGGCTGGTTGGACTGCATATCACTCCCTATCGATTCGGCAATATCTATAATCACGAACCTGACCGTACAAGAAAGCTCCTGGTACATCGACAGGAGATCAAACGGCTTAACCGCAAGGTCAGGGAACGCGGCTTGACTCTGGTCCCCATCTCGTTTTATCTTTCTAGAGGATTGGTAAAGCTCGAGCTCGGTATCTGTCGGGGGAAAAAGACCTTCGATAAGCGTGAAGAGATCAAAAGAAGGGATCTAAAGCGCGAAGCCGAACGAGAATTACGCTACAAGGAGTATTAATAATTAACTGGGGGTGTACCGGATTCGACTGGGGTTTGTTGGACCAGGGACTGCAGGTGGAGCGCCAATCTCCTAAAAATGGCACAAAATATAACTGCCAACGAACCTGAATTGGCACTGGCTGCATAATCAAGTGCGGTCACGGGTCTCCGGGGCGCTGTTCCGAGCCCTGGATAAGCCTGTCATAAATCGGGACTCACCTTCCTGAAGAGCCGCATACAGGCGGGGACAGTTAATGCGGCAAACGGCGAGCGTAAGGTTTTAAGCCGTTGTGCCTGCTCGCCGGCAGTCAAACAACGGATAAACCTGTAGAGGTTTCTGGGACGCGCTTCAGGACGCGGGTTCGATTCCCGCCACCTCCATCGAACTGACTCAAGTGGCCGGCTCTTTTACCATTTGAATGGCGTCGTGCACGTTGAGCATTCTCATTATATCGCCTACGGAATCGGGATAGCCGCAGATTCGAATAACCCTGTTCTGGACCGCTAGGTTCTTGTGACATTGAAGAATGTGCCCTATGAACAACGAACTCACATCAAGAACCTTGGTCAGGTCTAGAGTGATGATGCGATAGGAGCTGTTCTGCAGAGAGTCGAGCGCCTTTTCAAATAGCCGAACCGCGTCTCCGGTCATCGATCCGGAGATGATCAATACGATTTCCTGATTTGACTTTTTTTTTGTTTCGAACATAGTCTGATCTTACCCGGGCCTAGTCATTATTTCAATTATAATGTGAACAGGGCACAAATAGAAGCGGGCACAGCGTAAATTCCCGCTCCTGTGTCAGGCTAGAACTCTAAACTCGTCCACATCAAGGAGCAGCACGCGAGAGTTTCGACGTCGGTTGTAATCATTGCGCTTTCCCGGCGGCAGGTCCTCGATCCCGCCCTCGATGAAGCCAAACTGCAGGAACCAGTCCGTCGTCTGGGTGGTCAGTACATAAAGCTTCTTGAGCTTATGGCCTCGAGCCCGGTCGATCAGAAACGATAGAATCCTCTTTCCCGTTCCCATTCCCGCGTACGTCTCATCGACAGCTATCCCGGCAATTTCCCCCTTATCCTTCTGTTCATTCGAGATGTGCAGCGCACCGCAGGCATGGATAATGCCGTCTACTTCATAGACGACATAGTCGTCATATCGCCCGGCAAGATCCCCCTCATCCCGAGGAAGCAGAATTTCTCTGTCCATAAAGGGTTGCATGATGCGCAGGACCTCAGGAATATCAGCGAGGCGCATTTGACGGATATTCTCATGCTGGTTGGTGTACACCATGGTTCCGCAACCGCGGCTGGAGAATATCTCCTTCAAGATCACTCCCTCGATTCCCCCGTTTATAATGTGAACCCTGGCGACGCCCGCTGCGCAGGCCTGACAAGCGTGATCAAGCAGCTCGATCACCTCGTCATAGGGTTTTACCGCATTGAGCTGCACTAGCTTCTCGGTCTGCCTGACCGTGAGATGGGTGACCAGTCCCCCCGTGGATATAGTGACTCCGTCCGGAAGAGCGTACTCATCTGCGCTCACCCCCCGGTGGGCGCAGATGTAAAACAGCTTCTCTGCAACCAGGCTCTTGGCCAGAATACAGGCCAGCTCGTTAGAAGAAATATTATATGGCTTGCCGCTTGTACTCCAACCGATATTGGGAAAAATCGGAATCAACCCGTCCTCCAGCGCTTTACGCACCAGCGCGACATCCACCCTCTCCACGGTGCCCGTGTCCTGGTAATCGACGCCATGTCGAACCCCAAGGCTCCTGGCCCGAACCCAGTTGCCGATGATGGCGCTAGCGTTATTCTCTGCGAGCTGAGTCATAAGCCGGTTCGACACGTCAAAGGCGGCCATCTTGACGAAAGGAATGGCCTCGGGCGTGGAAATACGCACTCCTTCGACCGTTTTCCAGGCAATATGGTAGCGAGTCAATACCTCGTCGATCCTCTCCTTGGCTCCCGGCACCAGGACTATCTGGATGCCCTGTCTATGCAGCAAAACAAGATCCTTCACCAACATGGGAAAGTGTGGATGATTCATCACCGAGCAGTCGATCTTAATAACGATTGTTTTGCCCTTGAAAAGCTGTACGTATCCCAATACCTGGCGGATAAGCTCCACCTGTTCCTGTAGCTTATGCCCTTCCATATTCATCAATTAACGATACCGATGCTTCTATGTCAAGTTGTTATTATCCTTTGTCTCGCAGCCGAGGAACTGAGAAAATATGCTTGCTCGAATAGTAGTTACCGGCTATGGTGTGGTTACTCTACGGCAAAGGGAGGGTCGGATTCTTTTGGAGATCCGGGCTTTTTTCATAGTCAACCCCCATTCAGGCAGCTCGAGCACGGGTCGGCAGTGGCCTGAATGGCGGAAGCTGATAGAGAGGAGGATGGGCCGTGCCGATTTTTCCTACACTCGGGCAACGATGCACGCAGCCGAGCTGGCCCGTACAGCCATCGAAAAGGGATACACCAGAATTGTGGCGGTGGGTGGCGACGGAACGCTGAATGAAGTCCTTAACGGCTTCTTTCGCAGCGGATCGTCAATCCCTCAGGAAGCTGCGCTCGCCTACATTCCCAATGGAACCGGAGCTGATTTTGCTCGTTCGGTAGACTTCCACGGGGGGACGATAGAGGAACACGTCGAGCGGATCGCTTCCGGCGATATCAGGCACATCGACTGCGGAGAGGTACATTTTTATGACACCGCTGGAGAGGAAACCAGTCGCCTTTTCATTAATGAGTCGAGCCTGGGCTTCTCGGCGGAGACCGCAGCCGCCGTGAACAGGGCGTCCAAGCATCTGCGGGGCAGGCTCCCCTTTCTAATCGGTGTTGCTCGCTGCCTCAGCAGACTTCGAAACCCCCTGTTCCGGATCGCGATCGATGGCAAGGTAGTGCACGAGGGGGCCACCCTGCTGGTAGCGGTCACTAATGGCCGTTATTTCGGCGGCGGGATGAAGATCGCCCCTCTGGCGGAGGTGGCCGACGGCCTGCTGGACATCATCGTCATTGGGGCGATGCGCCGGTTAACCCTGATGCGCAAAATAAAATCGATTTACTCCGGGCGGCATCTGGATGAACCGGAAGTCACGGCATTTCGGGGCCGAGTAGTGCACATTACCGCTCCCGAGGAAGAGGTTCTCCTCGAAATGGACGGAGAACAGCCCGGGAAGCTGGCTGCTAACTACCGGGTGTCGAAGAAACTGGCGCCCTTTGTCTGCTAATAAGCTTTTTTCGATATCGCGATTTTCCTAAGCCCGGACTCAACGCTCGCCCAGGAGCTTGACCATATAGATCTCGATATAACGAATAAAGTAGTCCTTACGCTTGATCCTGTCGAAGGACCGGTTGGCTGCCAGCTTTTCCGCCAGGGAGTGAATCCGTGCGGCATCAGGCGGGCTGATGCGAAACGTTCGCTTGATATTACGCAAGTAATCACGGATCATGGCGTTGACATCTTCCACCAGATTGGTCCTGGCTCGAGAATCATACAGGGGATTCCACTTCTCCATGAGCTCTTTCAGGGTCTCGGGTATTGTTTTTTGCGCACCAATGAAGTGAACTTTCAACTCATGCACGGCCTTTTTGTACGCTGCCAGCTGCTGGCTGGAGGCAGGCCGTAAAGTCGTGGATCCTACGGCCCCCGGCTGCTCGGTGGCGGAGCCGGCTCCCTGCGGAGCGGCCCGAGCCGCTCCCGAGGCGGCCGACCTGGTCTCTCCACCGCCACTGCGGGCTATTCCCTCCCCGGTTCCCTCTCTTGACTTCTTCACTCTCCTACCAATACCCCGGAACAGGTTCTTGAAGAAGTAGAAAATCCCCCGAAAAACCATCAGGCGCCGCCAAATAGGAACATGCAGCTTGGCATCGTCGAGCAGCTCTTTCCTGGACACTCCCAAGATCTTGATCAACGGCTGAATACGGCCCAGTTTCACATCCAGCACACGGTCCATCGTTCTGGCCATATCGTAACTGATCTTCCCCTGCTCCTTGGCAAGATAGAGCAGGTTGTAGTTGAGCAGGGAATAGAGGAAAGGAGCCCGGTTCTTCAGGGTGATATCCAGGTCACCTGCAAACTCCTGGTCCCCGCTCATCGCCGGGACACGCCTGTTCTCCTTGATAAGCTTCACCCATTCTTCAACGTAGTAGTCCTTGATCTCCGAAGTTTTCTCGTGGAGCATCTTGACGAACAGCGGAACAAGCAAATCTCGGTGAATATAGTAGTCCTTGTTGTTCACGGTCTTCAGATGTACGAGCTCGGGAAGCGCCTGGTGACCCTCCGACTTGGTCCTGTTCTCAAGGAACTCCAAGAATAGATCCCGCGTGTTCTTGCGGATCAGGGGAAGGCCGCTCTGGTCTCTCAGGCTGTACAGGTCCTTCAGTGTATAGGCATAGGGGTACTTTCGAAACTGGTTCTCGAACTTCTTTGTCAACGTCTCTCTTTCGTTCTGCCTCTGCTGCTCGCCCCTGTAATGTACGTTGTAAAAACCTATGAGGTAAGCCGCCTGGCAATACCCCTGTTCTTCGAGGGTCTTGTCCGCCACCTCTTTGAACTCCTGGAGGATGAGATTTGCGAAATGCGCCCAGAAGCGAAAAGAGAAGTCCGACGGCTCCAGGAGTGTACCGACAGCCTTCCCCGGTTTTGTCATCACGGCGGTGATCATATCCCGCAAGCCCCGTTCGTTACCCCGCAACGCCGGATGGAGCCGGTGCATCACGTAGGTGGCGTTGTTGCGATCTCCGAGATAGACCCTCATCTTGAGCACGGCCAGCTCCATCAACTTCACTTCTACCAGATCCGAGCTGACCAACAGCGGCTTGATCAGCTCCGGGAACACCAGCCGCAGCAGTTTCGGCTCTTCTGTCTTCAGCTCCCCAAGGGCGGATACGAAATCCGTTTTAATATTGATCACCGTAACCAGGTGTTCGGGAATCGTTAGCTGCAGCTCTTCCTCCGAGGGAAAAGACCTCTCGGGCTTTTTTTCGATTTCCCCATATTCCCGGTGCAACGCTTCGAGATAGTAGCGGGGGAAAAAGATCCAACGCGTCTCCTGCCCCTCCTTCTCCAGGCTGCAGAGCTGGCGCTCGGCCAGGACCCTCAGATAGGTATCGACCATTCGCTGGGTGCGCTGGCTGAAATCTTCCATCTGGGGGAATTTGAACAGGTAACGGACGGAGTACAGCTTTACAAAGTTGTTGAACTCGTTGATATCGATCCTGGCGGTACGGTGATTGAGGGTATATACCCTCAGAAGATGAAGCAGAGCTTGAGCATTGGGTTCCAGGCCTCCATTCTCATCGATCTCTTCGAGACTTTCCAGTGCCGATGCGCCTTGCGATTCTGAGGCCGTAGGATCGCCCATCACTAGAAAAGTACCATCAAACCGGAGATCTGTCCATAGATGGCACGCAGGCGTAACCTCCGATTAGGACCTCTGACAAATCGGACAAAAATAAGTACCCCGTCCGGCGACCTTGACCTTAGCGATCGGGGTTCCGCAGCGGGTACAAGGCCGGCCCTGCCGGTTGTACACCCGCAGCTTATGCTGGTAGCTGCCCTGCTGGCCTTCCAGTCCCACATAGTCCGAAATCGATGTACCGCTTCCTTTGACTGCCAGGCGCAGCACCTTGCGCGTCGTACGCAGCAGCGAAGCTATCTCCTTGGGCGCCAGGGCGGAGACCGGACGCTGAGGGGAGATGGCCTCCCGGAAAAGGATTTCGTCGGTATAGATGTTGCCAAGCCCGGCGATCACCGCCTGATCCAACAGTGCGGATTTTATGCTCCTTTTTGTCTTTCGAAAAGCCTCCTTAAGCCGGCGGCCCGTGATATCCAAGGCGTCGGGACCGAGCTTCTTTTGGATGAGGAATTGCTCGATTCCAGCCTCCAGGAGGAGCAGCCGGCCGAACTTGCGAACGTCCCTGAAGGCGATCTTGCGGCTGCGATCCTTCAGATAGATCTCCAGGTGGGTATGCTTGTCCACGGCGGCATTCCTGGGCAGCAACAGTAGCTGTCCTGTCATGCGCAGATGCAAGGCCAGGTGCAGCGAGCCGCTTAGACGTAGGAAAAGGTACTTCCCGTGCCTGCAGATATCTTCGATCGCCTTTCCCAGCACATCCCGGCTGAAGCTCTTGGGATCCGTTCCCAACACCGGCGGGAAATGGCAGCAGACGGACTCTATGCGCTCGCCCAGGATCTCGGCGCGCAGTCCACGAGCTAGATTTTCTACTTCGGGCAGCTCAGGCATGGTTTGACAACGACCGGCCGGTTTCTTGCTCCGGTCAATCGACTCTGGCTGCTGCCTGTTCGATTATTCTGCCGGCCTTCTCCACCGCCTCCGGACTGACATCATGGTGAGTCACGAAACGGATCCAGCCTTGATCGGGGGGATTAACAGTCACCCCGCCCCTTGCCAGCTCCTGGACCAGGCGGAGCTCTCGGCCGGCAGGTGAGGAGTCCCGGTATCGTACAAAAAACATGTTGATCTTTACCGTCTCGGGTCGAACAACGAATCGGCCGTCTTTGCGAAATAGCTCGGCCAGGATTTCCGCCTTTTCCCGGTCTTCGGGCAGCCGCTGCCTCATTCGCGTCAGCGCAACCAGGCCGGCCGCCGCCAGCACTCCGGCCTGCCGCATAGCGCCGCCCATCAGCTTCCGCTTCCTGCGGGCCCGGCCGATCAGCTCCCCGCTGCCGGCCAAAAGCGATCCCACCGGAGCGCAAAGACCCTTGGAGAGACAGAACATGATCGAGTCCGCCGCCCCGGCGATGCGGGGGGCGTCGACCCCGAGATAGTAGGCGGCGTTGAACAGGCGGGCTCCATCGAGGTGCACCGGGATTTCCAGCTTGCGAGCTTCCTCGGCAATACGCTCGAGGATATCTACCGGCATAACCTCCCCGCTGCCGAGAGCATTCTCCAGCGCTACCAGCTCGGTTCTGGGTTCGTGCATATCCCGCCCTTCACGGATAACAGGCGCTATTTCTTCCCAGACCAGGTAGGCCCCTCGCGGGGCAATGGTACGTAGCTGCACGCCGGCAATCACCGCCGAAGCGCCGGCTTCATGCCGTACGATATGGCTGTGATCGCAAAGCACCACCTCGCTTCCCCGCACGCAGTGGGTAAACAGGGCAAGCTGGTTGCCGAACGTTCCCGAGGGCACAAACAGCGCAGCCTCCTTTCCTACCAGCTCGGCGGCCAGGGCTTCCAGCTTATTGACCGTGGGATCTTCGCCGTATACGTCGTCTCCCACCTCCGCTTCGTACATGGCCTTACGCATCTCCTCGGTAGGCCTGGTTACCGTGTCCGAACGCAGATCTATCATCGTAACGCTCATTTCTGCCCCTCTCCCCGCTCCTGTTCTCTGGAGATCTTGAGCAGGCTCTGCTCGGAACCCCGTATTTTTATAAGCCTGTTGATCTCGTTCTCGCCCTCTGCCACCTGCGCCTTCAAGGTATCGATCTCCCCTCTGCGCAGTCGCACCTCTTCTTCCAGCCTGGCGATACGCTGGTTGAGATTACGGGCCTGGCGCTGCAGGTTGTCTATGAGGACGGCCGCCTCTATCCTCTCGATCTGTTTGGCACTCCGTTTCTTGATTTCCTCGCAGATCTCGATCTGTTTCAAAGCTCGAGCCACTTCCGCATCGTCACTGAAACGCTCGGCAGGCTGGGAGCGGAACAGGCTGCCGAACCCCTCGAAGGCATCCTCCAGCTCTTCTTCGATGCGCTGGATGCCGAGCTCGATCTCGCGGACCCGCTTTTGGTGGGACCTGTCCGCACCGAGTTCTTTGAGCTCGTTCCATATTCTCTCCTGCGCGTTTCTCAGCTTGCTCAACTCCTGCTTGAGAGCGTTGATTTTCCTGTCGTTGTCCTTGTATGGACCTAAAACACGGTCCAGCCCACTGCTTCTCAGCTCGGCTCCGAACTGGGACTCACAGAGCCTTTTCCCCGCCTCTCGATAGGTTTTTCCGATCGCCTTTCTCTTCAACGAGACAATGCCCTTCAGATATAGTGACCGTCCGGTCTCTCGGAATATCCTGAAGAAGTTGCCGTCTTTTCCGTGGCTCTGGAGCTTCGAATACTCCGATTCCAGCTCGGTAAGCTCCTGTTCCTGTTTTATCAAGGGCTCGAACAGATCGCTATACTCATTTCCACCCGAAGAAAGGCTTTTATAGGCCTCGAAAGCCGCTCTCCCTATTTCTTCACAAATCGCCTGATTCGCCTCCTCCAACCCCGCGATCTGCTGCTTCTTCTCGCTTGTTTCCTGCTCCAGCTCTTCATTTCGACTCACGCACTGCAGGATCCGCTTGACCTGCTGCCGGCTTTTAGGCAACCGGCCGCGAAGATCCTGGATCCTGCCGTACAGGTCCGACATCTCGGTTGCGCTGAAAGCGCCCTGCTCCTGATAGGACAGATACTCTCCCAGCTTTTGCAACTGGGTGCGGATCTCCGCCGAGCTGCGCTGAATCCTGCGCTCCAGCTCTTCTATGCTCTTTTTATAAGCATCCATGCGCTCTTGTTCCTCAAGTCTCGAGGCCGAGCTTCTTGTCGATAACCGCTTTGGTGACGCTCAAGACCTCCCCGGTTTGAACGCGCATCAGCTTCAGGAAAAGCTCATAGCCCCCCGTATTGGAATACAATGTACCGGCAATGAGCAGCTCTGCGCCGAGCAGGGATCCGACCTGCACCGCAGCCTGCCCCTCGGCCAGATCGGAGAGCTGAAGCTCCAGCTCCTCGAGAACACTCTGCAGATCCTTTCGCTCCACAATCCGGAATGTCTCCCGGAATGCCTTGTCCTGGCTGAAGCTCAAGGTAAGCTGCTCGGTGAAGTACTCCGAGTTCAAGGACAGCTCCTCCTGTGCCGGGTTCAAGGGCAGCACCGCAGCCGGAGTACCTTTTGGAATACGAAAAGTGGAATAATCTACGAGCTGCGAAATGGCCATGGTAAAAAGCTTGTTCAGCGTCTCCTCCCTTTTTTCCCCGCCGATCTTCCGGGCCGCGAAGTACTCCTCCTCTTCTTCGATCGGCTGGTCCGTCACGTGGGACAGCTCTTCCTTGGCAAAGCGAATAATGATCGCCTCGAGCTTGTCGGTTTGATAATTGGCTCCAGTGTGGTGGCTCACGCTGCCCGGGGCTCCACCTTCGCTCTCTCCGGTCTCTCCATAGGTCAGGAAGATGTACTTCGCTGCGCTATACTGGGCTATCTGGCGCAGCACAACCTCCCCCATCAGGTCCAGCCCTCCCGTACCCACGCCAAAGATTTTTATCCCACCGGCCCTGGCATCCCGAACAGCCTGGGCATACGTGTATTGCTGACGGTAATCGAGATGCGGAGGAGCGTCGGTGATGATGAAAGCCAGCCGCACGCCATTGCGGTTCCACGGGAGGCCCATTGCCTGCTCGAGGGCTGCCTGCAGATCTTCAGGCGTATCACCGCCCCCGGAGGCCTGCACCCGGTCCAGGGCCCTCTGGAAGACCTGCAGGTCATGGGTGAACGGGACGACGTGGGTCACATATTCGTCTCCACGATCCTTGTACAGAACCATGCCGAAGCGTACTGAGGGCCTGGAGGAGAGGGAGTCAAGATTGAGGTTTATAAGCTCGATGGTGGCCTTGAGTCTCTGGATCTCCTCCCCCATGCTGCCCGTGGTGTCCAGAATGAACAGCAGATCCAGAGGTATGTTGGTCATGGCTGTGCGCGGAAAGTCGAAGGCTACCTGGATCTCCCGGCGGCCGAAGCGATCGAGCACAATATCCTTTCGCCGCTGGTTGTAGGTAACGGAAACCGAGTATGTTCGGTGCTCCCCATGCTCGGAGGGAAAGAAAAGGAAGCTTCCATCTGCATAACTCTTCCCCCTGCAGAGGACCTCTCCGTCTTGTCCGGACACGACCACCTCGGCATTGGGAACGGATTTGAGCTCGCTATCAAGAACCTTGAGGACAATGCGCTCTTCCACCGGTATAGGAATATGGCTGACCTGGGAAGCATAGGTATTGAGAAACTCAATAAAGTAATTGAATTGCCTGTTGTCGTCAGCGAAGCCCGCTTTGAGTCCCGAGGCACGTTGTCGGAGCGCCGAGGGGGCCGACGAGGCCGCAGAGGCGGCAGCCTCGTCTGCCGTAGCGCCTTCGGTCAACCCTGCCGCCTCCTCCCCTTCGCTTCGCAGAGTTTTTTCGTCTTCCGCAACAGAACTCTCCCGTTTCGCCGCTGCCTCCGGCGCTTCGGCTTTATCGCTGGGTGCGAAAGCCTCCGCTTCGGCAGGCTCAAATGGCCCGGCAGACTCTCTCTCTGCCATCCCCATGCAGGACAGGATGCTCAGCAGCAGTACGGCAACAATCGAAACAACAACCGCTTTTCCTTTCATGCTCTCCTCCTGTGCTATGCACTCGCCGTCGCTGCAGGCGGGCCGGCGGGTGTGCGAAGCAACAGTCATTACCAGTAGCATAGCCAAAAACGGCCGGAAGATGTAGAGCCACAGTCGCAAAAAATGGCCTCCCGGCGCCGAGATGACCAGAGGTTGCCTGCTGCTGTTTAGAGGGAGCGAAGCTTTTCTTCGGAGTGTCCGAGGCGGGAATGACCCAGAGCGCTTCGACGGCCGTGGGAGGCTTCAGCGAAACATGTTTTGCTCTATATCCCGCCGCCAGATTTCGTAGCTAATCTCGCTGGAGTTAGCATCCAGTTTCAGCTCGACCTTGCCGACTACCTCGCGGACCGCCCGCCTCGCATTCAAAGGCCCCGACAGGTCGAAATGAAGAACCTGATTTTCATAGTGAAGCTCGACCTTGTACAACAGGTTTTCACCGCGGCGTCCTAACTCTACGATCAGCGTGATGGGTACCCTCTTCGCTTCGCGGTCTACAAACGATGCATCCCGTTCGAGTCGAAGGCTACTCCCCTCCTCCAACTCGCTGAGGCGAACATCCTCACGCACAAGCTGCTGCAGCTCGTAGATAATCTCGTTGAAGTGACGGGCGTTGGCACGGATCACAGTCCGCTTGCCCGGTTCAACCTGGACTTCGCTCTCCCAGTCGTGGAAGCTGATCGCAGGGGATTTTACCACGCCGAATCCGCCAAGGTGGATACGCAGCCGGTGTGTTCCGGGCGGCAGGCTATCGATCTCGAACGGGACGCGCGGATCGCCGGTGGTATAGCCCACAAAGCCCCCATCCACGAAGATCTCGGCATCGATGAGATGAGAGAAAAGCTGGACCGAACCGGGTTTCTCATCCTGGAGAGAGATAATCGACCGATCGTGGCGCTCCGATTGAAGGACCACCTCCCTACCGGTCAAACGGAAGATAATCTTTTCGGCGATGACGTGAAGGGTGTTCTCGCTGGCCCCGCGTTCCGAAAAGGTCAGGCTACGGGCGTCGACCACGTCGAGCAGACGGATGGTGATCAGCACGTCCTTGCCCAGAAACACATATTCACCGCGCAGGAGGTAGTCAGCACCGAGGATTCTTCCCACCTCCATGGCCTTGTTCTGATCCTCCGCCAGAGCACCTAGCTGAAGCTCCTGTTCTTTCAGGATGTCGTCCAGGTCGCTGCGGTTCACGACTTCGATATCTTCGGCGCTGGAAAGATCGAACAGCAACAGGCCCCGAATAATTCCTTCAAGGTAGTCGTAGCGCGGATTAGCGCTAAGATTGTCTATATTTAAAAATGCAATATGGACTGGGATGGCCTGGCCGACGGCTGCTGAACCCGCGAGCATGACAGCCACGGCGGTGACAACTGCAGCCAAGGGGCGCTTGTGTCTGATCTTCCCCAGCGGGCGGCGAGTCAATTCCACTCGAGCCCGTCCCGCATCTACCATGAATACTGAAGAATCAGCCCGTTCGGCAGCGGCACCAGCCGCAGCGCTTCCGAGCGTGGCTCTTCGATCTCGGAATCCGCCGGGGTTTTACCCAGATCAACGAAAAGCGGCAAGAGCATCGCAGTTCCTCCCACGGCCCAGAAGCCGTAGGACAGTACACTGCAAAGCACATACCTGTCGTAGGCTGTATCCTTCTTCCCGTCACTTTCTATAAAGGTCTGCCGGTAGTTGAGGGCTAGCGTTCGGGTCAGGCTTCCCGTTGCCACCAGTGAAACGCCTGCAATCAGAGAAGCCTTGTCCCAGAATCCGACGATCGAGCTGCGCTTCTCCCCGGGAATGAAGAAAGCTGTGATCATTCCCCCCCCGCCGATCAGCCAGAAAGCGTAGCTGGTCAACCTCTCTACACTGTACAGCACGTAGCCCCGGTCATAGCGGGTCTTCAGCTCATCTACATCCGTTCCCGCCGCCTGATAGTCTTCGTAGAGAAAGTCATTGCGGTAGCGCTGAGTGCAGGCGAGCAAGTCGAGCACGTTTCCCCCTATGGATAGTGCTGTCCCTACAGTGAAGATAATCCTGCCCCACCGGGACAGACTGAAAGCCTGCTCGGGAAAAAGGTAGAGGTAGGTCGGTATGGAGGCCACTCCCAGAGTCCAGGACAGGTAGGACAGGGTCGTACTGAAGTAGTAGCCGAATCTGGCGCTGCTGTCGCTTCTCCACAACTCATCGAAGTTCCAGCTTGTCCGCTCGTATTCGAAATAGGTATCCGAAATCTTGCGGTGCAGCTCGAAGGAGGCGGCTGCCGCGATATTTCCCGTTTCCAAGAGAAAAATACCGCTGCAAATCGTCACGAGCGACCAAACATCCGCCCTGCTGTACTCAGCCGGGAGCTTTTCTTCCTCTTCGAGACCTCTTCGCTCCTCCGGAGTCGGTTCGGCAGACGGCGGCTGCGCGCCCCCGGCGGCTGTTTCCGGACCCTCCCCGGCATGGCTCGGCTCGGGAAGGCTCCCCGGCACGGCTTTCCTGACCAGGCTTACCGCAAGCTGGCTGCAGGCAAGGCTCAGCTGCTCTTTGTCGGAAGCGCTCACCGAGTCCGCCGCCAGGGTTGCGGCAGCAGCAACTTCTATAATCTTGGCATTGACAATGTACCTGCCGCCGGATCGGGCCACGGTCGCGAGTACAACCTGCTGCACGGACAGCGTACGCCCGATCTCAACGGCACAGTCCTCTTCGGTGCAGGGAAAAGGTGAGTCCCCGGCAGCGGCGAGGATTCGGTCTCTCTCGTCCTTGCTAAGCACCGTGTACACTCCCGTTTCGATCAGCGCCTGCTCGAAGAGCGAGTAAGCGAGACCGGCATCTGTCTCCTGGAGATTAAGCGGCTCGAAAGGCAGGACCGCGACCGACGGTTTTTCCTGGGAGTAGGCGCAAAAGACTGCCGCGGCAGCAAACAGTATTACCAATGACAGAAATCCAGGTCTATTTGAGCAGTTTAGGCTTCCCATCGCAGCTAGCTTATACCTGTTACTATCTATATATCTTATCGGAGAAAACTCAATGTCTTTAGGATATTTAGCTAAGCATTTTTCAGCCCCGATCCACCCCATCAATCCGTGCTTCCAGACCCTTGCTCCGATGGATCCTGGCAATCTCCGCATATTTTTTTGCCCATCTCAGGTTTTTTTCCAGGCTTTTTTCATCAAGCCGGCGTACAAATCGCCCGGGTACGCCGGCCCACAACGAAAACGGTTCCACTACGGTATTTTCACGTACCACAGTTCCGGCAGCGATACAACTGCCCCGGCCTACTACCGACCCGGAAAGAAGGATAGCTCCCATCCCGACCAGACAGCCGGACTCTACTTTACAGGCATGCAGGATCGCACCATGTCCGACCGTGACATTGTCCTCCACGATACAAGGCCTGTCGTTTTCTACGTGCATGATCGTCCCATCCTGGATGTTGCTGTTCTCCCCCACCGCCACGTAGTTGATGTCCCCACGCAGCACGGCGTTGTACCACACCGACGACCCGGCGCCCAGCCGAACATCCCCAACCAGTTGGGCGCCTCGCGCCACGAAGGCTGTGGAGTGGATCGTCGGCTCAGCCTTTAGCGTGTCATCGGGAAACTCGGTCTTGTCCATGGCCCTCTCCTCGTTGTATTCTAGCTTGTTCGAGACTACGCCGTGGTCTGACTGCCGGAGGCAGATTCCGGCTATCATTTTTTCATAAATTAAAAAGAAAGTAAAATACAGGATGACAAAAGCAGTCCTATCTCTGGTTTTTGCCTTCACAGGATACTCGATCCATGCCATCGCTCAAGCCGGGCAGAAGATAGGGCTTGCTGCGTCCCACACCCACCGGGTAAGGGGGCTCTGCCTCTGGCTGGGCGCCACCCTCTCCATGCCGGCCTCGGCTCTACTAGTGTTATACGCCGTTTCTTTGGGCAACGTCGCTCTGGTTGGAGTCATGTCCGGTTCGGGGCTGGCCTCCCTGGTCCTGTTCTCCCATCTAGTGATGCGGGAACGGATCGAGCGTAGAGAAATTATCGGGGTCTCGATGGTGTTCACAGCGGCTGCGCTGATAGGCGCCTTCGCCGGGGACGTACAGCAGGTGGAGAGCACTCATCCCGGGCTGTACTTCTATCTGGCCTCCGTCTGCGCAGCCTACCTGTTGACCTGGCTTGTTGTCCGGAAGCGGGAACGGCTTGCAGGCATTGTGATCGCCGGATTGTCCGGGGCCCTTAGCGGGTTCGTTCCTTTGCTTCAGAAACTCTCCACTTCCTCATTTGCCCGCGCCCGATCACTGATCCGTCTTCATTTGAAAAGCGATAGAGCCCTCGCCGTCGCCGCTGAGAAAGCGACGGAGCTGCTTTCCAACCCGTGGGCGCTGGCCTGGATCGCAATCTCGCTGCTGTCGATGGTCGTAATGCAGTTTGCCTATAGAAGGGACAAAGCAATCCGTCTTATACCTTCTTTTGCCGCCAATACCATTGCCATTCCCGTACTGGGCGGAGTGCTTGCCTTCGGCGAACGGTTACATCCCCTCCAGTGGCTCGGTGTATTTCTGATCGCCAGCGGGGTCTTCCTCATTACCGTAAAGCCTAAAGTGACGGTATTGTCGGCCGGGGGTACCCGGAAGGGAGGACAGCACACAGGCTCGGGTTGAATCCTCCCGGATGGCAATGCCGCAATCGGCAATCCGTCTATTTATGTTGACTCAAGAGCCGATTCCTGCCATCGTAGCGTTGAGATCTCATTACCTCGAGAAAAGAGGTTGGCATGCGAAAACCGATCGCAGCGATCATGGCGGTTGTGCTGGTTTTTCCTCTTGTATTGGCTACCCTTTTGAGCTTCTCCATAATCACCTGGGCGCTTGACCGGAGCTTCTATCTGGAAATTGTGTCAGACGAGCGGATCTACGAACTGATGTTGAGCGATACCGCTTGGGACGAGAAGCAGGTTTTCGATGACCTCGACCTGATCGGTGAGCTCGACGGCATCCCCGCAGGCCCCCTGGCCCGTGCTCTGCGAGAGATCGTCACACCCCACTATCTACGCTCCCAAGCTGTGCGCCTGGTGAACGGCATCTTCGACACCGTCGAGAGCCGTAGTTCCGTGACGGAGCTTTCAATAGAGCTGACACCGTTGAAAGAAAGGTTGAGAGGAGAAGCGGGCGAACGTTTCGCCCGGGTTCTCGTCGAAAGCCTCCCGGCCTGCTCCGAGGGTCAGGAGCCGTTGGCACCGGGAGGCAGCCTGCCACGCTGCCTGCCTCCCGGTATCTCCGACGACGAGGCTGCACAATTGATTCTGACCGGACTGCCGGAGTTTCTGAAGCGACTGCCCGAGACCTATCCCCTGCCTTCGGAATCGATCCGGGTTGACTACCAACGAGCAAATACGCTCTGGCTCGGATTCATAGGCAAAGGCCGCCTGATTTGGGCCAGCGTGATCCTTGGCTTGATCGCCGCCGGGTTCTGGATCGGAGCAGCCTTCGTAGCGGGTGAGAACCGCCGGCAGGTGGTGCAATGGCTGGGCTGGCCGCTGCTGGCACCGGCCCTTGTAATCCTGGCAGCCGGAATAGCACTCCGAATAGTCGCCGGCTGGCCTTGGGAGAACATCGCCCCCATGAACTGGATCGGCGCCGACTTCTGGCACGGAGCGGAGATTGCGGGGGTAATTGCTACCGTAGTTAAGGAAGCGGTCAAAGCTGCAGCGCGAGGTTTTCTTACCACCTCAGGGATAGTTGTCGGAATCTCTCTCGGTCTGATAATCTGGTCCTATTCCATCCAGGCCGAGGATGAGTGAAAAAAAGCTGTTAAAATGGCGAGTTATCCGTTAGAATTGGGGGAAGATAAAATAAAATAAGGAGGCGAAGCCCCTGGGTAAAGGAGGTGGAAACCCCAGGGGCCTCTCTTTTTATTTATTATCGGCATAAATCCTAAAAACAAATATATCGGAGAACTCTATGGCAGAAGCGAGATTTCCCGCTGATTTTCTCTGGGGTACAGCGACGGCTTCCTACCAGATCGAAGGGGCGGTGCGCGAAGATGGGCGGGGGGAGACGATCTGGGACAGGTTCAGCCGCACACCGGGGAATATATATCTGGACCAAAACGGCGATGTCGCCTGCGACCACTACCATCGCTACCGGGATGATGTCCGCCTGATGAGAGATATAGGGCTGCGGTCCTACCGCTTCTCAATAGCCTGGTCCCGCATATTCCCGCACGGGGGAGGCGGGCTCAATCCCGCCGGTTTGGATTTCTACCAGCGGCTTGTTGACGAGCTCCTCACAGCAGGTATCGTACCGACGGCAACGATCTACCACTGGGACCTGCCTCAAGCCCTTCAGGACCAAGGAGGATGGCAGAGAAGAGATACCGTAAAGTACTACCTGGACTACGCCGCCACCCTGTTCGAACGTCTAGGCGATCGGGTAAAACTTTGGATTACCCAAAACGAGCCCCAGGTTGTTTCCCACCTTGGACACGGAACCGGAGAGCATGCACCAGGTATCAGAGATGAGGCCGCCGCCCTCGAGGTCTCCCACCATCTGCTGCTGTCCCATGCTCAGGCTGTGAAGCTGTATCAGGAATACAAGGGAGCCGAAGGCAAGATAGGCATCGCTCTGAACCTGTCCCCGGTATATGCTTTATCCGATGACTCTCCGGAGGACCGGCAGGCGGCCCTCTATTGCGACGGCGCTCACAACCGCTGGTTCCTGGATCCGGTTTTCACGGGGAGTTACCCGAAGGATATGCTGGAAATTTCCAGAAAGCGCTTCAACGCCCCCACCGTACAGGCCGGTGACGAGGAGGACTTCAGGAAGGCCGCGATAGACTTCCTGGGCGTGAACTACTACCTGCGGTTGACGGTTCGCGGCCCGGAAAAAAGCGACGAATTGTTCAGGCCTGTGAGGCCGGAACCAGGGGGCGCTCAACTGACCGAGATGGGCTGGGAGCAGTTTCCCGAAGGTCTGCACGCCATCTTGATGCGAGTGCAGAAAGACTACGATCCCGCAGAGATCTATGTCACCGAAAACGGCGCAGCTTTCAAAGATCAAACGATCCAAGACGGGCAGGTGCAGGACGATGACAGAATAAAGTTCTTGAAGGACCATTTCGCCGCCGCCCATAGAGCCATGCAGCAAGGAGTGAAGCTCAACGGCTATCAGGTCTGGAGTCTCATGGACAACTTCGAATGGTCCTACGGGTACAGCAAGCGCTTCGGTATTATCCGGGTGGACCGTCGAACCCTGGAGCGAAGGCCTAAAAAAAGCGCCGGGTGGTACGGGCGGGTGATAGCGGAAAGCGGTTTCTGAGATTCCCGGCAACGTTGCTTTTCGCTTATTTAAAAAAAATCCTTCCCACGTTTTTGCGGGAAGGACCCTAGTTTACAGCTTTTTCCAGATTTTAGTATTTCTTGGCTTGTCCGATTTTTCGCATCTTTTTCATCCGCTTGCGTTCCATTGCCTTCTTCTTCCTGTTACGGATCGCCGAAGGCTTTTCGTAAAATTCTCGTTTTTTCCACTCACGGATGATGCCCTCTTTTTCGACCATACGCTTGAAGCGTTTTATCGCCTTCTCAAGGGCTTCATCGTCTCCAACAATAATCGCCGGTATGGGAATCACCTCCCCTCTTCTGGAATTTGATCCATAATATTATCCGAAAACACGGCTTTGTCAATAATCGGCTCGCCAACAAAAATATCCGGGTCCACGGCCACTCCGCAGACCCGCACCTCCCAATGCAGGTGCGGGCCGGTGGCCAGACCGGTCATGCCCACAGTCCCTATCCTCTGGCCCTGGAACACCCTCTGCCCCACCTGCACTTCCAGTTCGTGGAGGTGGTAGTACAGGGAGAATACTCCCGGAAGATGTTCGATTACCACAGTATTGCCCGGGATGATCCGCTCTCCGGCCAGCACCACCCTGCCCGCACCGCAGGCTTCCACCGGTGTCCCCTCCGGTGCCGCCAGGTCTACGCCGTTGTGCAGCGATCTGGAGCTGCCGCCATCGCTATAGCTGTACAACCGTCGATCGGCGAACAACGAGCTTCGCCAGGTGGCTTGAACAGGGATCTGAAACGACCCGGTCTCGAACAACGATTTCACGTGAAAGGAGGACAGGACCTCCTGTAGTTGCCGAGACTCCTCGAGCTTGCGCGGATCGGTGGAGGTCATAAGTTCGGTAAGGGACTGGTTGAAGGCTATCCGCTCGCTGCGAAACTCTCGATGCATCACCTGCACCTTTCCCAGATAGATGAAGAAGCGCTTACCCCTGGAACCGCTGATGGTAAGATGGTACGATCCTGCAGCGGCGGTGCTTGGAACTCCGCAAAGAAAAAACCAGATCCCTTCTTCCTCATCGAGGGGAAAACCTCTCACCGTCGAATGAAAGCCATCCTCTTCCCTCTTCAGCGTCACTTCCAGGCGATCTACCTGTTCTGAGAATACGACATGGCCCTTGAGAACCTCTCCCCGGGGTACCTCCGGTGTATACTCAAGGGAGAGCCGCAGAGGCCAGCTATTTTCCGGATAGTAGGAAAACAGCCCCGAAAGGGGAATAAGCTCTCCCTCGATCCAGCGAAAGCTGTCCTGCTCGGAGATGTAGCAATAAGGCCTGCCCCCGAGTATTTTCGCCTCTACCGAGACGGATGACAATCGCACGGTCTCCGCTGACGCCGGCCGACAGGATCCGGCTGCCAGCAGAAAGGCCGGCAGCAAAGCAAGGAGGAAACCCTTTGCTCTCATTTCTTCAGGTCCAGGATTGTAAGCTGCAAGGTTTCGGTGTTCAGGTAGTAGTTGCGGTTCAACCTGAACACGATGTCCACGGTATCGTTCAGATTGAAGTCCCTGCCGGCCTTCTCGGCTGCATTCCAATATACCGCCGGCCATTTGTAGCGCTCTACTCCAAGCAGCATCTTAACGTGGGCCAGCTCTTTCCTGCCGACAATGTCCAGGCGCTCGATGCGCACCCCCCGAGTCAGGAATACCAGGGGCGGGCATCCCTCTCCGTAGGGCTCGAAGACCTCCACGATCCTGATCAGCTCCGGGTTCAGGTACTGAGGAGGAACCTCGGCATCGATCAGGATTTTAGCCTCCTCCCGATCCGGAGGGGTGTACGTTCTGACGACCTGAAAGAAACGCTCCTCGAAGCGGCCTAACAGCTGTGCGGACAGGTTGAACCCGGCCGCCCGATCGTGGCCCCCATAATTCTGGAAGAACTCGGAGAACAGGTCCAAGAATCCATCAGCCGGATAGGGGCTGCGCAACGATCCCACGGCCTTTTCCTGACCAACCGATACTACCAGAGCCGGCACTTTGTAGAAGCTCACCAGCCGGGCAGCCAAAATCCCGGTAATGCCGCGGGGGATGTCCTCGGCGGATACGAATACGAACTTCCCCTCTGTACGCTCCAGACTGCTGCGAGCTTGCGGGAAGCAGCTACCCCAGATCTTATCCCCCAGCGACTTGCGTCTGCGATTCAGCTCGAGGATAGCGTCGATAGCCAGCTCCAGGCGCTCGGGGGTGGAGGGCAGGAATAATGCCGCCGCTTTTTCAGGCTCTCCCATTCGACCCGCCGAGTTGAGCACCGGTGCAACATGCCAGGATATGTCCTTGGCGGTCAAACGCCGGCCGTGCAGGTTCTGGCGGATCAACAACTCGCGCAGACCGGGCCTCTTCAATTGATTCATGACGGCCAGACCGCGCTTTACAATAATCTTGTTTTCATTCACCAACGGCATGAGATCGGCTATCGTGCCCAGAGCGGCCAGATCCAGCACACTTTCCAGAAACGGCAGCAGATCTAGCTTGTGCCAGACTACAGCGGTGTACAGATCGAGAAGCACATCCATTTCGCCGTCGCCATTGAACCGTCCCTCTGTGGCCAGCTCGCGTATCCGCAGCAGGCTCTTTCCGGCAAAGTCGGGGAAAACCGCAGCAACCTCGTCTTGGAGATCCTGCAATTCCAGCTCGCCGGCGCCCAGCTCCTGCAATATTTTCTGATGGGCTTCCTGGTTGTATACGAAGACTTTCCGGCCTGCCAGCGCAGCATATACCCTGGTCGTCTCGAACCGCCCGGCCGCCACCGGCAGGCTGTCGGTTACCCGTTCCACGGCCGCCAGGTTTACCAGCTTCACCGCTTCCAGCATGTAGGTCTCGTTGGCCGGCTGGACATGCAGGAACCATTCCGGCTTGTCGAACATCGACGTTTCGGAGAAAACCAGGGCGAGGGCCAGCTTGGCCACCACGCCGCAGCCGGCCAGATCCCGAAACGGATAGGTGGAATCGCGGCATTTCGGATTAATGATCGCTACGGCTTCCGGCAGCGTCCCCGGTGGATTGTGATGGTCCACGACGATGGTATCGATGCCCAGCCCCGAAGCCTGCGCAGTCTCCGCCTGGTTGGAGATCCCGCAATCGACGGTGATCAGCAGCCTGCAGCCGGACCGGCCTAGATTCTCCACTACCTCCTGCGTCAGACCGTAGTCGTCTTCTCCAACCGGTATCTGCCACTGAACCCTGGCGCCCAGCCGTTGCAAGACCTCGAGCAGCAGGACGGTGGAGGTAATGCCGTCCACGTCGCGATCGCCGAAGATATAGATCAGCTCCTGTTCGGCAATTGCCCTGCGGATACGCTTTACCGCCTTGACCATGTCCCGGAAGAGAAAAGGATTGTGGAGCCGCAGCGGATCGCTGTCGAGGATGAAGCGGATGGAGCGGTTGTCCGTGTAGTTGCGTCGGATAAGCACCGAGGCGCTGATCAGGTCCAGACCGTAGCGTCTGGCTACCTCCCTGACCTCGTCCGGGTTGAGGTCTGCCTTACTCCAGATCATCGCCGCTTATTTCTTCCAACACCCGCCCCCGAGGCGGCGTTCGCTCGCCGCTAAAGGCGTACGCTTCCTCCACCAGCTCTCTGGCCGCGGCAGCTCTTTGCGCATCGCGAGCGTGGAGCAGGCACAACGCCTCTCCCTTCTCGATTTCGTCTCCCTGTATCTTTTTCAGCTCTATTCCCACCTCGGGAAGGACCGGGTCTTCTTTTTTATCCCGTCCGGCCCCGAGCAGGCCAGCAGCTAAACCAATCTTGTAGGCGTCGACCCTTTCGACATAGCCGCCCCGTCCGGAGGCAACCGGCACGGCTAAGGAAGCCCGCAGTCCCTTGTCCGGGTCTTCCACCGCGGTCACCTCTCCTCCCTGCAGCTCTACGTTTTCCACGAATTTCCTCCAGGCGGAGCCGTCGGCAAGCCGGCGGCGGCATTCCGCCTCCCCCCTGCTTAAATCCGTTTCGATTCCTCCCAGAACCAGCATGTGAGCCGTAAGCCGGATCACCAGATCGAGCAGATCCCGTGGGCCGCCCCCCCGCAGGCAGTCCACGGCTTCCCGTACTTCCAGGAAATTCCCCACCATCAGCCCAAGCGGCTGATCCATATCGGACAGCACCGCGCGGATATGCCTCCCCAGGTTTGTTCCGGTGCGTACCAGCGACACAGCCAGCTTCCGGGCGTCCTCCAGGGACTTCATGAAGGCACCGGAGCCGCACTTGACGTCGAATACCAGAGATTCGGCTCCTTCGGCGAACTTCTTGCTCATGATGCTGGCTGTAATCAGCGGGATCGACTCCACGGTTCCCGTGACATCCCGCAGGGCGTAAAGCTTGCGGTCCGCCGGGACTATCGTCTCGCTCTGCCCGATCATGGAGAATCCCGTTTTGCTCAAGACCTCCCTGAAGCTCTCGGCCGACAGATCGGTTCTGTACCCAGGGATCGACTCCAGCTTGTCCAATGTGCCTCCGGTATGTCCCAAACCGCGCCCGCTCATCATCGGCACGACGCAGCCGCAGGCGGCTGCCAGAGGAGCCAGGATCAGGGACACCTTGTCACCCACCCCGCCGGTGGAATGCTTGTCCACCAGCGGGCCTTTGATCCCGCTCAAATCGATGGTGCTGCCTGAGTCGATCATTGCCCGGGTGAGGGATCCCGTTTCCTCGAAGCTCATACCTTGGAAGAAAACGGCCATAGCAAAACTGGACAGCTGGTAATCCGGTATGCTGCCCTCCACATATCCTTGAATGAGAAAGTATATTTCTTCGCGGGAGAGGCTGCGGCCCTCCCTTTTTTTCATGATCAGATCAACAGCTCTCATGGTTTTCCTATTCGAACATAACGGTCTTCAAAGATCTGTACTCCGCGCCCTGGGGTTTGAGAATCGACTGATACAGAACGAGCCTGTCCAGGATAAGGGAATCCTCGAATCCGAACAACGCCTCCAGGTCGGCAAGCTCGATTCTCAAACCTTTATTTCTGGCCAGGGTGATGTGGGGAGTAAACTCTCTGTCCTCCTGAAGATCGAAGTTTCCGTTGCGAACGAGCAGCTCCATGAAGCAGCGGTAGAGGTAACTTATCTCGGGGCCCCCTTTGACCAGGGGACAGAACAGCACGCGTGGTCTGCCGCGGGGCGGAAACTGCCCGATGCCGCCGATGACCGCCCTGATGCTGGCGACCTTCAGTCGCGGGCTGTCCATAATGCGCATTACTTCCAACACCTGATCCTGGTCCAGCTCCCCGAAAAAAACCAAGGTGACGTGCAGAGCTTGAGGCCTGACCACGCGCAGCCCTTGATAACGGTTTTTGAGCTCCGCCGCCAGCCTCTGTAGCCTGTCGATCACCGCAGCGGGCAAAGGCAGACCGGCGAATACCCTCATAGAATCCCTGCTCCGCTGGCCAGCGCGTTCAGCTTAGTCTCCAGGGCGGCCTGAATCAGGGCATGGGCCGCCTCTTTCAGGGCCGCCAGGGATCCCTCTGCGAGTCCGATTTTTACCGCCGGGCCCAGGGGCAGCGCCAGGGTAGCTGCCAGGTAGCGATGCGCTCCGGCGGGGAGAAACAGGGCGTTCGGTCGGGCGCAGCGAAGGCATACGAAAGCCCCCTCTTCGCGGGACAGGTACAGGCTCGAGTGGACTTCCAAAGGTGCGGCGCAATGGCTGCAGTGCTCGAGATCGGGACGCTGTCCCAACAGATCTAGAAAGCGCATAATGAACTGGATACTGAGTCGTGGTATCTCGGCCTCGCAGGCCCGATCGAGAATCTCCAGCGCCCCGAGTAGCAGCCGGTACAATCCGGCATAGCTTTCCCCCGCGCCGTAGGACTTTATCGCCGCCTCGGCCCACAGGGAGGCCGCGTAGTAACGATCCACGCTGCACCGTATCCCGTCGAGGGACAGCAGGCTTTCGATATCTGTGATTTTATACTGATCGCGCACCGGTTCGTGATACAGGTAGGCCCGGATTACGTTGAACGGCTCGGAGGCGGTGCGCAGCTTGCTGCGTACCTTGAAGGCGCCATAGGCCAGCGCGTTGATTAGGCCCTTGCCAGGGCTCAACAGAGTAAGGGATTTGTGTATCTCACCCACTCGAACCTTGCGCAGCACAATGGCATCGGTAATGGCGGTCCTGAACATCGCTACCGGCTATATTATTGGGAAAATCTCTATAGAGCAAGCCGCCAAGAGGAGCGCCGGATGGGCGGAACAGGTTTGAGGGGGTTTATAAAAAGTGTCCCATCGAAAGGGGCCAGCCGGTAAGCTTGACTTCCGTTACGGCGGTTACTATGTTTTAGCCAGAAATCCTTTTGGAGAAAAAAATTATGGATGAGCGGCAGATTGTGCCTACTTCTCAAGTACTGCCTCCGAAATTGAATATACTGCCGATTACAGGGACGCCAATCTTCCCCGGTATCTTCACGCCGCTGATGGTTGCTTCACCGCAGGATGTGGAGCTGGTGGAGCGCATCATGACCGAGCACGGTTTCCTCGGCCTGGTGCTTACCCGTAGTCAGGATATCGAGAATCCTTCCGGGGACGACCTGTACAGAGTCGGCACTGCGGCCAAGGTCATACGCAAAGTCAACCTTCCCGATGGGGGGATAAACATCTTCATTTCCACTCTCAAGCGCTTTCAGATCAAGAAGCTGATCTACAAAGAGCATCCGATTACCGTGGCCGTAGAGTACCTGGAAGACAAGAACTTCGAGTCCAACGAGGTGCGCGCCCTCACCCGCTCGCTCATATCCGAGATGAAGCAGATCTCGGAAAACAATCCCCTTTTTTCCGAGCAGGTCAGGCTGAATATGGTCAACATCGACTATCCGGGTAAAATAGCCGATTTCATTACCTCCATCCTCAACATCGATAGAGAAGAGCAGCAGAAGGTCCTGGAGACTCTCGACGTGCACGAACGGATGATGAAGGTCCTGGTTTTTATCCGCAAAGAGCAGGAGCTGATTTCCATCCAGCAGAAAATCATGAAACAGATCAACGAGAAGATCTCCAAGAGCCAGCGGGACTATTTTCTCAAAGAACAGCTCAAAGCCATCAAGCAGGAGCTGGGAATGCCAGTGGACTCGAAATCCAGTGAGTACCAGCGTTTCAAGGAGATCATCGACAAGCTCAAACTGGACGGCGATATCCGCGAGGTGGTTGAACAGGAGCTGGAGAAGTTCAGCCTGATGGACACCAATTCTTCGGAGTTTATTGTCACACGCAACTATCTCGACACGATCGTCAGCCTTCCCTGGGCAACTCCCCCGGTAAAGAACGTAGACATGAAAAAGGCCCAGCGCATCCTGGACGACGATCACTACGGGCTGGAAGACGTAAAAGAGCGCATTCTTGAATACCTGGCGGTACGAACACTCAGGAAGGACAGCAAGGGCTCGATCCTCTGCCTGGTCGGTCCTCCCGGTGTGGGTAAGACTTCGGTCGGTAAGTCCATTGCCCGGGCTCTGAACAAGAAATTCTTCCGCTTCTCCGTGGGGGGCATGCGCGATGAAGCGGAGATCAAGGGACACCGGCGTACCTACGTCGGAGCGATGCCCGGAAAGATCATTCAGGGGCTCAAGATCGTGAAGGTCAAAGATCCGGTGTTCATGATCGACGAGATCGACAAGCTGGGCGTATCCTTCCAGGGCGACCCTTCCTCGGCTCTTCTGGAAGTGCTGGATCCGGAGCAAAACGTCGCCTTCCGCGATCACTACCTCGATCTGCCCTTCGACATCTCGGATATCCTGTTCATCACCACGGCCAACACCCTCGACACCATTCCCGCGCCGCTCCTGGACCGCATGGAGGTCATCCGGCTGTCCGGCTACATCAACGATGAAAAAGTGGCCATTGCTCGCAAGTACCTAATCCCCAAGTCCCTGGCGCGAACCGGCCTTGGGCGCAGTGACGTTAAGTACTCGAAAGCAGCCTTGCTGCAGATAGCCGAAGGCTACGCCCGAGAGGCGGGTCTGCGCAACTTCGAGAAGTCTCTGGATAAAATCCACAGGAAACTGGCCCGCAGGTCGGTGCTGGAAGGCCTCGAGTTTCCCGTTGCCATCGGCCCGGCGCAGATCGAAGAGTATCTCGGCAAACCGATTTTCTACGAGGAAGGCATCAAGAAGATCACCCGGCCGGGCATGGCTCTGGGTCTGGCCTGGACACCGCTGGGCGGAGCCATGCTGACCATCGAGGCGGTGGCCAACCCCGGTAAGGAGGGCTTCAGGCTGACCGGCCAGCTTGGAAACGTAATGCAGGAATCGGCGAACATCGCCTACACCTTCGTGCGCCACATTACCGGCCGCTTCGGCGTAGACAAGGAATTCTTCGAGAAAAACCAGATCCATCTCCACGTACCGGCCGGGGCTACGCCGAAGGACGGTCCGTCGGCGGGCATTACCATGGCCTCCTGTCTGTTCTCCCTGGCTACGGGAAAGAAGATAAAAAGCTCCCTCGCCATGACCGGGGAGCTTTCTCTAGTAGGCCAGGTGCTGCCTATCGGAGGGCTGAAGGAGAAGGTGATAGCCGCCAAGCGGAACAAGGTCAAGGAGGTGATCATTCCGGCCCAGAACGAGAAAGATCTGGCCGATATCCCCGAGCACGTGCAAAAAGGGATTCGATTTCACCCTGTGGATACCATGGAGGAGGTGCTGGAAAAGATAATCTGAAGGGCCGGCCTCCGTTGTCGCCGGCAGGAGGCGGGGCTTTGCTGATCAGATTCTAGGGATCGAGCGCCTCTGCCGGAAGCTCGACGGCTCCCTGGCGAAGAATACGGAACGGCTGAACGGTGATGTCAAGAATGGTGGAAGGGGAGCGGTTGGGTCTGTCTCCGGCATCGACAATCAGATCTACCTGTTCCGTAAACGTTGATTGGATCTCTTCTATTCGCCACAAGGCGGGCTTTCCGCCGGCGTTTACACTGGTTGAATAAAGGGACCTGGACAGCTTTTCCATGATTCCTCTCAGGAGCGGGTCGTTGGGAACCCGTAAGGCAACAGACTTTCGTTCGCCGGCTTCGGCGGGAAAGATAATCGTTAATGCTCCCGGCCAATAGCCTGCCAGCTTGGACGGCAGGCTGAATTGGGTGAAGCGGGGAAGCCAATCACTGCGGGGAATAAGCTGAAGAAAGGATTTCTCCTCCCTTCCCTTCAGATTCCGGATCTTGTCCCTCGTTTCCGGAGCAATACCAACGATCCCATAGATCGTGTCACAGGGCATTATTACGGTGCCGCGGTCTCCGAGAACCGCAACAATCGTCTCAAAAAGGTCTGGATCCTCTATTCCCATTCTCACGGCTCACGCGCCTCCTCAAGGCGATACTAACTAAAAACAGCGCAACGGGAAGACCCAGACCGAGAACCTTTAAAGGCCAGTCTGTCCTTACAGGGCCCGCTGCCCTGTTTAAGATAGTGCCCACCGTGTAACGGTTCTTCTCAGCTTGGGCGCCTTCGATGCGGACCACCTTCTCCCCTTCCCGAAAGTATCCCAGCTCCCTGGCCTGCAGCGCGATGCGCTCCGGGTCCGAGCCGAGGGCTTCCAGCTCGTCCATGAGCTTTCGGTTTGTCTCCTCTAAATCATTGATGTTGGCCTCAAGCCTGAACCGATAGGCCAGCAGGTCCCGGTAGTCCATCCGGCCGCCGGGTCCAAAAAAAAAGAGCAGAAACAAGCAGGCAATGCACCCAAGTGCTACACAGAGCAACAGTCTTGGAACTCTCATCCTTAACTAGATAAACGGCTGAAAAGATGACCGTCTTAACGACAAAGATCGAAGAGTGCGTTTAGCTATTGAAAAAAGCTTCTATTAAGGTAATATTAGATTAATAGGGAGGATGAAGTTCCGATAATTATATGGAATATCCTTTCCCAGGAGATAGGAATGGCAAAAACTGAGGGAGAACCGCTACTGGACCCGGAAGAAGAAGATACATCCTTGGAATCCGAAGAGATCGCCCTCTCCGACAGCGAGCTGGACAACGTACTGCAAAGTGCCGAAGTGACCGATGAGTTCAGTGCCGAGGATGCGGAGAACCTGGAACAGTACGGTGTGTGGGTAAAAGCTGAACCTCAAGACGTTGAAGAACAGGCGCAAGAAAATACGGGCTTTGAGCTGTCCGACCTGGAGTCCGGCGACGAATCCGCGCTTACAGAGGAGGAAGAGCAACTGCTGGGAGAGCTGGAAGAGGAAAGCAATTCCGAACTCGGCGATTTGTCGGGATTGGAAGAGGATCTGGAAGAGCTGGGAAAGGGAGGCGAGTTTGCCGATGCCGAGGAGGAGGAAGAGCTGACCGTTGAAGATCTCGACGTCGACCTGGATGAGCTCGAGCAGGATACGCTGGAGGCCGGGGATGAGGAGGGGGAACTGGAGGGTGTCACCGAGCTGGGCTTGGAGGGAAGCGAAGAAGTGGAGCAGCTCGGAGTCGACCTGGACAGGGAGGCCGAGATCGAAGTTCCCTTGTCCGACAGTGCGGTCGTGGAAGAGCACTACGAGGATCTCGCTTCCATAGAGGGGGTTCCTTCCACCCCGGGACAGGCCCCTCCGAAGGCTTCGTCGGACATTCTGGAAAAAATCGAAAGAGATCTTAATCAGATCAAAGCCGAAATACAGAGTCTGAAGAATGAGCTGGCCGGTATTGGCAAGGCAAGGACGGCTGCAGGAAAGGTCGAGGTGAAGCCGGCGCCGTCAGATTCTGAGGGATTCTTTCAAAAGGGAGAGGACGAAACCATCGCTCTCACCGGTGACGAGCTGGACAACATTCTTAATACAGCGGACGTAACCGAAGAGATGGAAGGACCGGAGGAAACCCTGGAAGGCCTCGAGGAGGAGCTCCCGGAGCTCTCGGAGTTGGAGGAACAGGAAGAACCGCAGGGTGAACAGATCATGGAGCTCGGTTCGCTGGACCTGGAGGAGGAAGAAATCCCGGCTGCCGAGACGGAGGCTGAGGAAAAAGGGCTAGTCTCCGAAGAAGAAAAGAACATCAAGATTGAAATCGGTGAGAAGGGCGGTCCGGAGGAGGAACAGCCGGGCTTCGAAGAGCAGCCTGAGGAAGGGCTTGGTGAAATCTCACTGGAAGGTCTGGAAGAAGGACAGTTGGATGTCACCGAGGATCTGGAGCTCGGCGAAGAGGCGGAGCTGGAAGTCGGGACCGAAGAGCTGGAGGAGCTGAGCCTGGAGGAAGAGCCCTCCCTGGAGGACGAGACCGTCGAGCCGCTGATGGAGGAAACCGGGGCCGGCGAAGAGGCGGAGCTGGAAGTCGGGACCGAAGAACTGGAGGAGCTGAGCCTGGAGGAGCTTCCCGAAATCGAGGCGGCTGAGGCCCTTAGCGAAGAGGAGACCGACGTTGAGGAGTTGGACGAGCTCGAGGCGGAAGAAGGAGAGCCGGCGGAGCTGGAGCTGGCGGTCGAGGATCTCGCTGTTCCCCAGGAATCGGCAGATCTCGAGATCGACGAGTTTCAGGAGGCCGGCGAATCGGAATCTCGTGGCGCTACGGAAGCTTTGCCCTCAGACCTGCAATCGGATGTCAAGTCCGTTCTCTCCTATCTGGATCAGCTTCTTGAGGCTCTTCCCGAAGATAAGATCAAAGAGTTCGCTCAATCGGAGTATTTCGGAATCTACAAGAGACTTTTTGAAGAGCTTGGTCTGGGGGCCTAATGGGTCTTTTCCAGCGGGCGCACTCGCTTCGGAGCGCGTCTGGCTCTGACCGGTCCAGCGCAGCAAAGGCCCGCGGCCTTCTCGCCCGGGGGCTGCAGTTCGTCCAAAAGGTTATACCCGCCACCGAGGAGTTGCCCGATACAACGGCTGAGGGAAGATTTGAACCTGTAAAAGCGGCGCAGGATCTGTGGACCAGCCTGGATCGGCTGGACGGAGGGCTTGAATCGCCGGGTCAGTTCTTCCGTCTACTGGTACAGACACTCGAGCTGAAGCGGGCCGCCGTGCTTCTATTCGATCCTGCACGTCTGGTTTTCGCCCCTTGGGCAATCCAAGGATTCGACCAAACGACCAATCGCAGGCTTCGTATTGCCATGTGCGCGAACGAGGCTATAAACCGGCTGGCCGCCGGGGACGTTTTACTGCTGCACGGTGCCGGCGAGCTCAAGGATTTCCGGCAATATTTTTCTTTCCGGGAATCGGCCGCTCTGCAGGAGCTGCTGCTTGTCCCTTTTATTCAGGAAAACCGGTTCATGGGTATGCTCCTGGTTGCCGAAAGAGAAGGCGGCTTGGAACAAAACAACCTGCGGATGTACGAAGAGCTCTCCGGCCGCGCTGCTGCCCTTTTCTACCGTACCAGAGAGCGCATTCTGGAAGCGGCTAAGCGAGGATTGCCGGAAAAGACGGAAACACTCAAGGAGCGGGTACGGGCTGCGGCTCAATTCAGTCGGGAAAGAGGTATCGGGCTGATTATGATACGTTTTTCCACCGCCAGGATTGCGCAGCGTATCCTGAAACGAAACCCCTACATCGATTCCTTTCGGCTTCACGAAGACATCTTTCGGGTCGTTCTTTCCCTCTTCCAATCCCTGGGATCCGTATTCCAGATAGACCAGGAACGATTGCTGGCCGTAATCGGCAGCATGCGTAACGGGGATCCGGATCTGCTGCTCTACAATCTCAAAGGCACGTTAAAAAGGCTATTCCATGAGCTTGCCGATGAGGAACAAATAGAGCTTGAAGAAGAGTATCGGAGCTCGGGCGAAGGCATCGAAGATGCGCTCACCTACCTGGCCGAGCTTGTTTGATGCTTGAACTCGAGTTTTCTCAGAGTGGAAAACATACAGTCAACCTGAAGGGTCTATACCTGCACTCTCGCTACGACCCGGAGCGGGAATCCAGACGTTTCGTCGCCGGGGCGATCGGAAGGCGTAGTCCTTCAGTTATCGTGCTCCTGGGCGCCGGACTGGGATACGTTATCAAAGAGCTGCGGCAGCGGTTTCCGGCCGCCAAAGTACTGCCCGTTTTCTACGATCGGGCAATCTTCTCCGCCTGCCGGAGTCGGGTATTCCTGCCCGTATTCTGGCATCCGGCCCGGTCCGAGCCGCTGATAGCGTTTCTGCGCGCCAACGTCCACGAGCTGGAAGCCGAAGGATTGGCTGTTATCGAATGGCCGCCCAGCTCCCGCATCTACGCAGTCCGCTCACTGCAGGCCAACCGTGCCGTCAACCAGCTACTCAAGGAGCTGCGGGGCAGCCTGGCAACCACATCGGCATTGGGCAGACGCTGGCTGAAGAATAGCTTTATCAATTTCGCAGGCCTGGAAAGATTGTTCCCCCTGCCTCCTGCCGGTTTGGACAAACCGATAGTTATCGCAGCTTCCGGACCTTCACTGGCCGAGTCGGTGAAGCTCATCCGCCTTCATCGCAGCGGCATCAATCTGTGGGCTCTGCCCTCCTCACTCCTTTTCCTGCTGGAAAACGGGCTGACGCCGGACCTGACGGTCCTTACCGATCCCGCTTACTATGCCTTCACTCACCTGCGCTGCGCGGCAAACCGCAGTCTGCATCTGGCTATGCCCCTGTCCGCCGCCGCCGGGGCCTGGCGTCTAGGAGCCAGGGTATCGGTGCTCAACCAGGGAACTCTTTTCGAGCGGGCTCTTCTGGCCGGAACGGGAATCAAAGCCCCAACCATCCCGCCTCAGGGCACGGTAGCGGCTTCGGCCATGGAGCTGGCCGTACGCTCAGGGAGCGAACCGATCATCTTCGCCGGGCTTGATTTCTGCTTTCGGGACATTCTTTCCCATGTCCGCCCCAACAGCTTCGAGCACTGGCTGTTGCCCGCAGAACAGCGCCTCTGTCCCATGTATCATCTCATTTTCTCTCGGGCTGCGGAGCTTGCGAATCGCAGATCGAAGCAGGAGCGCGGTAATCTAGCCCTGACTACCTATGCAGGGTGGTTTGCGAACCTGAACGGCCGTACCGGCCGCCGGGTTGCCAGGCTACATCCCTCGGAGGTGGAATTGCCCGATATGCCGGAGATCGACGCGTCGCAGTTTACCGAGCTGGCAGGGCGGCAACGGCGGGAGCCGCCCCAGGGACCCGAGCCCGAGGCCGTGCCCGCGGCCGGCCAGCCGGAGCGCGCAGAGAGGCTTAAAATCGCCCTTAACCTGCTGCAAGGCTGGATTCGTCGGGCGCAGCAGATCCGGCAGGGAATTCGACGTACCGGGAAGCTGGATGAGTTCTTGAATGATTCCGAACAGCTCTCGCTGAGTTACTTCTGCGATGCCGCAGCCGTAGTCGAAATGCGTAGAATCCTCCGTCTCAAGGGAGAGACTGCGGCTGCCGGACGTGTACAGTGCATGCTCGAGCGACAAAGCGAACACCTCGCGGAGCTTGCGACAAAGCTCGCCTAAAAGCGTATGAGTTCACCCTCGATCCTGGAACGAAACCTCCTGGCCCTTTCGGCAAATCACCCCCAACTCGGTGGGTTGATCAGCGGAACCGATCCGGCCAAAAACGTGGTTTTCCTGGCCAGTCGAACCGGTGCGCCGGTGCCGGCTATCAAGACTTGCGGACGTCCGATCCAGATGCATTCGGTGATCGACCCCATGAAGGAAGGACAGCGCTATTTCCAGAGCTTCGGCGGCGCCGGCTACCTGGTGTTTCTCGGCCTAGGCGGCGGCTACCAGGTTCTGCCCTTCCTGGACGCCGCCGAAGTCTCGCGCATCGTCATCGTGGAGAAAGATCCTGCTTTCCTGCGTTCCGCGATCGAGAGGATCGATCTGCGACCCATACTGCTCGATCCCCGGGTACGGTTTCTGGTGAATCAGGAACCGCGCTGGATTGAAAATTTCTTGCTCTCCGACTACCTGCCCGCCATCTACGGAGACCTGAGAACCGTTCCCCTGAGGCCCAGCATCGAGGCTGAAACACAGTACTACCACAACCTGATAGGCACCATCCAGGGAGTAATCGGCATGGTGGCCGATGATTACACGGTCCAGGCGCAGTTCGGCAAGAAATGGTTCGTCAATACCCTGGCCAATCTACCCGCTGTGGAAACCTCGACCGTGACCGTGAAGCCGGTGCACCGGGCCTTCATTACCGGCGCCGGGCCTTCACTGGAACAGCAGATCGAGAAGCTGGAAGGCATGCGGGAAAGCGGTTTCCTTATCGCCTCCGACACGTCTCTTCCCGCCCTGCTGAGCTACGGTCTGAGCCCCGATCTGGTGCTATCCATCGACTGCCAGCTCGTCAGCTATCATCACTTTCTCCAGGGCTTGCCCGCCGGGATTCCTCTACTTCTCGATCTCGCCTCGCCGCCGGTTCTAACCCGGCTGCCTGCCAGAACGGCTTTCTTCTCGAGCAATCACCCACTGTCCCTGTACCTGAGCAGTCGCTGGCGCCCCCTGCCCTTCATAGACACATCGGGTGGCAATGTGTGCCACGCGGCCGTGTCGCTGGCTCAGTTTCTGGGTGCCCGCGAGATCTACCTCCTGGGGACCGATTTCTCCTATCCTGAGGGCAAAGCCTACTGCCGGGGCACCTATCTATTCCCTCTCTTTGCTTCGCTGGAACAGCGTCTCGCGCCCCTAGAAAGCTTGTTTCTTTCCTTTATCCTCAAGAATCAGAACATCATCAAGGAAAGAATCGACGGCGCGCTGCGCTACACCACCAAACCTCTCATCGGCTACAGGGATCGGCTGGAGAGATACCTGCAATTCTCCGCTGCTACCGTTATCCCCCTGCCGGGAAAGGGAGTTCCGCTGCGCCTTGCCGAGCGAAAAGAAGTCGAAGCCCCGAAAGGCCGACTGCTGGCTGCGGGGGCTCCCGTGTCGGATTGGCGCAGCTTCCTGGAGCAATATCTGGAAGGGCTGAAGTCCCTACCGTTGCCCACCTCGCCGGTCAGCAGGTATCTGTTCGAGTTGCCCGAAGAGCAGCGTTCTCTGTGGGTTACCCTTTATCCGGCCGCTGCCGCCTTCAGGGAACACGATCCGCAAGACCAAACCCGGGAGCACCGACTCCTTCGCCAGGTTCGGGACTGGTCTATTTCTGTGGCAGGCCGTTTTCTGGATAGATGATAGCGGCGTATCCTACGAAGGATTCGCCGGGATACACCTCGTAGCTCGTTTTGTATTCAAGCAGACCTCCCCGGGCTGACCCGCATTCTTGCGCAAAACGGGCCGCAGTTACGGCTGCACCCGCAGAGCATGCTGATTTCTCCTCAGCAGCCAGGGCCAGCACGTCGGTCAGCCTGAGATCCAGCAAAGCGTCTATAAAGCGCCTGTCGTTGACCTCTTTTACCCACTTTACGGCTTGCGGTCCGGAGCCATGAGGCGTAAATCCATAGTTGCTGCCGTAGTGGGTAAGATCCGTAGAACCGATCACGGCCGTCTTTCTTTTCAGAAACCGGGCTGCTTCGAACACGGCTTCTCCGAGCCGCACGGCTTCTTCGGAAGGAGAAACCCTCAAAGCTACAGTCCGCGCCTGCGGGTAGAAGTACTTCAGGAAGGGCATTTGGACCTCGACGGTGTTGTCTGCGTAGTGATCCTCTCGCAGTGTAACGGATCCCTGCAGCCTCTCGAGCAGCGGTTGGTCGGCCTCGATTACTCCGAGCGGTGTCTCGTAGCCTTCTTCGAAAGCCGCCAGCACACCGGAATGTGGAGCCAGGTGTCCGCCTACAACCACTACGGTTTCTGTATCTGCCGGCAAACTGCGCCACACCCTGCAGGCCAGCAGGCCGGAGAAAGTCCAACCGGCGTGAGGAGCTATACCTGCCCACGCCGCAACCGGAGCGCCCTTCAATTCGCTCAGGAATCTCTCAATTTCCCGGCCTGTCTGATTCCGCCCGGCCGGATACCATCCCGGCGGCAAGCTACGCGCACGGACCTTCATCCTGTGCCTCCTCCACCTAAAAAGAGTATACTTCTCTTCACGATCTGCCTATAATAATAATAAGATGAACCGGAGGATCCTCAATTTTTATTATATCATAAGCATTGCTTTTCTTCTATTTGTTCTGATCTTCACAGCCGTTCGTCTCAAAATAACCATAGATGCTAATCGGAATGCGGCAAAAAAAGCGCTGGAAGAGCTGAAAATTTCCGCGCTTTCCGTATACCTCGCCGAAGGTACGTTCGATTCCGAATACTTTAAAAATACCATGAGGGACAGCTACCGGAAAACGGACGGCCTGGAAATGCTGGTCATATACTCCTCGCGTGAAGGTATCCTGTACCTGATCGCCCGGGACCGGCGTTACCTCGCCGCCGGCCCCGGACCGGGAGCAGATGCGATTTGGCGGGGGGTTCCGGAATACACGCTGCGCCCGCTTTATGAGAGCCTCTATACGCTGCCTTTTGGCCCGGCTGCGGGCAAAGACTTGTATATAGATGGTATCTTTCTGGACATTCACAAGGGCGAAGTCCATTCTCTCCTGAGGGAGATCTTCTACCTGGTTCTCGTCTACCTGCTGATTGCGGCGGTTTTTCTGCTGTCCGCGGCGACCGGAAGAGAGGCGGAGGCCCGTACGGTGGTTCCGCGGAACCCTGCTCGCCTACCCGCCCAAGTGGTCCGGGAGCCTCCCGCGCCAGGCGTCTCGCGACCAGTCGCCAGAGGACAAGCCGGAGAGGAATACGGGTCCGGCGGGAACGGTCTTTTCTCACCCCGAACCGGTCTGGGCTGGATCGAATATCTGCAGCAACGTCTAGGCTCGGAATTGGAGCGCGCCGCTGCTGCGGACCAGGACCTGGCTCTCCTGCTGGTCGGATCGGCCTCTCTGTCCGGCACCGACTACGAGCTCCTGGCGAAGTACCTCCTGGAAAGCTTTCCCTTCCGCGATCTGGCGTTCGAGTACGACCCGGGCTCCGTGGCGGTAATCCTTCCAGACAAGGATCTGGACCTGGGTTTGCAGGAGGCTCGTCATTTCCAGAACAGGCTGCGAGCAATATCCTGGTCTGGCGCAGCCCGGCCAGCAATGGGATTGAGTGCGCGTAACGGCCGCCTGGTCAGCCCCAACCGGCTGCTCAAAGAGGCAGCTCAGGCCCTCAAGCAGGCCGAGGGCGAGAATGACGGGCGGATTGTGGCCTTTCGCGCGGACCCTGACAGGTACAGGCAGCAGGTTGCCCGCAGGGTGAAGCGCGCACACCTCCCATAGACAGGCGCCGGCCTCGGGCTCAGCCTGGGACAGGCCCCAGGGTCCGGATCGAGAGAGCTAATGCTGCTCTTGTTCTTGCTTCTGCTCGACCAGCTCCGCGATGGGCTTCAAAATCCCTTTAAGGCGCCATTCGGAGACCCTGTAGATATATTCGCGCTCTTCCCGGGCTACGTAAGCCTGATTCTCCCCGGTCAGCGAGCCGACCAGCAGGCGAAAATCCCTGTCGTCCAGTGTGGAAATAAGGATCTCGGCCGACGGCTCGTCCAACCCAGCTTCTTCGGCGGAAACCGCCACGGCGAAGTCCGTACCCTCCAGATCCGCCAGATCACTGGCCAGGCGGTCAACGGCGTCACTGTCAAGCCTGATATCGGACTCTCCGGCCACCTGCCAGAGTCCGGGCTGCTCGTTGCTGAGCAACAGTGTGTAATCAAGATCTCCGGGACCGCCACTGGGAAACTCGAGATCGCTGCGCACGCTGATGCGCATGATGTCCCGGCCTTCCAGCTCTTCGGGCAGAATCAGCAGATGGGCCCAGAATCTGGTCTGAATATTGAGATAGTAGTGGAAGGCGCTGTTGGTCAATATGACCTCATTCGATCCTTCCAGCCGAACGTAATTGTCATTGCCTCCCGCAGAAGACTTGCCGACGATCAGATCCACCAGGGCCTGTCCGGAAGCATCCAGAAGTTGAATGCGGCTGGCGGCATCCGTGCCGACCTCGAAATCGGTCCAGGAATCGGGATTGTCGGTGACGATCCTGGTCCGTTTCAGCTCCTCGAGAAAGTCGAAAAACGTATCTATTCTGGATTTAGAAGCCGGGAACATCTGATCCCCCACCGGGATGCTCCAGCTCCCCCCGCTTCTGGCCAGCTCCAGGCTTCCCTCCGCACTCGCCAGGGTAATTTTCGCGACCAGCTCCTTTTTCAGGGCGGGAAGCAAGGGCGTTTCGGCTTCCCGCTTGCTCACCCTGGCTGGAGAAAAGACGAGCCCCAGGATATAGGCTCCGGCAAGCACGGCAATAAGGATACTAAGAACAAGGACCTGACGCCGAAACGATAAAGTTGTCATACGCTATCCCTCCTGTTCCCGCAACGTGCGTTTGCGACGCCTGTACACCAGCCGTAGAATCCCGTAGGCTATCACGAGCAGAGGAACGATCACCAGGTTGAACAGTTGAGTGAACAGCGCGGCGCGCAGCCGTGCCTCCGGGTTCTGGATATTGTCGAGCCGCATATCTCTGACCACCCGGGTCTTGATCTCCAGCAGATCCTCCGAGTTGCTCAGCCACTCGGCAACATTGGCCAGGAACTCCAGGTTGTAGCTCGCCCCGCTGTACTGGTACAGCTCGCTGGCGAAATCCGTGTCCCCAACAACCACTAACCTGGACTCCGCGCCCGTTTCCACGATGTCCGACCAGTTCCGCTCCTCTCCCTCGCGGGTGGGAATGTCTCGACCCTTGAAGTAGCTGGTGAACGAGCCGCGCAGGGTCGCCGCCAGCGGGTACTGCCCCTGGCTCGGATGATCCGTAGCCAGCAGCATGGCAGCCTGCTGCGGATTGGTCTGGTAAGGTCCCTGATCCTGGGTCCAGGCGTCGGGTGTGGTGCTGGCAATCACTTGCGCCTCGACGCCCGGCCCGGCTTTCAGCTCGATGGGGCTGGGCCAGTACAGGTCCAGCCCCTGGAACCGGGCGGTGATGGGATTGTCGTGGGATACGAACTGGTCGGCCACCGTTATCCAGTAGGGATACTTGTCCATAACCTCCCACATGATCTGCCCGAAGATCTGCCTGGGGATGCGGAAGTTCTTGCAGTACTTATCCAGCACCAGGGACTGTTTCACCTGTACTCCATAACCGGAAAGCATGTCCAGGACGGCTGTGTTTTCCAGTTTAACAGGTATAATCCCTCTCATCAGATCCATGTCCAGGCCCTCGACCGCGAACAGCGCGCGGCCGCCGGCCATCAGGTACTGGTCGATGGGAAACAGGTCGAAGCTATCCAGGTCCCGCCCGCCGAGGACGAACAGCACGTCTACATCCTGGGGGATGTCCTCCCCGCGGTTGATCTCCCTCACGGTGAAATCCCGCGACAGGGTTGCCCGCAGGCTGGAGAAATCGCTCTGCACATTTCTGCTGGCATCCCCGGAGAGCAGGCCGACCACCCGCTCCTCATTGCTGACAATCTTGCGAATTCGCGAGGTAAGGTCGTACTCGAGTGTCTCCACCCGGGTCACTACCGGTATAGTTTCGTAGCGATCGAGGTATTGAATAACGATTCCGGTATAGACCTGGGCGAAACTGCGCTCATCCTGTTCGATTACCTCGATCTGTTGAGGAAAGACGCCGAGGCTCTCGACCGTGGACAGCTCGCCCGATTTCACTGGATCGATCACCTCAACACGTATGGTTCCGCGGGAATAGGCGGCGTATTCGTACAACAGGTCCTCGATCTGAGCTGGAAAGGGATATAAGGATTTCAGCTTGTCTGAAACGTAGTAGGTCAGGTACACCCGATCCGGGATCTCCAGAAAAAGCTGCCGGGAAATCCTGGAGATCGTGAAGGCCTTGTTTTCAGTCAGATCGATATGGGTAAAAAACCTGCTGGAGTTCAAGCCGATAGCCAGGATCAGGAGCAATCCGAGAACGAATATGATAATTTCTGCACGTTTGTTCATCGCCTTACCTCCGGGTTACCATTTTTGGAATACCAGCGTTTTGATGTTCAGATAGAGAAACAGGCCGGCGACGACCAGGTAATAGAATAGATCCCGTGTATCGATCAACCCTCTCTGGAAATTATTGAAGTGGTAGCCTAGAGAGACGAAGTTGAAGATTCCCGCCGCCCAGGGTGGCAAGGTTACGATCTGATTCACCCGTGAAATCAGGGTCAAGACGAGCAGCACGAACAGGCTGATTAGAAAAGAGCTTATCTGGTTGGTGACCAGTGAGGAAATGAACAACCCTACGGCAATGCCCGCAGCGCCGAGGACGACGACGCCGATGTACTGGCTGAGTATCTCACCCCAGTCGAAATCCCCGAAACGGCTCAACAGTAGCGGCAGCGGTAGGGTCAGTGCCGCCATGATCAACAGAAGAACCAGCGCGGCCAGGAACTTGCCGAGCACCACGGTGCTCTCACGGAAGGGCAGGGTCATTAGCACTTCCATGGTCCCCAGTTTTTTCTCTTCGGCCCAGCTTCTCATGGTCAGGGCGGGTATTACGATCATAAAAACCACGGGAATCACCGAAAAGAAATCGCGCAGAGAGGCGACATCGGCGGCAAAAAAGGACTGCAGGTAAAAAACCCAGATGGAGGAGAATATGAGAAACGTGACCACGACTACATAGGCTATGGGTGAATTGAAATACGATTTCAGCTCTTTCCTGATAACGGGCAGGATGTTAGTGAACATCTGAAGCTCCCTCCCTGGTCAGTCTTATGAACAGCTCTTCCAGGCTCACGCGCTTCGGAACCATGGCCAGGATCTTGTATCCCGAAGCGACTGCCCAATCGAATACGGCTTCCTCGGCATTGGATTCGGGCAGCAGCGATAACTCGATCTGGTATCGCTCCTGTCCCAGCTTGGCGCTGCGGAGCAGCTCTCGTACGCCCGGCACACCGGCCACTCCGGCAGGCTTACCGGCTCCTTTGAGCACCAACTCCAGGAGCACCTCGCCCTTCATCTCCCGGTTGATCTCCTCCGGAGTTCCCTTGGCCACGATCTGTCCTTCGTTCAGTATGAGCACCCGGCCGCAGGTCGCTTCCACCTCCTGGAGAATGTGGGTGGAAAGGATTACGGTCTTTTCCTCCCCGAGACGCTTGATCAGCTCCCGTATCTCGATAATCTGATTGGGGTCCAGCCCGGTGGTAGGTTCGTCCAGGATCAGAATTTGCGGGTCGTGGAGAATCGCCTGGGCCAACCCGGTCCTTTGACGAAATCCCTTTGAGATCGTCTCGATGCTCCTGTAGACAACGCTCTGCAGCCCGCACTCCTCGATAGCCCACTCGATCCGCTCCTGCCGGGTGGGACTCTTGAGGGAGCGGGCTTCGGACATAAAATCGAGGTACTCTAGCACGTTCAGGTCCGTGTACAGTGGAGCGTTTTCCGGCAGGTAGCCTACGGATCGCTTGATTTCCAGAGGGTTCTCGAAAATGTCATAGCCATTGAGCGTGGCCGTTCCATAGGTGGGGAATAGGTAGCAGGTCAGGATCTTCATAATGGTGGTCTTTCCCGCCCCGTTAGGACCGAGAAGCCCCACCACTTCGCCGGGATTGACGGCGAAGGATACTCCTTTCACCGCTTCCAGAGACCCGTAACGCCTGCCCAGGTTGCTTGCTTCGATCATGTATCGACCTTTCCTGACTATTGATTTAAAAAGTCAACGTGTAAAAACGAAATACGTTGCGCCTAAAATAAACCCACGGTCCCGTAACGTCAAGCCTTCCCCGGGCCTTTTGACTCCGGATAGGGCAGATCTATCGCCTGCAGGTCCCTGGTAAGAAAGGCCTGAGGAAAGATCTTCCTGGCCTGCTGCAGCAGGTTCTTCAAGTCCCGCTCGGTGTAGCGTGGGCTGTAATGGATCAAACCGAGGCGTCCGACCTGCGCCTGTCTGGCAATCTGAGCGGCCTGCTGCACCGTAAGGTGCTTCTTGTCCCCGGCATCTCCGGCCAGCTCTTCACCGAACATCCCTTCACAGATCAGCAGGTCCGCATCCTTCAGGAAGTCCGCCAACCCCGGAACCCAGGTTGTGTCCGTGACAAAGCAGAATTTCCGACCCGGACGCCCGGGTCCCATTACCTGCTCGGGCAGGATCCGGCGCCCCGAATCGAGAAGCACCGGCTGGCCACCCTGCAGCACCGACCACAATGGTCCCTTCGGCACCCCGAGGGCCTCGGCATTCTCCGGCTTGAACGCCCCGGGGCGCATCTCCTCTTCGAGACAGAAAGCCAGACAGGGCTTGGTGTGGCGCAATGGATACGATCTCACCTTGTAGCCGTTGCCCTCGAACAGCACCTCCTGACCGTTCACCTCTCTTACCACGATCTCGTAGTTGATGTACATGTCGAGGATCCGCCTGCTCTCCTCTACGTATTCCTTGATCCGAGGCGGTCCGATTATATAGAGAGGCTCGTCCCGTTCTACCTGGGAGGAGAGCATCAGGATCCCGGGTATCCCCGTGACGTGGTCTGCGTGGGTGTGAGAAACGAAGATCACCGAAATTTTCTTCCAGCGCAGGGCCAGCTTGCGCAGAGAGACCTGGGTCCCCTCACCGCAGTCGAACAGCAGAAGCTCCCCTTCCCTGCGCAGCAGCACAGAGGTTAGGCTTCTCGACGGCAGGGGCATCATGCCTCCGGTTCCGAGTATAAATAGCTCCATATTCATGTTTTGCGATCGAGATTCCTGTCAATCGAGATTTCTGTCATTGGTAACACAGAAGCCGATGTTTAGGAAGTGCTTGCAGCTCGCTCTTCAATCGGGCAGCTCGACAATCGCTCCTCCGAGCTTCCGTAGCTGTTCCTTCTCCCGTTCCAAGGCGTCGGGGTGCGTAAGCAGGGTCGAGAAACCCCGGCCGAAACCTTCAAGAAGGCGGCCGGCGGCGCTTCTCATCTGCTCCCGGGTACAGTGGATCAGTGCGTCCCTTCTGGCCTGGCGCTGCTCGTCGCTGACGCCGAGCAGCACCCTCTTCAAGGCCACAAAGCCCTTTTCCCCTGGGGCCAGGGGCTTGTCTTCCTGTCCCGCGGTTCCGAGTACAATTTTCTCAAACGAACCGGCGTCGATATCCGTTTGCGAGGCGAAGATCAACGCGTCGCGAAAAGCTTGCAGGGTTTCCAGCAAGTTGGGGTCCCGGTACGAGGAGAAGGTAAACAGCGACTCCAGTCCGTTGGCCGCAGCATGTGCTCCGTAGGCTCCTCCCTTCATCCGCACCCGCTCCCAGAGAAACCCGGTTTGAAGGAAATGGGCCAGCACCGTTTCGTGGGCATGCTCGCTGCTCCCGAAGGCGCTCGCCGGGAGCGAGTGGGCGGCAAAGCTTACGTTCATCGAGCCCAACAGCGTCTCCAGGGCCTCGGCCTGTTTCGTCGTTTCCTTCGCCGGCCCGGAAGCGCCGGGGGCGGAAGGTCGCCCGGAAGGCAGGGAGGAGACCAGCATTTGCGCAGCTTCGCCGACGCGGTCCAGAACACCCTGTTCACAGGTGAGGTTCAGGAACAACCTCCCTTTGCAGATCAATTCCGCCCGCAGATCATTGAGGGAGGCGGAGATCCGATCCAGGTTGCCGTCCAGGCCGGAAACGAGCCGCGAGAGCCATAGAACCTGGTCGACCCCGTCCCAACGCTCCTCGACAGCCAGGGCGGCGGACAACCTGCTAGCCGCCCGCAAGGAGGCATAGTGGCTGCCGGCGGGAACGAGGGAAGCCTTCAAGTCGTTCAGCATCTCTAGTACGATGGTCTTGAGTCGTTTCCGGTCCTGGAACGCCGCCTCGAGGAGCAGCCTTCGCACCAGCTCCAGGCCGGACTCCACGTTCTGCTCCAGCAGCTTCACCCTGATTATTAGCTGCTGACGTACGCCACCCCGAAACGCGGCCGGGGTGCCTGCGCTCAGGACGGCGGCCAAGCCCCCGGTTAAAAGAGAGAGCCGGCGGGCCACGTCGTAGTAGGGCATTCCAGGCAGGCCGCTTCCGGGTAACGCCCGGCTGAACAATGGCAGGAAATCCATCAGCTCATCGTCCAGCCCGGCAGTATCGAACACCAGATCGATATACACGATTTCATTGGTGAACAGGTCGTGAAACAGCACCGGGCGGCCGATTTGCGGCAGGACGAATTCACCCGGCACAGTCTCGACCTCTGCGCGTATATCCTCCAGGTTCAGTGCCGGAATCCTGGCCGCCGCTTCCGGGCTGTCCGGCTGCTCCTGGAATCTTTTCAACCGTTCGGCCGCCTGCCGGACCTCCCGCCATCCCTCCTCTCCGAGAGATCGCTCGAGGGCCTGCAGCTGCCGGTGCTCCTGTTCGGCCTCCCTGGGACCCTGCTCGGGATCAGGACGAACGATAACCGTGGACCTGTGGTGATTGGCCAGCAGATACCCCTCGATGAGACTCTCGAAGTATCGTCCCCGCTCAACCTGCTCCTTGAGAACGTCCATCCAGCGGCGAAACTCCAGGGTGGTCTGCGGATCCACTCCACGCAGCCACCCTCGCAGAGCCCTGCGCATAAGCACCAGGGAGTAGGGACGGCCGCCGCGCTGGATCTCGCGGTTGCGGAACTCCACCCGGTGCAGGGCCGCCTGCACAGATTCCTCCTCGATACCGAGGTCCACCAGTTCCTCCAGGGTACCCAGTACCACCCGTTCAATGTCGCCGGTGCGCTCAGGATCAGTGCCTCGCAGCCCCACCGTAAACACCAGCTCACCCAGTTCCGTTTCCAGCCCTGTGGCCGGCGACAGGTCGTGGCCCAGCCTCGATTCCAGAAGAGCCTTCTGCAGGGCTGCTCCTTCATTTCCGACCAGAAGCTCGGCAAGTACCACGATGGAAAGCATCCTCAGGGGATCCGTTACCGGAACGGTGAGCCAGTTCAAGGTGACTGTGCTCCGGCCGCCCGACGTCCGGGCCCGCGCTTCGGCCAGTGGATAGGTTTGATCCAAGTGACGAGGCTGTCTCCAGCGCGGCTGCGGCGATACCGAGGAATCGATCCCGGCAGGTTGAAAACGAGCCAGGAAATGCTCCTCGAGAAACTCCAGGGTGCGCCTGGTGGGTATATTCCCGTACAGAAAGATCTTGCAGTTGGCTGGATGGTAGAAACGGCGATGACAGTCCCGAAGTTGCCGAAGGGTCAGCTCGGGGATGTGCGCCGGATGGCCTCCGGATTCCAACCCGTACGGTGAATTGGGAAACAGGCTGTGCAGCGAAGCGCGGGCTACCACGGACTCCGAACTGGAAAACACTCCCTTCATCTCGTTCAATACCACCCCGGTGCGTGTAAGCCGCCCGTTCCCTTCTTCGGCGTCGACGGGCTCAACGTGGTGGGCCTCCTGCATAAACGCCTCTTCGCTGAGCAGGGGAAAAAACACAGCATCTGCGTATACGTACAGGAGATTGAAGAAATCCTTTTCCACCAGACTGCTCGCGGGGTACACCGTCTTGTCGGGAAAAGTGAAGGCATTGAGGAAAGTCTTGGTGCTGGACTGCAGCAGCACGAGGAAGGGATCCTTGAGAGGAAAACGCTCGGATCCGCAGAGCACCGCGTGCTCCAGGATATGAAAAGCACCGGTGTTGTCACTTGGCGGGGTGCGGAAGACGAGGGCGAAGAGATTCTCGGGATCATCGTTAACCAGGTGAAACACCTCGCAACCGGTTATCCGGTGGCGAAACCGCACGCCCGTAGCACCATATTCGGGCAGCGGCTTGCTGGAGATCCTATCGAAACCTGGCAGATGGTCTTCCCTGGATCTGGCTGTAGGCGTCATGAGTCGGTTCTTCTCCTGCTGTTCCTACCTCGGCTGGGCTCGAAAGCGATAATCCTGCAGCCGGTTTACTTTGGTAAGAATATAGTCAACCCCGAGCCCTCTGTCCAATGCCGCCCCGCTATTGATATACTTCCCCGGTTGAGCAATGAACATGATCGATATGATCACCCGCAAGACCCGGGCCAAAATCGTTCAATGTATCCGCTCCTTTTTTATAGACCGGGGCTACCTGGAGGTCGACACTCCCCTGCTCTCTGCCTTTCTCATCCCCGAAGGCCACCTGGAGGTTTTTCGAACCCGCCTCGAGTCGCCGGCGGACAGCCCCCGCGACCTTTACCTGGTTCCCTCCCCCGAGCTGTGGATGAAACGGCTGCTCGCCGAGGGCAGCGGCAGCATCTTTCAGATCTGCAAATCGTTTCGCAACCGGGAACCTCTCTCTGCACTGCATAACCCGGAGTTCACGATGCTCGAGTGGTACACCGTAGGAGCGGATTATCTGGATTCTGTAGAGGTATTGGAAGTGTTGTTCGTTTCTTTGTTCCGCCAGCTGGGTGAGAGCCCGATCCGGGAGTACCGCGGCGAAAGACTCGACTGCTCTCCTCCGTTCCTGCGGCTTTCCATGGACGAGGCATTCGCCCGCTGGCTGGGAAAGCCTCTAGGCGAGCTGACCGGCTGCCGGGCCATGCGGGCTGCCGCCGAGAACAGAGGGCTGGTCTGTACAGAGGCGGACCGCTGGGAGGATCTTTTTCACAAGGTATTTCTGGCCTTCGTCGAACCCAGGCTCCCTCGAGATCGAGCGGTAGTTCTCTACGACTATCCCTCTCGGATTCCCACGCTGGCCCGCCGACGGGCAGGCACTCCCTGGTCAGAACGCTGGGAGCTGTACCTGGCCGGTGTCGAGCTGGCCAACTGTTACTCGGAGGAGACGGATCCCGAGCGGATCGAGGCCTTTTTTCGCACTCAGGAGGACCTGAAACGACAGGCTGCAGTGCCCCACCCGAGCGACCGGGAGCTTTTACGGATCCTCCACCGCACGGGACTCCCGAAATGCTCGGGCGTAGCCTTGGGTCTGGACCGCTTGCTGCTCGTATTGCTCGGGCGGGAGTCCCTGCGGGAGCTGATTCCCTATTCCCGGGAGGTGTACCCTTGAGCTGGACAGCCAGTGGCCAGGGGCCGAAGACGGGCGCCCAGGGAGTTGTAAAGCCGCCCCCCGCCGGGCCCGGAACGGGGGAAAGGAGAATTGATGGGAATGACTTCGAGAGGATGCGGAGTAGAAAAATGAAAATACGCTGCCGGGTAAGCCCCCGACTATCCACAGCGGTTCTATTTCTCTCTTTGACTTGTTTCGTTGCAGCCCAGGGCAGGGAATACGTAAAACAGCACTACTGGAAACAGGAGTGCCTGATCCCGATGCGGGACGGGGTCAGACTGTTCACGGAGGTGTATATACCCAAAGATCTTTCCCGAAGATACCCTATTATGCTCAAGCGTACTCCGTACGGTCTGGGTACCTACGGCGCGGACAGCTACAAGTCCTCCCTGGGACCTTCACCGGGATTCACCCGGGAAGGGTACATCTTCGTCTATCAGGACATTCGGGGCAAGTTCCGCTCCGAGGGTACTTTCGTGCATCACCGACCCTACCTGTCCGCCAAGTCTGGTGCCCGGGACACAGACGAAGCAAGCGACAGCTATGACAGCATCGAATGGCTGCTCGAAAACATTCCGGGCCATAACGGCCGGGTCGGACAATGGGGCATCTCCTATGCGGGCTGGCTTACGGTGATGTCTTTGATCGAGCCTCATCCCGCTCTGCGGGCCTGCTCGCCCCAAGCCAGTCCGGCGGACCAATTTATCGGCGATGATTACTATCACAACGGCGCGTTCCGCCTGATGTACGCCTTCGACTGGACCTGGCAGTGCGGCCAACTCCGGGAGGGACTCACGGAGACAGGATTTGGACCTTACCCGTACGGCTCCGCCGACGGCTATCGTTTTTTCCTCGAGCTCGGTCCGATCGCCAACGTGAACAACAGCTGTTTCAACCGCCGGATACCCATGTGGAACGAGCTGCTCGAGCACTGGATCTATGACGAGTACTGGCAGAGCAGGAACGTGCTCAAGGATCTGAAGAATATCCGCTGTCCGGTTCTCAACGTAGTCGGTTGGTTCGACGTTGAGGATTTCTACGGCCCCCTCAGCATCTACCGCACTATCGAGACAACCAGCCCCGGCAACCGGAGCATCCTGGTCATCGGACCCTGGAGCCACGGAGGATGGGTCGTTCGAGACGGATCCAGTCTCGGGGCCATCGACTTCGGCTCTGAAACATCGACCTACTTCCGGGAGCAGGTGGAGCTGCCCTTCTTCGAATATTACCTCAAGGACACAGTCGACCCGCAGCTTCCGGAAGCCCTGGTCTTCGAGACCGGCGGCAACCGCTGGCGGTCCTACGATCATTGGCCGCCGAAGGAGGTCGCGACCCGCGGGCTGTATCTGCAGCCCGGATCTAAGCTCACCTTTCAGCCTCCTCAGCGGAATCAGGACGGGCAATACGACTCCTTTATCAGCGACCCGGGCGAGCCAGTCCCCTACAGCGCGGAAGTCGGAGTATTGCAGGGACATCTTTGGGCGGTCGAGGATCAAAGGTTTGCAGCCTCCCGGCCGGATGTGCTGGTCTACCAGACAGAGGTCCTTGAAAAAGCGGTGACGGTTGCCGGCCCGATCGTCGCCAACCTGTACGTGGCGGCTTCAGGAACCGACGCAGACTGGGTGGTCAAGGTTATCGATGTCTATCCGGAGGACCAACCGGGTAGCTGCTCCGACACCAGCCCGGATGCCGGCCAGAGATCCATGAACGGATATCAGATGCTCCTGACCGCCGACGTATTTCGCAGTAAGTTTCGCCACGGCTTCTCTCGACCCGAGCCTCTCGTACCCGGCGCGGTTACCGAAATAGAGTTCAGCCTCCTGGACAAGCACCATACCTTCCTGAAAGGACACCGGATCATGGTGCAGATCCAAAGTAGCTGGTTTCCTCTGATCGACAGGAACCCTCAGACCTTCGTTGCCATCCCCGAAGCGCTGGAAGCGGATTTCCAGATCGCCAGCCATAGGGTGTACCATTCATCCGGTTACCCTTCTCACCTCGATCTTCCGCTTTTGGAATAGCCGGACGAAGAAGGAAATCCCGCCGAGCCGGGAGGGCAATCTTGAAACGAGCGGGGAAACTGAATTAGGATAGGCTACAAGAGGATACTTATGATTCGAGCCGGTGCAATTTCCAAGGGAACCTTCCTTTTGATCAAGAACGAGCCCTATCTGGTTGTAGAGCGGGAATTCGTTAACCCAGGTAAAGGATCGGCATTTGTCCGCCTGAAGCTGAAGAGCCTGATCTCCGGCCAGGTACTCAAGCAGGTGAACAAGAGCCAAGAGATGCTGGAGGACGTGAACGTGGAGACACGGGAGGCCCAGTTCCTCTATGCCGACAGCGACAGTTTACACTTCATGGACCTGGAAACCTACGAGCAGTTCACTATGCTGCTCGCAGGCCAGGAAGACAAGAAGCTTTTCATCCGTGACGGGGATACCGTACAGCTCTCAGTATGGGATGAAAAGCCGATAGATATACTGCTACCCTACAAGATCGTACTGAGCGTTACCGAGGCGCAGGCCGGTCTCAAGGGAGACACGGTGTCCGGCGCCACCAAGCCGGTGACCCTGGAAACCGGCCTGGTAGTGAAAGTACCCCTGTTTATAAAGGCAGGCGACAAGATCCTGGTAAACACGGAAACCCGGGAGTACGTCGAGCGAGTCAACGAGTAGCAGGCGCGAAAAGCTGGACAGCGCTCCCCGCGGGATTTCCGTCCTCGGGACTGCCGCCGGCTTCGGTGCTCATTCCCACCACAGCTCTTCCCCGTTTATATAGAACTCCTCTACGGGCGCTTTGCGACGATGGGCTTCGAGGTGGTTCACCGCTTCCAGATAGGCCCGCAGGCTAGCCTCGACCACATCGGTGCTGCCGGAATGCCCGTGGTACCTCTTACCCAGGTAAGCCAGGCTGACCGTGATCTCCGCCCTGGCGTCCTTTCCCTCAGTGAGATGATCAACCGAGTAAAGAACCAGGCGCGGCTTCACCCCCACCGCCTTGTCCACCGCCCGACAGAGGGCGTCTACTGGGCCGCTGCCCGTTGCGGATTGCACCAGCACGGCGCCTTCCCTCCTGAGCTCCACGCTGCCTACGGGCAGCACCCCGGATCCGGTCATGACATTGAAGGAAACCAGGTCGTAAATCGCCTGTTGCTCTTCCAGCCGGGCCTGTTCGACCATGGCCTGGACCTCGCTGAGGCTGACGGTCTTCTTGCGTCGAACCTGGGTCTGATACAGGCCGTAGACCTTGTCCAGATTTACTCCCTGGCAGTTCAATCCGACGCTCTCGAGCTGCTGCTGGAAGCCCGCGCGGGTCATCTCCCGGTCGCCGAACAGGGCATCCGCGGGCCGTCCAATCGTCTGCTCGCGCAGAAGCTGCTGCAGACGCTCCGGCAACGCGTCCCTCGCCTCCGAACCCCGGCTCTGCCGGAAAGCGCACTTGCCCAGAACCGGCTTATTCGGGTGCGCCACTACTCCGGTTAACCGTCCCAGCAGGGCCGAAGTCCTGGATAGCTGGTCGAGCTTGAGATTATGGCTGAGGTGCAGGCGCTCCGAGAAGGCTTCGACGGCGAACAGCACTTCCTCCAGGGCCGTGTTGCCACCGCGGCCGCCCAATCCACCGATAGTTCCTTCCACGTGTCTCGCTCCCGCTTCCAGGCAGGCCACCGTGTTGGCCGTAGCCAGTCCCAGGTCATTGTGAAAATGGACCCCGATACGCATCGCCGGGTAATCTTTCAGACGTTCCCTGATCTTGCCGACCAGCGCGGACGCTGCAGCCGGGTGCATGCAGCCGTTGGTATCGGCCAGGTTGAGGACCTGCGCACCGCCCTCGGCTACTGCCAGCGAGGCCCGAAGCAGAAACTCCGGCTCAGCTTCCCCGATCTCACCCAGCGAGAACTGGACCGGAAAGCCGTAGGGGATCGCAGCATCCAGGCAGTGCCTGATCAGCTCCAGGCACTCCGAAGGTTCTATCTCCAGCACGCGTTCCATGAAATAGGGCGAGGCCGGAAGGAATATATGCGGATAGGGCTTTTCGCTTTTCGACAGCAGGGTGCAGACATCCTCAACGTCCCGGACCACGGCGCGACTCAATGCCGAAATGTGTGGGCCCTTGATCTCAGTGGTGATGGCCGTCACACTTTCCCTCTCTTCCGGCGAGGCGGCCGGGTATCCGGCATCTATGATATCCACGCCCAGAGAGGCGAGCTGCCTGGCGATCACCAGGCGGTCATGCAGATCAAGAACGACGAAAGGCAGCTTATTGCCGTCCCTCAGCGTGGTATCCAGTACTTGAATGGCGTCCGCCATGGCTTACCGTCCCTTTCCGAGAAATTTCTATCCGGGCAGCTTCTGCAGCCACCGGCTCTGAGGGTACTCCCGGCGTAGCTTCTCGAAGAGCTGGCCGGCCCGGTCCTTCTTTCCCTGCTCCCAATACACCCGGCCTGCGTTGTACAAGCCCTCTTCGGCCAATTCCACGTAATCCGGATAGAGAAAATAAACCTTCAAGTATTCCTCGGCGGCTTCCAATTTCTTTCCCTGGGTCTCCAGAATGCGGGCGACGCCGAGCTGGGCCGCCGCGCCAGCCCGGTCCGTATTGGCCGCCGTAATCCCTATGAAGATATCGCGGGCCCGCTCCAGCTCTCCCCGGCTACGATAGTACTCGCCCACCAGAAAGTTTACCTCACCGGCGAGCGGTTCTTCTACACCCGCTGCCCTCAAGGCGCGCAGGATCTCCATGGCGTCTTCCCGGCAATCCGGAAACAGGTAGCGGGCGTACTCGAAGCGTACCCGGTTTTTCAACTCTACCGGCAGCGACCGGCTGCGCTCCGCCCGTCGGTAGAACTCCTCGAATACATCGCCCTGCTTTCCCGCGCTCCCGGCCAGACTCGCAAGAACAGTACGAATCTCCGCAATCGCTACCTCGGTTAGCCCGCCTGTCACGCTCCCTTGCCCCGGCGGATGGGACTCCAGGTAGCGAAGCAGATAGTCTAGAGCGGCCGCCGCCTCGCCGTTGCGTGCCGCACTTGCTCCTGCCCAGTATAAGGCCGAATCGGCAGCCGGGCTCTCAGGGTATCCCTCCGCCACCCTGAGGAATCCCTGCCGGGCCCGCTCGTACTCTCCGGACTGGAAATCCTCCTCGGCCAGCTTGAAAAAAGCCTCCGGAGCCAGGGCGCTGTGTGGATACTCCCGGGCCAGGACCTCGAAAGTGACTACGGCCTTGTCCCTGTCTGCGATCTGCAAGTAGCTGCATCCTTTTTGATAAAGGATTTCCTGGCTCAAGCTTTCCCGATATTGAGGCGGCTGGCTCTCCGAGAGCCGGAGCGCCCGGTCGAAATATTCGATTCCCTCTGCATGGGTCCCGGACAGGGAGGCACAAAGTCCTGCCCGATAGTAGCTCTCCGCGGTCCTGTGTCCATCCGGATAGCGCTCGGCGAGCTTCAAAAAGGCCGCTTTTGCCTGGGGCAGCCGGTCGAGCCGGAAATGGCAGAGGCCTTGCCAGAACAGAGCTTCTTCCCCCTGCGCCGTTCCGTCGAGAAGAACGGCGGCCCGGGCAAAGCTGGCGGCGGCGGCCTCCAGGTGCTCGAGCTTGTAGTGAGTCCGACCCTGATATAACCAGCTTTCCCCGGCCCAGGGCCTCTGGCTGCCGGAATTCGTATTGCGGGCGAACCAGCGCAGGGCCTGCTCGAAATCACCAGCATTGAAAGAGCCCACCCCTGCCGCCAAAATCGCCCGGCCGGCCAGCTCCTCGGATGGATTATGCTCGAGTACGGACTCGAAGTACGGCAGGGCTCGTTTGTACTCTCCCCTTTCGCAATAGATGTACCCTATGCTGTACTCGCTCTCCGGGAGATAGGCCGATTCGCCGTGCTTCTCCACCAGGAGGAAGAAATCTTTCAGCGCCTCAGCGCTGTCACCATCCTGCAGCAAGGCGCTGGCCCGGCCGAACAGGTACTCGGCCCTATGAGCGGAGTAGGGATAACGGTTGATAAGCAGCGTGTAGCTCTGCACCGCCTGCCTGGACCTGCCGCTGTTCCGGTACAGGGAAGCCAGCAGGCGCAGCGCCTCCTCCCGCTGCCCCGAGGCCGGAAAGCGCCTGCCGAACTCCTCCAGGCGCTGGATAGCCTGCTCGCTCCGGCCGAGGTCCGCCAGAGCGACGCCAAGCCGCAACAGGCTGCTTTCGGCGACTCCCGCCTCGCCCTGCAGAGCGTTTTCCAGCGGTTCCAGGCAGGCTTCCAGCTTCCCGGCCAGGTAGGCGGACAATCCCAGGTTGTAGCTGATTCCCTGCCTGTCTTCCGGCCCTTCGGCCATCTCCAGAGCTCTCTGGTAGGCGCTGAAGGCCTGGTCGTAGCGCTGGAGGTCGAACAGCAGGTCCGCTTTCAGCCGGGACAGGGGGCTTCGGTAACGTCCGTCGGGAAAGCGCAGCTCCAGCTCCTCGCAGCTAGCGAGCGCCTCGGCGTGACGGCCCTGTTCGGCCATTATAGCTGCCAGGCGATACAAAGCGGTCTCCCGCTTCTCGAGGTCGGGCTCCCCGGACAGCACGGCATGGTAGCTTCGTTCGGCTTCGGCATACCGTCCCAGGAAATAGCTGCACTCTCCCGAAAAGAACACCGCCTCGGTGGCATACGGAGAAGCGGGGAACTCGACCAGGATACGGGTGAAAGAGGTCAGAGCCGAGGCGTAGTTGCCAAGCCTCAGCTCGACCGCTCCCCAGCGGTATAAAGCCTGGGGCCACAAGGATCTAGCCGAGGGGCTGGCAACGAGCCTGCTATAGCTTTCCCGCGCCGAGTAAAACTCCGAAAGATTTTCTTCGACCATTCCCTTGAGCAACAGGGAATGATCGAAGTAAGGCTGCTCCCCAGGATAGCTGTCTATCTGCTCCTCCAGACAGTCCAGAGCTTGCCGGTAGTCCTGAAGTTGAAAATAAGCACTACCTAACCAGTAGGATACCCGGCGGTTATTGGGCGAGCGGGGATACATGCGGGTGTAATTTTCCAGGGTGGCGAGGCAGCCGCGGAACTCGCCCAGGTAGAAATCCGAGACGGCGCTGAGATAATCGGCCTCATCGGCCAGAGTACTGTCTGGAAATTGTTCGACCAGCCGCCTGAAGTTCCTCCCGGCCATCACATACAGCCCGTCGTGGAAGGCCTTCTTGCCCGCTTCGAACAGATTCTCCGCACTCTGAGCCTGCACCTCCTGCGGGGTGATCAACAGGAGCGGCAAGACAAGAAAAAACAGGGAGGCGAAGCTCCCTGTTTTTTTTACTTCGATTGTCGCCAATCTTTTATGCAATCCCGGCCCCGGCACTCAGCGTATGGCCAGTTCCTGGGTTACCTCCACAATGTCCTTACCTGCGGAACTCTTACCGGGCTTGTCCGGCAACTGCCCGGAGGTGCCTGTTTTTTTCGAGCCCTTGCGGTCTCGCTTGGTGCGGAAGGTTATTTTGCCCTCTTTCAGATCTACTACAATGGTGCTGCCCTGCTTGAACCGACCCTTGAGCATATCTACGGAAAGCGGATCCTCCACCAGCTTCTGCAGGGTCCTGCGCAGCGGCCTGGCGCCGTACTTCTCGTCGTAACCCTCTTCGATAAGATACTCCCGAGCCGGCTTGGTTATTTCCAGGGTGATGTTTTGTTCGGTTAGCTGCTTCTGTATCTCCTGGACCATGAGCTCGAGGATCTCCCGCAACTGCTCGCGGCTCAGGCTGTGAAATACCACCGTTTCGTCCACCCGATTTATAAACTCCGGATTGAACAGGCGCTTCATCTCGCTGAGCGCGCTGGTACGTATCTCTTCATAGCGCATCGTGCCCTCTTCCACGTGAAAACCCAGCGAGGTATCTTTGCTGATCTCGCGGGCCCCGGCGTTGGAGGTCATGATAAGCACCGTGTTGCGGAAGCTTACCGTGTGTCCCAGGTTGTCTTGAAGCTGCCCTTCCTCGAGCACCTGGAGCAGAAGATTGAAGACATCCGGATGAGCCTTCTCTATCTCGTCGAGCAGGATGACGCTGTACGGGCGCCTGCGGATCTTCTCGGTAAGCAGGCCTCCCTCTTCGTAGCCGATGTAGCCGGGGGGGGCTCCCACCAGACGGGAAACATTGTGCTTCTCCATGAAATCGGACATGTCTATGCGTACCAGAGCGTCTTCATTGCCGAACAGGAAAGCGGCCAGAGTCTTGGCCAGCAGGGTCTTGCCCACCCCAGTAGGACCGAGAAAGATGAACGACCCCAGGGGCCGACGGGGCGAGCTCAATCCCGTACGGGAACGGCGGATCGCCGCGGCGATCGAGTTGATGGCCACGTCCTGGCCGATTACCCGCTTGTGCAGCTCCTCTTCGATCTTGAGCAGCTTCTCCGACTCGCTTTGGGCTATCCGGTTCAAAGGGATTCCGGTGATGTCGGAAACCACAGTCTGGATATCCTCGATATCCACCAGGTTCTCTTCGACCCGCAGGTTGGCTTCCCAGTCCTGCTTGATAGAGTCCATCTTGTTGCGTAACGTTTTCACCTGGTCCCTGATAGCTGCGGCGCGCTCGTAGTTCTGCTGGGCAACGAGGTTGCTCTTCTCCGTACTCAGGGTCTCTATCCGTGTCTCGATCTCGGCCAGCTCCTTCGGACGTACACTAGTATCGATCTTTTTTCGGCTGCCCGCCTCGTCTATCAGATCGATCGCCTTGTCCGGCAGGAAACGATCGGTGATGTATCGATGAGACAACGCCGCTGAGGCCTCGAGCGCTTCGTAGGTATAGGTTACGTGGTGGAACTTCCCGTAGTACTCTCTCAAACCCTTGAGGATCTTTACGGTCTCCTCCACGTTCGGCTCCCGTACATAGATCGGTTGGAAGCGGCGCTCCAGGGCGGCGTCCTTCTCCACATACTTGCGATATTCGTTAAGGGTGGTGGCGCCGATACACTGCAGCTCTCCCCTGGACAGGGCGGGCTTCAGCATATTCGAGGCATCGATTGCACCTTCGGCTCCACCGGCGCCGATCAGGGTGTGCAGCTCGTCGATGAACAAGATCACGTTGCTGGCCGCTAATATTTCTTTCATCACCCGCTTCAATCGCTCTTCGAACTCACCCCTATACTTGGTTCCTGCTACCAGCGAGGCCAGATCCAGGGTCAAGACCCGGCGGCCGGCCAGCGCCTCCGGCACGTCGCCGCCTACGATCCTCTGCGCCAGTCCCTCGACAATCGCCGTCTTGCCTACACCAGGCTCACCGATCAGTACGGGGTTATTCTTGGTCCGCCTGGCCAGTATCTGGATCACCCTTTGGATCTCCCGCAGCCGGCCGATAACAGGATCCAGCTTGTCCTCTCGGGCCAGCTTGGTCAGATCGCGGCTGAACTCGTCTAGAGTCGGCGTGGCTTTTCGGGTAATCGGCTGGGTCTTCTTTTTTTGCTGCATCTGCTGGCTCAGGTCTCCCAAGCCGTTTATCTGGATGATTATCTCCCGCAACTTGTTGACCGTGATGCTGTGACGGTTGAGATAACGGGAGGTGACGCTGGATTCCTCCTGGGCTGAGGCCAGAAGCAGGTGCTCGGTCCCGATGTATTCGTGACCCATGTTGCGGGCCTCGGCCGCGGAGTCTTCAAGGATCTTTTTTCCCCTCTTGGAAGGGGGAACATCGCCCAGGATCAATCCTCCCTTGCCCATGGGCAGGGACCGTTCTATTTCCAGCTGCATCTCGCCGAGATCCACTTTGGCTTTCTGCAGCGCTTTTACCGCCACTCCCTCGCCGTCTTTAAGCAGTGCGATCACGATATGCTCCGGCAGGAGCTGATCGGAATGGAAGCGCTTGGCTTCTTCCTGGGCCAAAACTGTAAGTATCTTCTGTGCACGTTGGGTTAAACCCTTAAACATTGCTTGCCTCCCGGCTATGACCCTCCAGGGCCTGCCGTATTAGTTTTGCCCGTGTATAATCTACTAATTTATTATCTGTTTCGTCATCCATCTGGTCGAGCATTTTTTGAATGTGGGCCTTCTGGGCCAGGATCATCAGAGCTGTCACCTCCTCGCTGGCCGGCTCCTCCAGCATCCCCACGCTGATTCCCAACCGCACCGTTGCCAGCAAGGTAATTGCCTCCTTGGAGGAGATCAGGCGGCAGTTTTTCAGGATCCCGTAAGCCCGGTAAACCTGGTCCTCTAGCTCCAGCCGCCTGCTCTTGAGCATTTCCTCCCGGGCTTTTCTCTCGTATTTCACCAGCTCGGAAGCAGCCTTTCCCACCCAACCGAGTATATCCTTCTCCCGATAGCCTAGAGACAGGGGGTTTGAAATCTGGTACATGTCACCAAGGGAGTTGTCCCCGTCGCCCCAGTATCCCTTGACCACCAGATCGATCTGGCTGATCCGCTTCAACGCCCAACCTATGGTTCCGTCCAATACCAGCGCTGGTAGGTGCAGCATCACCGAAGCTCGCAGGCCGGTCCCGACATTTTCGAGGCTGGAACACAAATAGCCCCACTCCATCGAAGCAGCGTAGTGGAGGTTATCTTCCAGACAATCGTCCAGCTCATCCGCCCGCCGGAATACATCCTCCAGGCAGAGCCCGGTCTTAATGCAGGCCAATCTGAGGTGATCCTCCTCGTTCACCATGGCGCTCAGGATTCCTTTTCGCTCCAGAAGTACGAGCTTGTTCGGAGAGGCGCAAAAGTCCTGTGAGATGGTATTTCTCTCCATCAGGATTTTCCGCTCCAGAGGGGCCAGGCTGTCCAGGTAGACCGCCTGGAAATCGTCGGGAAGCTGGGCGAAGGCGGCAACGACCTGCTGCTGTACCTGTTCCTCCTGCTCCTTGCTCAAGGCCGGTGGAAAGGGAATACCGAGCAAGTTGCGGGCCAGCCGCACCCGGCTGGATACGGCGACGTCGTCCTCGGCACCGGGGAAGTTGAACCAGCCCTCCAGATCCTGCATCTGCATCAGCACCCCTCCGCAGGTTTCTCCAGCTCGCGAATCCGGTCGCGGATCCGGGCCGCTTTTTCGTAGTCCTCCCTCTTCAAGGCTTCCTTCAAACCTTCCTTCAATTTTACCACATCCACCAGGTACTTCTTGTATGTCCGGAGCCTTCTGGGCAGCTTTCCACGGTGGTTCGTACCGTGAGCTCCCATTTTTTCCAGCATGCCCCGCATCTCGCGACCGAAAACACCGTAGCATTCGGCGCAGCCCACCTTGCCCCGCTTGCGGATAGATTCCCACTTCGACCCGCAGCCGGGACACACCTTCTCAGCGGCACCCTTGAGATCTCGTACATCCACCAATCCGTTGAGCAGGCTGGAAATCGATATCTCGATTCTCTGCTCCTTGCCGCCGCCTGCCGAACCTGCCCCTACGATCCCCCGCTCCACGGCGCATTCCTCGCACAGGTGCAGATCGATGCGTTCCTTGCCGGCAACCTGCTGGATGTGGATCACCGCTTTACGCGCACCGCAAATCTCGCACTTCATGTTTCAGTCACTCTCTGCTCAATAATAAACAATATCGCAAAAAAATCAAATCTTTCTCAAAACGTCGATGGGCTTGATTCTGGCCGCCGAACGAGCCGGGAAGAAGGCAGCCAGAGTCGCGAGCAGCAGTGTCAGGCCGGCCACAACGGAGATCTCCGCCGCCTCGATCCGGATAGGGATTTCCTCGAGATAGAACTCGGCGTTGAATACCCGAACACTGGCGCCGCTGCCCACCCAGCCCAACGGTGCGGCCAGAACACGATATCCGTTTACGATCAGGTTCACCACGACCTCCAGGCCCCGGAGGATACCATTGATGTTGACCGCCAGCATCAGCCCCAGTCCCAGCCCCAACAGGACCCCGCCGATCCCGGTCAGGAGTCCGGTGAACAGGAAAGCCAGGCCTACGTCCCGAGGATGCGCACCGATCGCCTTGAGGATGCCGATTTCCCCCGTTTTTTCCAGCACAATCATTACCAGCGCGGAGGAGATGTTGATCGTGGCCACAACCACGATCAAGGCCATGATAAACAGCAACAGCACCCTGGTGGTCTGAAATGACTTGTAGTTGGCTTTCTCCAGCTCGAACCAGCTGGAAACCCTGGCATCGGCGGGCAGATCGGCCTGGAGACGCCGGGCCTGCTGCGCGATTGCGGCGAAGGGATCCTTGACCTTGATCCCTAGAAACTGCGTGGAGCTGTCTTCGGGAAGAACCCGGATGCCCGTTCGCAGGGGCATGTATATCCACAGCTTGTCCAGCTCCTGATAACCGGTGGAGAAGATGCCGGTCACCCTGAGGGTTGTGATCCTAGGCAGGCTGCGGCCCGCAACCGAGACGCCGGTGAGCAGCTTCACCTGCTCGCCGAGCGCCACGTCGAGCTTCCGGGCAACCTCCCGGCCTATAACGACCATGTCGCGTTCGGAAAGGTTGAACGAACCCTGGGTCAAGGAGAAGTAGCGGCGGAATCCGGCGTCGGCGTCGTACAATGTAGGGGGTACGGCCCGCACTGTCACAGCCGTCCTTCCACCGGAGGTGTACAGCATGCCCATTCCTTGCCGTTCGATGATGACCTCCTGTACTCCTTCCCTGCCCCGCAGTCTTTCGGCCAGGTTCAAGAAGCGTTCCTGGCTCGTTCCCGCAGCCAGGCTGACCTGAAGATGGTAGGTTCCCACCTCCAGATACCTGCGAGTGATCCCTTCGATCATCCCGTCGGCGACCTCCAGTACTACGACCAGGGGAATCAGGCTCAGGGCTATTCCAAGAATCGAGCCGAGCAGGTGGGGGGAGATCCTCCCGCCTCTGCCTACGAAGTTGCGCAGACCCAGGTAGAAGGGAAACCGGCCTTTCGAGCCGCTCATAACCTCTTCAACCTATGATGTTCGAGCAGGTAGTGCTGGTCTCCGGCCAGGGCCAACTCCGCCGCATGAGTCACCAGAATCATCGTTTTTCCGAAGGCCCGTACCAACTCGAAAAGCAATTCCCTTATTGCCCTGGAGTTTCTCTCGTCAAGATTGCCTGTCGGTTCGTCGGCGAGGATCAGCTCGGGATCGTTCATGAGGGCGCGAGCTACGGTCACTCGCTGGCGCTCTCCGCCGGAAAGCTGTACCGGGTAGTGCTCCAGTCGCTGCTCCAGACCCACCCGGCTGAGCAACTCCCGCGCCCGCCTGCGCGCTGCGGCCCCGGGGCGCCCGGCAATCAGGGCCGGTACGAACACGTTTTCCAGGGCGGTGAGATCCTTGAGCAGATAGTGGAACTGGAAGATAAAACCGAGGCGGCGACTGCGAAATTCGATCAACTCTTCTTCGGCCTTGCCGGTCATCTCCTCGCCGCGGAACAAAATCCGTCCCTCACTGGCCGCTTCCAGGGCGCCGATCAGGTTGAGTAGAGTAGTCTTGCCGGAACCGCTCTCTCCGGATATCACCACGATGGAGCCCTCCCTTACCGCAAAGCTCACCTCTTCGAATACGGTCAGCTCTTCCTGGCCGCTTCGAAATACCTTCTTCAATCCACTGACTTCCAGGAGACCGGCCTCCTGCTCACTCATAGCGCAACACCTCGGCTGGCTTGACCTGTTTAACCCTGGAGGCGGCCGACAAAGCGGCCAGGGCAGGCGAAAAGAGGGCAAAGAGCACAATCAGAATCGCCTCCTGCGGCAGCACGCGGCTGGGTACCTCGGTTATGTAAAAATAGGCCGGAGAAAACAGGGAAAAACGGTCCGTGGAAGAGCGTAGCAGGGGAAAGAGCAGCCTTTCGAGGATCCCCAGAAAACCGTTTGCCAGCGCCTCGACGACGGTAAACACCGTATTGATGTTGGCTGAAAGAAATAGCCCCAGCAGCAGCCCGAACAGACTGCCGAGCAAGCCGATCAGCAGACCATCGAGCACGAATACCCTGCGTATAGCCGCCTCGGAAGCGCCAAGCGCCTTGAGCACCCCGATCTCCTCGAAACGCTCCCGCACCGCTCTCCTCTGGCTATGATAGACGTTGAATCCCACCACTATGAAAATCAGCCCGATCAGGACCATCATCATTATCTTCTCCATTCGCAGGGCGCCGAAAAAAGCCCGGTTGAACTCCCGCCAGCTTACGACCTGATACGCCCCGCGTCCCAGCGCCTGGCGGATGTGTTCGGCTGCCAGCTGGTCTCTGAAGCGGTTTCGAATCTTCACTCCGATGGAGAGACGCGGCGCGGCCTGTGGATCCAAGGCCGCCGCTTCGGCTAGGGAGAGGAACGCCCAACCCAGATCGAACTCATAATAACCGCTTCTGAACAGCCCGGCCACCCGATAGGAATGCTGGAATGCATTGAGATCCGCGAAGGAAGCTCCCTCCAGAGAGAGAAGCGTCACGGTATCTCCGACCGAGACACCGAGGTGCCGGGCCAGCTCGACTCCGAGCACGATGGCCCCGGGTCGTGCGAGGTCAAAAGCTCCGGAGACGATCTCCAGATGATGCTCGAATCCCGGATCGAGGAGTTCCACGTCTGCAGGCAGACCGCGGACCAGGCATCCCCGCTGCTCGGCAAACCGGCCCTTGATGATGACCTGATATTCTGTAAAAGGAACCGCAGCGCTTACCGAGGGCAGAGAGCGTATTTTGGGCAGTACGTCTGGGGAGATACTCTCATCGCCGGCCGGCTGTACCTGAAGATGGTAGGAGCTAACCTCGAGAATGCTCTCGATAAAGCCGAGCTGGAAACCGTTCATCACTCCCAGCACGGCGGTAAGGGTCATCACGCCCACGGCGACTCCCAGCACCGACAGAACCGTAGAGGTCGCCCCGGTGGAGTGCCGCCTGGCGCTGAAATAACGCAAGCCCATGAAGACGACGAACCTGTACCTCACTCCAGCTCCCTTACCCGGACTACCCGGCCGGATTCTATGAACTCCTCTTTTGTCTTCTGCGAACCGCGGTAGTAGACCTTCATGAACATCTTTCCCTCGCGATACAGCTCCTCTATCCGTTCGTTTTCACCTTGATAAAGGGTTACCTTTTGGCGAGCTCCTCGCAGGCTGTACTCCTCCCTGCTCAGGACCCCTTCCGGGCCGTATTCGTAGCGCCAGCGCTCCAGTCCCTCGGAGCTCCTGCGGATGGTCTCCAGGAGTTGCCCTTCGCTGTTGCGGAGATAACTCGTCTGCTCGATTGTCTGCCCCTCCTGCTCCACACTGCTGCGAACAAGATTGCCTTCCTCGTCGTAGCTGCGCAAGGTGATTCGTCCCGATTCCAGTTCTTCCAGCTCGCAGCTTTCCAGAACAGCGCCATCCGGACGGTAGTGAAACTGCTCCCGCTCCACCAGCTTGCCCTCCCGCCAAAGCTCCCGAACCGCAACTCTGCCTTCGTGATCGTAGTGATTTACCAGCCTGCCGGTCGAGGAGCCGTAGCGTTCCTCAGCCAGCGTTCCATCTCCGGCGCTCAAGGCCAGATCCTGTTCGCCGCCTTGTTCAGCGGCTTCCCGGTGAACTCGCCGCAGGCGCCCCGAAGGGGACAGGAGGAAGCTGTCCCGGTACAGCAGAGCACCCGCCGAGTCATAGGTTTCCGTGTAGGAAAGAGAATCCCCGTTGTAGTGGTACACCGTTCGTCTGTTCAACTCCCCGTCCAGGTAGCGCAGTTCTTCCTCGACCCTGCCTCCTGCATCGTAGCGATGCAGCTCTTCGATCAACCCATCCCTGTACACCCTCTCCTCGCCGGGCACGATCTCCCAGCGGCGAATCTCCTCGCCGGAGTGCAGAAGGAAGCGCTTCTCCTCCTCGTCCTGCTTCTGGACGATCAGGATGTAGTCGTACTCGTCGCTGCGGTACCAGCCGATCTCCTCCAAAGGCATTCCGAGAGAATTTGATACGTAGCAACGGCCGGGACCCTTGTACGGGATTCCGGGCCCGGCTCTGGGTTCCTGGGCAAACAGGGAGCAGGCGCAGACCGCGAGCAGGCCAGCCCGTAAAGCCAGCCTGAGAGTCGCTGCTTTCATTGGCCGCCCACCAGTGAATCGAGAAACAACCCGCGATCGAAGGGAAGCAGATCTTCCGGCCCCTGCCCCGTACCCATAAAGGATATAGGGATACCCAGGTCGCTGGAAATCGAGACGGCTATTCCTCCTTTGGCCGTGGAGTCATACTTTGCCAGCACGACGGAATCCACCCCTACGGCTTCTTGAAACACTTCGGCCTGGCGCACGGCGTTCTGCCCAGTGGTGGCGTCGATGATCAGCACCTTCTTGTAGGCCCGGGCGGGCACTCGATTGCGTACGATGCGGTCGATCTTCGCCAATTCCCTGACCAGATGAGCCTTGTTATGCATGCGCCCGGCCGTGTCCACCAGCACCAGGTCGGCCTTCCGAGCCTCGGCGCTGGAGATGGCGTCGAAAACCACGGCGCCCGGATCCGAGCCCGGGTCCTGGCGGATTACAGGCACTCCGAGTCTCCTCCCCCACAGGCCGATCTGGTCGATGGCCGCCGCCCGGAAGGTGTCCGCCGCCGCCAGCAGAACGTTCTTTCCTTGCTTCTGAAAATAGTGTGCCAGCTTGGCGATGGTCGTGGTCTTGCCGACCCCGTTTACTCCCAGAACCAGGAACAGGTTGAGCGATCGTTCGTCCAGGCCCAGCGTTTCCACCCGCAGGCGTGCGCCCAGGAAATCCCGCAGGGCAGCGAGAATACGCTCCCGCTCCTGCTTTGCCTCCCCCGGCGGCTGCTCTTTCAGGGAGCCTACGACTTCGGCGGCCGCAACCGGACCGATGTCGCCCTCGATAAGTATATCTTCCAGCTCCTCGAAAAACTCCTCGTCCCTCGAAGCCAGTCCGAAGAGCTGACGGAGCCTCGCCGCCAGCGGAAACCTCTTCATTGTCCTAAGCTCCGGTGCTCAGGCTTTCCTGTCCGCAGCGGCGACATAGCGGATCAGGTTCACGACCATGTTCACGAACAGCGACGCACTGAGGACCAGGGTCCCGACGTAGGCATAGTAGTACCTCTTGCCACTCTCGAACAGCCGGTTGGCCTCGCTGGTATTACCCGCATTGCTGGCTTCTTCAAATCCCACCCGGCAATCCTGGGTGTAGCCCCAGAAAAACAGAGGCAGCGGCACGGACAGGGCGAATATCCCGAACGAGGTGTAGAACTGCTCCTTCTTCCTGCTCTGGTTTTCCAGCGGGTCGAAGCTGTCCGGCGTCAGCGAAACACTCACCTCCCCGGGCACCTCCGGATCCTCATACAAAGGGTATTCCAGGTATCCCTGTCTGCGCAGCAGGAGGCGGGTCAGCTCGTCCGGTTTTTGCACCTCCAGGGGGGTGGCCCCCAGCCACCGGGAACCCTCATAGACTTCAGCGCCTTCCGGGTCGCTGGTCAGAAGAAAGGTGTCGGCCGGAGCGGGGAGCAGCACGAACTCCTCGTATCCCTGCTCGTACGGCGCCAGCTCGAGCGTGCGGACGAGACCCTGATATCCCGGCGCCTCGACCCGCACCTCTTTCCGGCCGGGAACCAGGTAGGGCAGCTTGATAGGGGTCCGGCCCTGGAAGGAACCGTCAATCCAGACATAGCCGCCGGCGGGCACGCTGTCGACCGTGAGCGAGGACCAATCTCTGCCCCACAGCACGGCAGCCAGCTCCGAGGCCAGCGCGTCCAAAACTTCGTAAAGCTCTTCCGGCGTGCCGGCGTCGCTGAAGCTGTATACCTCCGCGGCCAGCACCGCATCCAGAGCCCGCACCTCGACGTACAGGTAGTCCTGGACCTCTTCAAAACGCCCCCATATCAGCAGGTCTACCTCCTCCTGGCGGGCCAGCTCCAGGGGGCTGAAAAGGGTCTGGTCGAAAAGCAGCCCGCCTTCGTGCCCCGACTTGAAGCGCAAAAGCTTGCTGGCCGGAAATTCGATTCGTTCGGGCTTTAGCTCCCGCAGCCAGGCCAGCCGCTCTAGGCTGTCCTGGATTGTGGCATCCAGGGAGGCGATCTTGCTCTCGCTGCCTTCCGACGAAAAGAACAGCTCGTCGCGCTCCCTGCGAAGCGCCGCGATTTTCTGGGCCAGCCGCCTCTGCTCTCGATGGATTATCGCTTCCCGATAGGCCCCGCGCTCTTCTTCGCTGAAAAAATGGCTGGGAATCGCCTCCAGGCGCTCCCGCAGCACCAGGGGGAAGCTGCGGGTAAGGTAGAGGTTGTCCCTGCTCAAGTGCTCACCCACGAAACCGGCTATTCCAACTGTCCAGTATTCCTCCTCATCTTGCGGCAGCTCCTGTTCGGGGAGGGCCGCCGCGACAAGGATGGTGGCAAACAAGAGAGCGAAAGGCAAGCGCTTCATTGGATATCGAGGATCTTCTTGATCGAAGCGACCACCCGTTCGGGGCGAAAGGGTTTAACGATAAAATCTTTGGCTCCCATCTTCAGAGCCTGGGCTATAAGTTTCTGCTGGCCGAGGGCCGAGCACATGATGACCTTGGCTCCGGGATCGATCTCCAGGATTTTCCTCAGGGCGGCCAACCCGTCCATCTTGGGCATGGTGACGTCCATAAGAACGACGTCCGGACGCTTGTCTTGAAAGAACTCTACCGCTTCCTCGCCGTCGGAAGCTTCCGCCACAACCCTGAAACCCGCCTTTTCCACCAGGTCTTTGAGGACAAGCTTTATGAAGGTAAGGTCATCGGCGATCAGAACGTCTATGCCCATTGTTTTCGGCCTTCGGACACAGCCATGAGATAGCTCTCGATAAACGGATCGATCTCGCCGTCCATCACTGACTGCACGTTGCCGGTCTCCTCCTTTGTTCTGTGGTCCTTCACCATCGAGTAGGGATGAAATACGTAGGAGCGGATCTGATTTCCCCAGGCGATTTCCTTCTTCGCGTTTTCGATCTTTTCCCGCTCTTCCTCCCGCTCCTGCTGGTAGTGCTCGTAAAGCCGGGAGCGCAGCACTTTCATGGCCAGTGCTTTGTTTTTGTGCTGGCTGCGCTCGTTCTGGCACTGCACCACAATCCCGGTGGGCAGGTGGGTTATCCGTACCGCCGAATCCGTCTTGTTGACATGCTGTCCCCCCGCTCCGCCGGACCTGTAGGTGTCGATGCGTAAGTCTTCGGGTTTTATCTCCACCTCGATGGTGTCGTCGATTACCGGGGAGGCGAACACAGAGGCGAAGGAGGTATGCCTTCTCCTGGAAGCATCGAAGGGAGAGATGCGCACCAGTCGATGGATACCCGACTCGGACTTAAGCAGGCCATAGGCGTACTCGCCCGTGACCTCCAGCGTTACCGACTTGAGCCCGCCCTCGGATTCGAGCAGATCGATGATCTCGCTCTTGAAACCGTGATTCTCCGCCCAGCGGGTGTACATCCGCAGCAACATGTTCACCCAGTCACAGGCCTCGGTGCCGCCCGCCCCCGAGTGGATGGTGAGAAAGGCGGACAGGGAGTCATTCTCTTCGCCCAGGAGCTGCAGCATCCTCAGCTTCTCGTAGCGCTCTCGCAGGCTGCTCAACGTGTCCCTGATCTCGGCCTCTAAAGACTGATCTTCCTCGTCTACCGTCAGTTCGTAAAGCTCTTTCGCGTCCCGGAATCTTTTTTTCAGCTCTTCCCAAGGCTCGTAGGTTCCTTTAAGCTTCTTCAGCAAACTCAAGGTATGTTCGGCCTGCTCCCGGTTCAGCCAGAACTCGGGAGAGGCGGTCTGTCGCTCCAGGGATTCTATCCTCGCCTTGAGAGCCTGCGGGTCAAAGGTGCCTCCAGGATTCTTCGATCTGTTCTTCGAGGCACTCAACTGTATTTTGGAGTTCTTCCAGCATAGGCTGCCTTCCTTGCCTGTTCATGAATGTATATACTGATTCCGCATGGCATTATCAAGACCTTTGGCTGCTGACCACCAGCTTGCGCCACTTTTTTTCCTTCAAAACGGAGATCACCAGCGTGCTCTCCATGGGGTACTGGTAAAAACGCAGGGTGTCGTAGGAGTCGGTAAGACGGTCCAGCTCCTTCTTCACCCGTATCAGACCCTGCTCATTTATGGTCAGGGATTCGTAGAGGTTTCGCTGAATCTTCTGAAACCCGTATTGGAGAAGGGTCGCATGTACCGCAGCGTGGTGATCCTCGCTGCCAGGGTCGCAAGCCACGGCCACAAACATCTTGATTAAGTGTAAAGTTTCTCCTATTTTGTGTCAAATGACGCAAATACACGGCCGAAGAGTAACGTGTATGAAAAAAGCGCTCTTACTGTTGCTCGTTTTGGGTGCCTGCCCGGCGGGAATCACCCAGGAGGCTGGAACCGAGGTCTTCGCCCCGTTCGTCTCCAAGCTGAAAGCTACGGCGACCGATTCGACTATTCTCCTGAGCTGGCGAAACACGGCTGATTTACAGGCTCGTCCCCTGGTTTACCGTTACGGAGAGCAGATCGGACCAGACAACATCGAGCAAGCACGGCTCCTCGCCCGACTGGAACCCGGTACGAGCAACTACGTGGATACTCCTCTGGACAACCGCCCTTACTACTATGCCGTGCTGCTGGAAGACGAGAAGGGCAAGGTCTACCGGATGTTCGTTCCCTTTCGCAACAATACCTTCGAACCGGTGCGAATAACGGTTCTGCCCTCCGAAGAGAGCATAGCCGCTCGAATAACGGGCATCCTGGCTGTGGTGGTAGAGGACGCCATCCAGATTACTTTTCGTACGTCGCGCACCGACCGGGACCTTCTTTTATTCCGCGGCGGATCGCCGATCCTGGATTCCGATGACCTGCTCATGGCTTTTTCCCCTGTGCAGCTCGAGGGCGGTACCACCAGCTATCTGGATTTCCCCATTCCAGGAGTGGAATACTACTATGCGGTCGTTGATGCCGGGCTGTTCAAGCTGGGCAAAAAGCAACTCAAAGCGGGCGAAAACACCACGGTCAACCCGGTGGCCGTGCCGATGGAAGTCGAACGGACTGCCCTCCCGGGAATCCCGGAACAGGTACCTGCGGGTGAGCTGGGTACGGTTCAGGCGCCTCCGACAGGGGTTCGAGAGGAACGCCCGTCCGCGCCGGGAGCAGCGGCGCCGGAAGCTGCACCTCGGCCGCCGTCCGGAATAGTGCAATTCCGTCCCCTGCCTTATCTCCAGCTTCCTTCGATCCCGGCCGAATGGAGTGACCGAACGGCAACCGTCAGGTATTCCCTGCCCGAGCGGGTGGAGAAGCTCACGCCACAGACGCAAGCGGCCTTGCAGCGATTAGAGGCTTCCAGTCCTCTGCCAGTACCTCCAAGGCAGGAGGTAGAAATCCTACCGGAAGATCGGGCAGCGGACGGGGCGGGCGAATACGCCAGCCTGCGTCGGATTCTCCAGGAACACCTGGCGAAGGGTGAGTTCGGAGCCGCCGAAGAAAAACTACAGGGCTTTCTCGATATCCGCCGCTCTCCACCTGTAGAAGCGCGGGCTCATTTCTATCTGGCTCAGGCTTACTACTTGCAGGGGCTGTTCGAGGAAGCGCTGCTCGAGCTGGTGTTGGCCCAGGACCAACTCTACACGGCCGTCCAACCCTGGCTTCAGTCCTGCTTCCGACAGCTCACCAGCGAGTAGGAACTCTTTTTCAGCTTTTGCGCAGATCCAGGGTGAGCTTGAACTCCTGTTCCTGACCGGGCTGAACTGAAAGCGGCCAGCTGGCAACCAGGCAGCTACTCTGGTAGATGGTTTCCCTCTCAGAGCCTCTATAACACACTGTCTCGACGGGCAGACTCCAGAGCAAGAACAGCCGTTCCGCCGCCAGGTTGAGCAGCACGCCGTTGACCCGGTCGTGGATGCGCACGCCGTTGACTGCAGCCAGCTCGATCGGCCCGGTTCCTATCGGCTTTTCCCCTCCCTCCAACTGGGCCACCAGTGCTGCCGAGTTTTCTTTTCTATCAGCGAGAGCCAGATTCACTTCCAGTCCGTACCACAGCTCCAATGCCGTGCCGGAATCGTTCATCAGACCGACGGTAACTTCGATTCCGTTTTCCTTGAAACGATACCTCTTGCGTACGGTCAGGGAATGGCTCCTGCGCTTGACCCGTACCTTTCCGGTACGGACCAGAACGAGGGTCCTTTGATCCCTCTTCAGCTCTTCCAGCTCGAAGGGCTGATTGAGGAAATCACCCAGCTCGTGAAAGCTCATCCGGTCGAATTTCTGCAGTGTGGTGTTGGGAGCGAAGAAGTGATCGAGAAAGCCCTTACGGATGTACCAGTCACAGCCCTCATACTTGAACCGGTGATCCGGTTCGGGCCAGCGGGCTATGGTGTCCAGGTAGTTCCAGCGCCTGGGCAGGTAGTCCAGCTCGATCAGGCAGGCTCCGATTCGGTGCACGAAGGCGTTGAGCACCTTGCCCTGATACAGGTATTCGGGCTCACCGTCCAGATCGAAATCGGTTGCGATAATGGAGGGAACGAACATCTGCGCGCCGCGGGTTACCCTCTCCGCTTCGATGAAAGCCTGATAGGCGGCCTTGCGCAGATGGTTCGCATAGGCGCCGCCCCGGTTTCCGTGCCAGTACACGGCCCCGGTCTGGCCCTTCCACAGCTCGTTCTGGGCGGCCTTCTTCCTGTACTTGTCTCCTCGGATTTGACCGACCAGAATGTGGGTGTACATCAGCCGGGAATACAGCAGGCTGATCTCGGGATACTTGGTGATGAACTGGCGGAAAAACCCTCCCCTTAGATAGGCTTCGGCTTCTTGCCTGCGCACCTTCTTGGACAACTCTCGAAAGACCTTCTGACGCCTCACCGAAAGTACGCCGCACATGGTTTCCGCAGAGGAAACGCAGGGAAAATAAAGCCTGCCCAGAGGCTCGAGCGACCGGGGGGCGAAGCGGGGACTGACCGGATGCAGCCACTCCCTGTTCTGTTCCAGCAGGTCGAAGAAAGCGGGAAGCCATCCTTTCGGGCTGTAGATATCCCCTTTCTCCACGCAACCCCCCAGCTCTTCCCCCTGCACCATGATTACCGCGATCCTCCCCTTCTCCGGTGAGGCCGCTCCGTGCAGCTCCATGACCAGCTCCTCCGGGCGGTTGCCGGGTATCATTTTCTGCAGGGTGATATGAAGAGGCAGAACCGCCAGGGTCTTTCCCTGATCTTCGGTGAGATAGGCTTGGTAGCATTCCTTCTCCGGAACACCCGCAGTATGAAAATGGCGGTCGTCCAGGAAGGTGTACTCCATCCCGCTATTTCGCAGCACCCTGGCCAGTCCCGGCTCCCAGACCCGCTCCATGATCCAACCCCCGCGGGGCCGGGTCCCGAAAGTAGTGCGAAGAAAGGTGCTCATTTTCTCTATCTGCCCCAGCTTGTCCACGTCGGGAAGGATCGCCAGCACCGGCGCGTAGTAGCCTCCGCCTAGAAGCTCGACCTGTTTGCGCCGGACCATCTCCTTTAGCAGCATGATGAACTCGGGGTGGTTGGTTTCCAACCACTCGAACGTCGATCCGCAGTAATGGAGAGCTACCTGTATCCGCGGATACTTGTACAGGAGGCTCAGGAATGGCTTGTAGGCTTTCTGGTATGTATGTTCAACAACCTCTGCAGGGGTCCCGCGGGGCAGATAATTGTGGGTCCCGAATATCAGGCCGATCGATTTCATAATCCTTGCGGGCGATCATGCCTTGGGATGAATATCGTTACGGATAATGCACTTCGTCGGGCAGGCCTTGGCCCCTTCCTCTCTCTCACCCTCGGCCGAGTAGTCCACCCGGGAAAGGTTGTCCTCCACCTTGTAGCCTCCTTCAGGAGACTTCTTCTCGCAGAGCTTGCAGGCTGTGCAGCCTACCTGGCAGTATTTACGCACTCGGCCGCCTTTATCGGTCGAATTGCAGGCTACAAAGTAGTCCGCCTCGTAGGGCAGCCAGCGCATAACACCCGTCGGACAGACCTGCACGCACCGCCCGCAGGAGATGCAGAGCTCCTTATTGACCCAAACGCGGCCTTCGCTGTCGTAGTAGATTGCGTCGACCGGACAGACCCGGATGCAGCTTCCCAGACCGAGACAGCCGTACTTGCAGACCTTGTTGCCGCCGTACAGAGCGTACAGGGCGTTGCAGTCTTCCACCCCTGAGTATTCGTAGGAATACTCGCTGGTATTCCGGCCGCCCCGGCAGTGTACCTGGGTCACCCGCTTCTGCCCGGCTTTGGCTTCATACTCCATGCCCATGATGGCGGCTATTTTCTTGGCCGTCTCGGCTCCCCCCACGGTGCATAGATCCAGAGCCACCTCCCCGCCCACAATCGCCGCCGCATAGGCGGTACAGCCGCTGAAGCCGCAGGCCCCGCAGTTGGCGCCGGGAAGGGCCGCCTCCAGAGCCTCCACGCGCTCATCCCGGCGTACGTACAGGAGCCGAGAGGCGAAAGCGAGGCCCAATCCGAGCAGGATCCCCAGACCAGCTACGGAGGCGAACGCATATAGAATCCGCATTGCTGCCACTTGAGATGTCTCCTATCCTACCAGGTTGTTCAGCAGGCCCTTGTCGAAAGCCATGAAGGCCAGGGCCATCAACCCGGCGGTAATAAAGGCGATCGGCACGCCTCGTAAGGGCTTGGGTACCCACTCCCGGTCGAGCTTCTCCCGGATCGAGGACATGACTACAATGGCCAGCAGAAAGCCTATTCCCGCAGCGATACCGGCCACGAAGCTTTCTAGCGCATTGTATTCATTTCGCACCGCAATCAGGGCGATGCCCAGGACGGCGCAGTTGGTGGTGATCAGAGGCAGATAGATGCCGAGAGCCTTGTACAGGGCCGGCGAGACCTTCGTGATCACCATCTCGACCAGTTGAACCAGGGCTGCGATGATCAGGATGAAGCTGATCGTCTGCAGATACTCGATGTGCAGAGGGACGAGGATCAACCGGTACACCACCCAGGTGGCCAGCGAGGCCATGGACATGACGAAGATAACGGCGAATCCCATGCCTACGGCGGAGTCCATTTTGCGGGACACACCGATGAACGGGCACAGGCCCAGAAACTGCGTCAGGATGAAGTTGTTGATGAAAACAAAGGTAATGATGATGCCTACGTAGCTCATGTGCCGCCCCCTACCGCTTCCGCCCCCTGTTCCACCGCGGGCTCCCGGGCGGCGCTCCACCTGGCGCGCTCCTCCTGCTTCGCCTCAAGCCAGTTGAAGAAGGCCTTGAGAAAACCGATCACCAGCAGGGCCCCGGGCGCCAGAGCCAGGACCCGGGCCGGCTGGCTGGCCAGACCGGGAATGCGAATCACCCCGTCGAAGCTCCCCATCGGGAACAGAGTAATGGTGCCGCTGCCGAAGACCTCCCGAATCGAGGCGATCAAAAGCAGCCCCAGCGTGAAGCCCACGCCCATACCCAGTGAGTCCAGGATCGAATGCCCCAGCGGCTGGCGGCTGGCGAAGGCTTCGGCGCGACCGAGAATGATGCAGTTCACCACGATCAGTTGGACGAACACCCCCAGGTTCCTGGAAAGCGAGGGGGCGTAGGCCTGCATGACCAGATCCACGATGGTGACGAAGGAAGCGATGATGACGATGAACGCGGGAATGCGGATCCTGGGTGGGATGAAATCTTTCAGCAGGGAAACGAAGATCTCCGAGCCCAGAAGCACGAAGATCACCCCCGCGCCCATACCCAGGGCGTTGACCACCTGGGTGGAAACGGCCAGAGTGGGGCAAAGGCCGAGCAGGATGATGAAGATCGGGTTTTCCTTGAACAACCCCTTGCTGAAATTGGAGATCAAGATCGGTTCGTCGCTCATTCGCTGCCCTCCATTGTTCTGACGAACTCGGCTCCCTCGGCCAGGGCCTTGGAGATCGCGAGAAAGGTTATGGTCGCCCCGGTTACGGCGTCGGCTTCCTCGGAATCAAGCATGTTCTTACGTACGGGCACCGGCCTGGCCTCACTGCCGGTACCGATGAATTTGTCCATGTAGGCCGGGTTCTCCGCCTTCTTGCCCAGGCCCGGGGTTTCCAGGTCCTCCATCAGTCTGGCGGCCACGATGCTCCCGTCGCGCTGGTAGCGGACCAGAAGTCTCAGGTCGCCGCCGTAGCCCGATCCCTTTAGCTCCAGCACGTAGCCGACCTGTTCGCCCCCTGCCGTTACCGGATACACTGCCTTTACCACCGGATCTTCACCGGCCTCTACGGGCTGCCCGGTCTCGGCGTCGGGGGTAAGCTCTTCGAGAGCCTGTTGCAGCTCCAGGATCTTACGCTGCCTGATAACCGGCTCCGTAACGGCATCGATGCCGCCGAGAGTCAGGGCGGCCACGGCGCAGATCGCAAACAGCTTGATACCGGTTATAACCAGGTTCTTCATTCCTTGCCTTCCTTGACATAGCCGAACTTGACGGGGCGCGTAAGCCTATCGATCAGGGGCACGAACATGTTCATGATGATGATGGCCAGCGACACGCCTTCGGGAAAGGAGCCGTATATCCGGATCAGAAAGGTGAGAAAGCCGGCGCCCACTCCAAAGATCAACATGCCCTTTCGGGTCAGGGGTGAAGTGACCATATCGGTAGCCATGTACAAGGCGCCCAGCATCAAACCTCCGGCCAGGAGGTGGAACAGGACGTCTCCGGTAAACAGCCCGCCTCCGAAGGGCTTTCCGCCCAGAAACCAGATAAGCAGGGCAAAGGAGCCGAGGTAGGCGGCCGGAATCTCCCAGGCGATGATTCTCTTTATCAGCAGGTAGACGCTGCCGAGAAGCAGAAGCAGCGCCGAGACCTCGCCGATGCATCCCGGGATGTTGCCCAGGAACAGGTCGCCGTAGCCTTCCGGCACGATCCTGCCCAGTGGGGCCAGAAGGGCCGGCAGTCCCCCGCGGCCGGCCGTACCCAGACCGCTGGTCGGGTATCCCTGCTGAGCCAGAAACTCTATCGGGCCGCTTACCCGTCCCTGGAAATCGAGCAGGCCCGTCTTGACGAAGCCGAGGACCGAGGCGCTGGTGGTGGCGTCGACTCCCCAGTTCAGGGGCGCCTTCCAGGTGGTCATGAATCCGGTCCAGGAGAAGGTGACGAACACCCGCCCGGCCAGGGCCGGATTCATCCAGTTGCGTCCCAGACCTCCGAAGGCCATCTTCACCACGGCAATGGCAAACACCGAGGCGAACACCGGAACGTAAATAGGAACCTCGGGAGGCATGTTGTAGCCGATCAGCAGGCCGGTCAGCACGGCACTCAAGTCGTGAAGCGTATAGCGCCCCTGCAGCCTGGTAATGATAAACTCGGTCAGCACGCTGGAGGCGATAGAAGCCAGAATCACGTAAAGCGAATACACACCGAAGATCAGGATTCCCCAGACGCCGGCGGGAACCAGGCACAGGATCACGCTGAGCATTATCCTGGACGTGGTGCTGCCCTCATGAAGATGGGGGGAAACCGTTACCCGGGCATTCCAGGCACTATTGATGTCCGCCATAATCTAGGCCTTCTTCTTTCTGGACATGAGCTTTCCCAATTTCATCGCCTGCACCAGTGGTATCCGCGCCGGGCAGACGTAACCGCAGCAGCCGCATTCCTTGCAATCCATCAATCCTTCGGCCAGCGCCTGCTCGTACTCCTGGTGGTCGATCAATTTGTAGAGCCTGGTCGGGACCAGACCCAACGGGCAGTGGGCGACGCAGCGCCCGCAGCTGATGCAGGGAGTCTCAGGCCTGGTTCGGGTCTGCGCCCTGGACAGAGCCAGGATCCCGGAGGTTCCCTTGACTACCGGTACATCCAGATCCACCACGGCGAAGCCCATCATGGGACCGCCGGCCACGATTTTACCCGGCGGCTCGCTGAATCCTCCACACTCTTCCAGCAAATAGCTCACCGGGGTCCCGAGGCGCACCTTGAAGTTGGCCGCGTTTTTCACAGCCGTTCCGCTTACGGTCACGATGCGCTCGATCAAGGGCTTGCCGAGCACCACCGCTTCGTAGATAGCGAAGACGGTCCCAGCGTTGGACACTACAGCCCCGATATCCAGGGGCAGTCCGCCCGACGGCACTTCGGCTCCGATCAAGGCTTTCAGAAGCTGTTTCTCATCGCCTTGAGGATACTTCATCTTCAAGGGCACAACCTCGATGTCCGGGCCATCCTCTGCGCTTGCGGCTCGCAACGCTTCGATGGCGTCGGGCTTGTTCTCCTCCACCCCGACAAGAATCTTGGCGGCTGAGAGTATGCGAGCTACGACGGCAATCCCCGTCAGCAGTTCCCTGGTTTTTTCAATCATCAGGCGGTGGTCGGCCGTCAGGAAAGGCTCGCATTCCACGCCGTTCATCACGAAGTACTCGACCCGGCTTCCCTCCCGAACGGTGAACTTGATCGGGGTGGGAAACGTAGCCCCTCCCAGCCCGACGATGCCCTGTTCCCTGACAATAGCAAGCAGTTCCTGCGGGCTTTTGCTCTGCCATTGCCCGTCGGGCGCCGCAAGCCGGTCGAACTCGCCCTCGAACTCGATCACCGCAGCCTGGCTGCGTATGCCGTTGGGAAGATAGATCTCCCGGATCTCCTTCACCCTGCCCGGAATAGAGCAATGAACATTGGCGGAGAATGCTCCTCTGGCTTTGCCGATGAGCATCCCCTCCCGCACCTCGTCTCCCGGAGCCACCAGGCATTCCGCCGGCGCTCCCATGTGCTGGGCCATCGGGATAACCGCTTCCGGGGGTATGGGTGCGTTGCGGATGGGAATGTGATTGCTGAGATGCTTGTAGTCGTGAGGATGCACTCCTCCCCTTGGAAAGGTGCGTACCTGTCCAGCCATAGTGTGTGTCAGTGCCTCCTAAGCGTTAGAATCCTAGTAGCATACAATACGGATGCTGTCAAATCAAAAAGCCTGATACAGAGGTGAATGATCAAAAACAGGGCAATCAAGGCGCCTGCCAGCAGGGTCGTATCCCAACTCACCGTGCCGGCTTCGGCGACGTGAGACGCGATCACAGGCGCGGCCACACCCTGATCGGCTAGCAATCGAGGCACACTGCCGGCAGGCGCGGCGGCCAGGGTCCTGGAGAGCCAGGAAGCCTTGAACTGCTTTACTACGCGAAAAGTCTTTTGTATCCGGTTGCCTTCAGGATTGCTGCGATAAGCGGATATGTCGATCCGCTCATCAAGTAGTGGAAAGCCGTAGACCCGGCCGAACACCAAGGCTTCCTGGAAAGCCCGGTGACTCAGGTAGTCGGCCAAATTGGGTAGATCGTCACCTTGGGAAGTCGCATACAGGGCGCTGAGAGATTTCCAGGAAAGCTCCCCCCGTTTCCCCCGCGCCAGATCCCTGAATACCTTGTACACCGGCTTCTCGGCGGCCCGGTCCTGCAATCCCAGGACCGGCAAGCCGAATAGCGCCAACGCCAGCAGTGCGGTAAATAGAACAGGCTCCCGGGCCACTCCACCCGTCCGCAGGTGAAATCCCCTCAGGATCTGCAGGGGCTGGAAGGGCGGATGGGCGCGACGGACAAGGTCAAGTTCCAGGAGGAAGTACAACAGGACAGCCGCGAGAACGCCGCCCGAGGCTGAAAGGAGGACGCCGAGGAACTGTCCCCGCAGCGCCATAGTCACCAGCGCTCCTATCGTTCCCAGAACGGCGGGTAACAGGCGAACCACGGCTGGAGGAGAAGATGCGGCCCGATAGACGCCTGCTGCTGCTGCGATGCCTGGAATGGCCTTTCCCGCCAAAGGCAGCTTGTTCTTCCAGCAATCGTGCAGCGCAGCCAGCAGGGACATCCAGAGCGGGGAGAAAAGGGAAAAAATCAGCAGACAGAACAAATCTCCGACCAAAACCAGAACCAGCCAGGGAAGGGAGCCGAGAACGAGCGACAGGCGCAACAGGGTGAAGGGATACAGGAGCAGGAGCAACACGAGCCAGGCGGCGAACAGGCCGAGCTGGAGCACTTTGCCTGTCGGGTCGAATTCCAGCAGGTGCCAGCGCTGCCTTTCGGAGCCCAGAAGCCTATGCAACCGCAGGAAGAGAATGGGCGGGCTGACTTCCGAACGGAGGTAGAGAACCTCCCAGGATCTCTCGCTTCCGGAAATCTCAAAAAGCCTGCCTACGCGCCGAAGATAGGGATCGAAGCGCGGATCGAGAGGATCGAGACGCTCGGACAGGCCGTCCACGGTTATCTCCGCAAAACCGGCGAAGGTATTGAACGAGACAGTCGTGGTATAGCGGGAGACCACAGCTTCGATCCCGGGTAGTGAAGCGATCCGCCCACTCAGCAGCGCAGTATCTTCCGATTGATCGAGATACAGGGTGTAGTAGCTCTTCCAGGTTTTTGGGCGGACGCTGTCAGGGGGGACGAACAGCAGGGAAAGCGTCAAAGCGATGATTCCGGCGGCCGCGAGCAAGGCACCGAGGAGGATCGACGCGCGCCTGGTTGAAGGGGGATTATCGTTTGGTGCGATTGGCATAGGTCAGGCCGTTAGTTTCCCCTCGGTCGGAGGGGTTTGTCAAGGCCGGTGAGATGCAGTATATTACAGTTTGTTACAGCATATTACAGCCTAATTATGACCAATGATGTCCTATGGAGGACTATAATGTACGATAACGCCAAGATAATGACATTGAGCGAGATGGCCGAGTATCTGAAAATCGCCAAACGGTCTCTGCTGCGCATGGCTCAGCGAGGTGACATCCCGGCCACCAAGGTGGCCAGCCAATGGCGGTTCATGCGCTCGGTGGTCGACGACTGGTTGATCTCACGCATGAAAGCCATGCCGGATCATGAGCTGGAAGAGCTGGTCGAATCGGAAGGGTTTCCTCTTCCCCTGGCCGCTCTTTTTCGCCCCGAATTGGTGCGCTTGGATATACGGGACGGGACCAAAGAGCGGGTACTCGCCCAGCTTGTCGAACCGCTGGAGCAAGCCCGGCTGGTTGCCGACTCTCGCTACCTGCTGGAAAAGCTGATCGAAAGAGAGGAGATGGTCTCTACGGCGATCTTTCCCGGTATCGCCATCCCTCACGTCCGCAAACCGGAAGAATGCCCGGTAGCGGAAACCCGGGTGGTTGTGGGTGTCTCCAGGCAGGGTGTCGATTTCGATTCCCTCGACGGTCGGCCAACCCGTGCTCTGTTTCTGATCTGCGCCGATCAGGTAATTGTGCATCTCAAGATCATCGCCGAACTGGCTCTCCTTTTTCGAAGGCCCCGCCTGCTCCAGGAACTGGTGGCGGCCCAAAACCCCCGTGAAGCCCTGAAGGTCCTTTTCGCGGGGGGCGGCTCAGATTGACATCCCCCGGCCGTCGCACTACACTCCTCGAAGGGATTCGGATAGGTCACGGCTATGTCGCTGGTCAGGGACATCTACTATCATCTGGTCTATGCGTTTCGTGGCGTACGCGTATTTGCCCTGGTGGGCGGCAGCGGAACCGGAAAGAGCTTTCGCGCCAAGCTGGTAGCCGACAAATACGGCATCGAACTCATTGTGGATGACGGCCTGCTGATACGGGACCAGAAAATCCTGGCCGGCCGTTCGGCCAAAAAGGAAAAGGGAATTCTGGCGGCCATCGGCACCGCCCTGTTCGCCGATGAAAAACATGCGGAAAGCATCAGGCAGGTGCTGAGCAGGCAGCAATTCAAACGCATACTCATTATCGGAACCTCCGAGAAGATGGTACGCAAGATCGCCAGGCGACTCCATCTTCCCCACCCTACCAAGATACTGCAAATAGAGGACGTCGCTTCGCGGGAGGAAATCGCCAGAGCGGTCCACTCCCGTAATTCCGAGGGCAAGCACATCATTCCCGTACCGGCCTTGGAGGTTAAGCGAAGCTATCCGCACATCTTCCTCAATTCGATGAAGATCTTTTTCAAGCGGCGATTTCAACCGCTTAAATCCGGGAACATAATAGAAAAGACCGTTGTGCGTCCGGAATACACCAGCCGGGGCAGCGTCAGCATCTCCGAGGCGGCTCTTACCCAGATGGTAATTCACTGTGTTCAGGAGTTCGATAGCTCTATGTCCGTCGAGAAGGTAATAGTGGATCGCGAGCTTCACGACTACAGCCTGGAGGTAATTCTGAACCTGCCTTTTAGGGCTCAGGCGGCCGCCCCCCTGTACGAGCTGCAGGAATACATCGCTAAAAACATAGAGAGCTTTACCGGCATGATCCTGAAAGAGGTGAATGTAACGATTGGCAGAGTATCAAAAAGGTCCAGATCGACGCGTAACTAGTAATATCCTTCTCACCATTATAACGATCTTCATCGCAGGGGTGATTCTCCGCCTCGCCAGCTCGGTATTCATTCCCATCCTGATCGCCGTGTTCCTCGCCTATCTGATGGACCCCATGGTTACCGTTATGCGAAAGATACACGTACCGGTGGTTGTGGCCGTAGTGATCGCCGGAGTGGTTTTTATGGGCGCTTTTACCGTGTTCAGCTATATTCTCTACGACAACTCCCTCGCGTTCGCCAGGAAGATCCCGACCTATCAGAATGCTTTCATCAGAATGCTGCGCGATCTGGCGGACCGTATTCAGATCGCCACCCATAATCTTTTAGATCTAAGCATCCTCGACGAGCTTAGGAGAATCCCGATCGGGTCGATCGTGCTGTCCACTTTGGGCTCGGTGGCCAACGTGGTGGCCGACTTTTTGCTCATCTTCTTCTTCAGCCTGCTCATCCTGGCCGGAAAATACGGGGCTACTCGCAAGCTCCTGCGCAGCTTTCCCCGCAAGGAAGCCAAGAAGATTACCCTGATTCTGGTGCATATCGACCGGGACCTGCGCAAGTACATAGGCATCAAAAGCTTCGTGAGCATCGTGGTCGGCGTCACCAGCGGCCTGGCCCTGGGTCTGTTCCGGGTGGAGTTCGCAGTTGTGCTCGGATTCCTCACGTTTGTGCTCAATTTCATTCCCTACCTCGGCTCGATTATTGCGGTCTTTCTTCCTGTGCTGATCGCCCTGATCCAATTCGCTTCACTGGCTAAAGCTCTTTGGATCCTGCTTGTCCTGGTGATCCTGCAGAACCTGGTGGCC
>CAYMEK010000007.1:0-88380 GCA_964389305.1 uncultured Spirochaetaceae bacterium
CCGAGCCCCGACGCCTGCCTCTGGTGCGTCTGGACAGGGGCTACTGGCAGACCGAGGTCGACGATCTGGAGCCGGGGACCCGCTACCGCTTTCGCCTCGACGGCAGCCTGCTGCGCCCCGACCCGGCCTCCCACTACCAGCCTAACGGCGTGCACGGGGATTCCTCGGTGGTCGACCACGAAGCCTTCGCCTGGAGCGACGGCGGCTGGCGCTGCCCGGCCCTCGACCGCCTGGTCTTCTACGAGCTTCACGTGGGCGCCTTCACCCCCGAAGGCGGCTTCGCCGCCACCGCCAGCCACCTGGAAGAAATCGCCGAGCTGGGGGCAAACGCAGTGGAGCTGATGCCGGTGGCCGCCTTTCCCGGTGAGCGCAACTGGGGCTACGATGGGGTGTACCCCTACTCCGTCCAGCACTGCTACGGCGGTCCGGAAGGCCTGAAACGGCTGGTCGACGCCTGCCACCGCCGGGGGCTGGCCGTGGTGCTCGACGTGGTCTATAACCATCTCGGCCCGGAAGGCAACTACTTGCGGGATTTCGGCCCCTACTTTACAGAAGCCTACCGCACTCCCTGGGGACAGGCTGTCAACTTCGACGGCGCCTGCAGCGACGAGGTGCGCGCCTTCTTCCTGCACAACGCCCGTCACTGGCTCCAGCGCTACCATATCGATGCGCTCAGGCTGGATGCGGTGCATGCGATCTACGATTTCAGCGCCCATCCTTTCCTGCTGGAGCTGTCCGAGTCTGTCGGCCGGTGGTCCAGAGAGCTGGGTCGGCCCCTATACCTGGTCGCCGAAAGCGACGCGAACGACGTCCGGCTTATCTGTCCCGCCTCCCGTGGCGGCTGCGCTCTGCAGGCCCAGTGGTCCGACGATTTTCACCATGCCCTTCACGCGCTCCTGACCGGGGAACGAACCGGCTACTACTCCGATTTCGGCGGCTTGACCGACCTGGCCAAAGCCTACCGGGAGAGCTTCGTATACGACTGGCGCTATTCGCCGTACCGCAAGCGCCGCCATGGCAGCCCGGCAACCGGCCTGCCTCCCGGGAGGTTCGTGGTCTGCATCCAGAACCACGACCAGGTGGGAAACCGCCTGCTGGGCGAGCGCCTTTCCACCCTGATCTGCTTCGAAGCCTACAAGCTGGCTACGGCGGCGCTGCTGCTGTCCCCCTATATTCCGCTGCTGTTCATGGGCCAGGAATACGGGGAGCGCAACCCTTTCCTGTATTTCGTCAGTCACTCGGACCCCGCCCTGGTCGAAGCTGTCCGGCGGGGCAGGAGGGAGGAGTTCCGCAGCTTCGCCTGGTCCGGGGAGCTGCCCGATCCCCAGGCCGAAGATACCTTCCTGCGCTCCAAGCTCTCCCGCGAACGGCGAAACAGCCGGGAAGGTCGGGTGCTCCTCGATTTTCACCGGGAGCTGATCGGCCTGCGCCGCCGGTCCGCGAGCCTGGCCACGCTGCAGCGTTCCGGACTCTCCGTCGAGGCGATCGAGGAGAAGCGGCTGCTAGTCCTGCAGCGCCGCGCGGGCTCGAGCAGTGCGTATTGCCTGCTCAGCTTTAACCCAGAGGATCAGAGCCTCGATCTCCAGTTGCCTGCCGGGAGCTGGAACAAGGCGCTGGACTCCTCCCTTCCCCGCTGGCTCGGCCCCGGCTCACGCTTGCCCCGGCGCCTCCACGGGCGGCTGGAGGCGGAGCTGAGAGGCTTCGGCTGCGCCGTCTATATCAAGGAGGAAAAACAACCGCCATGAACCGGTATCTGTGCATCCACGGCCACTTCTACCAGCCACCGAGGGAGAATCCCTGGCTGGAAGCCGTAGAACTTCAGGACTCTGCCTTTCCCTACCACGACTGGAACGAGCGGGTCACCGCCGAAGCTTACGCCCCCAATACGGCCAGCCGCATCCTGGGCCCGGAGCGCAGGATCATAAACATCGTCAACAACTTCTCCAGCATCAGTTTCAACGTGGGACCGACCCTGTTCTCCTGGCTGGAGCAAAAACATCCCGACGTGTACCGGGCAATCCTCGAGGCCGACCGGATGAGCCGGGAGCGGTTCTCGGGACACGGCGCGGCCGTCGCCCAGGTGTACAACCACATGATCATGCCCCTGGCCAACTCCAGGGACCGGCGCACCCAGGTGCTGTGGGGCATCCGGGATTTCGAGCACCGCTTCGGCCGCCGGCCGGAGGGGATGTGGCTGCCCGAGACCGCAGTGGACCTCCAGAGCCTGGAGATCCTGGCCGGCCAGGGGATCCTGTTCACGATTCTGGCCCCGAGCCAGGCCCGGCAGGTACGGCCTCTCGAAGGCAAGGAGTGGCAGGATGTAAGCGGCGGCCGCATCGATCCCCGCAGGTCCTATCTATGCCGACTTCCCGGAGGGGGTCAGATCACCCTGTTCTTCTACGACGGTCCGGTCTCCCGGGACATCGGCTTCGGCGGGGTGCTGGCCTCGGGCGAGACGTTCGCCGAGCGGCTGGTCTCGGCCTTCGGCGAGGGGCAGGAGAGCCAGCTCGTGCACGTGGCCACCGACGGCGAGACCTACGGCCACCACAGGCCTTTCGGGGACATGGCCCTGGCCTACTGCCTGTACCACGTGGAAGCGGAGAAGCTGGCTAAGATCACGGTCTACGGGGAGTACCTGGAGCGCAATCCCCCCGCCTGGGAGGTGGAGATCTTCGAGAACAGCTCCTGGAGCTGCGCGCACGGAGTGGAGCGCTGGAGGAGCGCCTGCGGCTGCAACTCCGGCAGGCACCCGAACTGGCAGCAGCAGTGGCGGGCTCCTCTGCGCGAAGCCCTGGACTGGCTGCGGGACAGCTGCCTGAGCCATTACGAGGCCGAGGCGCAGCGCTGCTTCCGGGATCCCTGGCGGGCTCGGGACGAGTACATCGACCTTCTCCTGGACCGCGGCCCCGAGCGGCTGAAGGCCTTTCTGGCCGAGAACCTTCTGGAGTCAGAATCCCGGGAGGCGCGGGAGCCCGTGAAGGCGCTGAAGCTGCTCGAGCTCCAGCGCCATGCCATGCTCATGTACACGAGCTGCGGCTGGTTCTTCGACGACGTCTCGGGGCTGGAGACCACCCAGATCCTCCACTACGCCGACCGGGTCCTGCAGCTGGGCGAGGAGCTGTTCGGGGCCGCTCTTCAAGAAGGCTTCACGCAAAGGCTTAAGAAGGCCCCCAGCAACCTGCCGCGCTACGGGGACGGAGCCGGGGTGTACGAGAGGCTGGTAAGACCCGCCCGCGTCGATCTGCCCAGGGTGGGGGTGCACTTCGCGGTGAGCTCTTTGATCGAGGAGTACCCGGAGTCTACCGACATCTACTGCTACCACGCGGAGGTGAGCGACTACGAGCGTCTGGAAGCCGGCAAGATGAACATGGTGTTCGGGAAGGTCCGGCTGCGCTCCTCAGTCACGCAGGAACAGCAGCAGGTCAGCTTCGCCGTGCTGCACCTGGGCGGGCACATCTTCAACGGCGGCGTACGGGAGTTCGAAGGAGCGGAAAAGCACGCGGCCATGCACCGGGAGGTGAAGGAAGCCTTCCTGCGCAGCGACATCCCGGAGGTCATTCGCCTGATGGACGAGCATTTCGGCAGCCACAACTACTCGCTCTGGCACCTTTTCCGGGACGAGCAGCGCAAGTTCTTCGACAGCCTGCTTCAATCCACCCTCGAAGAGATCAGGCTCTACTACCGCAAGATCTACGAGGACAACGTGGCGGCGATGCAGGCCATGAACGACATGCACATCCCCCTGCCCAGGGCCCTCTCCACCCCGCTGGAGTTCATCCTCAACACCGAGCTCGGCGAGCTGATCGAGGCCGACCCGGTGGACAGCGAGGCGCTGCAGCGGCTGGCCGGGGAGTTCGCCCGCTGGCCGGCTAGGATCGACGAGGAATCTCACGGTCTGGCGGCCTGCCGCCGCATCAATTCGCTCATGGTGGCGCTCGGAGAGAGCCCCGAGGAACTCCCCCTGCTCCGCCGGATCGCCGAAACCCTCGAAGCCTTTCAAGCCCTGCCCCTCTCGTTGAACCTGTGGGAGGCCCAGAACAGCTATTTTCGTCTCGGAACCCGAACCTACTCCCGCCTGAAGGAGCAGGCCGCCGCCGGGGAGGCGCAGGCGAGTGAGTGGCTGGAAGCATTCGGCCGGCTGGGAGAGCTGCTGCGGGTCAGGGTGGGCGATGAATGACCGCACCCCGAGCCACCTACCGGCTGCAGCTTTCTCCTTCTTTTACCTTTAGGCAAGCAGAACAGCTTACCGCCTATCTGCAGGCGCTCGGGATCTCCCATCTGTACCTCTCGCCGCTGCTCAAGCCGCGACGGGGCTCGAGCCACGGCTACGACGTGGTAGACCACACCGCATTGAACCCGGAGCTGGGAAGCGAGGAGGAGCTGCAAGGCCTGCTGGCCGGGCTCTCCAGAATGGACATGGGCCTGGTGCTGGACATCGTGCCGAACCACATGGCCTTTGCCGGGGAAAACAGGATGCTGGTCGACGTGCTGGAAAACGGCCCGGATTCACGCTACTTCGAGTTCTTCGACATCGAGTGGAGCCATCCGGTGGAAAGTATAAGGGGAAGACTGCTCGCCCCCTTCCTGGGCGCCTTCTACGGGATCTGCCTGGAGAAAGGGGAGATAAGACTCGGCTACGACGAGGAAGGCCTCTACATCCGCTACTACGACCTGCGGCTTCCCCTGCGGCTGGATTCCTACCAGCGGGTATTGGCCTTCCGCCAGGCCGAACTGGCTCTGGCGCTGGGTAAAGAGAGCCCCGACTACGTGAAATTCCTGGGCCTGCTGTATGCGCTGCGGCACCTTCCGCCGGGCAGCCAGGCCCGGGAGCGCTACGACCAGATATCCTTCGCCAAGCACCTGCTCTGGGAGCTGTACGGCGCCAGCGCCGAGATCCGCAGCTTCATCGACGAAAATATCCGCATCTTCAACGGCAGCCCAGGAGTACCGGAGAGCTTCGACGCCCTGGACGCCCTGCTGTCCGAGCAGTACTTCCGCCTGTCTTTCTGGAAAGTGGGCACCGAGGAATTGAACTACCGCAGGTTTTTCAACCTGAACGAGCTCATCACCCTGCGCATGGAGGAGAAAGCGGTATTCGAGCACACCCACTCCCTTATCTTCTCCCTCGGGCGCAAGGTCAAGGAGCTGGGTCTGCGCATCGATCACGTGGACGGTCTGTACGACCCGCTTCAGTACCTGAGGCGCCTGCGGGAGCGCTCCCTCGACTCCTACCTGGTGGTAGAGAAGATCCTGGCATTGAACGAGGAGCTGCCCTCCTCCTGGCCGGTGGATGGGACCACCGGATACGAGTTTCTCAATGTCGCGAACGGTCTTTTCTGCAACCGGCGCAACCGGCTCAGGCTGGATAAGATCTACCGGCGTTTCTCCGGCCAGCTCCTGCCCTTTCCCAGGCTGCTGCAAGAGAAGAAAAGGCTGATCGCCGAGAAGCACATGGTGGGAGACGTGGACAACCTGGCCGGGCTTCTCAAGCACCTGGCCGCCCGCCATCGCTACGGAAGCGACTTCACCCTCTACGGTTTCAAGAAGGCACTGGCCGAGCTGCTCGCCCAGTTTCCTGTGTACCGCAGCTACATCAGCCCGGAGGAGTCGAGCGAGCAGGACCGCCGCTTCGTCGAGGAGGCGGTCCGCCGGGCCAAAGAGGCGCTTCCCGACTTTGTCCACGAGCTGGATTTCATCCAAAAGATATTCGAGCTGCGCTTCGAGGAGGATTTGGGTCCCCAAGAACGGCAGCAGTGGTACCATTTCATTCAACGCTTCCAGCAGTTCAGCGGGCCCTTGATGGCCAAAGGGATGGAAGACACCTCCCTGTACGTCTACAACCGGCTTCTGTCCCTAAACGAGGTGGGGGGGAATCCCGACAAGCTGGGAGTTTCGAACATCGAATTTCACCATTTCAACAGGAAGCACGCCTCCTCCCGTCCTCTGGGGATGAACGCCACTTCCAGCCATGATAGTAAGCGGGGTGAGGACGTGCGGGCCAGGATCAACGTGCTCTCCGAAATCCCCCTGGAATGGGAGAGGCAGGCCGGCTCCTGGAGCCGCCTGAACCGGAAGCACAAGATAATGAGCGGGAAAGAGGAGTTTCCGGATCGCAACGACGAATATTTCCTCTACCAGACCCTGCTCGGCGCCTATCCCTTTTCGGAGCGCGAGCGGCCGCAATTCCTCCAACGGATGAAAGCCTACCTAATCAAGGCGGTACGGGAAGCCAAGGTGCACACCGCCTGGCTGGCACCCGATTCGGTCTATGAGGAGGCCTTCCTGGCCTTTTTCACCGCACTGTTCGCGGACGGCGGGGACAATCCTTTCCTAGAACAGTTTCTGCCCTTTCAGCGGCGAATCGCCTGGTTCGGAGCCCTGAACTCCCTGTCTCAGATCCTGCTCAAAATGACCTGTCCCGGGCTGCCCGACTTCTACCAGGGAAGCGAGCTGTGGGACCTGAATCTGGTCGATCCCGACAACCGCCGCCCGGTGGACTTCGCAGCCCGCAGCGATCTTTTGCAGCGCATTCAGCGGCGGGAAGCTTCAGGAGTCCCGGCGCTGGCCCGGGAGCTGTTCTCCCGTTACCAGGATGGGGGCGTGAAGCTGTTTCTGATCTACAGGACCCTGCAGGCGCGGCGGCGGGATCCCCGGCTGTTCGCCCGGGGGTCCTATACGCCTGTGGGAATCCAGGGCAGGTGGAAGAACAATCTGGTAGCCTTCACCCGCCGCTACGGCGGGCGCACGGCGTTGGTATGCGCCCCCCGCTTCTGCACCGAGCTGGTGGAAACCGGCGAGCTCCCGCTGGGAGAGAAGGTGTGGGCCGACACCCTCCTGACGGCACCCTCCGGCATCCGGCGGTGGGAGAACGCCATAACGGCGGAGGCGCTGGAAGGCCGGGGGAACCTGCCTGCAGCCCGGCTTCTGTCCTGCTTTCCAGCCGCCCTCCTGCTCGGAGGGGCACAGACGAGCCCCGAGGTCTAAAGAAAGAGAGACAACTACCGCAGCACCTGGAGGGTGCGGGTAGCGTTGTTCAGACGTTTGGCTCCGCCTGGTGTCACCACCACGATGTCCTCGATGCGGATGCCGAACTGCCCCTGCAGATAAATCCCCGGCTCGATGGAAAAGGCCATTCCGGTCTGAAGCTCCAGAGGGTTCGCCTCGGTGAGGTAGGGCTCTTCGTGAACCTCGAGGCCGATACCGTGACCGGTGCGGTGGATGAACCGCTCTCCGTAACCTGCGCCCGCTATCTCTTGCCTGGCGGCCAGGTCTATCGTTCGGGCCGGGACGCCGGGAGCCGCCGCCTGCACGGCTTTCTCCTGGGCCCTGGCCACGATCTCGTAGACAGCCCGGATCTCCGGCGTCGCTTTCCTGCAGACAACGGTCCGGCTGATGTCCGAGCAATAGCCGCCGATTCTGCAGCCATAGTCCAGGATGACCACGTCCCCCGGACGGATCACTCTTCTGCCCGCCCGATGGTGGGGCAGGGCGCCATTGGGCCCTGAGGCGACCAGTGTCTCGAAAGCAATCTTGTCGGCGCCTCTGTTTTTCATGGCCTCCTCGAGGGCCGCGGCCACCGCCAGCTCCGTCTTTCCCTCGATCTTCCACCCCACGATCTCGCTAAAGGCCTGGTCCGCAACGATCCCCGCTTCTTGGAGGCAGCGGACCTCTTCCGGGGTCTTGCGCATTCTCAACGGCTTCATGATCCGTGAGGCCAGCGAGAACTCCGCTCCCGGCAACACCTGCTTCAGCATGAGGAAAAACACGGCCCCCATGCCGTCGTCCACCAGCACCTTGCCGGCCTTCGCCGCCAGCTCCCCCACCATTTGCCGCAGTGAGTCCAGAGGGTCATCCGAATCCTTCCAGACCCGCAGATCCGCCACCGCCGATTCCTCCCTGACCTGCGGGACGTACAGCTCGGGCACCAGGAAAACAGGGCTGCCCTCCCGGGGCACAAGCAGAAACAGGAGACGTTCGCCGGGCTCGTCATAGAAACCACTGAGATAGAACATGTTGGCACTCGGGAAAAGCACCAGTAGATCGCCGCCCGCCTGGGCAAGCGCTCTCTGTATCTCCCTGACTCTGTTTGCGTGGCTGGTCCTGTCGTTCATTGGTGAACCATCAACTTCCGCGGAGCTCTTCCAGGCTCACCGCGACCTTCTCGACACCTTCCCGCCATATCCGCAGGCCTATCTGCTCGATTTCTTTCCACTGGGACTCAGGAATTCGAGCAAACACGTTTACGGGCAAGTATCCGCGGTGATCCCTCGAGATTTCCGCTCCGTAGTAGATGGCGATTGCCTGCGCGGCCGGGCCTTGCTTTTCCCACTCCCGCCAGTAAATCACCTCTCCCGTGTTGGTCTGAACGGTCTGATTTTCCTGCGGGATGTTCTCATCGCTCTCCACCGGGAAGTTGATTTCCCTGCCTGACCACCTGGAATGGTACATCGTGGCCTCCAGCGGCAGCATCTTGAGGAAGGCCTCAACAGTCTTGGGATTGAGCTCCGGCAGCAGCCTGGCAGTCAGCCTGCCCCCTTTGGCGAAGGCAAATACGATCCTACCGCTCATTTCGTTCTTGCCTCTTCTTTCTGAGCGCTTCCGTGGCCGCAATGTCCACCTTCATCTCCTTTCTGTCTATTACCACCCTGTAGTCTTCTTTTGCCCGCGAGAGAGACACATACCCGTTTATCACGTCCTCCAGCACCAGGCCGGGCTCCCTGTCCAGCGGTGAGCCGTAGCCTCCCCCGCCGCCGGTCTGAAAGCTCACAACCTCATTTTCGTGAAGGAGAAGGTTGGATATCTTGCGCCAGCGCTCCTCCTTGCCGTCCTTTCGGTGGACGACCGTGATGCTCGGCGTCCCATCCTGGCCGCCAAACAGGCCCCAGGGAGGGGTGTACTTGACCCTGTCCGTCGTTACCGTGAGCCCGGCATCATGACCGATGATCCGGTAGTCCCGAACGACTCCCAGTCCGCCGCGAAATTTGCCGGGCCCGCCGGAGTCTTGGCGAAGCTCGAAGCGCTCCACTCGCCATGGATAGCGCACCTCGGCGACCTCAACCGGAACATTGTAGGTATCCCCGAGGTCCATGGAGAACAGGGCATGCTCTCCATCTTCATGGGGCTTGCCGCCGTAGCCGCCCGCGTCTCCCTCGGCGCATACGTAGTACTTGCCCGTGCGGGGGTCGGTTCCGTAGATGAAGTTCGCCATGGAATCGCCGAAATGCCCCGCCCGGACGCGGTCGGGCATCGCTGGCGCCAGGGCCTTCAGAATCAGGTCCGGTATGGTGGTTGTCGGGGCCGGCCACATCGCACAGGCCGCGGGGAACCTGGGATTCAGCAGGCTGCCTTCAGGAATGATGACCTTCAGCGGTCGAAAAAAGCCCTCGTTGCTGGGCAGCTCAGGTGTGGTGACGATCTTAAACCCATACCTGGCCGAGGAAACGGTGGAGGGTCTGGGTACATTCATCGGGCCGCGACACTGGCTGTCCGTTCCCGTAAAGTCCATGGTCACTTCCTCGTCTTCGACGGTTATGGTCAACCGTATCCAGACTCTCTCATCGAGGGGCTCATCGTCGTTGCCGTCGCCGTCCAGCAGGGCCTCGGCGCTGTAGGTTCCGTTCGGGATCTGACGTATCGCCACCCGCGCCATTCTCTCCCCTTGATCCAGGATCTCCTGGATACTGGCCAGGGTCACATCCAGGCCGTAGGTGTCGATGACCTCGCAGAAGCGTTCACTGGCTTTACGCACTCCGGCGATCATGGCCCGTACGTCCCCCAGCACAGGGTCGGGGACGCGGGTGTTGGCCCGCAGCAGGCGAAACACATCCTCGTTCGGCTTGCCTTCCACCATGAGCTTCACCGGGGGCAGTCGGAATCCCTCCTGGAAGACCTCCACCGTATTGGAGTACCAACCTCCTGGGTAGATCCCGCCCATGTCGACCGTGTGACCCCGGAAAGCTCCCCAGCCTCGAATCTGCCCTTCATAGAAGGCCGGGCAGAGCACGGTCAGGTCCGGGCAGTGGGTCCCGCCGCCGTTGTAGGGATCGTTGCACAGGATGACATCCCCGGGATTCAGCTTCTTGCGACCAATTGTGCTGTAGGTGGACTGCACCGCGTAATCGAGATTGGCCAGGAATATGGGAAGCCCGGGGGTTTCGGCGATCAGGTTGCTTTCGCCGTCCAGCACGCCGCAGCTGAAATCTACCACCTCGTAGAGAATCGGGCTGTAGGCGGCCCTTTCGATGGTTCTGCGAATATCACGACTGGCCGCAATCAAACGATTACGGATGACCTCTAGAGTAATCGGATCCGTTTTCATGGTTACTCCTGATTTAGCTTGATGATGAGATTGCCGTGGCGATCAACGGTGCACGTCTGGCCTTTTTCCACCACGGTGGTGGCTGTGGCCTCCTCGATGAGAACCGGCCCGGAGAAGCTGTTGCCGGAGAGCAGGAGATCACGCCTGAAGATGCTGTACTCCTCGTAGCTTCCGCCCCCGACGTAGACCTTTCTCTTTCCCGTATCGGCTTCTGCGGCCGGGGCCGCAGAGCCGGACCGGATGATCTCCAGGGTGGGTTTCTTTGCCCTGGCGATGCTCATCACCTTGAGGGAAACGATCTCTTTGGGCTCCTCCGGAGCGTTGTGCCCGTATACCTTGAGATGAAGCTCGTCGAAGCTTTTTTCCAGTTGCGCCTTGTGCGCGTCCTCCAGCACGGCGGGAGCCGGGACGCTCAACGTGTGCTCCTGTCCCAGGTATCTGATGTCCAGCTCATAGGACAGGACCACACTGTTGTTCTCGACGTTCTCCCGGGCGAACAGTTCCTTCACCCGCCCATCCAACTCCCTGAATATGCTATTGATTACCGTCATGTCGGCATCATTCATCGGCTTGATGTAGGTCTGGCCGAAATCATGCCGGAGGTCGGCCATGAGCATCCCCCAGGCGGAGAATACTCCGGGAAACGGCGGAACGATCACCGTCGGTATGGCGAGCTCCCTGGCGATGGCTGCGGCGTGGATGGGTCCGGCGCCGCCGAAGGCCACCAGAGCGAACTCCCGCGGATCGTAGCCCCGTTTGACGGTCATCGACTGCAGCAGTCCCGCCATGTTGATGTTGACGATCTTGATGATTCCCAACGCTGCCTCGGCGATATCCAGGCCGAAGTAGTCGGCAATTTTCTGTATGGCTTTGCCTCCCTGCTCCCGGGAGATCTCCATCTTCCCTCCCAGGAAGTACTCCGGATCGAGTATGGCCAGCTGGAGATTTGCGTCCGTGACGGTGGGTTCTTTACCCCCCCGCAGGTAGCAGGCCGGACCAGGCTCGGCCCCGGCGCTCTGCGGTCCGACGTGCAAAGCTCCGGCGGCGTCGATCCAGGCAATGCTTCCGCCGCCGGCCCCTATCTCGCGCAGGTCGACTACGGGAAGCAGGATGGGCCGCCCCTCCACGGAGTACTGGTCGGCGGTCTCGGGCATGCCTGCGGTGATGATCGAGGTCTTGGCGGTCGTACCCCCCATGTCGTAAGTTATGACGTTGTCGTAGCCGATCATGCCTGCCAGCTGGGCGCCGCCAATAGCGCCGGCCGCCGGACCGGATTCGACCATGGCAATCGGTATGTCCCTGGCCACAGTGGAGGCCATGATGCCGCCGTTGGACTGCATGATCTGCAGGACGCTCTTGAAGCGGCGTTTGCCGATCTCGTCCTCCAGGTTGCGCAGGTATTTCTGTACGACCGGCATGACATAGGCATTCTGCACGGTGGTGCTGGTTCGCTCGTATTCGTAGTACCGCCTGGTGATGTGGTGCGAAAGGGACACGCTCGCCTCAGGATAGCGTTCATTCAGATACCTGCCGATTTCTTGTTCGTGCTTGGGGTTGGCGTAGGCGTTGAGAAGACAAATCGCTATTGACTGGACCTTTTCCTGCCGCAATGTCTCGATAACCTGAGCCAGCTCATCGAGCTGCAGAGGAATCAACACTTCACCGTTAGTCAGGATTCTTTCTGCAATCTCCAGGCTGAGACGCCGGGGGACGAGAGATCTTGGCTTCCGGTACAGGGCGTCGTACATCTCCGTGCGGTTGCTCCGCCCTATTTCCAGCACGTCTCTGAAACCCTTGGAGGTGATCAAGGCCGTTTTGGCGCCCTTGCCTTCGATCAAGGCATTGATCACCACGGTGGTTCCATGAACCAGGAAAGAGACCGCATCCAGAGGGACCTCGAAGCTCTCCATGCACTCGATCGTGCCGACAGCAGGATCCTTTGGAGTGGAGGATACCTTGCTGACCTGGATCTTACCGGTGGTTTCATCGAGAAGCACCCCGTCAGTAAACGTTCCGCCTACATCTGTGCTCAGCCTGTACATTCCTGCCTCCCATACGCTGTATATTTGAAGCGGCCGCCTGCCGCCCTTGCACCCCGATCGTCCGATCTCAGCTTCCGAATAGATGACATCTGACCAGATGGCCGTTTTCTACCTCTACCATCGCGGGATCGACCTGTTTGCACATCTCCCTCTTCTCCGGGCAACGCAGGTGGAAGCTGCAGCCGGTGGGTATGTTGACCGGGCTGGGTATCTCTCCTCTGGACTCCACCTTCTTGGGTTTGAGCGCTTCCTCCTCCTCAGAGACCACCGGTATCGAAGAGAGCAGCATCTTCGTATATGGATGAAGGGGCTTTCGAAAAAACTCGACCGTCGAAGCGATTTCGCTGATCTTACCGAGGTACATGATTGCCACCCTGTCGCTCATGTTCCGCATCAGGCTCAGGTCGTGCGTAATGAAAAGATAGGTCAGCTCGAGCTGCCTCTGCAGGCGTATCAGTACGTCGATGATTTTGGCCTGCACCGAAACGTCCAGAGCTGAGGTCGGCTCATCCAGAATCACGAAGGAAGGATCGGACGCGAGAGCCCTGGCTATGGCCACCATCTGCTTCTCGCCGCCACCGATGGCCTGGGGGTACTTGTACAGATACTCCTCCGGCGGCAGATCCACTGTCCTGAGGAGCTCTCCGATCCTTTCCAGCCGCTCGGTGTTGTTGCTGTGGATTCGATGTACTTTCAGTGGTAAGCTCAGGGTTTCCTTTATGCTCCAGCACGGGTTCAGAGAAGACCCGGGGTCCTGGAACACGATGCGGATGTCCCGCTTCAGGCGTAGGGGCCGCCTGCTGGAAACCACCCCTATGTCTTGACCCCTGAAAAGGATCCTTCCCGAGGTAGGCTTGTAGATGCCGACGAGCGTATGAGCTACGGTGGTCTTCCCCGAACCCGATTCGCCAACCAGACCGAGCGTCTCGCCCTGCCGGACCGAGAAGCTGACGGTGTCCACTGCCCGTACGGTCCCCGCTTTGGTGGGGAAGTACTTCTGAAGCCCTTCGACGGTCACGATATCCTGCGGCAACTCGGCTAGCTCCTCTCGTCTATCTCCCCTCGTAAAGAAAACAGGCGACATTGTGGCTGTCCCCTATTTTGAAAAACGGGGGCCGTGTCTTTGTGCAGACAGGCAGAGCCCGGCTGCAACGTGGGTGGAACCTGCATCCCGCCGGGGGATTGAGGTAGTTGGGGATCCTGCCAGGAATGCCCTTGCTTACACCCTCGCCGGTGAGCTTGGGCACGGTCTTCAACAACGCCTGCGTGTAAGGATGCAGCGGTTGGGCAAAAAGCTCCTTTGTCCTGGCTTCCTCCACGATATTTCCGGCATACATGATGCACACCCGGTCGGTCACGTTCCTTATCACGCCCAACGAGTGGCTTATCAGCAGAATCGAAGTGCCTTTTTTTTCTACCAGATCATCCAGACGCTTTAAGATCTGATCCTGGATTGTGACATCTAGATTCGTTGTGGGCTCGTCGGCCAGCAGCAGTCTGGCTTCGGTACTGAAAGCCTCGCTGATACAGACCCTCTGTCTCATGCCTCCGCTCAGCTGAACAGGATAGTTGGTCAGTATCCTCTCCGGGTCGGGCATGCCGGTTTCCTTGAGCACGGCAACGGCCTGTTCACGGATTGCCTTCCGCGACCGCTGATCCCGGGTCTTGCCTTTGGCCAATTGTTTCAAGATGTCCTCGAGCTGGTAGCCGACCGTAAAAACCGGGTTAAGGGCCGAGAGGGGGTCCTGAAAGATGGCGCTGATCTGTTCCTTGCGCAGCCCCCGAATCTCACGGGGCTTCATCTTGAGGATGTCCTTCCCCTTATATACGATTTCGCCGCCACGGATCTCCGCGGTAGGCTTGGGTAAAACTTGGAGGATCGACTTTATCGTGGTCGTCTTCCCGCAACCCGTTTCTCCCACTAGACTTACCTTCTCTCCCTCGGAGATGGCGAGCTCCACTCCGTTCAATACCTTCAGCATGCCCGCGAACGTCCTGTAGTGAACGTGCAGGTTTTTTATGATTAGAAGCGGTTTCATCTTTGCTGCTAGACTTCCTCCACGGCAAACATGTCCCGCAGACCGTCGCCCACCAGATTGAAGGCCAGGATTATGGTCACGATTGCTAGTGCCGGGAATATGGTCATCCACCATTCGGCTGGCAATCTCTTCGCCCCGTCGGCCACCATCGTTCCCAACCCGGGTTTGGGAGGCTGTACTCCCAGACCGATAAAGCTCAACGAAGCGCCCAGGGTGATAACGAATCCCATATCCAGCGTTATCTTCGTCAGCAGAGGCCCCACACAGTTCGGGAGGATCGATCGGCCGAGAATATGCGCTCTGCGGGCCCCGGTTAGCTCGGCCTCCACCACAAAGTATTCATTACGCAATGAAGCGGTGATGGAATACACCAGCCGGCAGTACCAGGGCCACCACATCAGTGATATGGCCATCATTTGGTTGCGGATGTTGGGACTGAGCATGGCGGTTATCGCCAGCGCCAGAATCAGGGGAGGAACCGCAAGAAAGATATCCGTGATCCTCATGATCACGGTCTCGAGCTTCGTCCTCTGGTAGTAGCCGGCGACCAGGCCCAGGACGACCCCTGGTGGTACGCTCAGGCTTATGACGACCACCGCCAACATCAGGGAAAAGCGATATCCGAAAATCACCCGGGTGAACACATCCCTGCCCACAGTGTCCGTCCCAAAGAGATGCTTGGCGCTTGGCGGCTGGCTGGATTCACTGAAGTTGGCGTAGGGGCCGGCATGCTCGGGATAAGGCGTGATCCACGGGGCGAGGATGGCGGCCAGGCTGATAAGAATGATGATCATCAGCCCAACGACGGAGAGGCCATTGCGGGTGAACTTGTACCACCCTTTGGACAGTCTTCGGCCTCTTCGCGACCAGGCCGTCAGGAGGAGCTCTCGCATCCGCATGATCTATTCTCCCTTTCCTCGTAGACGTATCCTGGGATCGAGGAACGACACGACAATATCGACAAGAACATTCGCCACTGCAAAAGCGACCCCTATAACCAGGACCACCGCCACGATGGCATTCAGGTCCTTGTTTAGCATCACGGTGACCGCGTAGCGGGCAAATCCCGGCCACATGAATACCAGCTCCACGAGAAAGGCATTGGCGATGATGAAGGCGACGTCCAGACCCATGATCGAGACGGTCGGTATCAGGGAGGGTTTGAGCAGGTATTTGAAAATGATGGATCGCCTGGGAATACCGTACACGATGTGCGCCGCCACGTAGTCCTTCTGCAGGTTGTCGACTATTGAGGAACGAGTGACCCGGCTCTCCTGAGCCAGGTTGGCTATCGCCAGGCTTACCGCCGGCAGAATAAGGTGGCTCAGAGCGTTCAGAGCAATACGGGGGTGACCTGTTATCAGGGCGTCGAAGATAAAGAAGCCTGTGATCCTGGGTGGAGGGCTCAAAGTCAGGCTGATTCGCCCGATAGCGGGCGCCAGGCCTAAGAGATGGCTGAATATGAACAGAAAAAAGATGGCCAGAGCAAACGGGGGAGTGGCAATTCCTCCGTAGGAGACCAGCCGCGACAGGCCGTCGAACCAGGAGTTTCTGAAGAAACCGGCGAGCACCCCGGTCACCTGCCCGACGACCAGGGAGATCAGAAAAGAGCAGAACACCAGCTCCAGGGTGGCCGGAAGATAGTCATTCAGGTCTTCCATGACCGGACGGTGCGTGTACAGCGACACTCCCGCGTCCCCGCGTACCATGCCTCGAAGCCAGAAGTAGTATTGCACCGGAAACGGTCTGTCCAGGTGGAGCTCTTCTCTGAGCTTCTGGACCTGCTCCTTGGTGGCCAGAGAGCCGAGCGCTACCCGCGCCGGGTCGCCCGGCACCACCCGGGCTATAAAGAAGATGAGCACGGAAAGGCCGAAGAGTACAACAATGGTCTGTACCAGCCGCTGCAGTATGTATTTAATCATGACAGTCTTACACACTCTCTGGCATGGAAACGGGGAGGATGAGATGCACGCTCATCCTCCCGGATAAATCGCCCCAAGTATTACGCTCCTGTTAAGCTACTTTTTCGTAAGATCGATCCTCCAGTTGTGCAGGTTGGCGGTCGGACCTACGATAGGGAACTTCTCTTTCGGACCTATGATGTACGTCTGGCTGGTGAACTGTGCGGGAATCTCGTAGGGATAGAGCGCAAGAGCCACAGAAGATATTTTCTCCTGAAGCTGGCGGTAGATCGCTGTTCTGGCATCGAAATCCAGGGTGTTTCGAGCCTTGTCGATCAACGTCCCGATCTCTGCGTCTTTGTACCAGTGCGCGCTGTAGATCCCTCCGACATTATCGGGGTGGTACATGTAGAAAAGGAAAGAATCCGGCGATGGATACACTACGGGGAAGATGAAAATCGTCATGTTGGGTGTCGTATCCGCGGCTCCACATTCCGCCGAGTACTGTGCCCAGGGAGGACCGGCGATTTCCATCTTTATTCCCAACTTGGCCAGGTCAGCCTGCAGTTGCAGTCCAATCTCCTCTTCCGCTTCCAGACCTGCACAATAGTGAAAGACAACCTTCACTTCTTCGGGCTTGTACTTCGACAGTGCCAGCTCCTCTCGTGCCTTTGCCAGGTCCTGCTTTCTCGGTTGCGGGGGGACCTTAACATATCCGGGCAGCCCAGAGGAATAAATACCCGCTTCCCGGGCGCCGAAGGGCTTGTACTCGTTCGTTATTGCTTCGTAATCGAAAGCGTACTGCAGCGCCCTTCGGAAATGCAGGTCGTCGGTTGGCGGCTTGGCGGTGTTCAACCATATTGTCCAGTCCTGAGTCCACATCGGGTGCAGCTTCAGGCTCTTCGTATTCATGATCTCCTGCAGCGTTTTCCGGCTGAAACCGCCGTTGATTTCCAGGTCAAGCTGCTTGCTGTTGAGCATCATCATCAGTGTTGCTGTTTCATAGTTCATGATGAAAATGAGCTTCTCGATCGGTACCTGGTTTTCGCCCCAGTCTTCCCAGCCGAGGAAGTAGTCTTGGTAGCGTACTGCTTCCAGGCGTTCGCCCGGCTTGTGGCTGATCATCCTGTAAGGACCGCTGCCTGCGTCGTGGTCCGCAAGCCACTTCTGTCCGTAGTCGCCGAACTCCCCGTAGTCGCCAGCCGCTTTGTTCTCGAGCACGAGCTTCTTGCTCACGGGCCAGAACAGGGTAAGGGTGTTTGGGAAGATCGCGTTGGGCTTATCCAGGATGAAATCGACCACGTACCTGCTGACCACCCGGGCAGTCACTTTTCCCAGCGTACCCGAGTAGCCCTTTCCCATGGCCAGAAGTCTCTGCATGGAGAAGGCCACGTCCTCCGCCGTAAGCTCGCTGCCGTCATGGAACTTCACGCCTTGCCGCAGGGTGAAGCGCCAGTGGCCGACCTTGCCGTCCACGGCTTCCCATTTCTCGGCAAGATGGGGCCTCAGCTTGCCGTCGGGCGTCGGGTAGATCAATGGACTGTAAAGATTGTAGACCACCTGGGTATCGTACCAGTCCATGGCCAGGGCCGGGTCCGCGAGAATCACCGGCATGCCGTTGATGACGGCTACGTTCTCCGCCATCGGCGCGGCCGCTTTCTCTTCTGCCTTTGCCGGCTGTTTTGCCTCTTCCTGTTTGCCCCCACTGAAGAGCAAAACAGGCGAGACCAGAACACAAGCCAGCAGCAGAAGCACCACGATTTTCTTGGTCATCTCTTTGCACCTCCTGTTATGAAATTACCGCGAGAACGCGAGAACCACGGTCTCGCCTCCCGCGTTATAGCCGCTAAACGAATCGGGCTCATAACTAGCCGGCGAGCCCTCATGAAGACAAGGAGGCCGGATGTGCTCAAATGCGCTCCTTATCCGAGCCGCCAAGCAGCGCGTCGATTCTGGCCTTGTCCTCCTCTTGAAGGGGAAGTCTTGGACCCCGGCAAGAACCGCCGACCAGTTCTTTCTTGTCGAGCACGTATTTGAGAGTTTGCTGAGTCTTGCCTTCATATTCGAGATACCGAAGCATCGGCAGCATCTCCTTATAGAGCTCCCATCCGCGCTCCAAATCTCGATGGACCACAATAGAGTCGAAGAGAGCGACAGCCGGCTTCGGCATGATGTTTCCAATGACACACACCCATCCCTTTGCCCCCATCAGGAACGACTCGTACGCCAAGTCCTCCCAGCCGCAGAAAATCGTAATCCGATCGTCCGTCAGGGTTCGTATCTCCGTGATTCTCTTGATGTCCCCGGTGCTCTCCTTGATGCAGGCTACGTTCGGCAGCTCGGCAAGGCGGGCGACTGTTTCAGGCTTGATGTCCACCTTGGAGCTCCAGGGATTGTTGTAGACTATGATCGGAATCTCGACGGATTCGGAAAGGCGCTGGTAATGAACATGGATTTCAGCCTGGTTTGGCGTGTAGTAATACGAAGGCAGCACCAGGACCCCCGCAGAACCCATCTCTTTTGCCTGTCTGGCATAGCGAATGGCTTTGTCGGTCGTCTCCGCCGTGGCGCCGATAACTACAGGCACTCTTCCTCCCACCGTCTCCAGTGCCGCTTCAGCGACCTTTATCTTCTCCCGGTCTTCAAGACTGGCAAACTCGCCCGTACTGCCCAAAGCTACGATGCCGTGAACACCCTGAGCGACCAACCACTCAACGTTCGTGCGGATTCCTGCGTAGTCTACCTCGCCGTCCGATCTGAAAGGTGTGACAATGACTACGTAAACACCTTCAAATGTGTTCATGTTTCCTCTATCCTCCTGCCATCTTCGCCAATCTGCAACTTCGCACTTGTTGAATCCTCCAGCGTTACACCGAGCAGGAACCCCGCCTTCAGCGGATCGTCCGGGTCTACAACAGAATGGTTGATCCCGGTCACATAAGCGCTGCCGGTTATCTCCGGAATGACAGCCGGTAATCCCTCGATTTCCGTGCCTTCCACTACGCGAGAACGGAAGAGCGTTCCTAAAATGCTCTCATGAATGAATACCTCACCCACCTCGATTTCGCCTTTTGCATAGAGAACCGCCAGCTTGGCCGACGTGCCGGTACCGCAGGGAGATCGATCGACAGCTCCCGGGGGAATTATAACGGCATTCTTCAGGTGTGCTTCAGGGTGCTCGGCGGGACCGAAGAACTCGACGTGGGTCAGTCCACGGATAAAGGGCCTGGTAGGATGCTGCACATCCGTCTGGGCATTGACGGCCTCTCGAACTGCTATTCCTGCATTCACCAGAGTACGGGCATGCTCGGGTTTGATCGTCAATCCGAGCTGTCTTGCCTCCAGGATCGCATAAAAGTTCCCTCCATAGGCGATATCCAGGGTAATTCGCCCGTATCCGGGTACCTCCACATCCATCTCCTTCTTGTAGAGAAAGGAAGGAATGTTCGTGAAGGTGACGCTTCTGGCCACCAGCCCCTCGACCGCGACCTTCGCCGTGACCAGACCGGCAGGGGTATCGAGCTTGATCACCGTCACGGGCTCCTTGACAGGCACGATCCCCGCTTCGACCATCGCCGTGCAGCACCCCACCGTATCGTGCCCGCACATGGGCAGGTATCCGCCGACTTCCATGAACACAACTCCTATGTCCGCCTCAGGCCTGCAGGGCTGGGTCAGAACGGCTCCAGACATGACCTCATTTCCTCTGGGCTCGTAGAGGAGCATAGTTCTCAGGTGATCCATATGCTTTTGCAGGTACAACATCTTCTCGCTCATCGTTTCCCCGGGTATGTAGGGAATGCCGCCGATGACGGTTCGGGTTGGCTCACCTGCGGTATGCGTATCGATCGTGCTGATCATTCTGTCGAATCTCATGCTGGTTCCTTTCTCTTGCGTTTACCGACCCTGCCGACCGAGTCGAGATCACACGGTATCCAGTCCAAGTCGCATCAGCGTCTCTTTTGTCGGAGCGCCCGTCGCTAGGTCCCATCCGCGGGCCTCGTAGTACTCATCAAGCATTGCCTCGTAATCCGCTATCCCGCATTCTCTGATTTTCTGGTACTTGCCGAACAACGGAACGCTCTTTACTCGCTCCGGCAACCGATCGTCCTCGCGTGCAAGTCCCTCACGGATGTTGAACAGACGCTGCAGGTTGACAGTCCGTTCTCCCGCAGCCAGCAAATCCCGTGCTGTGTACTCGCGGCCCGTCAACGCCGAGAGCATTTCCGCATAATGATCCAAAGTCAGACCGGCGTACATGAAGAACTTGCACACACCAACGATATCCGGTACAACCAGTCCGTCCTGCAGCAGTTTTACCGCCTGTCCTTTTCCCGCCTCCCCCCACCGATCTACGCTCTCAGGATCGGGTAGTCCGTACTTCATCAATCCCCAGTCCATCTTCCCTCTATCCCAAGCCATCGCCTCGACCGGATGAATGTGACACATCCCTCGATTGGCCGTACCGTAGGCGAGCGCCAGAGCTTTGCCTGACCGTGGATCGTGGGCGGGGCCCTCGAGGCCTTTAACGTGAATGGCAAACGCTGCGGCTTTCGCGCCGATTTTCTCAGCGGCTCTGCGCACCCCCTCCGCTAGAATGTCCCCCAACCCCTTGCGTTCGGCAATCAATCTCACCAGAACGGGCAATACCTCCCCGTTTCCCCATGCCAGGTCCAAGCCGCTCAGCTCGCCGCCGGAAATCAGTCCGGCCTGGCAGCATTCCACGGCAAAGGCGATCAGCGCCCCGGTACTGATCGTATCAAGGCCCAATTCATTGCAGAGGTAGGTGCTGTGCACCGCAGCGTCCAGATCTTCGTTCAGAACATAGGCAGTGAAGCAGGAAATCGATTCGTATTCCGCTCCACCGTGCAGCGGCGTCTGGTACGCTCCTCCATCCACGCGAACCTTTCTTCCACAGGCGAGGGAGCATCCCCGGTAGCAGCCGTAGCTTCGCACCAGGTTTCCGCTCTGAAAAGCGTCAAACAGTTGAGCGCCCCTGCCCCACGAGTTGGACTGCCAGTTCTTGGTCGGCCAGTCTCCGCCTTCATCGTTGCCGGGCAGGTCCCCCATAGTGCCGGACTCCCGGAAAGCGGCGGACGCGGGGCTGCCTCTGAGAGCCGCAAACGCCTCTTTGAGAGCCCTTTTCAACCGCTGCGGGTCCGCCGCCTCCACTGAGTGCGAGCCTCCTACGGCAATGCCGAGCAGGCGCTTCGACCCCATTACGGCGCCCGCGCCGCCCCTGCCGGCGGCCCGGTCTTCGGACATCACGCTGGCGAATCTGACCCGGTTTTCACCGCCCGGCCCTATGCACATGATCGAGGCTCTTTTATCCCCGAGCTCGCGGCGCATAAGATCTCTCTTTTCGCTGGTGGTTTTCCCCAGCAAGCGGCCTGCCGGTCTGATCTCCACTTCGCCGTCTCTCACCACCAGGTACACGGGCTGCTCCGAGCTGCCCTCTACGACTAAGGTGTCGAATCCCGCTCTCTTGAGGTCCGGTCCGAAGTCTCCTCCGCAGCGCGATTCCCCCCAGGCCCCGGTCAGCGGCGACTTGAAGCAGAGCTCTACGCTGCCTCCGCCAGGAATCCTGTTCAACGACAGCGGACCGGTGCAAAAGACCAGCTTGTTCTCTGCTCCCAAAGGGTCCGTTCCCTTGGACAGCTCTTCGTACAACAGCCTGGCCCCGCAGCCGACGCCCCCGACATACAGCCGGAGGGCCTCGGCATCAACTGGCTCTGCCCGGCTTCTTCCCGTGGTGAGATCTACTGTCAACCGGCGACTCGTGCCTCCGTTCATCGGTCTGCTTCCAGCCCCCTTTCACCGCTCCAGAAACCTCGAGAACATCAGATGCTCAATTGGAATAGAGGTCTCCTTGCCCGTTATCATTTCTGTTATCAGCTTCCCCGTAATCGGAGCAAGCCCGACACCGTCTCCCTCATGACCGGCGGCAATGTAGAACCCCGGCACATCCTTCACTGCAGACACAATCGGAAAATGATCAGGACAATAGGGACGCAGGCCGGCATAAGCACGAATCACGTTGATGTCTCTCAACACGGGGAAGAACCGCAGGGCTCTCCTCGCCAATCCCCTCATGACTTCTATTGAAACATTCGTATCGTAGCCCACAAAGGCACGACTGCTTCCGACCAGAAAGTTGCCTGCTTGGGTAGGCTCGAAAACGAATGCGATTCCCATTCTTTCCAGATCTGGACTGACATTCCGGCGGTAGCTCGAATCTCCAAACTTTGCCATCAAGTAGCCGAACTCGACGATCTTTCTGCTCCCGATTGTGAACGTTCGCTCCGCTACCAGAAGCTGACCCTGCCGCGGCCGGATAGGTATATCCACGCCCACCATTCTGCCTATGTCCCCTGCCCAAACCCCGGCGCAGTCGACAACGTATTTCGTCCTGTACTCTTCGTCCACGGTTTGCACCGAACGTACCGCCCCGTCCTTACTGCGGGTGATGCGCCGAACCGGACTGTAGCTGCTGATGACGGCACCCAATTTCTCGGCTTCGCGGCACAAGCCGAAAGTGAACGCCATGGGGTTGATGGCCGCATCGCAATCGATCTCCACGGCTCCGATGATATCCTCGGCCAGAAACGGTTCCTGCGCCTGGATCTCATCCTGGCTCAGCATCCTGATCGGATATCCGTCAGCGGCCTGCCGGGCGGCCAGCGCTTCGGCAGCCTTCCACTCCACCTCACTCTCGATCAGCAGAACGCTTCCTCGCTCGACGTACTCAAAATCGTAGCTTAGTTCCGCGGCCAGTGTTTTGAAAAGTTTTTGGCTGGCATACGCCATCTGAGTGTCAATCCCCGGTTGTTTGTCGTGAATCAGAACGTTACCTTCACCGTGGCTCGAGGTCCCCGAAGCGATGTCCCCCCTCTCAAGAACAACGACCCGGAGGTTTTCCTTGGCGAGGTAGTAGGCGACACAGGCCCCGATCACTCCCGCCCCGATCACTGCCGCGTCAACAGTCCTCATTCTCGACTTCACTAAGTGCTCCGAAGGTAATGGGTCGTACGGGAGGTCTTTTCGTTGCCGGCTCGATTTCCTCCGGTCTCTTACCCAATTGCCGGCACAGAATCTCTTCGACAAAACGTCCACAGGAGCGGCCCTGGCACAAACCCATGCCCGCCCTTGTCCTCCTCTTCACGCCGGTAACATCGCGAGCGCCCTCGATGATGGCCCGCTTTATTTCCCCGAGCGTGATCTCCTCGCACCGGCAGACGTACACCTCATCCTCATGCATCTTACCAGCCCCTCTTGATCCCCCGCACACGATCGGCCAGGCCCTGGGGCACAGCGATGGTGAGGACTGCTGTTCTATCGTTGCTCTTGGGATTCGAGACCCTCACGACCTTTGCCGGGCATACGGACGCCCCGGCTCTGTTTACGGCCCAGACCTCCTGACCTTTTTTCGGCAGAGGTAGAAACTCATACGGGAAGCTGACAGCGGCAAACTCGTCGGAGTATGTCTTATCCACCAGGAAGATTGCCAGACCGGGACAGCAGGGCAGGCAGCGACCGCAACCGACACAATCCTCTTCGATCAACACCGGAAGGTTCGTGATGGGCTCGCCCACCCTGATCGCCCCGAATGGGCACGCTGATTCACAAGGATCGCAAGGAATCTCCTGCGCACACTCTATGACCGCCACCGGCCCGAGCAGGAACCGCTCCTTTGAGGGATAGCCGCTCGAGCCAACCAGCTCTTCCGTAGTGAGTGAGCCGTTTTCTTCCAGTGACACCTGCACCTCCACGACTCTAACCTGCGGCTTCCGAACCTCGCCTCCTTCTGGATCGACGGGCTTGGCAGGACTCGACGATTGCCCGTTTCGCCAAAAGTCTATCCTCCCCGAATGGCCCCAGCCGTAGCCCTTTCAGGCGGCTCCAGAGCTCTTTTCTGGACTCCGAAGCCTTCTCGGCAGACACATACCCCAGCGAGGCTGCGATCGCCACTCCGGCTATCCTTCCCTCCTCCATGGCCGTGTTGGCTTCCTCGATTCCGCTGGCATCGCCCGCAACATAAATACCCGGATGTGTAGATTCCATATTCTCATCGTGCAACGGTACCCATCCCCCTAAAAGGGGATGATAAGCGCATTCACAACCACCCATGCGAGCAAGCTCGGTCAGAGGTTTCAAACCGGCGGCGATTGCGATGGTATCAACTTGAAACACTTTCTCCGATCCGCTAATGGGTCGCCATCTCTCATCAACGCGACAAACCACCGCTTCCTCCACTGCCTCATGACCTCTGGCTTCCAAGACTGCCTGAGAGGTGTGGATCGGCACCCCGACCCTTCTGATCTTGGCGGCGTGGACTCCGTACCCCTTGACGTAAGGAGCCGCTTCGACAACGGCAGCCACTTCGGCTCCGGCCTGCAGAAGCTGATACGAGACGATCAGTCCGACGTTTCCCGAGCCGATCATCAGAACCCTCTTCCCTGGCAGGACCCGGTGCACGTTGATCAGGGTTTGGACCGCACCTGCGCCCATCACGCCGGGCAATGTCCAGCCTGCAAACCTGACGGCGTTCTCGGATCCACCGGCCGCGATAACCACCTTTTGCGCCTGTATTACCTCCACGGTCTGCTCATGGCCGGCCGTTTCCCGCTTGACGGCCACTTTCTTGTCTTTAAACAATCCTGTCGCCACGCTGCTCAGCCAGGTCTGTACTCCATATCTATCCGCCTCTGCGAGCAACTGCTCGGCGATATCGAATCCTCTGATTCCCGCCCGGTGCTGCTTGGAGCCGAAGAACTTGTGAATCTGTTTAAACAACTGGCCGCCGGCCTTTCTGTTCTCATCCACAACCAGGACTTGAGCCCCGCTTCTGCCGGCCTCAATGGCGGCACAGAGACCGGCAGGACCGCCTCCAATAACGAGAACCTCGCAGGAGGTCATTACCCCTCTCGCTTGCAGGAAGAGCCACGCTGGGTCTGTATGACCATTCCTTCCTCAACCTGCGTAACACAGGTCCGCACATTGGGAACCCCATTCACGACCATGACGCAGTCCGTACATTGTCCAATCCCGCAGAATATCCCGCGAGGCTCTCGTCTGTTGGTCGTATAGCGATGGACTCGTATGCCGCCCGCCAGCAGCGCCGCGGCGATCATCTCTCCCTTCCTCGCCTGCAGTCGCCTTCCATCCACACTGATATTCACAAGCTCCACCGATCCTTCCGGTCCCAGAATCGGGTGATCGGTAATCCTGTTCCCCGACATGCCAGACTCTCTCCGCCTCGCCGTTTGCCCCGCAACTATTACCAGTGTACCACCGGCATATAGAATGAAACTTAAGCTTCGACTCGGTTTTTGGCACAATCCCGTCTGAAATCAATCCGCCAGGCCCCGATCCCGGGCTGCACCTTTTGCGGTTTGCGCGATCAGGCCAGCCGCAAAAGCCTCTCTGGAGTCCATCCAGTTCGGCGAGACTCTCGGTGAGTCACAGCTCACCTTGCAATTGGGCCGCGATTGTCCTACCATGCTCACAAAGCATGAAAGCCTAATCGGGGCCTGGACGTGGACACAACATCTTCACTGAAGTTACATGAGAGGGCGGTCGCAGGATTGACTTCAGAAGATATCGACGACATTCGAGGCATATTCCTTCTGCCGGTGATCGAGGAGCTGTTCGATCCCGTCTCCGACATCGTTTTCTTTGTAAAGGACCGGAAGGCCAGATACATCGCCGTAAACAGGACCCTAGTCCAACGCTGCTCTCGCAATTCGAAATCCGAGCTCCTTGGGAAGACTACTTTGGAGGTTTTTCCCGCTCCAATGGCTGAAACCTACCACGAGCAGGATAAACGCGTGCTGAAAAACGGTACTGAAGTACTGGATCGGCTCGAGCTCCATCTCTACATCAAAGGGAAACCCGGATGGTGTATCACCACGAAGCAGCCGCTGCGCAGCAGCAGCGGGAATATTATCGGCCTGGTTGGGATCTCGAAGGACATTCACGTGCAAGACGTGCGCGAAGAAGATTTCAGAGAGCTGGCCAGAGCGGTGGAATACATCCAGACGCACTACGACAGGCACTTGAATATTCAATCCCTCGCCCGGATGTGCGGGCTGTCCGTCTACCAGTTGGAGCAGCGGATGAAACGGCTGTTCGGTCTGACGGCCGGCCAATTCATCATCAAGACGCGAATCCAGGTAGCGTGCGATGTTTTACGTTCTACCGACGCCTCGATCGTTAAAGTCGCCCTGGACACCGGTTTTTCCGATCAAAGCGCCTTTACGCGCCAATTCAAGGTCACCACCGGTATGACGCCCACCCAGTACAGAGAAGAGCAACTCAGAGAGGGGTAGAGGCTCGTACGACCACCGATCCCTGGCCGGACCGTAAGTATCTGGGCGGCCTCCAGGCCCCGTCCTTTTATTCCTGGCGTCATTTTTCCGCCAGGGTGTCGATGATGTTGCGCACCGCCGCCACGGTGGCCCGCTCCACACTCTCCTCGGTGTAAGCTCCGATATGGGGCGTAGCAATAACCCGCTCGTGCCTGGCCAGGCTGTACTCCTCCGGCGGCTCTTTCTCCCACACGTCCGTGGCCACGCCGGCCAGGCGTCCCTCCTCCAGGGCCGCCAGCACCGCCCGGTCGTCGATCAGGCTGCCCCGGGCCGTATTAATCAACAGGACGCCGCTCTTCATTCGCGAAAGCACCTCCTCGGTGATGATCGCCGAGCCGTCGGGGCTGGCCGGTCGGTGCAGGCTGATCACGTCGGCCTCCCCGATTACCTCTTCCAAGGGGGCCCAGCGGAAGCGGTTGGATGGGGCGAAATCTTTATCCGGATTTCTACGGTAGGCCAGGACGTTCATGCCGATTCCGAGGGCTCGCTTCGCCGTCTCCTCTCCTATCCGGCCGCACCCGATCAAGCCCAGCGTACGACCCTCCAGCTCGAAGCCCCGCCACCGTTCCCAGGCCTGTTCCTTGAGCCGGCGGTCGTGGAGGGCGATCGCCCTGGCCAAAGCGTACATCAGGGCGATGGTAAGCTCGGCCACACCCTTGGCGTTTGCTCCTTCGGCGGCGCAGACCGCAATTCCCCTGGCCCGGGCGGCCTGCAGATCGATGTTGTCGACGCCGCTGCCGTTCCTGGAGATCACCTTCAGGATGTCGGCTGCTTCCAAGGCTTTGGCGCTGACCTTCTCGACACCCGCCAGGTAACCGATACAGCCGGGCAGCAGCCCGACCAGCTCCTTTTCGGTAGGCTGGCGCCCGGGCGTGCAGAAGACCACCTCGTAGCCCGCCTGGCGCAGAAGATCCAGGGAGGGATGACCGCTTCTGGTCAGCGATCTTGGTGTTACGAGAACCTTGACCATACCCGACTCCTTTCGTTCGTGCCCTGCTGACGCTCCCCGCCCTGCGAGAGATCGCGACGTTAACGATCAAGGACCGGGGAAGCTTCCAGTTCATCTTAAAAAAGATTTTCCCGTTGTCAATAGATCACGGTGCGTGCGTAGGGCCTCTAACCTATACGGCCTATTGACCTTTTATTGATAAAGCTATTAGCTTTTTTAAAAGTCAAGGTAAATGCATTCGCAGGGATTTGCTCGCGCCAGGGAGCCATTTCTTCACTTCGCGTCTTGAAACCCGGCGGATCGTGATCACCCTATGTTGAAGCGGATCGAGACGCTCAAAGCTTTTTACTCCTCGATGCAGGAAAGCAAAGCGATACGCGCCGCTTTAGCCGCCCAGGTCCTGGCCGGAAGCCCTCCGGAGGCGGCGGGCATCGGCAAGCTGCGCTCTCTGCTCGCCGCTCTGAACGATATACCGAAGGACAACGGCTGCTCCATGCTGCGGGCCGGCGAAAAGATGCTGGCGCTGAAGCTGGACTACGAGATCGGCGAGCTGGAGAAGGACCTGCTGTTTCTCGAGAAGGGGGAGCAGGCCTTGCTCGCCTGCTTCGAGCGGTTGCACCCGGGCTTTTCCGAGCAGCTTCGCGCAGGGAGGGATTTTTTCGGGACCCAGGGGCGAGGCCGCCGTTTCCGAAACTTCATCAGCGACCGCGACGGGACCGTCAATAACTACTGCGGCCGCTATCTCTCTTCGATCCAGTCGGTCTACAACGCTGTATTCCTGTCCCATCTCGCCCTGGGGGCGGCCGTCAATTCGGTCATCCTCACTTCGGCGCCGCTGGCCGATGGGGGCCTGTTGGATATCAGTGTGGCAGCGGATGGTCTGTTCGTCTATGCCGGCTCCAAGGGCCGGGAGTACCGGGACAGAACAGGTCGGATAGGCCGTTTCCCCATTGACGGGCCGAAGCAGGCCAAACTGGACGAGTTGAACCGCCGGCTCGGCGAGTTGCTGCAGGAACCGGACTACGAGCCGTTCGCCCTGATCGGCTCCGGCCTCCAGCACAAGTTCGGACAGACTACCGTAGCCCGTCAGGACATCTACGGCTCCATCCCCGAAGCCGAGTCCCGGGATTTCATGCAGACGGTATCCGGGCTGATTCGGGAAATCGACCCGGAAGGGCTATATTTCAAAATAGAGGATACGGGAAAGGATATCGAGATCATCCTGACCGTCGAGGGAGAAGGTGGATTGAAGGACTTCGATAAGGGAGACGGCGTTTCCTTCCTGGACCATGAGCTCGATCTCGGTCTGAACCAGGGTCCGAACCTTATCTGCGGAGACACCTCTTCTGACCTGCCGATGGTCAGGGCGGCTGCGGTCGCGCCGGAAACCTGGACGGTATTCGTAACCCGCGACGAAGGGCTGCGCCGATCGGTGCGGTCCCTCTGCCCGCACTCGCTGTTCGTGAGCGAGCCGGATATCCTGGTAGCCCTGCTGGACGATCTGGGAAAGGAGGGGCGATGAGCAACACAAGATTCTGCTGCGAGGGGGCGATCTTCGACCTGGATGGGGTCATCACCCAGACGGCCAAGGTCCATTTCAAGGCCTGGAAGCAGACCTTCGACGAGTACCTTGCCGGCCGCAAAAAGAAAAAAAAGGAACAGCAGCGGGCCTTCGACTACGAGCGGGACTACATCCCTTTCGTGGACGGCAAGCCGCGCTATCAGGGCGTCAAGTCCTTTCTCGAATCCCGGGACATCTTTATACCGTTCGGAGAGCCGGCGGATCCGGCGGACAAGGAGACGGTGTGCGGGATCGGAAATCAAAAGAACCAGCTCTTCCGGGAGCTGGTCGCCTCCGACGGGGTGGAGATCTACGACTCCACGATCTCGTTCATCAAGCAGCTCAAAGAGTCAAAGATAAAAGTCGGAGTGGCCTCATCGAGCATGAACTGCCGCTTCATCCTCGAAAAAACGGGACTGCTAGGCATGTTCGATGCGATTATCGGCGGTACCGCCTCCAGAGAGCTGGATCTGAAAGGCAAGCCGGCCCCGGACATCTTCCTGGTGACGGCGGACAATATGGGGGTGCACCCCAGCTCCTGCCTGCTGGTTGAGGATGCGGTCTCGGGGGTGGAGGCCGGGCGGCGCGGCAACTTCGCCCTGGTCGTAGGCCTGGCCCGCTCGGAAGACGGACAGGCCCTGAAAGCTTACGGCGCCGACATTGTGGTCCGCGACCTGAAGGAACTCGCCTTCCGGGACTTCGAGCGCTGGTTCGAAAAGGGATTGGAGCAGGATAGCTGGATCCTGAGCTACCACGGCTTCGAGCCCCAGCAGGAGCGTCTGCGCGAGTCCCTGACTACGGTCGGCAACGGCTACTTCGCCACCCGGGGCTGCATAGAGATGAATCGCGCCGACGAGGTGGTCCACTATCCAGGGACCTACATCGCCGGGGTGTACAACAAGCTGCCCAGCGTGGTCTATCGCAAGACAATCGAGAACAACGACCTGGTCAATTGCCCCAACTGGCTGCTCATCGAGGTCAAGATCAACAACGGCAAGTTTCGCAGTCCTCTGGACATGGAAATCTTGAGCTACGAGCATACACTGAACATGCACCAAGCCGTGGTGAGCCGGCGCCTGACCTTCAAAGACAAGAAGGGAAGGATTACCACCATTGAGAGTAGCCGGTTCGCCAGCATGGCCGACGCGCATTTCTGCGCCCTGCGCTTCACGGTCCGGCCCGAGAACTGGAGCGGGAAAATCACTCTGCGTTCCGCGCTGGACGGCACGGTGATCAACTACGGGGTCCCCCGCTACCGAGAGCTCAACTCCAGGCATCTGACTCCCATTTCCGTGGGCGAGCGGGAAGGGTGCATCTTTCTGCAGGTGCAGACCGTCACCTCCAAGGTCAGGATCTACATGCAGGCCCGCCACAGCCTGCTCGTCGACGGGGAGAAGCTGAGCCGGTCGCGGGAGATCGTTCACGACGTGGGTCTGGTCTACGAGCAATTTACTTTCCAGGCCGAAGAGGGCAGGAGCTACACACTGGAGAAGATCGTCAGCCTGTTCACGGCCAGGGACCGCGATATCCTCGATCCGCAGGCGGCCTCGCAGGACTCCCTGAGCCGGGCCGGCTCCTTTGCCGACCTGCTGGAGTCGCACAAACGGGCCTGGCGGGCCCTGTGGGACAAAGCCGATTTTCGCATCCAGGGCGACCGCTTCGCCCAGCAGATGCTGCGGCTGCACATCTATCATCTGCTCTGCACGGCCAGCCCCCACAACCGCCATATCGATGCCGGGATGCCGGCCCGGGGGCTGCACGGGGAAGCGTACCGGGGGCACATCTTCTGGGACGAGCTGTTCATCTATCCCTTTTACAATCTCCACTTTCCCGAGATCTCCCGGGCCCTGCTCCTGTACCGCTACCGCCGCCTGGAGGGCGCCCGGGAGTACGCCCACCAGAACGGCTTTCGAGGCTCCATGTATCCCTGGCAGACCGCGGACAACGGGCAGGAGGAAACCCAAGTCATCCACTTCAACCCCGTTTCGGGCAAATGGGACCCGGACCTGAGCAGCCGCCAGCGTCATGTCTCCATCGCCGTGGCCTACACTGTGTGGGAATACTTCTACTGCACCGGCGACCTGGAGTTTCTCAATGAGTACGGGGCGGAAATCCTGGTGCAGACCACCCGCTTCTGGGCCAGCATCGCCGAGTACGACGAGGCCGACGGGCGTTACCACATACGCGGGGTAATGGGGCCCGATGAGTTCCATGAGAAGCACCCAGATGCCGACGAAGGCGGCCTGGCCGACAATGCCTATACCAACATCCTGGCCAGCTGGCTGATGCACAAGACCATCGAGACCCTCGAGTACCTGCCCAAGCAGGACATGAAAATCCTGGTGGAGAAAACCGGCTTCAAACCGGAGGAGAAGGAGCGCTGGAATGATATCGTGAGCAAGATGAACGTGGTCATCTCTAAGGAGGGGTTCATCAGCCAGTTCGACGGCTTCCTCGAGCTCAAGGAGCTGGACTGGGAAGCCTACAGGAACAAGTACGGGAACATCGGCCGCCTGGACCGCATCCTCAAGTCCGAGGGAGACTCTCCGGACCGTTACCAGCTCTCCAAGCAGGCCGATGTCTTGATGAGCTACTACCTGCTGTCCCCGGGACAGGTCAAGCACATTCTGGAGCTGATGGGCTACCGGATCGGGAACGAGCTGGAACTGATGCGCAAGAACTACGATTACTACTGCCGGCGGACGAGTCACGGCTCCACCTTGAGCTTCATCGTTCACTCGGGGATTCTCAAATACCTCGAAGGTCACAAGAACGACATGTGGCAGTGGTTCCTTACCGCTTTGAGGAGCGACGTCGAGGACATCCAGGGCGGCACCACTCAGGAGGGCATCCACACCGGGGTGATGGGAGGCACGATCGACGTGGTAATGAAGGCCTTCGCCGGGATCAGCCTGTTCAAGGACGCGGTCCAGATCGCACCCGAGCTGCCCGCCCACTGGCGGAGGCTGGCCTTCAAGATCGTGCACCGCCGGAACTGGTTCCACCTGGACATCACTCCGGGGCGGCTGGAAGTCAGGAAGCTCGCCGATAGTAAGAAAAACCCGGTGGATATTCTGGTCGCGGGCAAGCGCTACCCGTTGAAGGAAAAGGAATCCATAGAGATTCCGCTGGCGGCGGAGTAGCCCGGGCGTAGCATGAAGGAGCGGATCGAGAGAACGCGGTTGCTGATCCTTAAGGTCCTGCGGGAAGCCAGGCAGCCGCTGGGAAGCCAGCAGATTGCCGAGCAGCTCTCCAGCCGCGGCATGCAGATCAGCGAGCGTACCGTGCGCCTGCACATGCAGGCCCTGGACGGGCAGGGGTTCACCGCGAACATGGGTGTACGGGGCAGGCAGATCACCGAGCAGGGACGCGCCGAGCTGGCCCGGGCCAGGGCTTTCGAGAAGGTGGGATTCCTCAACGCCCAGATCGACCAGATGACTTACCGGATGAGCTTCGACCCGGCCACCCTGGACGGCACCGTGGTGGTCAATGTCAGCCTGCTGAAAACCGAGGTCTTGCTCGAGCACTTTTCGTTGATGCTGCGGGTCTTTGAAGCCGGCTACTCGATGGGGCGCCTGCTTACCGTCTTCGAACCGGGAGAGCAGGTGGGCGAGATTCTTGTTCCACCCGGCTTTTTAGGCGTCGGCACCGTATGCTCGATCTCCCTGAACGGCGTGCTCCTGGCCTGCGGAATTCCGACCTTTTCCAGGTTCGGAGGCTTGCTGGAGATGAATAAGGGGAAACCGACCCGCTTCGTCGCCATTATCAACTACGACGGCACCACGCTCGATCCCCTGGAGATCTTCATCAAGAGCCGCATGACCAAGTACAGCGAGGCCGTGGCGAGCGGAAACGGCCTGATCGGTGCGGGATTCCGCGAGCTGCCGGCGGCCAGCAGGGAGCGGGTGGTGGAGCTGGCCTCCCGGCTGGATAGCATCGGCCTGGGAGGATTCATGGAGATCGGCTGGCCCGGCCAACCTCTTCTGGAAATACCCATCGACGAAGGCCGGATCGGAGCGATCGTGATCGGGGGCTTGAACCCGGTAGCCATACTGGAAGAAAAAGGAATAGAGGTAGCCTCCCGGGCCCTTTCGGGACTGGTGGACTACCGGAGACTGTTCCCGTACACCGAGCTGGGACGCCGCCTCAAGAGGATCTCCACATCACGCTAACCGGCATAATTGCCGCTCTCAGTACCTAGGCCTCATACCTTAGAGCGGCCGGCAATACCGTGAACGGCGGCATTTTCAGATTTTTCCCGCAGCCGGACCTTTAAAGAAGGTATATTTTTACACAAAATCAATAAAAATCGGTTTTTTCTCTTGACGCTCAGGTGAAAGAATGCTAGGGTACTGCTTCAAACCGGCAATATATTGCCGTTATCAGAGGCAGGCAATGGAAACGGAAATCATGACGAAGTTCGCGAAAAAAACGGGCGGCAACAACGGCCGTTCGTCCCTGGCGACGGCTTCAGGGCTGTCTACCCTTTCACCTGCAGGCGATAAACGCCCGGACCGGCGGCCGGCCGAGCTGATCGAGCGGATGCAGGACCTGCAGGAAGCCCACGGCTTCCTCCCGGAAACGCTGCTGCGCGATCTGGCCTGTGAACTGGAAGTGGCGCCGATCGAAGTGTATCGGGTCGCCAGCTTCTACAGGGCCTTCTCCCTGAAACCGAAAGGCCGCCACCTGATCACCCTCTGCAACGGCACCGCCTGTCACGTTCGCGGCTCCTCGACTCTCCTGGAGACTCTGCGAACCCAGGTCGGAATCGGTCCGGGAGAAACGAGTGAGGATGGCCGCTTCACTGTGCAGACGGTCAACTGCCTGGGGGCCTGCGCCCTGGGGCCTATAGCGGTTATCGACGGACGATATCACCATCACGTGAATCCGGCCAAGCTTCGCGCTCTGATCCGGGAGCTCAGCGAGAACGGGGAATAGAAAGTCTCTCGCGGGTATCCGATGCACTGCCGGACCATCGGAGAGCTAACGAATCTGCGGAAAGCTCTCCAAGAGGACAGGGAAAAAGCGCGACACACACTGATTCTCTCTTCAGGCACCTGCGGTCAGGCCTGCGGCTCCGGGCAGGTTGCCGAGGCTTTGGCGGAAGGGCTGCGCGGCAGCCGGCTGAACGGCGCGGTTCGCCTGCGGGTTACCGGCTGTCACGGCTTCTGTGAACAGGAGCCGCTTTTAATCGTGGAGCCCCAGGACCTCCTGTACTGCCGGATCAAGCCGGAGGATATCCCGGAAATCATTTCCGAGACCCTCGAGCAAGGCGTAGTCGTGGAGAGGCTGCTGTATTCGGATCCCTCCACAGGCCGAAAGATCTCCTGCGAGTCCGAGCTTCCCTTCTATCGCCACCAGGACCGGACCCTGATAGGCAGGAACAGGCTCGTCGATCCGCGGCAAATAACCGACTACATCGCCTCCGGCGGGTATGCCTCGCTGGCCACGGCATTGAGCCGCCTGGAACCCGAACAGGTGATCGAAGAGATCAAGCGTTCCGGCCTGCGCGGCCGGGGAGGAGGGGGATTCCCAACCGGCAGAAAATGGGAATCCTGCCGCCGCGCTACCGGCTCCCCCAAGTACGTGATCTGCAACGCCGACGAGGGTGATCCTGGGGCCTACATGGACCGCAGCCTGCTGGAGGGCAATCCCCACTCTATAATCGAGGGAATGCTGATCGGCGCCTATGCTATCGGGGCCGAGCAGGGCTACATCTATGTCCGCAACGAATACCCGCTGGCCGTGGAGCACGCCCGGATCGCCATCGAGCAGGCCCGTTCGCTGGGTCTGCTGGGCGAGAACATTCTGGGAAGCTCTTTCTCCTTCGATCTACAGATAACCCGGGGAGCGGGGGCTTTCGTGTGTGGGGAATCCACGGCGCTGATGGCTTCCCTGGCCGGTGGCGTCGGCGAGCCTTCTCCCAAGGACGTTCATACCGTGGAGAAGGGATTTCTCGACCGGCCTACCAATCTCAACAACGTGGAGACCTGGGCGAATGTACCTCTGATCATCGAGCAGGGTGCCGATCGTTTCGCCGCCAAGGGCACGGCGGCCAGCAAAGGCACCAAGATATTCGCCCTCACCGGCAAGGTCCGCAACACCGGCCTGGTGGAGGTGCCCATGGGAACTCCTCTGGCGCGGATCGTCTACGATATCGGCGGGGGAGCGAGCGACGGAGCCGGCATCAAGGCGGTACAGATCGGAGGGCCCTCTGGCGGCTGCCTGCCCGCAGAGCTCCTCCACCTGCCGGTGGATTTCGAGGCCATGACTGAGGCGGGGACTATGGTCGGGTCGGGTGGGCTGGTGGTTATGGACAGCCGCACCTGCATGGTGGACGTAGCCCGTTATTTTCTCGACTTTCTCATCGAAGAATCCTGCGGCAAGTGTTTTCCCTGCCGGGTAGGGCTGCCGCGCATGCGGGAGATCGTCACGGATATATGCAACGGCGAGGGCACGATGGAAAAGCTCGAGCTGCTGCAGGAGACCGCCGAGACCGTGTCCAAAGCCTCTCTGTGCGCGCTCGGCAAAACCGCTGCCAATCCAGTATTCACCACCATCCGCTACTTCGAGGACGAATACCGGGCGCACATTCTGGAAAAGCGCTGTCCGGCAGGGGTCTGCAAGCCCCTGATCCGCTACCGCATCGACCAGCAGCGCTGCAGGGCCTGCGGCGCCTGCGCAAAGATCTGCCCGCAGCAGGCCATCACGGTCCTTAGGAAAGGAGGGGAAAAAAGCTACCTCATCCAATCCGAGCTGTGCTCGAAATGCGGGACCTGCCGCCAGGCCTGTGCCTTCGAAGCGATTGAAGTTGTCCAGGAGGAGCGATGCCGGAATACGTTAGCCTGACCATCGACGGCTGCCTGGTGCGCGCTCCGCGGGGGACCTCCGTGCTGGACGCCGCCCTGGAGTACGGAATCTGCATTCCCCATCTATGTCATATGAGGGACTTGACGCCCCTCGGCGCCTGCAGGCTCTGCCTGGTCGAGGTGGTGGCTAACGGGCGCTCCAGGATCACCACCTCCTGCACCCTGGAGGTAAAGGAGGGCCTGGTCATAAAGGCCCATACCGAGCAGATCCGCCGCATCCGCAAGAACCTGGCCGAGATGCTGGTCGCCGAAGCGCCGAACTCCAGGGCCATCCAGGATATCGCCCTGCGCTGCGGCGTGAAAAGGGTGCGCTATCCCTTCCACCACGCCGATTGCGTGCTCTGCGGCCGTTGCGTACGGGTGTGCACCGAGGTCTGGCGGTCCGGCTCGCTGGGCTTCGTGGGCCGGGGACAGGAACGCCGGGTGGCCCTGCCCTTCGAGCAGCGTCCCGATACCTGCAAGCACTGCAATAGCTGCATCACCGTATGTCCCATGACCATCCCGCCCTGCGACGGCCCGATGAAGAAGGGGGAGGAGTATTTCTGCGGGAAATGCGAGTCCCAACTGCTGGCAGCGGAACAGTCCCCCGGAAGCTGCATCTGGTGCCGGCTGGGCGAAGGATTTCAATGCACCCGCCAGGTGGCTCGAAAGAAATAGGAGGAACTCGATATGAACCTGCAGCGACCGAACGCCAACGACGTGACCCAGACGGTTAACCGCTCCCCGAACGTGGTGCCCGGATCAGGACTGTGCAGCCGCTGTATCGACGGCTGCCGCGGCAACTGCGAGGTGTTCAAATCCGCTTTCCGCAGCCGGGAGGTGCTCTACCCCGGGCCCTATGGGGAAATCTCAGCGGGGGGTGATAAGGACTACCCGGTGGACTACTCCCACCTGAACATCCAGGGCTACGCATCCGGCGCCAGGGGACTGCCGGAAGGGGTGGAGGCCGGCCCGGATACCGCCATCTTTCCCGAAGTGAGCACCGAGACCGAGTATGGGTGGCAGTCCAAGGTGAAGATGAAGATTCCGGTCTTCTCCGGCGCCCTGGGCTCCACCGACATCGCCCGCAAGAACTGGGAGCACTTCGCCATCGGCGCCGCCATCTCCGGGGTCACCGTAGTCTGCGGCGAAAACGTCTGCGGGGTCGATCCGGGATTGGAGCTGGACTCCAGGGGCAAGATCTCCCTTTCTCCCGATCTGGACCGGCGCATCGAAATCTATAAGCGGTTCCACGAGGGCTACGGGGAGATTCTCGTACAGATGAACGTGGAGGACACCCGCCTCGGGGTGGCCGAGTATGTGCGCAGCAAGCACGGGCTGGACACCATCGAGCTGAAGTGGGGACAGGGGGCCAAGTGCATCGGCGGTGAGATCAAGGTCAAGACCCTCGAGCGCGCTCTGGAGCTGAAGAAGCGGGGCTACCTGGTGACCCCCGATCCCGGTCTGGAAACGGTCCGGGCGGCGTTCAAGAACGGGGCGATACGGGAGTTCGAACGCCACTCCCGCCTGGGCTTCGTGAGCGAGGAGAGCTTCCACCGTGAGATCGAGCGCCTGCGGGCTCTGGGATTCTCCCGCATCACCCTGAAGACCGGCGCCTACTCCATGAAGGAGCTGGCCATGGCGATCAGGTATGCTTCGGATGCCAGGCTGGACCTGCTGACCATCGACGGCGCTCCCGGCGGCACCGGCATGAGCCCCTGGCGCATGATGGAGGAATGGGGAATTCCCACCTTCTACCTGCAGTCCCTGGCCTACGAGTTCTGCGAGCGGCTGGCCGCCCGGGGACAAAGGGTGCCCGATCTGGCCGTTGCCGGGGGTTTTTCCAGCGAGGATCACCTGTTCAAGGTTCTGGCCGTGGGGGCCCCCTACGTAAAAGCGGTCTGCATGGGCCGGGCCTTCATCATTCCCGGCATGGTGGGCAAGAACATAGGCTACTGGATCGAAGGCAATGACCTGCCTAGCACCGTCTCCCAGTACGGAAGGACCCCCCGGGAAATCTTCGTCTGCTACGACGAGCTGGCCGGCAGGTACGCGTCACTGAGCGAGGAGATACCACTCGGGGCGATCGGGGTCTACAGCTTTCTCCTGAAGCTGAAGGTCGGGCTGCAGCAGCTAATGGCGGGAAGCAGGAACTTCAGGGTATCGAGTATCTCACGCAGCGACGTCATGGCCCTGACCGAGGAGGCGGCGAAGATCTCCGGCATTCCCTATATCATGGACGCCTACCGGGAAGAAGCGCAGTCGATCCTCGACGGCTCGAGTACCTGACGGCACGCAGCTTCGGGGGCGTCTGCGGTCGGCTTCAGCGGCGCAGGCGTTTCCGCAGGCCCGCGTCTGAAAGGACACATCTGAGACCCGGTAAAAAGCGGCAATCCATCTCTGCCCGCGGAAAATTGGTATAATTTTGCATTTTGCTTATTTTTTTTAAAATTAGATTTGCTCTGCTGAATTTAATCTGCTAAAATCACGGAAAACCTCAATTCACACTAAGGAGGAGTATATGGCTGATATTTCCAAGCCGTCCAAGCCTACGGTCCTTGAAGACTATGGAACGAAGCCCGTTCCCGCCTCCGAGGGTAAGAGCTGGTTCACCGTCGGCATCGTTTTCTGGGGGATTGCCTTCTGTCTGCCAGCCTTCCTCATCACCAGCCTGGTCGCCTCCGCCGTAACCCTCGGGACCGCACTCGGCGCGTTCCTCATCGGCGTGGCCATCCTCACCGCTATCACCACGGCCACCGGTCTGGTCGGCGCCCAAACACGGCAATCCTTCGGCATGTCCGCGCGCTACACCTTCGGCAAGTGGGGCGCCCTGCTCATCCAGATTGCCATGTTCTTCGCCATGTGGGGTTGGTTCGGTGTACAGCTCGGCTTCTTTGTCGCCGGTCTCGGAGAGGGTGGGCTGATGTTCGCCTTCAACTCGGTAGGAGTCACCGGCGTGCCGGTCTGGCTGTTGATGGTCATCGGAGGAGCCTGTATGACCACCACGGCGGTGTTCGGCTTCAAGGCGATCGAGCGGCTTACTGTCGTGGCGATACCCCTATTGCTGATCATTGTTATATCCACCACCGTCCGCGCCTACCAGGGAACCTCGTTTGCCGCGGCCGTAAGCAGGACTGCGGAAGGTGCGATGCCCTTCGGCGCAGCCATCTCCATTGTGGTCAGCTCATTCGTGGTCGGAGCCCTGGCAGGACCGGACATGTCCCGGTATGCTAAAAATAAGGGCCACGCTGCCGGCGGCATGATCTTCGGCATGGGCGTCGGCTTCTTCGCAGTGCTGGTGCTGGCGGCGATCATGATCAAGGGTGCCGGGGAGATGGACTTTTCCAAGGTCATGCTGAGCCAGCCCAACATCTTCTGGCTGGTCCTCGCCATCATTACGATCCTGCTGGCCGCCTGGACGACCAATGACAACAACCTGTACCAGGGCAGCCTGGCTCTCAACGCCGTGCTGACCTTCATTCCCAAGTGGCTGCTTACCCTCCTGGGCGGAATCGTCGGCACGATCTTCGCTCTGCTGGGCATCAACACCGCCGGTGGCTTCACCACTTTCCTCGGGATCATCGCAGTGGTCGTTCCTCCCGCCGGAGCGGTCATGGCCGTCGACTACCTGCTGTTCCGCGGCGGCGGCTACCGTAGCGAAGACTATGCCAAGGTACCGGCTGTGCGGATCGAATCGGTAATCTCATGGGTTCTGGGCTCCGCCATGGGGTTCCTGACCAACTTCAAAGTCTTCACCTTCACCGGAATCATTGTGCTGGACTCCTTCATCGTTGCCGCCGTGGTGCACTTCATCGTCTCTTTGATCCTGCGGCGGAAGCTGAAGTTCCAGTTCTGAGTCCTTCGAGCAGTCCGGCAACAGGCTGCCCCGGCGCGGGCAGCCTGTTATCCTTCTTTCCCTGCCGACAGGAAAGTAGACCATGAAAAAAAACATCAGTATTCGTATCATCGTCCCTATTATCACTGACCGCTTCAACCCTGAGGTACGCCGAGAGGCTTCATCTTTTGCCGCCCCTGACACTGCGATTGAGGTTGTCAACCTGGAAAAGGGCCCCGCCTCGATCGAGTCTTTTTACGACGAAAGCCTGGCCGCCCCCTTCATCGCCGAGCAGGCGGTTCGTGCCGAGCAGGAAGGCTGTGACGGGATCTTCGTAACCTGTTTCGGAGATCCGGGAGTCGAGGCGGCCCGCGAGGTGGTCAGGGTCCCGGTGGTAGGAGGATTTCAGCCCGCGGTTCTCACCGCCTCTCTGATTGCAGACCGCTGGTCGGTCGTGACAGTGCTCGAAAGACTCGGTCCCATGGTGTATCAAAACGCCCGCAAGCTCGGCTTGAGCGAGAACCTGGCCTCGGTGCGGGCAGTAGACATCCCGGTGCTGTCACTGGCAGACCGCGGGCGGCTGGAAGAGAGACTGCTCCGCGAGGCGGAGCTGGCGGTCAGGGAAGACAAGGCGCAGGCGGTCGTTCTGGGCTGTACCGGCATGCTGGGCTTGGCCCGACAGCTACAGGCGACGCTGGCCGATCGCGGGGTCCCCGTTCCGGTGGTAGATCCCACCGCAGCCGCCATCGGCACTCTGCTGCTCCTCATTCGCAGCGGCACTGCCCACAGCAAGCTCACCTACCCCTTCCCGCCGGAAAAGCAGCGGCGCTTCTAATCTCCGTTGTAGAAATGTAGGCTGCGAGTCCCGGTTCGGGGACCCCTAGGCCTAGGAAGCTCTGTCTTGCTTCATTCTCCGGGTAAACGCCAGTACCGCCTGGTCGAGCATCCGGATGAAGGCCTCCGGGTCGGTCATGAGACTGAACTTGCCTTCGTCGATGAGCTCCTTGAGATGGAGAAGAAAGTCCTGATAGCGGCTGCCGCTTCCTGCAGGGGCAGCAGCCAGGAGGGAGCACAGACGGGATACTCCTTCGGCCAGCCGAAAGGGTCCATACTCGGCGGGCTCGTCGAAGAGGCCACGGGCGGAGGAAAGCATATAACCGATGAGGTCGAACAGACCCCTGTCCAGCGATTCCGGAAGCCCTGGATTCATCCTAACCCTCCCTTGTTCCGAATTTTTCCCAGTGGATGGCCCCCTCATCCCGAGGGGGTGCCTGAGGGGCGACGGCGGGATAGCCGAACATGATCAGGAGCTCCGGCTGAAGGTTCTCCGGGGCCTGCAGGATCTCCCGCAGGGCCGCAAGGTTAGTGGAGCGCATCACGCAGCTTCCCATACCGAGATCGTAGGCCCGCAGCATCATGTTCTGTGCAGCCATGGCGCAATCGAACAGAGCCAGAACCGGTCCCAGACGGAACGCCGCTGCCTTGCGCTGATCCGAGCAGATGCAAACCAGAGCCTTGGGTTCCCAAAGCATCCCGGGGGAGACCACCCGGATCTGATGGATCGTGTCCCGATCCGTGATGCCGATAAAAGCCCAGGGCTGTTTGTTCCCTCCCGAGGGAGCCCAGATCCCGGCCTTCAGCACCTTCTGCAGCAGCTTTCGGTCCACCGTCTGGTCGGTGTACTGCCGGACACTCCGCCTTCCGAATATCGCTTTCTCTACTTCCATCTTAGCTGGCGAGGCGGCCCACGGCCTTCACTCTGAAGCGTACCGCGTTGCTGGGAAGGTAGGCCAAGGGGATCTCTTCCAGCTCCACGATTTCCAGACTCTCCTTCTCGGCCCCGGCCCTCATCGCCTCTTGGCGGGCCTCCTCCTTGACCTGGGCGATCACCGCGTCCCGGCCCTTGGTGGCCACATCGTACACCCCGTCCACGCTACCGGAGACCTGGGCTATCGCCGCTCCAATGGCGTTGGCCACATCAAAGTGCTCGGGACGCACGACCCGGCTCGCCCCGGTCAGACGATTCGGCAGGAGAATGCTCCCCCCTCCGACCAGAACGACCGGGATGTCTTCGGAGGTGGTTTTCACTTTGTCGACCACCTCTTCGACCATGGCCTGGATGCAGGCGGCGGCTGACTTTACCATGGCTTTGTCCAAGCTTTTCACTTTCTCGGCATCCCCTAAGGCAGCCAGTCCCGCGGCGACCGCAATATCGGTGGCGGTGAGAGTCTTGCCGCCGAACAGAAGCGCCTCCCGAGCGATACGGTAGCCGACCGAATCAGGCCCGACCGCGCAGCCGCCGTTCTTCCGGTGCACCAGGGAACCGCCCCCCAGGCCGATGGAGATCAGGTCGGGCATGCGGAAGTTGGTGCGCACTCCGCCGATCTGCACATCCACGGTAGACTCCCGGGGGAAGCCGCGGCGCAGGATCCCCACGTCTGTAGTCGTACCTCCCACGTCCACCACGACGGCTTCGCTCAGACCGGACAGAAAGGCCGCCCCCCGCAGGGAGTTGGTGGGGCCGGAGGCTATGGTGAACACCGGGTAGCGGCGGGCGTAGTCCACGGACATGAGGGTGCCGTCGTTCTGGGTAATGAACAGATCCGCCTGGATCCCGTGGGTCAGCAGCACATCCTGAAAGGAACGATAAGCCGTATCCGCGATGCTACGAATGGCCGCATTCAGAATGGTGGCGTTCTCCCGCTCCAGGATGCCGATGGTACCGATCTCGCTGGATAGGGAAATCGGGAAATCTTCCCCAAACAGGGCTTGAGCCTTATCGCGCACCGTACGCTCCTGCTCTGCGTTGATCGGGGAAAAGACGCAGGAGACCGCCAGGGCCTGGATATCCGCTTCTTTGAGAGCCTGCAGAGTCTCTTCGATCTCCCGGTCGTCCGGGGCGGCCAGCAGCGCCCCGTTGTACTCATACCCCCCCTTCACGATATGGTAGTGCCTGCCCAGATGGGACAGGATATCCTGCGGCCATTCCAAATACGGCGGAACGGCCAATCCCGAAGGAGCGCTCAACCGGATGATCCCGACCCTGGACAAACCCCTGCGCTCCACGATCGCATTGGTACAGTGAGTCGTTCCCAACATGGCATGGACGATCTTTTTCGTATCGATCCTTCCACCCTCCAGCACTCCGTCCACAGCCTCTTTGATCCCCGTTGAGACGTCCTCCGTAGTCGGTCGCTTACACTTAGCCGCCACGCGGTCCTTCGGGTCCAGAATCACCGCGTCGGTGTTGGTGCCGCCCACGTCAATGCCCAATCTGTAGTTCATGATGTCTTCCTTTTCGCCAGCTCTTCAATAGGAACGTAGTCCAGGTCATACTTGAAGTAGCGGGGGCCCACCAGAGCAATTCCGGCCTCCGATCTCCATATGGGAGAGCACGGCATACCGATGATCACTACCCGCTGGCCGTAGCGCAGGCGCTCGGTGGTTATGGGCCGGCCCGTCTCTCGATCCAATACGGTAATCAGGTCCGGAACGATGGCGCAGGGCTCCCCGTTGCGCAGCCCGACTAAATTCTCGTTTTGGAAGTGCAGCTCGAAAGCGATCCCTTTATCGCCGTCCATTCCCTCGAACAGGGCCTTACCCCGCACAAACCCGGTGGTCAGATCCCTGCGTACGTCCGTAACTTTGCCCTCGAACAGGCGATAGCCCCTGGTTACCTCCAGGATAGAGTCCACCGGGTTGAGCTTGTTGCGATTGGCTTCCACGATCCGCCGGCCGATCTCCATGGCCAGAGTGATCGTTCCCCGCACACACCACTGTTTCATCTTCTTTCCATCCACGACGTACAGCCCGATCATGGAGGCGAGACCCATGGCGATGGTTACAGTCCGGGAGAGGGTCTCCACCCAGGAGTTGCTGACCGCTTCGATCAGAACCTTGTTTCCCCTCTCGTCGCAGCAAACCATGGGCCAGGCTTTTGCGCCGCCGATGGTCAAGGTGGTCATCGGGATCTCTGGGAAGGCCCTGCCCATTCCGTCGGCGTCAACCATAGGCAGCCGCAGGCGAGCCGCGGTATACACCGGAATACAGGAGTTGATACCCCCTGCTTCGATGGGAAGCACGGCGTAGGCCTTTCTGCCGAAGAATGACTCCATGGCCCTGAAGGCTGCTTCCGGCTCCTGTCCATTGGGCAGCTTTTCCAACATCACCGCGGGGGCGCCCATCATTGCCGAGGGGATGAGCAGGGCATCGTCCGGAACCTCCTCCGGGCTCAGGAGCTTCACCTCCCCTTTCTCGAGAAGGGCTTCCTTGGCCATCAGACGACCGAGGTAGGGGTCCCCTCCCCCTCCGGCGCCCAAAACGGCCGCGCCGATGGCCAGATAATCAATTGAACGGGCTGTCAACACATCCACCGTTTCCCTCCGTTGGTGCTTCGATCCATCGATCAGGTCTATATTAAAGAGGAAGCGGATTTAAAAGTCAAACTTTTTTCGAAAGCGAGTTAGGCCGCCGACCGGGCTGCCCAGGCGGACGCACGAGCCGCCGACCTCGGTGCTGAAGCCTCCGCCGGCGCAGCTGGCACCGCGGGCGCCGCCAGCGAGTTCAGCGGCGCAGGCGTTTCCGCCAGCGGCGAAAATAAAAGGTTCGCACGGCCTCGGCCAGGCGGTAGGCCTGGTAGAGCCCGGGCCGGAAGGGCACATCATAGCAGCCCAACCGGTTGAGAATGGTGCCTCCGAAGCCGGTCTTGAAGCGATACAGCCCGTGCATGGGCTGCGCGGGGTCGTCGTCGGCCGGAATTCCGAACAGGTCGTACTGCCTGCAGCCCCGTTGCTTGGCCAGGCGAATGGCCTGCCACTGCAGGGCGTAGGCGGGCATGAGGTTGCGCTTGCGGCTGGAGGAGGCGCCGTAGAGGTACCAGGAGCGCTCGCCCCTCAGGGCCACGATGATCCCGCCGAGCAGCTCCCCCTGGTGGCGGGCCACCAGCAGGTGCAGCTCCGGGCCGCCGGCTCCGTAGCCGGCGGCCAGATCGAACAACTTCCGGTAATAGCTCTCGCTGTGCAGGGTGATCCGGTCCCGGCGGGCCGTTTCCACGTACAGCCGGTACCACTCCGCCACAGCCTGCCGGAGGGAGTCCGCCGAATCCATCCCCGGCGCGGAATCTCCGGCCGCCGAGACCTGCACGCCCTTCCTGGCCGCCAGACGAATGTTGTAGCGGGTCTTGCTCTTCATCCGCGCCAGGAGGTCCTGCTCGTCCCCTCCGAGATCGATCAGCACCGTGCTGGGCGGCTGAATGTCCATCGGGGCCTTGTACAGCCCCTTGGAGGCTTCAAGCCGCCCGGGCAGCTCTCCCGCCCCCTTCCTGCCCCAGGGCAGGTCGAAGCGCAGGAACACACAGCCGCGCAGGTGGGGCCGCAGAGCCCCGGCCAGATCGAGGAGCAGCTTTTCCCTGCCCTGCCGCGGATCCGGCACCTCGGGACCGTGGGGAACGTAGGCCAGGTTGAAGCCCGCGCCGAGCGGCCGCGCCAGCACCAGGAGGAGGAAAGCGGCATCCCGGTAGCGGCAGCGGAAAGCGTGCGGCCGCCAGCCGAGCTGCCGGCGGAAGGAAGCCCAGAAGCCGCTTTGCAGGAAGCTTTGGTTGCCGTCCAGCTCGCGCAGCTCCGCCGTTTCCACGCTCAGGCCTGCACGCTCGCCTCCTCCCTGCCGGCCTTCCGCGGAGCCGAATCCGGAGCTCATCGAACGGCTCTTGCCCATCAACCCTCAGTTCCCGGCTGCCGGGAAATGTCCTTCGATCACCTCGGCTTCGACCGTCCCGGCTACTTGAAGCAAAGTCAGGCCCATCTGAGCCCAGGCCGGATCGGCCGGATCGATCGTTCCCAGCCTGATCTTCAGCCCGTAGGGTTCGCCCCGTGGGAAAGAGGGATCCAGCCAGCGCCAGCGACCCGCAACGAAGGCCTCGCTCCAGGCGTGTCCGATCAACCCTCCCTCGGTCAGGATCAACCCGTAGGCGAGGCGCGAGGGAATCTTCAGCTTACGCAGCAGCGCGACCAGCAGCAGGGCGTGCTCGGTACAGTCGCCCGCCTGTGACGAGAGGATCTCCTTGACGCCGGCAAAGCCGTAGGCCAGCGACTTGCTCCGTATGAACTGGTATACCAGCCGTTCCAGGCACTCCATACGCTCCTGATCGGCCTTGCTACGACCGTCTATCTCGGGCTCTTCCTGGCCCTGTTTCCCGGGCGGGCAGCGGGAAAGCAGCCCCTGCAACCTCGGATCGTCCAGGCTGAGATAGTACCCGTCCCGGGTATATAGCTTCAAATTCTGGCTTTGCCCGCTGCCGTCCCCGGCACCCTCTTCGGAGTCTCCCCGGGCCTGGCTTTGCTCCGCAGGCCGGAAACCGGCTCTCTCGAGTCGAACGGTCAGGCCCCCGGTACGGGCTGCTGGATCTGCGGAAGGCTCCAGGATCTGCAGGGGCATTCCGTCCTGGGAATCCCCGCCGTCCCGCATGGATCCAACGCTCAGGTCGGCAACGGCGGAGCGGATCGACTCCTCCAGGAGCTCGAGCCCCGATTCCCGGCCGCGGAAAATCAAGGTGACGGATTGCAGCCGTGAAAGCGGCCCCCGCAGCTCCTCGAGACCCCGCACTTCAACGGCCAGGGAGGCCACATCGAACACGGCTGCCTCGTCGGTCCGGCCGCCGGCCGGGACCCTAGAATCCCGGCCAGGTCGTTCTGGCGCCTGGCCCGGCGGGATCCGGACAACCTCCAAGGCCAGACCGGCCGGGGTCCTGCAATAGAGCAGCTCGCCCTGGTCGCCCAGCACTTCCTTGCTTACCACGCCGGGCAGGGCCGACGATTCTTCCTCCACCAGGACCCCCCGGTGCAGCCGGCCCCGGGAATCCTCGAGCTCCCCCGGGCCGAGGACTTGCAGCCGCACTTCCTCGATTTTCAACGTCTCCGGAGAAAACAGGCGGTAGTGAAGCTCGGAGTCCCGCAGCGCACCGGAAACGGCTCCGGCCGCCAGCCGGGTGGCTGCGTACAGTCCGAGAACCTCCTGCTCGGCCGGCAGGAACAGCCGCTTTCCGCCTCCGCCGCCGGCCAACCGGACTGTCAATCCCCCCTCCCCTGCCTCGACCGCGACGCTCTGTTTCTGGCCGTTCATGTCCAGCTCCGAGGAAAGGCTGATCAGGGCGCCATCGCCCTCCTCTAGCCAGACGTCTTTCTGGTTGACGGTGAAAGGGACTTCGAAACGGCGGATGCGCATGGACTGCTCCAGCTCGCTTCGAAACCTCCCTTCCGGAGTACGCCAGGTGGTCTGATGCAGGTAGCCTACGGCCGTACCGTTCAGAAGCAAAGTGTACCAGTCCTCGGCTAGCTTTTGCTGGGCATGCGCCAGGCCCGGCCGGTGAAGCAGGAGGAACGCAGCAAGAAAAACAGCAGGAAGAAAAAGCCGTTTCATGGGCCGGCGATACCGCAAGAGCCGCCCTAGCGCACCCGGCCCGTTTGCACCTTGTCAGTGCCGACCGGTTTCCCGGCGCATTCTAGCGGCGCTCCTTCGATCAGCACCCGGAAATCGTTCACCTCGATGGGAATGCTGAAAAACTCCTCGATATCGATCTCCGGCGCCGAAGCGGGTTGCTCCTCCCGGGAAACAGCCTGCGCCCCGGCCTGTCCCTCCCGGGAAGCCGCCTGCGTCCCCGCCAGCCGTACCGGCTCGCCCGGCTGGGCATGGTCGGCGAAGAGCACCTCCACGGTCTTGCCGTCCTGAGCGGCCAGGAGCATACCCTGGCTCTCCACCCCCCGCAGGCGGGCGGTCTTGAGGTTGGTCACCATGATCACGTTGCGGTCGAGCAGCTCCTCGGGCCGGTAGTAGGGTACCAGCCCGGATACGATCCTGCGAGTCTCCCCGCCGAGATCGACGGTTTCCACGTACAGCTTATCCGCCCCGGGATGTTTCTCTACCTCGATTACTCTGGCAACTCTCAGCTCGACCCGAGAGCGGAACTTTTGCTTCAGCGCCGATTCCTCCGCCATATCAACTCCTCCGGAATACTTCCGTCTGAAATCCTCAATTACCTCATCCTCGAGCCGGTTGAACAGCAGCTCGGGAGCCTTAACCTCAGAGATTCCCGTGCGCACTCTGAGCTTGTCGAAACCGGAGCGCCGGCAGCCGAGGAAGCCGTTGATCCTGTCCGCAGTCTCCGGGAGATAAGGGTGGATGAGGATCGCCAGGTCACGAATCAGATACACCAGATCCCGGAGCAGCCCCGCCGCCTTTAGAGGCTCCTCTCCGACTACCTTCCAGGGCTCTTCATCCTGGAATCGCTTGTTGCCGATCGAGGACAGAGCGAGGATGCCCCGCAGGGCGTCTCGCAGTTCGATCCGCTCGAAGGCGGCGAGTATCTCGCCTTCCGATTGCTCGACTGCGCTCCAGAAACTCCGGGAGGCAACCTCGGCCTTGCCGGCTTCCGTTTCGGCGGCCGGCTGCTCCTCGACCTCTGGAAGGACGCCGTGGAAGTAGCGGGCGAGGAAAGTGAGGGTTCGATTGACCAGGTTGGCCAGGTTGCCGATCAGCTCGCCATTGACCTTCTCCTGGAAATCTTTCCACGTGAACAGTGAGTCGGATTTCTCCGGACGGTTGTAGAAAAGATAAAAGCGCCAAACATCTGCCGGAATACCCGACTGCACCGCGTCGTTGCCGAACACGCCGATGCCCTTGCTCTTAGAGAACTTGCCGCTCTCGTAATTCAGGTACTCGCTGGAGGACATGGTGGTGAGCAGCGTCCAGGGCTCCCCAGAGCCGATCAGAGAGGAGGGAAAGATCACGGTGTGAAACGGGATGTTGTCCTTGCCGATGAACTGGACCAGCTTCACCTGCTCGGGATTCTGCCACCATCGACGCCAATCCTCGGTCAGGTTGGCGGTTATCGAGATGTAGCCGATCGGGGCGTCAAACCAGACGTAGAATACCTTGTCTTCGAACGCCTCCTTGGGAACCGGGATACCCCATTTCAAGTCGCGGGTGATGGCCCGCTCGTGCAGTCCGTCCCGGATCCAGGCCTGGGTCATCTGCACGGCATTGCGGGCCCAGGCACCCTCGACCGAAGCTCTGTCCAGCCAGGGCTTGAGCCGGGGCGCAATGGCCGGCAGATCTATGTACAGGTGACGCGTCTTCCTGACCACCGGGACGGCCCCGCACACGCCGCAGCGAGGATCCAGCAGATCCGTCGGATCGAGAAGCTTGCCGCAATTCTCGCACTGGTCGCCCCGGGCTTCCGGGTAGCCGCAGCTAGGGCATCGTCCCCGCACGTAGCGGTCGGCCAGAAAACGCTGGTCGTTTTCACAATAGGTCTGCTCTACCGTTTTTTCCTTTATATAACCGTTCTTATCCAGACCGAGGAAGATCGACTGGGTAATCTCTGTGTGCTTGGGAGTGGAGGTCCGGCCGAAGCGGTCGAAGGATATGTTGAACCACTGGTAGACCTTGGCATGCACTTCGTAGTAGCGGTCGCAGAGCTCCTTGGGACTGATTCCTTCCTCCAGCGCCCGAGTCTCCGTAGCCGTGCCGTACTCGTCGGTTCCGCAGATATACAGAGTTTCATAGCCCCGCAGACGGCAGTAACGGGCATAGACGTCTGCCGAAAGCACCTGGATGAGATTTCCCAGATGCGGAATGTTGTTCACGTAGGGCAGAGCGGAGGTGATAAGGATCTTTTCCATACGTAGGGCTACTATACGGGTATGCTCCACCGGGCGTCAAGCGCGCTGCGGTTCCCCGGATGGGGGCGGCGCCGTATTGGCGGAGTGAGGAATGGGGATGAGCCTGAGAGGGTGGTAGCGTACAGAAAGGCCTCGGCTGCAGGGTACCGCCGGATCGAGCCTGTCAGCTTTCCCCCCGGCGCCTCAGCAGCACCGCATAGATGGACACCGAGACCATGATGATCAACCCGTAGATGACCTGGATCCAGAAGCCGCTCAGGCCGATGGCCACAATGCCGGCCTCCAGGCTGCCGATGATCAATGCGCCGGCGAAGGTTCCTATGATCGTGCCCATGCCGCCGAAAACCGAGGTGCCGCCGATAAAGACCGCCGCCAGCGTGGTCAGCAGATATCCCTGGCCCTGGCTGGGCCAAAAATAGGTAACCTCCAGAGTGGACAGCACGCCGGCAAAGGCGGAGAAAACGCCCATCTGCATGAAAACGATCGACTTGACCCTCTTGACATTGATCCCCATCATGAGGGCGCTCGCCTCGTTGTCCCCGACGAACAGCGCGTGGGAGCCGAATTTGTGCCGTTTCAGCAACAGCCAGAAAACGACCGCGAGGCCGATGAACCACAGAAACTGCGCCGGGATAACGCCTCCCAGCCTGCCCACACAGATATGGTAAAAAACGGTCTCTTTGGCTTCCACCAGGGGAATACCCTTGCCCTGGGCGCAGACATTGACCAGCCCGCGGAAGAAAAACATGGTGCCGATCGTGGCTACCAGGGAGGGGATCCGTACCTGGACGATCAGGAAGGCGTTGAGAGCGCCGGCGAGCAGCCCGACAACCAGGCAGGCCAGCAGCGCCAGCAGGATGTCGCCGGTCCACACGAATACTTTGCCGAAGATCCAGGCCGAGAAGGCCAGCACGGACGGAAAAGACAGATCCATCTGACCGAGCACCACCACCAGGGTTATGGACAGGGCCATGATCCCGAAGAAGGGGATGGTGGACATGAAGGATGAGTAGATGTCGAATCTGAAGAACACGCTCGGATTGCCGATGATGAAGATCGTGTAGACAATGACCAGAACGGCCAGAATGCTCAACTCGAGTCGCAGCTCACGGATTTTGGCGGATTTGAACATAATGAATCCTCACAATAGAACGGACTCCCCGCGCCGTTATCGGGGCGGGGAGTCCGGAGATGACTCGGGTATCAAGTCAGCCTGCCGGTCCTGGCGAGCTGAATCATCTTTTCGACCAGATCGTCCTGGGAGATGTCCTTTTTCAGGAGCTCTCCGGCGATCTGTCCCCGATCCAGGATGACGAACCGGTCTGCTACCGGATACACGTAGTAGATGTTGTGGCTGATGAAGACGGCCGATTTCCCCTGCTTCTTGATGTCCAGCACGAAGTCCAGCACTTTGCGCGTTTCCGACAGGGACAGCCCCATGGTGGGCTCGTCCAGGATGATCAGATCGGCGTCGAAGTACAGAGCGCGGCCGATGGCCACTCCCTGCTTTTCTCCTCCCGACAGCGCCATCACCACCGATTCGGTGGTGATGGCCTTGGAAGTAAAGCCTATCTGCTCCCGCAGCATCGTCTGCGTCTGGTGCTTCTGATCCTTGACTTTCAGGAAGCCCATAGGATAAACGAGCTCCCGTCCGGCGAACATATTCCGCCACAGGGTCTGCTGATCGCCCAGGGCCCGCTCTTGATATACGGTCTCGATGCCGAGCTGCCGGGAGCGCCTGACCGAATGCAGGGTGATTTTGTATCCCTTGTAGTAGATGTCGCCGCTGTCGGGCCGGTGCACCCCGGTGATGAGCTTGATCAGGGTGGACTTGCCGGCGCCGTTGTCGCCGACCAGGCCCACGATCTCATTGTTACCGATTTCGAAATCGATGCCGTGAAGGGCAGTGACTTCGCCGAAGGACTTGCTGATCCCCTTCATGGACAGCAGGGCTGCTTCTGCCCGGCTCTTTTCTCGGGAAACCGCCGGATCCTCAGCCATCTCCTTTTCCTCTCTCTTTCTCGCTTTAGCGTATACCCTGCTCGGCCAGAGGGGCGACAAAATCGATGTTGCTGGCATCGATGATGGCCGCTCCGGTGTCGATGTGCAGGCCGGCAAAGCCGTACTTGACCGTAAGGCAGGCCTGCACGATGGGTAGATAGCCCTGCAGATAGGGCTGCTGATCGAGAACCGCTCCCACGTAGCCCTCCTTGATGGCCTCGGCCGTGGCTGCACTGAGGTCGAAGCCGGCTCCGAAGATCTCGCCCGGCTTCTTTCCGGCCGCGCGCATGTAAGTGCCCATGGTGGCGGTGAGCGCGCCGTGGTCGGTGATAATCATCTTTACGTCCGGGTTGGCCGCGATGTAACTGGCGACGACCGGTGTGCCCAGGGTGGCGTCGCTGTTGACCGCGTCGCTGATCTCCAGGTAGTCCACCTTGACCCCCAACTCCTTCAGGGCGTCGATGCAGCCCTTGGTGCGCAGCCCGCGGGTCTCCTGGCCGAGCAGGCCCCAAACCAGGGCTTTGTCGCCGGCCTTCAGCTTGGCCCTGGCGGCGGCTCCTTTGGCCAGCATGTAGCCGGAGGGGTAAAGCTCCTGTCCCACGTAGCCGAAGCCCTTGTCTTTGTACTTCTCCTCGATGGCCGGCAGGGTGGTGTTCTGGCTGGTGACCACGATTCCTTTGGCCTCGGCTTCATCCACCAGCGGGGCGAAAGCGGCCACGCCGGGATGGCCCATGATGCAGATGGCGTCCGGCCTCTGGGCTACGGCATCCTTGAACTGAGCCACCATCCGGTCGGGCAGCCAGCCGGACCACACGTAGTCCACCTGGCAGCCAAGATCGTACTGGGCGGCCCGGGCGCCGTTATAGACTACCGAGGCGAAGGGTCCTCCTTCGCTTCCGCCGGGAAAGAAGACGATATGCACATCCGCGAAGTGCTTCTGCCCGGCCTTCATGGCCTCCCCTTCCGGGGTGCCTTCGGCGAATAGGCCCACCGAGAGTCCCAGAAGGGCCAACAACGATACTAGCACGACAAGCTTTTTCATTTTCTCCTCCTTACTTTAGCTTGTTTCAACGGGATAATAAAGAGAAAAATTTACCTGTAAGCCTCACCTCCTTCCAGCACAACTCTATTGCTTCTTCGTAACCAGCTTTCTCATCTGCTCGGAATAGCTGTTCACATTGTGCTGATCCACGAAGACGATACCCGTATCGATGTTCTCGGGGATCGGCTCTCCTCGGACCGCCTTCAGAAGCAGCTCCAGGGCCAGCCAGCCTATGGTGTAGGTACGCTGCACGATGCAGAACCGGATATAGCCTTCCCGGATTCCCTTCAGCGTGTCTTTGAGATCGTCGAATCCGCCCACGATCACGTCGTTGTTGCCCATCCCTTTGACCACGATTCCAGCCGCCGGAGCTCCGTAAGCGGAAACACCACAGATGCCTTTCAAGGCCGGGTATTGCTCGAACAGGGACTCGGTCTTGTTCACCGCCAGCGCGTAGTCACCCCGTATATCCTCCACGGCCACCAGTGAGATCCCGGTGGAGGTGTCGGCGATCGCTTGGCGGATCCCTGCGGTTCTGAGGTTAAGGTTGAGCGTTTCCAGCCCGCCCTGCAGCACGGCGATTTCCCCCTCGTAGTCCATCAACTCCGCCATCCGCTTTCCGGCTTCGTATCCAGCCTGGAAGTTGTTGGTACCCACGTAGGCCAGGGCCTTGGTGGAGGGAGCGGGGGCGTCGAACGTGATCACCTTGATGCCTGCCTCTATTGCCTTGTCTATGATCGAAACCAGACCGGCGTCGTCGAGAGCCGAGATGGCGATGCCGTCTACCTTCTGGGCGATCAGGTCTTCGATGATCTTCACCTGCAGGGACAGCTCGAATTTGGGCGGGCTGATCATCTCCACGTAAACGTCATACTCGGCGGCTGCGTCTTTGAACCCCTCATAGCAGGGGTCGTAGTAGGGATGAACCCCCTTGGGCACCATGATGAATATCGGCTTGGAGCGTGTCTCCACCTGGCCGTTGGCCCCTGTTTCGGCGACGGCCAACAGGGACAGACCGAAAATGAGTACTGCGGCGCGTTTCATCGAGAGATCCGCCGATCATGTTGCAAGATATGGACCAGCCGCTCAGGCGGACGGCAATTTCTGCTATGTGCTTATGGTGCGGTCAGTTAGGAGAGCACGAAGGGCATCAGGACACGAAGGCCGGCACTGCCCGGGATTACCCATTTACCCAAAACGTAAACATCTGGGTAAAAATGTATAAACTCAAAAGTCAGCCGATCGAATATTTCTTCATCTTGTTGTACAGCGTTTTCCGGCTGATTTTCAACGCTTTTGCCGCCAGGGACCTGTTGAAGGAGTTGCGGGACAGCGCTTCCAATATCGCCTTGCGCTCCACCTCGCCGACCATCGATAGGCTCCCGACGGCGTCGCGGTCCAGGCCCAAATCTCCCGGCAGCAGTACCTTCTTGGCTCCGCACAGGACGAGTGCCGATTCGATGACGTGCTTCAGCTCGCGAACATTGCCCGGCCAGGAGTAGCTCTTGAGATAGCGAATCGTTTCCGAGGGAAGCTCGACTCTCTCCCTCTTGTAGAGCCTGGTGTAGAGGTCCTTGAAGTGCTGGGCCAGAGGCTCGATATCTTCCAGCCGTTGACGCAGCGGAGGGAGTTCTATCTTGATACCGTTCAGGCGATAGTACAGGTCTTCCCGAAAGTCGTTGTGCCTGATCTTCTCCTTCAGATCTTGATTGGTGGAGGCAACGACTCTGGCCTTGAGCGGGATCGAAGTAATGCCGCCTAGGCGCTCGAAGCTCTTCTCCTCCAGCACCCGGAGCAGTTTCGCCTGTAGCTGCAGTCCCATGTCTCCTATCTCGTCGAGAAATACGAATCCGCTGCCCGCAATCTCGAACTTGCCCGGCTTGGCCTGGACGGCGCCCGAGAAAGAACCCTTCTCGAAACCGAACAGCTCGCTCTCCAGCAGCTCGCAGGGGATCGCGGCGCAGTTGATGCCGACGTAAGGGCTGCCGCTGCGTACTCCCCGGCTGTGAATCATACGGGCCACCAGCTCCTTGCCGGTCCCGCTTTCGCCAACGATGAGCACGGGTATATCCTTGTCCTTGATTTTATCGATGACGCTCACCACCTCGGCCATCTTGCGGTCCCGATACACGAGCTGCAGCTCTCCCGCCTCGCTGGCCCGATCGCCGCCGGCGGTGGTTGTCCGGCCGAAGAAGCGGTCGGCGATCTCCACGATGTCCTTGTTGTCGAAGGGCTTCCTGATGTAGTCCGCCGCGCCCATCTTCATAGCGCACACGGCGGTTTCGATCGTGGCATAGGCGGTGATGATCACCACCTTGACGCGGCTGGTATCGATTCTTTTTACAATCTCCACGCCGTCCAGATCCGGCAGCCTTAGATCGACGAAGGCGAGCCTGAAGTGGCCCGAGCGGAGCTTCTCGACCGCCTTCAGGCCGCACTCCTCGATATCGACCGGATATCCCTTGAGGGATAAAGCCTTGGCAATGCCCTCGCGCATCCCCTGCTCGTCGTCGGCGACCAGGATGTTAAAGCTGTCTTTGGAGACCAATTTCCCCTCCTTTGGGAAACTCCAGGGTCACGACCGTGCCGTTGCGCCGGCCCGCGCTCACACTGATCGTGCCGCCGTGCCTTTTCATAATCTTGGAGCTCAGGAACAGTCCCAGTCCAGTGCTGTTCTTGTTGGTTACGAACGGATCGAAGAGCCGCTCTATTATGGCTTTTTCCATTCCCTTTCCGTTGTCCTCGACGTCGATACGAACCCGATCCTCGGCGGAGTCTATCGACAGCCGAATGCGGCCATGGTCGTGGTCTATCGACTGGATGGCGTTGTTGAGAACATTGAAGAAAACCTGCTTCAGGGAATCGGGATTGCCCGTAACCCGGGTGTCTTCCCCTTTTAAACGAATCCGAGCCTCGATCCTGCGCTGCTTCAGCTTGGGGCTGAACAGCTCCACGATCTCCTCGGCCAGAGCGGCCAGGGCGACCTCCCGCATTTCGGCGCTCTCGTCACGGGAGATATGCAGCAGCTTCTCGACCAGGGAATTGATTCTCCTGACCTCGGACTCGATGCGCGTGATGTATTCCCGTTGCTCTTGCGCTGACAGCTGCCCGGTGGCGATCAACTGTACATGGTTGAGAATGACGCCCATGGGATTACCGATCTCATGGGCGATCCCCGCCGCCAGCTTGCCGATTTCCGCCAGCTTTTCCGACTGGACCACCGCCCGTTCCATGTTAAGGTGCTCGGTGATATCGACAATCACTACTACGGTCCCGGTGATATCCTTGCTGCCATCCCCCACCGGAAAGAAATCTAAAGAATAGCTCTTGCATCCGGTCTCCAGCCTGGCTATGTGTTCGGGCTGTCCGTCCCGGAACACATCCTCGAGCTTGGCGGTAATCTGGTCACGATGCTCGGAGAAGAAAGGGATGGAAAAAAAGGCGAGGCCCCCCGCCGGCTCGGGCAGATTGAGGCTGCTCTGGGCACTCTGGTTGGCCAGGACCAGGTTGTACTGGCGATCGATGACCAGGGTGGTGAGAAGCAGGCTCTGGAACACGGCGTCGATGTAGCTGTTCAGCAGAGTCAGCTCCCGGTTACTCGTCTCGAGCCGCTCATGGTTCTCCTTCAAGGTCAGGGTCATCGAGTTGAAGGCCGAGGCGAGACTGCCCAATTCGTCGCTGCGCCCGACGCCGATCTGGTGGCCGTAGTCCCCTCCGGATACGGCCCTGGTGGCGCTCACCAGCTGCCTGATCCCCCCGATCAGGTCGATGCCCCAAAGATAGAAGGTGAGAACAGGGATGAGAATGCAGAACATCGTGATAATGGATAAAAGCACGGTAAGCTGCCGGTTGCGGAAGAAGGAGCTTTTCGGCGCGCCGACCACAAGCGTACCGGTGACGCCGTTTCCTATATCGAAGTTGGACAGCACAATGTTGTACTCCTGTCCCTGGGAGCGGTAGGAGCTGTGGGTCAGTGTATCGGGTTCACTGGAATTCCTGGCGGGCAGCTCCTGGATATCGGGTAGGGAGGAGAACAGAAAGCGCCCCCTGGTATACAGGGCGAAGCGCACTCCGTACTGGAGAGACAGCATGGAAAAGAAATTGGTGTCGAAACTTTTTTGCAGCAGAACGAGCCCTATCTCGTTGTTGGACACGTAAACCGGCGCAATGGCGTTCAGATAGATCCCATCGGAGTACAGGTAGAAGTAGGTTTGATTGAGGTATTTACTGACCGATTCGAAATAGATTACATCGGGAATGTTCGTCGAGCGGCCCACGACCGCAACCTCCACGTACTTGTCGTAGCCTCTCCTGTACACGGCTACGCTCTCCAACTGCCTGGTAAGGGAAAACTTCTCGATTTCATTCTTCAGGGGGATGATGTCTATCTGGAGGGTCGAGGAATCGATCTGGTCCCAGTATTTGCTGTACACGTACAACTTGCTGCGTACATAGTCTTCAACGGCCAGACGTGAAAGCGCCCTGGAATAACGTTCCTGTATTTCCATCACGTTGTTGCTGATCTCCAGGGCTACCTCCTCCAACATCTCGCGCTCCGAGATGACGCCGCTGCGGTAGACAAAGACGCCGGCGAACAGGGCGATACCCATAATGGGGACGATGATGGCCACAAGTGCGAAAAGAAGAAGTTTCGGGCGCAGTTTCACGGATTCTTTTGGGCCTCCTCGTACATGGCGGCGATATTCTCCGGCGGAATGTCGGGCTGTAGATTGTGTATCGGAGCGAATACGAAACCTCCGCCCGGCTGCATGACCTCGATCCGGTGCCGAACATCCCTCGCAACTTCCTCCGCAGTGCCAAGGGGTAAAACCGCCTGCACATCCGCTCCGCCGCCCCAGAATACGATGCGCTGCCCGAACTCCCTCTTGAGCAGCTCGGGCTCCATGCCGGCCGCCGAGGTCTGGACCGGGTTGAGGATGTCCACGCCGATCTCGATGAAATCTTCGATAAACTCATACACGGAGCCGCAGGAGTGCAGGAACACCTTGGCCGGGCTCAAGGCGTGGGCCTGCTCATAGATCCTGGCCAACAGGGGCTTGACCAGCGACCGGAACAGCTCGGGGGATATCTGAGGTCCGTTCTGAAAGCCGAGATCATCGGCAAATCCGAGAACCTGGATGTAGCTTCCCACCGCCTGCAGGTACAGCTTCAGGTCTGCGATCGCCGCCTCGGTGAGCTTCTCCAGAAGCCGGCGGGAAAACTCCGGTTCCAGGGCCAGGCGCATGAAGAAGATGTCGTACCCGCTCAGGAACTGGGCCTGCTCGAATATGCTCCCGCCCAGCCAGCCGAAAAGCGCCTTGTCCGTGTTCTCGTACAGGTACCTGGCGGTACGGTGCAGGTACTCCAGCTCCTCGTCGCTGATGCGCTGGGGGGAGAAGGCTTCCAGCTCCTCGGCCTGCGCCTCGGCCAGGGGGAAGTGGGTCGGAACGAACGATCCGCTTCCCGGGCTCAACAGGCTGCTCTGCACTCCCGCCTCGAAAAGCCTCCAGACACCGTCCTCGTCGATTACCGGGTCGAACCTTTCGGGAAAGAGGGCCGGGCTTCCGTCCGGAAGCGGATGGGAGATCCAGCCGCCGCCGAGAGAGATCCCCGGGGCGGCATAGTAGCGATTCAGAGGCAGTACGTCGATGCCCCAGCTCTGCATCAATTCCTGCTCCACCTCGGCCAGCAGCAGGATAATGTTGGTTACCCGCGGTGGATCACCTGCTGCTATTATGCCCTTGGCGCTCAGGTGAGCCTTGAGCCTGGAGTAGGCCATGGCGTTGATACCCGTTACGATGGAGCCCCCCAGATCGATCGGAAGGCGGTCGGGGCGCCGGTGATTGACGGCGGCGAGCACCCGCTCGCGGGAAGTCATGGCCGTGGTTCCGGCGGACCGGCCCAAGGATCGGGCGGCGCCTGAAGCCGGAAACGCTCCAGCTTGACGGCCGCAATGCAGAGCAGTAGTATATAGGTAGCTGCCAAAGGAATCACATTTGCAGTCTATCCGATGAGAAGCCCGGGTGGCAATGCACTGCGAAAGCCAAAAGCCCATGAGCCGCCGGGCGGAGATCAAACCGATCCAGCCGCAGAATAAAGCTTTGCGCTGGAAAAGCAGAACCAACAAGGAGGGTTTATGTCTGAACGTGACGTGACACCTGGACGAATGCCCAAGCGGCTGACACCGAAAGCGGTCGTCATCGTGGTCGTGGTGATACTGCTCCTGATCACGGCATTCTCCAGTTTCTTCGTAGTTGATCAGAAGGAGCAGGCCGTGGTGCTGCTGTTCGGCCGCCTCAACAGGATGGCCGAGCCGGGTCTGCACTTCAAGCTTCCCTACGGGATCGAGAAAAATTACAACGTGCCCACCCAGGTCGTGCTCAAAGACGAGTTCGGCTTCCGCAGCGAGCGTCCCGGGATCACCACCATCCGCTCTGCCCAGGATTTTCCCGGGGAGTCGATCATGCTCACCGGGGACCTGAACATCGTGGACGTGGAGTGGATCATCCAGTACCGGATCGTGAACGCTTACAACTGGCTGTTCAAGGTCCAGGAGAAGGAGAAGACCATCCGGGACATCAGCCAGTCGATTATCAACCAGCTCGTCGGCGACCGGGCCATCTTCGACGTCATAGGAGCCGAGCGGGCCAACATCGAGAACCAGGGCCAGGAGCAGATGAACCAACTGTTCGACAAGTACGAGCTGGGCATCCGGATCACCACCGTGAAGCTGCAGAACATCGTGCCCCCGGCCGGGCCGGTACAGCAGGCCTTCGAAGACGTGAACAAGGCCATCCAGGACCGCAGCCGCCTGATCAACGAAGGCCAGGAGGCCTACAACCAGGCCATCCCCAAGGCCAAGGGCGAGGCGGAACAGCTCATCCAGGAAGCCGAAGGGTACCGCATTCAGCGGGTCAACAACGCCGAGGGGGACGTGGCCCGGTTCGCCAGGGTCTTGAGCGAATACAACCGCAACCCCGGCGTCACCCGCACGCGTCTGTACTACGAGATGTTCGAGGACGTGTTCGCCGACGCAGAGAACGTGGACCTGATCGACCGGTCGCTGCGCAACTTCATCCCCTTCAAGTCGCTCGGCGGAGAGGCGGCCAGCCCGGGAGGAGCCACCGGTACGGGAGGTGCCCAATGAAAAAGACCATCACGGTATTAGTCGTCATCGCGGTCATTTTCATCCTCTTCCTGATCACCGGGCCGTTCTACACCATCGAGGAGGGAGAGCAGGCCGTGGTAATCCGCTTCGGCCGCATCATCGCCGTGGAACGGGACGCCGGTCTGAAGATCAAGGTGCCCTTCGTGGACAACGTGCACGTGTTTCCCAAGAAGATCCTGGCCTGGGACGGAGAATCCCAGAGGATACCCACCCAGGAGAACCAGTTCATCTGGGTCGACACCACCGCGCGCTGGAAGATCACCGATCCCAAGCTCTTCTACGAGTCCGTGGGTAACATTACAGCCGCCCAATCCCGCCTGGACGACGTGATCGACTCGGCGGTGCGCAAGATCATTTCCCGCAACTCCCTGGTAGAGGCGGTACGCAACTCCAACCTGATCAACCAGATCGAACGCCCGAGCGTGTACCAGGCGGGAACGGAGATCGAGGGCGAGGAGGCGCAGGCCCTGGGAATCGATACATCCATCGTCTACGAAGAGATCAAGAAGGGCCGGGCAGAGCTCTCCGAAGAGATGTTCCAGGAGTCCAGCAGCATAACGCCGCAGTACGGAATCCAGTTGATCGACATCATCATCCGCCAGATCAAGTACTCCGACGAGCTGACCGAGAGCGTGTACCGGCGCATGATCGCCGAGCGCAACCAGATCGCCCAGGCCTTCCGCTCCGACGGAGAAGGTAAGAAGGCGGCGATCCTTGGCGAAATGGAGCGGGAGCTGCGCTCGATCAGATCGACCGCCTACAGGCAGTCGGAACAGATCAAGGGCGAGGCGGACGCCAGGGCGGCGGCGATCTACGCCAATGTCTACAACCGCAACCCGGATTTCTACGAGTTCTGGAAAGCGATCGAGTCCTACCGGAAGCTGCTGCCCAAGTTTCGCAAGACCCTGACCACCGATCCGGAGTACTTCAAGTATCTCTACGATCAGCGGGGCCGCTAGGCTGCGCCCGGAATCCGGATCTCTGGTGCCGAATCGAATGCAGTCCGAACGGCAACGGCGGAAAGGCCCGCGCAAGCGGGTCTTTCTGTTTTCCCCTTGAGCCGGACAGAGAAGGAGGGCGACCATGGAGCTGCGACGTGAACCGTACGGGACCACGCCGGAGGGTGGGGAAGTCGAGCGGTTTACCTTGATCAACGCCAACGGGTTGGAGGTTTCGGTGATCACCTACGGCTGCATCCTCACCTCCCTCCGCCTGCCGGACCGGGAGGGACGGCCGGGAGAGATCACCCTGGGCTTCGACAGCCTGGAGCGGTATCTACAAGGCCATCCCTACTTCGGGGCGCTGGTGGGACGGTTCGCCAACCGGATCGCCGGGGGTCGCTTCGAGCTGGACGGCCGACATTACTCGCTGGCCTGCAACGAGAACGGAAAGCACCATCTCCATGGAGGCCGCTCGGGCTTCGACAAGAAAATCTGGTCGGCCGAGGAGATTCGCGAGGGGCGCAGGATGGGAGTGCGGTTTCACCGCGCCAGTCCCGACGGGGAGGAAGGGTACCCCGGGACGCTGGAGGTCAGCGCCGCCTGTACGCTGAACGACGAAAACGAGCTGGGCTTCGAATACCGGGCGGAGGCCGACCGCCCCACCCCGGTCAACCTGACCAACCACGCCTACTGGAACCTGGCCGGCGCCGCAGCCGGCGAGGTCTATGATCACCTGCTCACCCTTCACTGCTCCCGCTACCTGGCCGTAGACGAGGAGTTGATCCCGACCGGAGAGATCCTGTCCGTAGAGGGGACCGCCCTGGATTTCCGGCGGGCCAAGCCCCTGGGCCGCGATATCGGCCGCACCTCCATAGGCTACGATAACTGCTTGCTGATCGACAGGCAGGAGGGCGCCCTGGCCCCGGCTGCCCGGCTCTATGATCCTTCGACCGGTAGAGGCATGGAGATATCCACCACCAAGCCGGCGATCCAGCTCTATACGGGCAACTACCTGGACGGGATTCCCGGGGCGGGAGGCGCGGTTTTCCGGCGGCACGAGGCCGTCTGCCTGGAAACGGAGCTTTACCCCGACGCGGTGAACCACCCCGGCTTCCCCACGGCGATCCTGCGGCCCGGAGAGGTGTACCATCACGTGACCCGGCAGCGCTTCTTTGTGGAATGAGTGCCTGGGCTCCGGTGGGTGCCTGCACTCTGGTGAGTGCCTGCACTCTGGTGGGTGCCTGCACTCCGGTGAGTGCCTGCACTCCGGTGAGTGCCTGGGCTCTGGTGAGCCCGGCAGCTGACTTTTTATCTGCCCGCTTGGCGCCTGATCTCGGCCTGGATGCTGGAGCCTAAGGACTTCAGCCCCTCCACGCCGCCGCTGAACCTTCCCAGCGGCAGTACGGGCGAGGCGGCCCGGGGACGCTCGTCGCTGCTGGCCGGCGTGGGCCCGAAGAAAAAACATAGGGCGCGGCCTGCGGGCCAGAAGGCGATTTCGCCCACCTTCATCAGCTCCCGGGCGCTCGAATCGAGCTTCATGTCCAGACCGCAGCTCCCGTAGTATTCCTCCCCCCAACGGGACATGCGCAGCTCCAACGGTAGTAGTTGCAGCAGCTCGGCGGCGGCGGGCGAATCGTTCAACTCGGCAGGAAACATCTGTCCCTGGATTGCGATCGTTATTGCTGTACCCATGGCACTATCCATAATAATGGACTCTCAGGATTTCTCAAAGCCTCCGGCGGCCTTGAGCCTCCCGGCCGGATCAGCCATGGAAGCGGGCCCGCGCCAGAGCCTCCACCTCGCCGAGTCCCGCAGATAGGATGGGAAAGCGAGCCGGAACGCGCCCGACCACAGCCCTGAGCTCGGCTGCGGTCCGTTCGAACTGCTCTCTGTACTTGCGGTGGGCGAATTTGCGCAACAGCCAGAGGACCCGCCGCTCGAGCCCGGTGCGCGCCCCGGCGCTCAGGGTCGCGGCCGGGTCAGCCTCGGCGCCGGAAGCTACTTTCCCCGCGCCTGACTCGCAGGCGTCGCCCCTCTTCCCGGCGGCAGGGGCCTGGCCGGTAGGACTCGCCCGGCCATCGATCCCCAGAATCCCGAGCAGGACCACAATCTCCTCCTGCCTGTCCCGGCATTCGCAGGCGGCCAGCCCCTCCGCCGCCTTCCGCAGCTGCTCGCCGGTAGCCGCCTGCAGCAGGCCGTCGGAGGACAGCAGCAGGGGCGCTTCGGCGGCGAAGCGGTACAGGTACGGCATGGGCAGATGATGAACACGCTCGCCCAGCATGAGCGGCAGGGAAGCCGTGACGGAAGGCTCCAAGGAAAAATTACGACGGATGCTGGCCGGATTGAAGGAGCGCTTCAGCATCATCATAAGCCGGTTGCCCAGAACCGCCCGCTCGATGCGGGCGCGATCTGCCCGGGAAGCTCGCCTGGATCGATCCAGAACCAGCACGATCTCCAGGTTGTGCACCTGCCTGGCGATGCTCTGCCTGCCCCCCCTGTATTTCACGTACTCGTTGCTGAACAGCTCTACCCGGCCCTGGGAGGCGAGCAGGTCCACCAGCTCTTCGAAGGGAATGATCCCTTCGGTGTTATAGCTCAAGACCACGTGGCGGGCGTCGATCGCCTCCAGAAGCCGGCGGAAGGCGCTGGAAGCAGAATGTCTGTAGCAGTAAGCCGAACGGGTATCGACCCAATCCCTTCGTATGCCCGCCTTGTGCCTGAGCCGTCCGTCCGGGCCAAGGGCGCCATCCACGGCGGGTTTGTCCCAGAGGACGATGCTGTTGAGCAGATGATAGTTCGAACCGTACTGGTGCTGGTTATACGGCGGGTCGAGGTAGCAGATCTCCGCCGGCCGGGAGCGTACGAAATCCGCCGCGTCCAAACGGTATACCTCCGCTTCCAGGGCGGCGTCGATCAGAACGGGCACCTCGAGGCGTATCGGGGCCAAAATGCGGCCGAGCGCATCCCGGTTGTGCCCGCCGAAGCCCTTGTGGCAGGCCTTGAACACCCCTGAGGTGTTGGTGTGAGTGGCGCTCTGATACAGCAGGGAGGCGAGCAGCAGCAGCTTCTCCTTTCTCCCCAGCCCATGCCACCGCCGCTCGCCTCGGTCCGGCTCGCCGGCAGGACTGGCGCTGCGGGGCTCGGGGTACAGCTCCTCGATCCGGGAACGGACGGCGTCGATGCGCAGCGCGTTCTCCCGGGTGTAGAACAGCCGTTCGCAGCGGTAGTCCGCCTTTTTCGTGCTGGCCGGTGCATAGTAACGGGCGATGTACTGCAGACGGTCGGGTGGATCGGGGAGGCGGTTCAGCTCTTCGATGATCCCTTGGACACCGCCCCGGGAGGGGAAAAGGCCCGCAGCCTCCGAACGTCCCACGCACAGGTGGGCATAGTTGAGAACGTAGGCATAGTGCTCCCAATCATTGGCCAGCACCCGAAAGCCCATCATCCGGGCCAGACGCGCCACGCTCCCCGAGCCGGCGAAGGGATCGAGAAAAGTCCCGGCGCCGGGGCCTGAACCGCCCGCTCGAATCCCGCAGAACACCCGGTACAGCAGCGGCTGCAGGGCTCGCTTGTTGCCGATGTAGGCGATGAGCTGTTTCTTCAGATAGGGATGATTCAGGTCGAAAGCAAAGCTTACCTGCATGGTCTTGTATTGACTTTACCCGGCAATTTCTCTATGTTCAATGCTACATGGCGAAGAACAGCGCTGCCGATGTCAAATCGGATGTACCTGGTCTGGGCGCAGGATTCGCCCTGCAGGTCTGCCAGGGTGCGGCCCGGCTCATTCAGAACGTCAAATCCGTTATCTACATAGATACCCGCAAGTTGGAGTACATCATTGCCGCCCAGATCGCCGGCGGGCACGTGATGCTGGCCGACGCCCACGGAGTGGGCAAGACCTCTCTGGCTAGGGCCCTGGCAGGATCGATTCAGTGGATCGAAGGGGATGCCTCGCGAGACAGTCGGAAGATGAAGCACTTCAGCCGCATCCAGTGCACCGTGGATCTCCTGCCTCAGGATATTCTGGGATTCAGCCGCTTCCTGGGCAATTCGAGCCGGCTGGTGTTCATTCGCGGTCCGATCTTCGCGCACTATGTGCTCTGCGACGAGATCAACCTGCTCACGCCCAAGACTCAAGGGTCCTTTTTCCAGGCCATGGAAGAGCAGACGGTGACCGTAGAGGGCAAGACCTACCAGCTGACCGATCCCTTCTTCATCATAGCCACGATGAACCTCAAGGGAGCGCATCTGTTCCCCCTGCCGGCGCCCCAGTTAGACCGCTTCATGGTGCAGCTCTCCATGGGCTACCCTGATTCGACGGATGAGGCGTCGATCATCAAGCAGCACGGCCGGGACGACGCCTGGCGAGATTTCACTCCGGTGGTTTCTTCGCGGGAAATGCTTGCCTGGCAGGGCCTGGTGGACGAGGTGAGCATCCATCAGGACATTGTGGATTATATCGTGGCCTGCGTGCGTCAGACCCGGCATCATCCCGACGTGCTGATGGGAGCGAGCCCGCGTACGGGAGTAAAGGTCTCCCGTCTGGCCCGGGCCCTGGCCTTGCTGCGGGGAAGAGACTACGTGACCGTCGACCTGGTCAAGGAGATTTTCCTGCCTTCCGTGTCTCACCGCCTGGTGATGCAGGACGCTTCCCAATCTTCCATACCCCTGCTCGAGGAGATCCTCAAAACAGTTCCCGTCACGGCATGAACGAACCTCCGGCCGCAGCTCCCAGTATACCATCGAGGAAGGCGGTACCTCGCTGGCTCCAGAGCTTCTTTTTCTACTACCCCTTCACCCTGGCCGGCACGCTCCTGCTCGCCGCGGCGGCGTATCTGCTCGGCCGCGGCTTGGCCCAGGACAACCCCTACGGGGTTCTGCTGGCCCTGCTGGCCCTGCTCGTGCTCGCCGTTCTGTCCGTGGCCGGGAGGCTGCAGGCCAGGGGCCTACGGGTCCGACAACCTCACTGGCACTGGGATGCCTCGATTCCCATGTATGCCCGCCGGGCAGGTTTGCAGCAGGCCCTGATCACGGACCGGGTGCGCATCCTGCCCTTCTTCCGCGCCCACTTCGGCATCCGGGGAAATCTGAAGGTGGGCAGGAACGCCGGCCTGCGCTTCAGCCGGGAAATATCCTTCACCCAGGGCACCCGACACCCGATCCGGCTTTACTTTCCTCTCTGCGGTCTGTTCTCCGGAAGCGGGCGGTTTTCCGTGCAGGACATCTTCGGCCTGACCCGTTCCCGCTTCGGGGGGCAGCCCCGCAGGACGCTGCGGGTTCAGCCCGCCTCCTTCACTCAAAGCGACGTTCCCATCGTCCAACCCGCGGTAGGCTTCGAGGAGACAAGCCGCAAGCGCAGCTCGGATGAGGAGAAATATTACATGCGGGAGTATCTGCCCGGCGATCGCTTCCGGGACATCAACTGGAAGGTTTCCAGCCGGCTGGCCGAGCTGATTACCCGCATCTCGCCGGTTACCCAGGAGAAGACCACCATCCTGCCGGTGTATCTGCGCAACTTCAGCAGCTCGGAGCGGGAGAACCTGGAATCGATCATGCACTTGAACGTCATGAAAAGCTGGCTGCTGGCCTTCCTGAGGGCCATGAAGCAGGAGTACCCGGAAATGCAGTTCCAGGTCGCAAGCGGCTCCGGGAACTGGCTGCTCGCCAGCGATGAGGATATCGATCGCTTCAGCCGCGAGCTGGCCGGCCTGTTCTACCAGCGCGAGTCCGGCGCCTCCCTGCCGACGGTCCCGGAGGAAGAGCTGTTCGTCTTCTCTACCGGCTTTGATCGTGGACTGCCCGCCTTTCTGTCCTCTCAAGCCCGGGCCAACCTGTACATCTTCCGAACGGTGTTCCCCCGATCCGGCGCCGATGAGGAGGCCAATCCGCTGGTGCTTTTTCAGCCTCCCTGCGCCTGCCTTCCCGGGCCGTGGCTGCTGCGCCGGGAGCCGCATCGCCGGGCTCCGCGTCTCTCCGCCCCTGCTTCAGGCAGGCTGGAGGAGCAGGCGCTGTCAGTGAGGGTACTATGATGAAGCACTTTCTCTTCTATACGCGATTGGCTCTATACCTGATCATCCTGGCCCTGCCCTTCCTGCATCCGGCCATTGTGGTTCCTTATGACCGGGTGGGGCTGATATTCTGGTTTTTCCTGATTCCGGTCGAGATGCTGACGGCCTTCTACCTCTCTCCGCCCCGCTTCCGGCTGCGCACCTGGCTGATGTCCGGGGCGGCCCCAATTGCGATTTTCATCCTGGCCGTTTCCGGCTTCGAGCTCGTCTCGCTCCTGTACCTGCTGGGCGCGGCAGCCGCTTTCCTGCTGACCGTCCTGGTGTTCAAGACAGACGGCTTCGGCCGTCCCCTGGCCGTGCTCGAGCCGTTTCTGCTGGCCGTAGTGGCCTTCAGGATCCTGAGCTTTTCCCGGGCGTCCGAGGCCCTGGCCCGGCAGGCCAGCGGCATCACTCAGGCGATCCTGGTTCTCATTCCCCTGGCCTTTCTGCTGCACGGCCTGGTGCTCTATCTGAGCGCTTTTCATAGACCCGGAGCCCGCCGCGGTCTGCGCGAGGTGATGGTTTTCCTCATCGTCGCCGTTCCCCTGTTTCTCGTGTTTTCCTTCATCCTGCCTCCGGATTTCGTCAGCCACTCGATCGTGCTGAACCGCATCGATCGGGATATCAAGCCCCGACCCGTACCCCTGAATGAGCGGGGACCGGGCTGGCCGGGGGGAAATCTGCTCTCCGAAGACGGGCAGTGGAGGGGGATGCGAGAGGGGGAGGGAGAGTCCGATCAAGGCGAGAACGGCCAAAACGGCAATGCCCTCGAGGGCATTCCCTCGGATCAGTGGGGCGAAGCGGGTCTGGAGCAGGGAGCGGAGAGCAAGCAGTACGCCGTGATGGTGGTAGCCAGTCCGGTCCAGCCGCTGTATGCTGCGGACGCCTATTTCGGAGACTTCGATCCCGAGGCGGGCTTCCTCCTGTCCCGCGATGAGCCGCTGAACGAACTGACCTACCTGCGCTTCCTGGAGACCTGGACCGATCACGAATCGCCGGCGGACCGCTTGCGGCAGGAGGTCGAGATCGCCTACGTCTCTACGCTGCCGGAACGGTATCTGCCGTACAGACCCCGGAGTATCGAGCCGACGGTTCTCAAGCGGGAGTACAATCCCTTTCAGTACTCTTACCGGGCCGTGGCCGGCATAAGCCGCTCCACCCCTCGGGATTGGAAAGCGATTCAGGGCTTGAGCCCCGAAGAACGGGCCGCCTTGAGTCCGTTCCTCCGCATTCCGCTGTCCGAGCCCCGCCGGCAGGCCTTCGCCTCCTATCTGGCCGAGGCGGTGGGCGAGGAAAGCGGCTACTACGGAAGGGTCGAAGCGATCCTGAAAAGCTTCGATGACTATCAGTATGATATAGGCTTCGACGACGACACCTCGGTAGCCAAGATGGAAAGCTTTCTATTTAAGAGCAAACGGGGCGACTGCACCGAGTTCTCCAACACGGTGGCAATCCTCCTGCGCCTGGCCGGGATCCCCTCTCGGGTGGTAACCGGTTACCTGGCCTCGCGGGAGCTGCAGAGCTTCGCGCATCTGCGCGGGCTTCTCATGCTGCGCGAGGCGATTCCGGAGCTGCAGGAGTTTCCCTTCGGGGAGCTGTACCTGGTGACCACTGCTCAACGTCACTCCTGGGTCCAGGCTTACCTGCCATCCTACGGTTGGGTGGATTTCGAATCCACGGCCTACGCCCTGCCGCCGCCCCCGGGGCGCAATCCCAACTCGATGAACGTGGTAATTCCTCTGATCCAGGGGGAGGCTCCGAACCGCCGGGTCTTTCAGTTCCCCTGGCTGCTGGCCCTCCAGTTCCTCGCCGCCCTGGCCGTCCTGACCCTGGTGGGGATGTACGCCTTTCGCTTCGGCCGGGAGAGCTACCTGGGGCTGCTGGTCCGCCGGGAGAACCTGCGCGGTCTGAAGGCGTTGTACACCCTGCTGCTGATCAAGCTGTCCGCCCGGGGCTTCGAGGTGAAAAAACCCTATCTGACGCCGATGGAGTACGCCGGACAGCATCCCGAGCTGACCCGTTTCGCCGCTATCTACACCATGCTGCGCTACCGGGAGACGATGTCCGAGACCGAGCGCCTGCAGGCCTGGCAGGAGCTGCGGGCCAGCTATCGGGAAATCCTCGAGCGCAGCCTCCGCCCGGGATTCTGGCCGGCCTTGCAGCGGCTGTTCAGCCTCAAAGGCCTGCACTACTCGTGATGTCTTCGTTCAATCGCTCCCGCCTGGCGAAGACCGCTCTCGCCGCCGTGCTGATGGTGCTCGCTCTGACCTCCTGCCGGAAGCGCTCCGACTGGGTCATGTTCAGAGGACAGCAGGGCCGGGGCTTCACGGCCAATGCCCTGCGCCCTCCTCTGGCGGCCAAGTGGGAGCTGCGCCTGCAGATGGAGGCCGAGCCTACCTACGCCTTCAATAACCCGGTAGTGCTGGGAGATACGATTTACTTCGGCTCCACCGATGGGAACTTCTACGCCCTGGACATCGAGAGCGGCTATATGAACTGGGTCTTCAAGACCCGCGGGGCGATCAACTCCATTCCTTACGCCGACGACCACAACGTCTACTTCGGCAACAACGTGGGCATGGTCTACGCCGTGTCCCAGAAGGAGGGCACGAAGGTCTGGTCGTTCCGTACCGATTCCACGGTCCAGTCCTCGATCGTGGGATACAAGGATTTCATCATTTTCTCCAGTGACGGCGGTACAGCCTATTTTCTCTCGCCCTCAGGCGAAGAGCGCTTCACCCTGCCCAACCCGGTGTGGCACTACAACACCTTCCAGGTGTACGAGGACGTGCTGTACTTCGCTCCGGGCCCGCCAAGCCGCCCTCATGCCTTCGGCGCGTTCGACCTGAACGAGCGGGCCTATCTCTGGATCCTGGATACCTCGCTGTTCCAGGCCATCTGGTACTCCTTTCCGGCCCTGAGAGGGGAGCTGCTGTACTTCGCCACGGCCACCTACCGGGGGGAGCTGTGGAGCTTCGACTACTACGCCTTCAGGCGGAAGACCGGAGAGCTGGTGTGGAGGTATTCTGACTTCTCGGACTGGGGCGGCATGTTCGCCATAGACTCCCGGGAGATGTTCTCCCAGAAGATGAAGCTCCTCGACTACCTGGCGCCGGCGATCTGGAAGAACCTGGTCATCTATTCAAGCGGCGATACCGTCGTGCGGGCGTTCCAGGCCGGCAGCGGCACCCTGGCCTGGACCCGCAGCTTCGATTTGCCCACCTCCAGCGCCCCCACTGTAGCAGGGAACCGGGTCTACTTCGGGATCCTGGGCGATGAGGCTTACCAGGCCGGAGTTCCCGGAGGCCGCCCGCCCCGCCTGGTCTGTCTGTCGGCCAAGAACGGCCGCCTGCTCTGGGAGATGGAGCTGGAGGGCGCTCTGCTCAGTGCTCCGGTTATAGCCGGCAAGTGGATGGTCTTCGGCACGGACCGCAACTACTTCTACGTGCTCGAAGAGGTATACTGAGCTCAGGCCCGGAGCTGTTTGTCTTTCAGGCTCGCTCGCTCCTAAAGAGCCGGCCGCCGAAAAAGCCGGCAAGCGATTATCTGCGGGGCAGCACGGAATAGGCGGTCTTGCCCTCGAACACCTGCTTTCCGCCGAAAATGGTCTTCATCGCGTCTGGTAGCCGGGTATAGATGTCGCCGGTGATGCTCAAGACCCCCGGGTCGGTAGCCTGCTTTTCCAGGTGAGCGGCGTAGTTGATCACATCAGAAATGATCCTACCGGTGTCTTCTAAGAACTTCACCGGACCGAAGTCCATACCGATGCGCAGGCAGATCTCGTCCTTGAACGGCTTGTAGGGCTGGAGGTTGAACACCGGCATGGTATAGAGAATCTCCAGGGCGCAGCTCACAGCATCGGGGATGCTCTTCTCGCCCCTGAAGGCGAGAATTCCGCCGTCCCCGGCCCAGGACCAGATCCTGCCCTCGTACAGGTCGAGCTTGTTCTTCAGGAACCCCCAGAGCTGGTAGTAGACCTTCTCCATGGTGCCAGGCTTGTACTTGCGCACCAGCTCGCTGTTCTGGCAGATATCCACCGAGGCGATGACCGTCGGATATTCCTTGCCGTTGCGCAGCGCTCCCCAGTTGAGCAGGCTCTGCCTGTCTACCTTGACATCGATGAGTTTGCGCTTGGCGTAGTCGAAGTACACCCCGGTACGGGACAGCCGGTACAGGATGTTTTCCAGCCCTTCCAGACTGACGTTCCTGCCGTTCAGGGGTACGCCTTCCAGCTCGAAAGCGAAGGCAAAGAGCTCCTTGATCTTGTTTTTCTTCTCGCACTCCTGGACCAGGGTCTTGGCTGCGTTCAAGGGCGAGATGCTGACGCCCTTGTCTATGCCGGCGACGCAGTGCGTGCTGTACTCGTGGTCTTTAAAGATATAACCCCCGATGGCATCGATGTCCTTAAAGGTCAGGCTCTTACCCAGCATCTCGGTAAGATCTTTTACCAGGGAGGTATCAAACATGGTAAAATCCTAGCCGATGGAGGTTGCCCTGTCAACAGGACTGTTGAAACACAGCCGGGAGCCTCGGTAGCAGCCGGTGGAACGGCGCCGCGGACCTGCCGGGCCTTCAATCGCCCCGCGAGCCCCCGGTCTTCTCCGGATAGGGGCACAGGCGGGCGATCTTGCACTCCGGGCAGCGGGGCTTGCGGGCGACGCAGATCCGGCGGCCGTGCTCGTTGACGGCCAGGGAAAAGCGGGTCCTGTTCTCTTCGGGCACGATCTCGGCCACGGCACGCTCGATCTTATCCGGGTTGGTCTCGTCGCTCAAGCCCAGGCGGCCGATCACCCGCTTGAAGTGGGTGTCCACGATGATCGCCGGCAGGCCAAAGCAGTTGCCGGCCACCACGTTGGCGGTTTTGCGCCCCACCCCGGGAAGCTCGATCATCTGCTCGACGCTTTGCGGCAGCCTGCCTTCGAAGCGATCCCTGACCGCCCCGGCCATGTTCAGCAGACTCCTGGCCTTGTTCCTGTAGAAACCGGTGCTCTTGATCATCCGTTCCAGCGTCTGCGGATCCGCGGCGGCCAGGCCGGCCGGGTCGGGATAGCGGCGAAAAAGCTCCGGAGTGACCTTGTTGACCGCCTCGTCGGTGCACTGGGCAGCCAGTATAGTGGCGGTCAACAGCTCGAAGGGATTGCGGTAGTCAAGGTGCGGACGGGCTTCGGGGTATTCACGGTCCAGGATCCTGAAGATTTCAAGCGCCCGCTCTGGCCTTCCTTGCTTGGAAAAATCCATCGATCTCCTCCAACGGCAAACAATTCAGGATATTATCGGGGCCCAATCAGGTCTTGCGGGCCATCAGCACCATCGCTTTCAGTGTAGCCGAAAACCGAAGGCAAATCAAAGCTCGACGCTGCGAAGCCGAAGCGCCGCAGCAGGCGGCGCAGTCACGCGACAGCCGTTCGAACGGCTAAAACAGCCATAGCTGGCCGCCGTGTCCGAACAGGGTGTCCAGGTCCGTTTTCAGCGCGTCGGTAAAGGCGGAGGCAATGGGCTTGAGCTGGTGCTCCACGTAGTGGGGGTAATCGATCGGGGCGCCCACCCTGCCCTCTGGCTGGGGACCCTCCCTGGTGACCAGGTAGCGAACCAGCCCTCGCCGCTCGGAGGGAGGCAGCAGGGAAGCGGCCTTCACGTGGGGAGGCGTACTGCGGGTGTAGGCAGAGATCGGCTTGCGCAGCGCCTTGCGGTACACGAGCTTGCCGTCGAGGCGGCCGGCGTTCAGCTCCTCGATCACTTCCTTTATATAGCTCTGAAAGTTCTGAAGCGGGGCCTTGAGAAACAGAAGCTCCAGAAGCCGGGTCTGGAACTCATGGGCCAGGTCGGTCCAGTCCCGGCGCACCGCCTCCATGCCCCGGATCTCGATCCTGCCCGCCAGACCGCCCTGCCCGGGCGCCGGAGGATCCCCGGCCAGCAAGCCGGCGTATCCCTTGGCCCTGCCCTTCTGGGTCCGCTCGTTTGAACCCCTTAAAGGAGGAAGAAAGAATCGACTGTATTTTTTTTCGAATCTCAGGGTGAGCCGGGGTCGAACCCGGTACTCCGCGGCCAGTCGCTGCTCCAGGGCCGCATTGACCAGGCGGCAAATCTGCTCCCCATCCTGAGTAACCGTCCGGTCTGCGGCGCTTGGCGCGGAACTGGAAGCGGCCGCCCGCCGGGGCACGGTAACGAACAGGGAATCGGTGTCGCCGTACAGAACCGTGTAGCCCCGTTCCTCCAGGAACGACCTGCACCAGCTCACGATGCGCTGCCCGAAGCTGGTGATGGCTCCGGCCAGCTCCGCGCCGGCGAAGCGGCATCCCCGTGCGCCCAGCACCCCGTAGAAGGAATTCATGATGATCTTGTAGACGAAGGAGGCTATCGAGTCCCCGCGGCTCTGGGCCTCGCTCCGACGGGTGAAGAAGCGGTCCAGCAGCTCGGGCAGGATGCCCGGTTCCCGCCTGAAGCGGGCCCCGTTGGGGGCCCGGATCGGATCTCGGCGCTGGCCGGCGCCGGTGCGCCTGGACGGCTTGCCCTCGTTATCCTCGCTTTCCAAAGGCAGGCGGCTCACCGGGTCGATGTTGAAGGTACGGATAATCGACGGGTACAGGCTTTGAAAGTCGAAGACCAGCACCTCGTCGAACACTCCTGGCCGGGGGGTGAGAATGATGCCTCCGGGAGCGCCTTCCACAGGCAGGGAGTCGACCCCGAAGGTAGGGGCGACCAGGCCGCGCCGGTGGAGCGCCTCGGTATACAGGTGCTCGAAGGCGGGAATGCTGGTCCAGGCCAGGCCGGGAGCCACGCCGATAAGCAGGCAGCGCCTCAAGGTAAGCTCGAACAGCCCGGTGCGGGCAAAGATCTGGTGTACCAGGCGGGCGTCCTGCAGGCAGTAGGCGCAAAACTCCTCCGGGTTGTTCCGATACAGCCGCTCGATGGCCTGCAGCCGGCTTTCGCCTTCGACGAGCTCGATCCGCTTTCCGTAGCCGAGAATCGACTCGGCCACCGTCTCCAGGCTGTAGTCCTCGAAGGCCTCGGGCGAAGCCCGGACGATGCGCACTCCGTCCCATACCTGCCTTCCGGGAACGATCACCCGGCTCCCCCGGTTGCCGCTCTGCGGCAGGTAGACCGCCGGCTCTCGGGACCGTCCCAGCCGGAAGGGGATGCGGTGGCGCTCGAAACGCGCCGCCAGCACCGGAAAATCGAAATCCACCACGTTCCAGCCGGTCAATATATCCGGATCCAGCGCCGCCACCCGCTCGGCCAGGGCCAGGAGCAGGCTCTTCTCGTCGCTGAAGCACTCGATCCCCGGCGCGGCAAGCCGGGGGCCGAGGAACAGCACCTGTTCTTCCCGGCTCCCGCCGTCCGGGTTCCTGTAGGGATCCTGATGGGAGAGACCCACCGCCAGCACCGTCTGGGTGCTGATGTCGGTCTCTATGTCCAAAGAGAGCACGGACAGCCGGGGCAGCCAGCGGCCCGGTTCCAGCTCGGGGTCCAGGAACACTTTGCTCACCAGTCTGCCGGCCCGCCCCTCGCCGCGGATGCGCACCGGACCGTGGATCCGCCGCTCCAACCGGTACTGGTCGGCCGCCCTGAGATCGGCCTCGTAGGTCCTGATTCCCGCGGCGCCGAGGGCATCCCTCAGCGCTCGCTTGAACTCAGGCGTCGCGCAGGAGGCCTGCAGACAGGGCTCGCCGTCCATGGTGCGCAAGCTTATATCCCGCAGCTCGACCCGGCCGTCCCCGCTGCCGCCGGCGGCCAGCGCCGCCTCCACCCTCCTCAGCCCGGCGGCGTCGGATTCCCGAACGTAGAAATTAGGGCGGTAGCGGCTCTCCCGTACGGCAAAGGTGGAGCCGTCGGCCAGACGTCCGCTGAAGTACAGGAAGGTCCTTCCACCTTGGGAGCGGGCGTAGGAATGGACGATGAATCCCTCGACCCCGGTCGCCATGATCAGGCCCACTATACCACGGCTGACGGGTGGGGAACAGCTCCAGCCTTTTCGCCGGTCGCAGGGAGCGGCAAGCGAGGCATAGTTGGGGACGAGGGTGGGTGAGGCTGCGCCCAGCGCGCCCCCGGGCTCCTATTGATCAAGGGCAAGCGGGAAGGTACCATCAGCGTGAGGAAACGGGTGGGCGAGCAAGCGGTACCAGGCAAGACAATAGAGGAGCTGATCACCGCAGCGAACCGCACGGCGCAGCTGCGGGGCAGTCCGGAAGTGAAGGTCAAAGGAATGTCCTATGACTCCCGGCGTGTTCGGCCCGGAGATCTCTTCGTGGCTATGAAAGGAATGCATGTCGACGGGCACCTCTTCGTAGAGCAGGCGATCGAGCGGGGAGCAGCGGCGGTGCTCCACGAGAACTCGCTTCCCTCCTACCGGGCCCCGATCGCTTACCTGCAGGTCCCGGACGCGCGGCGGGCCATGTCGGTGCTGGCCCCGATCCTCTACGGCCATCCTTCGCGCGAGCTGACTACGATAGGCGTGACAGGGACCGACGGTAAGAGCACCACGGTGTGGCTGATCCACCAGCTGCTCGAGGCGCTTGGCCGGTCCTCCGGCTTCTTGTCCACAGTGCGCCGCAAAATCGGCTCGAAAGTGGAGAAGAATCCCCTCCGCCAGTCGACCCCCGAAGCGCCGGATATACAGGCACTGCTGAGGCAGATGGTCCGGACGGGCAAGAGCTACGCCGTCCTGGAGGCAACCTCCCACGGTCTTTCCGGTAGGACGGGACGCCTGGCCGGGGTGGAGTTCGACGTCGCCGTCTGCACCAACATCAGCCACGAACACCTGGAGTTCCACGGGAGCCTGGAGCAGTATCGCTCGGACAAGGCCAACCTGTTCCGCGTCCTCACGGCGGATGCCGGCGTGAAGCGCTTCGAGAGATTCGGGGTGTTGAACCTCGACGATCCCAGTCACGAGTACCTCGCCTGCCAAACGGCCTCTCCCCTGTTCCGCTACAGCCTGGGAAACAGCCAGGCGGACCTGTTTGCCACCGACATCCGGACCGGCTCGACCGGCTCGACCTTTACCCTAGAGTATCGGGGCCGGCGGCGGCCGGTTAGGCTGAACCTGGTCGGGACCGTCAATATCGAGAATCTGCTGGCGGCCGGGCTTACCGTGCTCCGCCTGCTGTCCCTGTCCCTGGACGAGCTGGCTCCCCTGCTCCCCACCCTCAAGGGGTTGCCGGGAAGGATGCAGGCCGTCAGCGCCGGCCAGCCCTTCCGGGTCATCGTGGACTACGCCCACACCCCGCGCGCCTTTTCCCGGCTATTTCCCCTGGTTCGCTCCTATACGAGGGGGCGGCTGATCGTCCTGTTCGGCTCGGCCGGAGAGCGCGACCTGGAGAAGCGCCCGCTTCAGGGAGAGATCGCCTCCCGCTACTGCGATATAGTGATCCTCGCCGATGAAGATCCCCGTACAGAGGATCCGGCGGCCATTCTCGAGGAGATCGCCGCCGGATGCCGCAGGGAGAATCCGGCCCGGAAAACGGGCCGGGAGCTGTTTCTCATCCAGGATCGGCGCACAGCCATGCGTCGCGCCTTCACCCTGGCCCGCAAGGAGGATACGGTGCTGCTCCTGGGTAAAGGCCATGAGGACAGCATCCTCTACTCAGACGGACCGCTACCTTGGGATGAGGCCGGGATTGCCCGGGAGCTGCTCGGCGAGCTGGGCTACGGGCGATGAGAGCGCGTGTGATGCCCCGGGCTTTCCTCCTGGGGATTTGCCTTCTTGCCGGGCCTCTCGCCGCTCAGACGCCCGCAGAGGAGGATCTGCGTCTACGCCACCCTCCCCGCCTGTCCGGAATCGTTCGTTTGGACTCCCTATCACTGTTTGACGGCTCCTTCGACCGGGACCAAAAAGGCCGACCCGAAGCCGTGGATATCGCCGCCACCGCCTCGGGGCCGATCGTTCTTTTCGCCGACCGCTTCCTGTCGTTGGGCCTTCATCTGGAAGTGACGGAGCGTACGGCTCGCGAGCTGGCCCACGCACCCTCCCTTCCGGCCGGCTTTGCCGCCTCCCGGCTGTTTCTCAATCCCCTGCAGGAGCCGCTGTTGTACAGCACGGTCAGCGGGACGGCTCTGCTCTTCCACTGCGCGGAGGCCTTCCCGGAACGCTTCGAAACCGGGGTCCGGCAACCCCTGAGCATCGCCGCCCTCCCGCAGGGAGGAATTATCCTGGTTCAAGAGCAGGACATCCTGCTGTTCCGCCGGCGGGGATACGAGCTGGTCCGAGAGCAAACGCCTTTGCCGTCGCGCTTCGTAACGGCTGTGGAGGCGGATACCCGAGGAAGGCTCTTGATCTACGACGTGCGGGAACGCGCGATCCGGATCATCGGAGGCCCGCGCCCCGGCAGTGACGGCGGGGGGCAGGAAGAAGGCGAGGCGCTGCGGATCACGCCGGGCTTCCAGGGCCCGGCCAGTCTGTTTCCACAGGTGTTTCGCGCACGCCCCGACGGCAGCTTCCTGCTCGGCAGCGCCGGTGAGCTGTGGTGCATCGAAGCGGACGGAGCTCCGCGCTGGCGTCTTGCCCAGTTCAGCGCCGGTTTAAGGCAGTCCCTGCCCTCCTATTACAGGATCGCCTGTTCACCGGATCCGCGAGACCCCGTTTTCTTCCTGCTCGATGTACAGGGGAGGCGAATCCTCAAGTTCAGCGAGGAAACGCAGCGGGGCAGCGGTGAGGTTGAAGGGGTCGGCCGGGTCCACGGACCGGTGGCGGCCAATGGGCTCGGTGAGGGAGCCGGAGCCGGTGGAGTCGAGGCGACAGGCGCGGCTCATGATGCCCCCACGCCCGATTCGATCGAAGAGACCCTGATCCAGGCTTTCGAGAACCTGCAGGGGCCGCCGGAGCGGCTGGAGGGGGCTCTACGCCTCTGCCTGGACAAGGGGCTTCTTCTTCAGGCCGACTATCTGCTGCGGGCCGGCGGAAGCGAGCGGGCGGACGAAGAGCTGGCGGTGCGGGCTAAAGAGAAGCAGGCCCGGCTTCTCGCGGATTCGGCCCGGCGGCTGGAACAGGAGCTGCGGCTTCCCGAAGCCGAAAAGGCCTGCAACAGAAGCCTCGCCCTGTACAGAGAGCTGCGCAGTCTCGATCCGGTGGACCCCCTGTACCCGCAGGTCGTCGACGAGCTTACGCTGCAACGCAACGGAGTGCGGGAAACTCTGATGGCGGAAAAGCTGCTGGAAGCGAAGCTGGACTGCTTCCCGCAAGCACCCGGGAACTCAGGCAGCGGGGCGGACCGGGCGGGAAGAGCGGCGCTTCGTCTCCTCCTGGTCAACCGATCCGGCGGCCGCCTGGAGCAGGTGGAGGTGCAGGCCCGCCTGGCGGGCTTGGAAGTCTCCGGCTGGAGAAAAAATGTGGGGCCTCTTCAGCGGGGCGGAGAAACCTCCGTAGCCCTGCCCTTATCCATAGAAGGCCCCGGACCGCTAAGCGGCGAAGATCTGCGGCTGAGCTTGAACGTAGAGGCGTTCTTCCTCCGGGAGGGGCACGCCGGAGTCCAGTATTTCAACTTGCCGGTTCTCTTTCCCGCCGGAACCCTGAACCTGCCCTGAGCACCTGGCGTCGTCTCGGAAGTCAAGATTCGCCTCACCCCCCGGCAGTGCCTCCGACTTGCAGCCGCGGCCGGCCTCTACCGGCTCAGGGCTCTCTTCTCCCCGATTCCAACTGACGAGCCAACGACCTGTTTTACCTTGCGTAGGAGCACCTCGGGCCTGTAGGGCTTCTGGATTACCGCGTAGTCGGGATCGATCGCCGACACGGTATCCAGCTCGTGATTACTGTAGCCGCTGCAGAACAGAACGGGAAGGTGCGACCGTTCGGCCTTGATGGTCTCGTATACTTCCCGCCCGCCGAGTCGGGGCATGACCACGTCGAGGATAACCATGTCGATCACACTGCTATTCGCTCGAAACAGCTCGAGAGCCTCTTCTCCTTGACCCGCCGGCAGCACCGTGTAGCCGGCCTTTTTCAGCACCAGCGTGGTCAGATCGCGTACCGTATCCTCGTCCTCGGCCAACAGGATCGTCCCGCTTCCGTTCAGATCCTCCCGACCAGCTTCCCTGTCGTCGGTGTGCTCTAGGGAGCTGGAATTCAGGGCGGGAAAGAAAATCCGGAAGGTACTACCCTTGCCAGGTTCGCTCTCTACCTCGATCTCGCCGCTGTGATGTTTCACGATGGCGTAGACCATGGCCAGCCCGAGCCCTGTTCCCTTCCCGACCTCCTTGGTCGTGAAGAAAGGATCGAATATCCGTTCCTGCTCTTCCTCGGTCATGCCGATTCCAATGTCGGCGACTTCCAGAACCACATAGTCGTTCTGTCGGGCCCAGGGATGGTCCCCCAGGAACTCCTCGGAGAAATGGATGAGACCGGTGGAGATCCTGATATGCCCGGCCTGTGGCGTGGCGTCCCGGGCGTTCACGCAGAGGTTCAACAGCACCTGTTCGACCTGGCCGCGGTCGGCGAAGATGGCCGGGAGATCCGTCCCCGGCGCTACAGTCAGCTCCATTCGTTCCCCGATCAGCCGGCTCAGCATCTCGAGAAGTTTGTCTATGACTTCGTTCAGGCTTATCCTTTTCTGCTCCAGCGGGCTCTTGCGGCTGAAGACAAGTAGCTGTCGCACCAGGCTGGTAGCCCGATCGGCAGCCTGCAGGATCTCCTGAAGCTTCTCCTCCTTCGAATCGTCCGCCCATTGTTCTTCAATCAATACACTGGCGTATCCTGAGATCACCTGCAGTAGGTTGTTGAAGTCGTGGGCTACGCCTCCGGCCAGCCTGCCCAGGGCTTCCATTTTCATCGACTGCTGCAGCTGTTCTTCCAGCCTGGCCCTGTCTTCCTCCGCCCGAATTCGTTCGATCTCCGTTGCCGCCCGGGCAGCGATAATGGTCAGAACCTCGCGGCCCTGTTCGGGAAGCACGAGCTTATTCCTTGACATCACGGCCAGGACTCCTAGGGGTGTGCCGCTCTTGTCCCTCAGAGCCAAGCCGGTAAACCCCTGCACACCCATTTCCCGCAGCTCTCGCTGCTTGGGATATAAGGTGTATGTTGCTTCTGGAATTAAGACGTACCCTTCCCGGAGCGTAAGCTCGTAGATGGTCCCGTCGAGCGGGCTCTCGTAATCCGGGCGGAATCGGCCCTGCTGTATCATAGCTATGGCTCGTATGTGCTCTTTCCCCTCCAGGCGCCCGACCAGGACGGTATCGGCATGGAGGTAGAGGCAGGTGTCAGAGACCACACTTTGCAGCCAGTCTGTTCCAGTGGAAGCGGCCATGCCCTGGGCCAGGGTTTTCAGAGTCGTCTCCCGCTGTTGGATAGCCTGCACCATGTTGCGGAGGCTGCGGGCCACCGCCTCGGTCTCCAGGTGTCGCTGCGGTGGAATAGAAACCTCATAGCTGCCGGCCGCCACACTGGTAGCGCTGTAGGCCAGTTGGGCCAGGGGTCGGTTCAGGCGGAAAGCGAGACTGGAAGCTGCCACTATCCCGGCCAGGATCGTGATCATCATTACCGGGATGGATATCCTGCACATTCCGGATACGACCGCGGAGACCACCTCTGCCCGTTTGGAAACCAGGGCGAGCCAGCCTACCTCCGAAGCCCGGGAGACGCTGCCGAGGTATCTCCGGCCGTCAAAATCGAAGCGATAGGTTTCTTCGTTTCCGGCCAATCCTTCCTGAACCGGTCTCAGATCCCGCAGATCTATTGGCGAGCCGGGCGCAGCCTCCCTGGTATCGAAGACGCGGAAACCCCGGCTGTTGAGGATCCATATCATCAGCTCCTCGCTCTCGGCCACGCTTCTGATGGTGTCGAAGAGGTGAGCAAGCGCGTAATGGGCGGCCAGGATACGGTTCGTATACGGAATCACGATGGTAAGGGCCGACTCGCCCGTCAGGGGGGACAGCGAAGCGTCTGTCCAGACCGGCCGCCCGGGCCGCAGTGGGACATGCAGGAATGGCAGCTCGGTTGTGTCCCGGGCGAGCAAATCCCCTCGCCTATTTCTGTACCCAGGCGGCAGGCCCAGGGCAATCAGCCTTCCCTGTCCGTCCGCCAGATAGAGGGTATCCAGATAGGGTGAGCCGGCTACAAGATGATCGAGAAGGGAGTCGATCCCTTGTTCCGAGACATCCTGATTTGGGAGTATCTTCAAGATCTGCTGCAGGTTTAGCTGAGCTTCTCGAAGCTCCGCCTCTACCAACCGGGCCACGCTCCGGGCTATCATCTCGTTGTCCGTGTGCATGTGTTCCGTGATGCCTTCGGTAAAAACACGAAACGCTAGCAGCCCCACCACCAGGATCGGAACAGTGGAAACAACGATAAAACGCCACAGCAGGGCCACCTTTAAACTGTAACGGAAACTCAATTCCCTTTCTCCCATAATGATAGTTTTTTCTCGGGACGTGCCGTTATTGAACGGGCCGCCTCCATCTACCTGCTTTTGAGTTTCTCACCATACCAAGAGGCATGTCAATTCAAAGAGCGGGCTTCCAGAAAAGAAAAAGGAGAAACTTCCTCCCTTACTCAGCGGAGGGTTTCTTCTCTTTTCCCTTGATCTCAGGCGGAAGCTCCAGGGACTCTCCCGCGATGATATAATCAGGATCGGATAAGCGGTTGCTCTCCGCCAGCTCCGGATACAGATCCCTGTCCCCATAGAAACGCTCCGCGATACGCCAGAGGGTATCGCCCCAGGTAATCTCGTACAGCTCCCGTCCTGCTCCGGCCGGAAGCCAATCAGCCTCGATCGGCGCAGACGGAGCGGGTCCTTCCTCGATCTGGCCGGCCGTAGGGATCACTTCTGAGGGCGGCCGCTCGGCCGCAGGAATTGTCCCTCGGGATTGCTCGCCGGCGGCTGAGGCAGAAGCCGGCGGAACCGAGGGGGCAACAACGGTTCCTGTACTTCCCTCCTCCGGTTTCGCCTGCACCGCTGCGGGCGGACTGGGTTGCATCCTGCGCCCGCCGCCCGTATCCGAGACGTCGGATTTCTCCGGCTTTTCCACGGCCGCTTCCACTGCTTTTCCCCCAGCCGGCCCGGCCTTGTCCGGCTTGCGAGCCAGGCCGCCCGGCCTGATCGCCAGCACGAGGAGGACAAGAGCGCCAGCGAGCAGCGGAGCAGCTATCCAGCCGGCTTTCCCCCTCTTTCGGGCTTTTCCAGCTTGCGCCTCGGGCTCCGGCACAGGCGCAGGGGCGCGTGGAGGCGCATGCTCTCCTCGATCCTGAGCGGCGCCGGAACCCGTCAAAGGTGATCGTCCCTGTCTGCCGGAGCTGCGCCCGGATGCCGGCGCAGCCAAGGCTTGCCTGCACAAACCGGCGAGATAGCGGGCGTCCAACTGGAAGAGCTGGGGCTGAGGCGAGGCTGGATCCTCGATTCTGAGCAAAAGATCTCCTCTGCTGTTCCGGTGGGCCTGTATTATCAGGTCCGGCTCGCCGGCTCGCGCCGGCGGGATCCGGTTCAGAGGGATATTGTCCAGATAGATCCAGCCCGTCCCGACCGCCTCCCGGTAAAAGAAATCGAACCGCGCCCTGCTTTGCCTGTCCACGGTGGTCGTAAAAATCGTGGTCGATTCCCCCTGCTTGCCGAAATCCAGAACCTGGACGATGGTCCCGTCCGCCGTCTTGATGCCGAGCACTCCGTGCGCTAGAGTGGTCATGCTTGTCTCCCTTCTTTCAACACCTTCCTGATCTGCTGCCAGCGGGCAGCGAGCTCCTTGCGGATCTCCGTCACCTGGACCTGTCTGGCTTCGGCCTGACGGCACAGCTCATTGAGGCTGGAAAAAGCGCCGGCGATGCAGTTGAGCGCCTGCCGATCCAGGATCAGGGTGCCGCCCTGTCCGTTGCCGTTTTCGGGGGATCCGCCGGAATTAGCCGCACCGGTTCCCGCTTCTTGGTAGAGAGCCGCAGACGCCTGTTTGTTCTTCAGCGGATCCAGCTCGACTGGAATATCGAGCTTGATCTCATACGGCTCGTAGACCTTGATGGGCTCTGATATCCCCTTTACGGTGATCAGGCCGATCTCGCGGGAATGGATATACTCGCCGAGCCGCTGCTGCAGGGTCTCGGATATCAGCACCGAACCACCCTTGGCCGAGCTCTCCAGCCTGGAGGCGATGTTCACGTTGTTTCCGAGCACATCTCCCTCCTTGCGTACGACCTTGCCCCAATGAACTCCGATGCGGATGATTACCCGCTGGCTCTCCTCGCGGTAGCTGTTGAAGCGTTTCAAGGCTTTCTGAACCCGGATGGCCGCGAGGACCGAGTCCAAAGCATTCGGGAACACTACCAGATGGCCGTCACCCATCTTTTTGATCAGCTCTCCCCGATGGCGGCTCAGCGTAGGCAGGAGAATCCCTTCGTACTCCTGGATCAGGGTGGTTAGCTGCATCGTGGTCAACGCTTGAGCCTTCCTAGAGTAACCCTGGATATCAGTGAACAGCACGGCCAGCTCCTGAATGTACTCACGCTCGAAGCGGTAGGCTTTCTTCTCTTTGAGGAAATCCACCTGGACTTCCACTTCGCCGATCTCTTCCTGGAGATCGCTTTCCGGATTGCCCTCTCCGCGAACAGCCAGGGCCAGCTCGCAGATGCGGTTCTGAACATCCTCTTCCTCGACGCTCAACAATGTTTCTCTCAGCACCTCGTGCAACCCCGGATGCTCGTAGCGCAGCAAGGGCGACAGCACCGGGACGAGGGCGGCATTCAAAGCTCCAGCGAGACTGCGTAAGATGGCGATCTTCCCCTCCACCGGCTGATTGACCAGGAACTCCTTCAACACCTTGGTGGCGTAGTCGTCACCCAACCGCCACAGCAGCACCGCCGCTTTGGATTGGTGAGCGTTTCCCTCAGCGCGCAGTATCTTGTAGAGGAACTCGATCAAGCCCTCCCGGTTGGATACCCGGCGCTCCAGGATCTTGCGTTCCAGGATGGCCAGCACCAGAGCCTGCCGCCACGGTTCAGCGTCTTCGAAACCCTCGATCACGGCCTCGAACACATTAAAGGTCGACTGGGAGCCAAGGAAATCTGCCGCCCTCCGCACAACTTCCTGCTCCCTGCCCGTACGCAGAATGTTGACCATGGAACTGATGATCTCCCCGCTTACCGGAACCGTGCTGCTCGCCAGGGCGTCGACCAGGTTCAGCAGAATGTAAGGATCTTCAGAGCTTGACAGAAGCCGCAGCACCGCCGGTTCTATCACCGCCCAATCCAGCTCCTGAAGCAGATGGATAGCCGCAATGGCGCAGAGCTTGCTGAACACGGGCGAAGCCAGGCATTCCTGGCAGGTAGCAGTGGACTTCTGAACATCCACCTTGGCCAGAGCGTACAACGCCGCTTCGGACAGCCTGTACAGCTTGGCCTGTTTGGACCAGGAAAAGATCTGCAGGAACAAACGTAGCGTATCGACCTTCAAGCCAACCGTATCGAAAAGACGAGTCAGCCTCAGATTCCTGATAAGCTGATAGAGCTGTAGCCGCCTGCCGAGCTTGGCAATGGCCAGCTCCCGGGCAATCAAGCCGATCCCGGCCCGCTTGGGTGACTTGACGATGTCGATCAGCGCCCGATAGCCGTCGAAATGACGGACCTCGACTTTTACAGCCGACGCTTTCAGCTCCGCCAGGATGCGGTCCTGGGTGTAGTAGCTGCTGCCCTTCAGGTAGTGCAGCAGAGCCTGCCGGAAGTCCTCCTCGGCGTAGTACTCCAGGTACTCCCTGGAACGGGTGATCAGCCACCCCAGCTCGTGGCTGTCGCTGCCCACCCACCGTTCGGGAGTGCTGAGAACTTTGAACTGCTCTTCGATACGGCCGTAGATCTTTTTCTTGATATCCAGGTTGAGCCCGGTATTGCCGGCCAGGACCCGCTCCAACCTCTGTATCCCGATGAGAGCTTCTTCCTCCAGGTTCGGATCGGGATCCACCTGGTCGAAGAGCTGCTGGATCAGCGCGGCGCCGTGTTCGCTCTGCCGGGGAGATTCCCCAAGAAGCTGGTAGGTGCGATGACGTATGTCCGGGTCTACATCCCGCAGCCCTTGCTGCAGGATGCCGATCGCTTCGGGGACCCGGCAGCCGACGGCCAGGGAGAGCAGCATCGCGCGGTTGCCTACAGACAGACGGTGATAACGTGAGGCGCCGTGCCGGATGACCTGATCCGCAATCCGGTCATTCTCCTTTGCTGCCGTATAAACGGCCTCGATGACATCCTCTTTAGCCGTGGCCAGAATCGCCGAGACATCGATGTCCTGCTTGAGCCGCAGCAGCAGAGAGGTGGCCGCCACTCTGGTTTCCGGCCTGGCCAGCCTGGAGCCGGCATATTCGCGGATTCGAGCCGGAACGTTGAGATCTGCAGGGCTGATCTGCCCGAGGGCCTGCAGAATTGCCAGGCGCAGGCGCTCGCTGTTGGTTATTTTGTACAGGTCCAGGAGAACCTTGATCGTTTTAGGATGGCCGATGTTCCCGATTGTCAGAGCTGCTGCACACTGTATTTCCTCATCCTGGCTGCCGAGAAGCCGGGCCATGAGCTTGAGACTGCGGGGGTCCTTTATTTCCCCCAAAGCCTCCAGAGCCGAGAGGACCACCCGGTTGCTTGAATCGAAAAGATCCCGGTGGAGAACCTCCAATCCCAGTCTTCCCCTGTCGTAGCTCTGGAGAATCAACTGGGTGGTTATCTTGGCCTCTTCCCCCAGGTCCGACCCGTGCTGTAACGCTTCCAGGGGGGAGCTTGGGACCTTTTCAGCCACCCTTGTAACGGGCGCAGCCATGGACATTGCCTCCTCAGGCGCTCAAGCCCCCTTGGGAGGGGCTTCCTCTATCACCTTCACCAGGGCCGGCCGAATTACCTTCCCGTTCATCTTGAATCCTCTGGCCAGCACCTCGAACCCGGTTTCGCCGCGCTCTTCGCTGCGTGCCACCTCTATCACCCGGTGCACGTTAGGATCGATGCGCTCGGCAGCTCCGTCGATCACCTCCAATCCGTACCTGTCTCTGAACAGACGTATCAAGCGAGAGGCCAGATTTGAGGTTTCCGGCTGGTCGTAGTCGGCAGCCACCCGCACCACCTCACCGATGATCTCCATCCTTCCCCGTCGCTGCGCTCGCTCGCAGCGCGCCTCTGTCTCCTGCATGGACCGCTGCAGCTCCTCGCCGGCTTCCGCCAGCTCGGCTTCCCGCTGTTTCAGCCGGCTCTCGAGCTCCCGGATCGCTCTGTCCTTCCGATCGATCAGTTCGTTCTTCTCCTCGAGCATGGTCTTGGCCAGCATCATTTCACCGATCAACGCCCGGTCTGAGTTCTTTTCCGGCACTGTTTTCACCCGGCTCATCAACAACCTCCTCCAATGAAGCTGCCCGCCTGTCCTCGCCTGTTTCCGTGACCGATTCCGCGAGTTATCCGGTTAAGCACCCGGACGCCCAGGCAGCCCAGGGAGCGCAGGTAGGTGGGCAGGAGACGCCGATTGAGAAACGGCAGGAAACTCAGCAGATCCTTCAAACCTCCGGCCCTGGCGAGGGACTCGATGGCGACCCGCCGAACCGTATCGTCCGGGTCCCACCTGGCCGGGAGAAGGAAACGCCGGGCCTCCTTCGTGCCCAGGGAGCCGAGCAGGCAGGCCGCCGCGGCGCGAAGGTTCGCCGATGAAGAATAGCGCAGCCGCATGCCCAACTCGCCCGGCGGCAGCTGCCGAATCTTGGGGTCCTCACACATCTCGGCCAGCTCTTCCAACGAGCGCGAACGCCTTTCGAGTCTCAGGGTATTGAGGCGTTCGTAGGCCAATGCGACTCGTCGGAACCTCTCCGCTGCCGAATGGGAAGGATTCACGTCCGGATGCAAAGAGAGAACCAAACGCCGGTAGCGAGCCTGGATTTCCTCCCAGCCGGCCTCGCCGGGTAACCCTAGCTCCCGCAGGTATTCAGACCATTCATCGCTGCCTCTCATCTCCTTCTCCTCAAGATATTCTTACTCTCAACCTCTCGGGCCGGCCGCCAGGGCGTCTTCCAGCTCGGCGGCCCGGGCCTCGGTGACTATGTTTTCAATCACTTCCGGGGCGAGATTTCCGCTTCCGTCCAGCTCGATGGCTTGCAGGCTACCGGTACGCAGGTCCCGAGCACTGACATGGAGAATACCCTCCACGTCGATCTCGAACCTGACTTCGATATCGGGCTTGCCGCGCTCGAGCTTCTCGATGTTTTCCAGCCTGAAAGAACCGAGCAGGATATTGTCGGCGGCTTGTGAACGCTCGCCCTGAAGCACCTTGATGCTGGCGGCCTTCTGGTAATCGCTCACCGTGGTGAACATAGCCTTGGCCTGTGCGGGCAGCACCGTGTTGCGGGGAACCAGAGTTACCATCTTCTCGTCAACGGTTTCCACACCCAAACCAAGGGGCGTGACGTCCACCAGGGCCATCTTCCGGGCTTCGCCGGCCAGGATCCCTCCCTGAACCGCCGCGCCGCGGGCGACCACCTCGTCCGGACTCACCCCGGACTCAGGTCGTTTTCCGAACAGCCGGCTCACCGCCTCCCGGACAGCCGGGATGCGGGTGGAGCCGCCGACCAGCAGCACCCGCTCCACCTCCTGTGGCCTCAAACCGGCATCCTTGAGGGCTCCCCGGGTCAATCTGATTGTTCGATCCACATAGCCCGCGATGAGCTGTTCGAACTCTTCGCAGGTAAGGAGACAATCCAAGTGGCAGGGTCCGCGGCTGTCGGCCGCGATAAAGGGAATTTCCACCCGCGCGGTCCGGCGACTGCTGAGCTCGATCTTCGCCTCCTCGGCGGCCTGAGAGATTTTCTGCCTGGCCAGCCGGTCCTCTGTCAGATCTATGCCGGTCTCCTCATGGAAGCGCTCGCTGAGAAGCTCCACAATGCGGCTATCGAAGTCGTCTCCCCCGAGATGCGCATCTCCTCTGGTAGCCAGAACCTGGAACACACCCTCGCCGGTTTGGAGAATGGAAACGTCGAAGGTCCCTCCGCCCAGGTCGTAGACCAGAATGGTTCCCGGTTGTCCGCTGTCCACACCGTAGGCCAGGGCCGCCGCGGTCGGCTCGTTGACCAGCCGTGTTACCTCAAGCCCGGCCAGAGCGGCGGCGCGCTTGGTGGCCTGCCGCTTGCGATCATCGAAGTTGGCCGGCACTGTCACCACCGCCTTGCTCACCTCTCCTCCCAGGGCCCGCTCGGCCATGACTTTCAGCTCCGTCATGACCATGGCGCCTATCTCCTCCGGGCTGTACTCTTTGCCTCCGATCCAATAGCGCTTTGTAGAGCCCAACTCCCGTTTCACCGATTTCACCGTGCTCTGCGGGTGCAGCAGGGCCACGTTCTTAGCCGCGCGGCCCACATGCCGCCTGCCGTCCTCGTCGATGTACACCATCGAGGCTATGACTTTCTGTCCGTCCGGATCGGCTATGATGAGGGAACGTCCTCTTTTGAATACCGCCACTTCCGAGTTGGTTGTTCCAAAATCGATTCCTATGATCGTTTCCACTCTCTCCTCTCCCCTATACATATCACGCTCTAACTTCCTGACTCCCGAATTGGAGCGCTGCCTTTGAGGGCGGAAAGAGGGGCGAAGAAGGGGGGTTCCCCGCCCCTCTGTTCCTCTTTGCCCTCTAGGCCGCATCTCCGTTCATATGCTTCTTCAAAGCCACGGCCGTCACGTCCGCACTTCCGGAAGCTTCCTCGGCGGGAGTAAACAGCCGCCCCGCCGCTTGCGCACT
>CAYMEK010000008.1:0-87931 GCA_964389305.1 uncultured Spirochaetaceae bacterium
CCTCCACCATGGCCTTGACGTTTTCTGCCTTGGCCTCGTCGAAGAACGATCCGTTAGCCATGATAAAGCCGCCGCCTTTGCCGGCCGTGTCGATCAGCTTCTTGCAGTAGTCTCTCACCTCCTGGGGTGTGCCAAAGTTCAGCATGGTGGAGGATACGTTTCCGAGAATACAGAGCGTGTCACCGATTATTTCTTTGGCCTTGACCATGTCTGTTCTGTCGAACATCCATACAGTCTTGCCCCTCGGCATGTTCTTGATGATTTTAAGACGCGTGTTGTAGCTTCCCTCGGTCGCAGGAAACGGCACGCATCCGGCCTCGATCAGGCCCATCATGACCTCCCTAAAGGTGGGCCAGTAGAACTTCTTGTACTGCTCGTCGGACAGGAACCCGTCTATGCCTTTGTGTAGAGGCATGAAAACAATGGGTTTCCCATTCATCTGGGCTCCGCCCACTCCCAGCTTGATCATGAGAGGGGTCAAAGCCTCCATGGCTTTGATGACCTTGTCGGGCCGACGGTAGATGTCCGTCATGATCCCTTTGGTGCCTCTGAGGGTGTCACCGAGCACATCGAATGGCGCCTTGGTGTATCCGGCGAGCATCTGTGGGAACCCCATTGCCGTCAGCTCAGCTTCGAGTCCCATCACGGTTCCCGCCCATTTCAGGGCTTCGGCCCCGGCTTCGAAGAGGGCCTTGAAGGCGCCCTGCAGCGGAGGCAGCCCAAAGGGGATGAAGTTGAAGGCGATCCCGTATATCTCGAGCATTCCGGGGAAAAACGGGAGCATGGTCCAGGGCTCCAGCGCCCCGAATACGCGCGGCAGCCAGATATGGCTGAAGAAGTTGGACGGGTCTTCGATCAGGGCGTCGTATTCGTCTGCCTTCATGTATTCTCCTTCCAGGCACTGGAAAGAGTGCTGCGGCGCAACGCCGTGACCCGGCCAGGCGTACTGCTTGTAGTCGAGAATTTCGTAGACCTTACTCGGACCTGGTGCCGTAGAGCCGATATGCCCGTCCGGCGCAAAGTCTAGTGTGAATTTCTTGAATGCCGAGTAGCATTTGTCGTAGTCGTACATAACCTCTTGAGGATTCATCCCGGAATAATACACGGGGAAGAAACTGGGAAGCAAACAGACCGGCACCCGGTCCGGTGACTTCTTCATTTGAATGGCGTCTTTTATCCTGGTCACGCTCTCCTTGTACGCCTTCTCGGCTTCGGGGCTTTGGAAGGCAAGGTCGTTTCCCTGAGGATCCTTGGGAGAAAGCCACCTTTGAAATAGAGCCTCCTGTCGTTCATCCGCCGTCATTTGTTTCTTATTCTCTGCCATTGTCTCATCCTCCTATCCAGCCGTTAGCCAGCTTGACGGCTGCCATGGCGTCCCTGCCGTAGGCGTCCGCCCCGGTATAGTTCTTGACCTGATCGTCGATCTGGCCGCCCCCGATCATGATCTTGACCTCACCGAGCCCGGCATCCTTGATCGCCTTTACGGTATTCTTCATAGAATCGAAAGCCAGGGTCAGGAAACCGCTCAGCCCGACCACCTTGCTGCCGCTCTCCTTGACGGAGTCAACGAACTTTTGCGCCGACACGTTGATGCCCAGGTTCAGCACCTCATAACCGCTGACGTCGAGCATAAAAGCCACCAGATCTTTCCCGATATCGTGGATGTCTCCTTCCACGGTGCCGATGACGACCTTGCCACGTGGTTTCGCCTCTTTGCCCTTTTTGAGATGAGGCTCGAGTATCTTGACAATGCCCTTCATGATTTCACCGGAGAAGACTAAATCCGGGATGAAGTACTCGCCGCTGGCGAATTTCTGGCCGATGGCGGCCATTCCTTGCCTGGCATCTGCCAAGAGATCCATGGGGTCGTCTCCCTTTGCCAGGGCCTTTTCTACGAACTCTATGGCCTCCTGCTCCTTTAGATCCGTTAACAATTTTGCCAGTTTTCCTGCCATGGCATGACCTCCTATTAGAATGCGTTCACTGAATATATTCAGTTTAACAGATTTATCCTGTTTGTCAATAAAAACAATTCTGAGGTGGAGGAAGATACTGCCGATCCCGTCTTCGAGCGGCTCGATTCAAATCCGCTTCCGTGATATACAGATCGTGTGAGAAAATAAGCGCGGCGGCCGCCTGCTGAAAGGAGCCTGATGATGGGCCAAGATGCGAAGGGAAACTTTGAAGCCTCTATTCATGACGAGCAGTATTACGCCCGCTTCGACATCAGAAATCTCAACCGGAAGACCATGATCTTCAGCCGGGGGAGGAAGACGGAGAAACTAAACGGACTGTGGCATTACACAGTGGACCAGTATGACGTTGGCTTGAGGGACAACTGGCACATCCCTTCGGCCAAAGATAAGGAGGAGCCGCAGCGGCCTTGGGACTATCGCCCCGAACAGGGAGAGCTGGCTGCGGTACCCGGCTGCTGGAATTTGATCAAGCCGGAGTACTTCTATTTCGAGGGTTCGGTCTGGTACTCCAGGGAGTTTCGCTACCAGCCCCTCGACCCTGCTGAGCGCCTGTACCTGCGAGTGGGAGCGGCCAACTACGATGCGAAGATATACCTGAACTCAGTATTCCTGGGCAACCACGGCGGCGGCTCGACTCCCTTTTTTGTCGACCTGACCGGAAAGCTGGACAGGCAAAACCTCATCCAGATCTGCGTAAACAATACTCGCACAACGGACCGGGTCCCCATGAGAAACACGGACTGGTACAATTGGGGAGGGATCTATAGAGATGTCGAATTAATCCGGCTGCCCGAGGTGGTTATAAAGGATTTCCAGATATCTCTCGTTCCTGACGGCACCTACTCCAGGATCGCGGTCAAGGCGATGATTTCGGAAAACGAGGCTGCCGGTTCTGCGACCGTCGCCATTCCCGATCTGGGAATCGAACGGAGCTTCCGGATAGACCGTGGTTCAGGCGAAACGGTCATCGAGGGAAAGCCGCAGTTGTGGTCGCCGGAGAACCCCTATCTTTACGATGTTTCCCTCTCTTATGGCGAAGATCGGGTTTCCGACCGGGTGGGTTTCAGGGAGATCAGGGTCAGGGGAACAGAAATACTGCTGAACGGCAAGCCCGTTTTTCTGCGTGGAATCAGCGCTCACGAAGACGATGTTCGCCTGGGAAAGGCCAGCAGCCGGGAGGATATTCTGCGCCGGTACCGCCACGCCAGAGAGCTGGGATGTAATTTCCTCAGACTGGCTCACTATCCGCACCACGAGTTGGCCGCCCAGCTTGCCGACGAGCTGGGCTTTCTCCTGTGGGAGGAAATACCGGTTTACTGGGCCATCGATTTTCGTAATCCCTCCACGTACAAGGACGCAGAAAATCAACTCCTGGAGCTTATCGCTAGGGACTTCAATCGGGCCAGCGTGATCATCTGGTCGGTCGGGAACGAGAATCCCGACACGGATGAACGGCTCGAGTTCATGTGCAACTTGGCGAGAGCGGTCAAGTCCAGGGATTCAACGCGTCTCGTTTCCGCCGCCTGTCTGGTGAACCACGAGAAGGTGAGAATCGAGGACAGGCTTGCCGCGTATCTGGATGTCATAGGTCTGAATGAATACTATGGCTGGTACAACCCCAACCGCCAGGAGTTGGAGCTTCTGCTGGGAAACTCGAGTCCGGAAAAACCGGTCGTCATCACCGAGTTTGGCGCCGGCGCCAAGGCCGGGCACCACGGCTCGATTCACGAGATGTTTACGGAGGAGTACATGGACGGCGTGTACCGGTATCAGATCGATGCCATCCGAAAATCCGACTATATAAAGGGCATGACGCCGTGGATCTTGTACGACTTCACCTGTCCCAGAAGACAGAACAGGTTTCAAAAGGGCTATAACAGGAAGGGACTGATAGCCGAAGACAAGAAAACGAAGAAGCTGGCTTTCTTTACCCTAAAAAGGTTCTATGAGTCGAAGAGATCGTAAGAACGTGCAGGCTTTGAGATCATTCGCGGTATGCTTCGCCTTTGTTCTTTTCACGTTTCTCCGGATTTCGATCCGGTTAGATCTTCCCGGGTATACACCGCTGCTTTCCTGCGCAATTCGATTATTTCATCCTTTGAATAGCGAAGGATCTCGCGGAGCACTTCCTCCGTGTGCTGCCCTAGCAGCGGAGCCGGGGCGTACACCTGCCCCGGTGTTTCGGACAGGTGGAACGGCGAGCCGGCGATCTTCAGCTTCCCGGCTTCCGGCTGGTCGACTTCAACGATCATCTTACGGTAGTTGATATTCGGGTCCTCGACAACCCGATCGATAGTGTTGATCGGCGAGTAGGGCAGCTTGAACTTTTCCAGGATAGCCAACCATTCAGCCGTAGTCTTTTTTACCATCTCCTTCTCCAGGATGGCGACAAGCTGCGGGCGGTTTTCTGTTCTGAGCGGATTGTTTTTGAACTTTGGATGATCCGCCAGATCTGGGCGCTCGATTGCCTCGCAGAACTTTTTCCACAGGGTATCGTTACCTACCGGGGTGATGATCCAACCATCCTTGGTTCGGAATCCTTGGAAGGGGGTAACGGAAGGATGGGCGGTTCCCAGAGGTTTCGGCACCGTACCCGACACGGTATAACGGACTATGGCGTTCTCCAGGATATACACCAGGGCATCCACCATGGATTGATCGACCATCTGGCCCTTACCCGTTATATCCCGATGGCGGAGGGCGGCCAGGATGCCTATCGCGGCCTGGTGGCCGGCTACGATATCCCCTACGGAAGTTCCCACCCGCACCGGCGGGCCGCCGTCCGGCCCCGTAATGCTCATGATGCCGCTGTAAGCCTGTGCCACCATGTCGTAAGCCGGCTTGGAATCATACCCGGGAAGGGCGTCGTGTCCGTATCCGCAGATGGAGGCGTAAATGATTTTCGGGTTTATGAGCCGCATCTGTGAGTAAGAGAAGCCCAGCCTGACCATCGTGTCCGGCCGGTAGTTCTCGAGTACGATATCCGAAACCCTTATCAGGTCCCTCAACACCTGCTTGCCGTCCTGTTTTTTCAAGTCGAGCACGATGCTCTTCTTATTCCGGTTGATGCTGATGAAGTACGAACTCTGGCCGTTGACAAACGGCCCGAATTGCCGGGCGTCATCCCCCTGAAGCGGCTCGATATGGATCACCTCGGCGCCAAGATCCGCCAGAATCATGGAGGTTGTAGGCGCCGCCAGGACGTGGCTCAAATCCGCTACCCGGATTCCTTCCAGTGCTCTTACCATTCGGATACTCCTTCGTAGATCAGTGTACTACGATGGTTACGGCTATGGGAAATAGTATCTTCTCTGTCCGGCCAGGGCGCTGGGTCCCGGCAGCCGGGGTGCGAGCTTGACCGTCCCCGCCTGCAGGCTGTACGGTCTTATCCGTGAAGGTTCTGCTGGTCTGTCCGCTTTCCCCGGAGTTCGACGCCTGCCGGAAAGCTCTCGCCCTTGGAGATTGCCAGCGGGCTGCCGGATACCGGGCGGCCCGGGGAGCGGTCGGGAGCGTTGAGCTGGCGGCTGTGAAGTCGGGTCCGGGCAAGGCCAGGGCAGCCCGGGCGACGCTTGCCGGCTGCTCCACCTTTGCTCCAGACCTGGTGGTGGATTCCGGCTCCTGCGCCGGAACCGACCCTGATGCGGCGGTTGGACAGATACTGATCTGCCGTGACTGCTACGAATACGAGCTGAACGATAGCGGCCTGCCCTCGACGGTTATGCCCGAAACAAGGCACTCTTCGGCTTTGAGCCTGTTGAAGGTCGAGGATGGGGAGCTCCTTTTCCGCGAAGCCGGCCAGGCCGGCAGCCGAGCCGGCTTACAGGTTCGGGCGGGAAACCAGGCTTGCGGCGAGTCACTGGTACGCTCCCAGGCCTGGCGGGCGGTCTTGTTCTCATTGTTCCGGGCTGTGGGGACGAACTGGGAAACCGCCGGTGTATTTACGGCCGCTCGGAAGAGCCTCCTGCCGGCGATCAGTATTCGCGTTGTCACCGACCTCGGCGACAAGAGGGCTTTGAGGGATTTCTTTACCAACGTGAAGAAAAAAACCAGAGAGCTCTATGGATTCATCGGGGTTCTTGCTGATTACGGATGGTTTGTCCATCTACTGGAAGGCTTGCGGAAGATCTGAAGCCGAGGGCGATGAACGGGCTGCCTGCCGAGGCATAACCTCAGCTCCAAGGGCCGCCTTCGCAGCCACGGGACTGCGATCCGCTTGCAGGAGGCTTCCGGAGATTGTACAATGTAAAATTAAGAGGGTATTGAGTTGTCAAGGACTTATGTAGAGACTTCGACCTATCTGTTGGAGGACATCGATGAGATGATCCGGGAAGGCTTCTATCACGATCGGACTGAGGCGGTGAATGACGCCCTGAGGATGCTGATCAAACAGTACAAGGTGTCCAAGCTTCATGCCAAGGACTTACGCCATACTGCAGACTGCCGGGCAGCAGGGGCCGAGGCCCTCGACAGCGGGGGGAGCGGGGATTGATCCGACAGGTAGTGGTCGGAATCGACGGCTCGGAGTTCGCTCTCTCTGCCTTCCGTTACGCCGAGCATTTTGCTTCCCGGCTGGGTTGCGAGCTCAAGGCCGTATTCGCGGTCGATTCCAGAAAAACGGAGCTTCCGATCATCTACGCCACAGGCCACTTCGATTACGCCTTCGCCAGAACCTACATTCCCCCGGATCCGGAATTGAAGAGTTTTTACAGCAAGATCAAGAGAGATCTGGATGAGTTTGCAGCCAACTGCCTGGCAGGCTGTGAAGAGAGCTGCAAGAAGATTAAAATACCCTTCGTCGCCGTGCAACGCCAAGGGCTTCCCTCTAATATACTTACCGAGGAGAGCAGATCGGGAGACCTCCTGTTTATCGGACAGAAGGGCGAGAACGCCCGTTTTGCCAGGACCATCGTGGGCTCCACCGCCGAAGATGTAGCCCGCTCCTCACCCCGCCCCGTGATGGCCTGTCCACAGAGCTTCAGCCCTCCTGAGAAGGTCCTGTTCCCCTACGACGGCTCTCTGACCGCAGAACGAGCGCTCCAGTTTTGCGTAAACGCCTTCGGAATTTTTTGGGAAGAGTTTGTAATTCTGTCTAGTGAAGAGGAAAGGGGACTCACCGAACGGGAGCACAGATACCTGAACAAGCACTCCATCAAGCATCGCTTGTTGGCCGAGAAAGGTTCTCCCGTGGACACGGTGTTGAAAGTAGCCGAACGCGAGGGGTCGGGCTTGATCCTGATCGGGTCTCACGGTACCCACAAGATCAGGGACTACATTCTCGGTTCCACCACTGTTCATCTGCTACGGCGCAGTCATCTCCCCATTCTGATCGTGTACTGATAAGGAAGGGGTTCTTGAGAGTCTCTTATCCGGAGAATCCTCTAGCCGAGAGAATGGTTCGGAGCCAGCTTCTGTCCCGGGGCATCCGGGATGAGCGGGTGCTCACCGTAATGTCACGGCTGCCTCGCGATCGCTTCGTTTCCGGGGTCAGAAAGGCGGAGGCCTACGGCGACTTCCCGCTTTCCATAGGCCATGGTCAGACCATCTCCCAACCCTATATGGTGGCCCTGATGAGCGAGGAGCTTCATCTGCGGGGGGTCGAGAACGTGCTCGAGATCGGTACGGGCAGCGGTTATCAAACGGCTGTCCTGGCCGAGCTGGCAGCCCGGGTGTACACGATCGAGCTGGTCCCGGCACTGATGAAACGCACCTGCAAACTTCTCCGAGAGCTGGGATACATGAATGTAACGTTCCGTACCGGCGACGGGTCCAGGGGGTGGGCGGAACACAGCCCGTACGACCGCATCTTGGTAGCCGCCGCGGCACGGGCCATCCCTCGACCGCTGACAGCTCAGCTTGCCGACGAGGGCATCATGGTGATACCGGTCGGGAACAGCCACCACTATCAAACCCTGGTAGTGGTGCGTCGGGTGGGCGAAAAGCTTCGGACCAGGGAAAGCATCGGTTGCCGTTTCGTCCCTCTGGTTCAGAAATAACAGTGCGTATTGAAAAAGTACAGCGAGTTATTTATTCTTGGACGGACGAGGAGACGCTATGCTCATCCCGATGTTCCGTCCAACCCTGCGCCGGAAAGACTACAACAGTGTATTGAGCTGCCTGGTTTCGGATCGCATATCAGCCGGTCCAATGAACCGGGAGTTTACAGCCGGGCTATGCCGGGCTCTGGATGTAGCGCCCGGGATAACCCTGTCCAGCTTTGCTTCCTGCCTGTACTGCGCATTCGAGTTCCTCGGGCTCGGGCCCGGTGACGGAGTGGTGATTTCCGGCCTGGCCCCGCAGGAGTATCTGCAGGCCATTGAATCCCGGGGAATGCGTCCCTTGATCGTAGACGTGGAGCCGGAAGAGCTTCTACCCGGTCCGGCCGAGGTCGAGCGGCAGCTCGCCGCAGGCGCTAAAGCCGCTGTCCTTCACTACAGCCTGGGATTCCTCCCCGAGGCGGACGATCTGTTTCAGCTTGGAATCCCAGTGATCGAAGACATCTCCCAGGCCTTCGGAGCCAACAGGGACGGACATCCTTACGGCAGCCTGGGGCAGGTCGGGGTTCTCGCGCTCGATCCCGGCAGCATCATCACCGCGGGGTGCGGGGGCATGGTTTTTTCCAGAGATCGGCGCAGCGCCAAGGCTCTGCGGGGTATTGCCGAGCATCGCTTTGCCGATCAGCTTCTTCCCGACATGAATGCAGCACTGGGGCTCAGCCAGCTGCGGGAAGTGGACCGGTTTCTATCGAGGCGCAGAGAGATAGCCGATCTGTACCATCAGTCCCTTGAGCGCTCGCGTCACAGCCCTCTGTCTACCGAGCAGCGAGACAGACAGGTGGATTACAGCTTCCCGGTGCTGCTCAAAGATGGGATGCCCGAAGTAAGGCGGTATGCGAGTAAGAAAGGCATCGAGACCCAACCCGCGTTCAAAGATGCTATCATTGGCACGGCCGACAGTATGGAGGAACGAAACGCTGAGCAGGGCAGCTTTCCCACGGAGGTTCCGGTTATCCCACCGGTTGACAGGAGCTTGCCTAACTGCAGAGAGCTGCTTTCGCGCTGCCTGCTGTTTCCTTTGTACCCTTCCCTGGGAAAAAAAGACGTGCAGCTCATCTGCAAGGTCCTGTCTACGCTTCCTTGATGGTGAAATTGGGAATGGGTATAGTCTAGAAGAGCTTTTAATGAAGAAAAGAATTCGCAGCGTCGTTATCTTCGTTAATTCCCTCAGAGACGAGGTAAAAGAGCTTCTGCGAGACATGCAGGCCTATTTCGAACAGCGGGGAATAGCGGTAGAGGTCATTCCCGTGGATGGAGTAGAGAAACCCAGTATACCCGCCCGGACGGACCTGGGAATCACCCTGGGCGGAGACGGGACGCTCCTGTACGGCGCCAGGTCGCTGGCCGGATGCGGGGTTCCCCTACTGGCGGTGAATCTTGGAGATTTTGGTTTCATCACCGAAGTTTCCCGCCAGGAATGGGTCGATGCGCTGGAGAAATATCTGAACGGCGCCCTGGGGGTAAGCAAGCGGATCATGTTCGATGCCGCGGTGCAGCGAGACGGGCAGATGCTGAAGAGCTTCAGCGGCTTGAACGATGCCGTGATCCGGGCCGGCGATTTTGCCCGCATCATCACCCTGCGGATACACCTTTCCCGGACCTATGTTGCCCGCTACCGGGCTGATGGTGTAATCGTGGCCACCCCGACCGGCTCCACCGCTTATTCCATGTCCGCCGGCGGCCCGATCCTGCATCCGGAAATGGACGCCTTTGTTCTGAATCCCATCTGTCCCTTTACACTGTCCAACCGGCCGATAGTAGTCCCGGCCGGTGAGACATTCGAGATCGAGATCGAGGAGAAACAGAGAACCCGGATCGTACTGGTAGTCGACGGTCAGGAATCATTCCAGCTTCAGTCCCGCGACCGGGTATTGTTCCGCAGATCCGACAAGGTTTCTCTCATCATCCTCTCGGACAGGCGGAACTTCTACGAGGTGCTGCGCAGCAAGCTGAATTGGGGGGGGGAGCCCCATGCTTGAGGAGCTGGTTGTCCGCAACTACGCCCTGATCGATCGCCTCCAGGTACGTTTCAGCGCGGGCTTGAATGTGTTAACCGGCGAGACCGGTGCGGGGAAATCGATTCTGATCGGCGCTCTGGGGCTGATTTTGGGACTGAAGGCGGATACCGAGTCGATTCGTGCCGGCTCCAGCGAGATCGATGTATCCGGGGTCATAAAGCTGGACAAAGATCCCGACATCCTGGCCTGGATGAAGGAACAGGGTGTGGATCCGGAGAACGATACGATCATCATTCGCAGGGTGGTGAAAAAAAACGGCAAGGGTACGATCTACGTCCAGTCCTCACCGTTTACTCTCAGCTCTTTGAGAGAGCTTACCGGACTGCTGTTCGATCTGCACGGCCAGCACGAGCATCAATCTCTGCTGAGTTCCGAAAACCACAGAAGGCTGCTCGACCACTACGGGGGATTCACCGGCACGGTCGAGGAGTTCGGCTTCAAGTATAGCAGACTGCTGAAGCTGCGGGAGGAGCTTACAGCTCTTATTGCAGATCAGCGGGAACGCCAGCGCAAGGTCGAGCTGTTGGAATATGCGATTCAGGAGATCCAGGAGGCCAGGCTGAAACAGGGAGAGGAGGAAGAGCTGAAAAAGGAGCTTAACCTCCTGGCCAACCATGAGCGGCTCATCCATCTGGTTGAAGAGGTGTACAGCGCCACCGCGGAGAGCAGGGGCGGGGCGCTCAGCAGTCTCAGACAGGCTCGCGGCTGGATCGCCGAGATCTTGAAGATCGATCCGCAGCTCGGCGCCTCCGGCAAGCAGCTCGAGAACGTCTTCTTCGAGCTCGAGGATTTCGTCGAGACCGTGGGCGGCTATAAGGCAGGTATCCATTTCGATCCTTCCCGGCTGGATAAAATCGAAGAAAGGCTCGATCTGATAAAGAGGCTGGAGAAGAAGTACGGCAGCACGATCGAGGAGGTCCATGGCCATCTCGAAGACAGCCAGCGGGAGCTGGAAGCTATCCAGCGCAGCGACGCCAGCAGGCAGAAGCTGGAGGAGGAGATAGCCGGCCTGGAGAAGCAGCTGCGCCAACAGGCGGCAGAAATCACCGAGCGACGAAGCATGGCGTCCTCCGGCCTGCAGGAAAAGATCGTCGCCGAATTGAAGCAGCTAGGTATGCCCAAGGTAGGCTTCCAGGTCCAGATCCAGGACCGTACCAGCAGCGGCGGCAAGGTTTTATACTCCTCTACCGGAAAAGACCAGGTGGAGTTCCTGATATCCCCGAACCTCGGTGAGCCTTTCAAGAAACTGGTGCAGATCGCCTCGGGGGGGGAACTGGCCCGCATCATGCTGGCTATCAAATCCGTGCTGGCCGAATCGGACCATATAGACACGCTTATCTTTGACGAGGTTGATGCGGGCATCGGGGGGGAGGTCGCCATAGCAGTTGGAGAGCGATTGAAGAAGCTGTCCAGCCGCAAACAGGTACTTTGTGTTACCCACCTTGCAACCATCGCGGTTCGCGCCGATAATCATATTAAAGTCGAAAAGATAACCCAGGGACAGAGAACAGTGACCCGCGTGAAACCCGTGGGGGGCGCGGAGAGGCGGGAGGAAATCGCGCGCATGCTGGCCGGTGACAAAACAGGCGGCACCTCGCTGAAACACGCGGAGGAGCTGTTGCAGAAGTACGGCAACCACCGGGCGCCCGGGTAGAGCGCGGGGAAGGCGGACGGAGTAATGGAAAAGATTAGCAGCGAGGCCAGGAAGCGGTATGCGGAGAAAATAAAAGAATACAAGCACCGCGTGGAAGAGATACAGATTCAGAACAAGGACCTGGAGAGCTTTATCCAACAAGCGAGCAGAGCCCACGGGCTGACCAGCGGACAATACCGGGGAGATGCCTTTGCCGACCTGGATTCCCTCAAGGAAATGAACGGAAAGCGCTTCCAACTGGCCGATCAATACCTGAATATCGTCTCCTACTACGTGTTCATGAACGCGCTATCCCTTTCCCTGCTGGGAATCAAGAACGAGGGTTTCCTCAACGATGCCCGCAAAGTCTGCTACAAGAGCATAATCTGCATGGAGGAGATAGTCAGCCCTTATATCGACACTCCCTTTTCTGACTATCAGTCGGGAGTAGAGAGCCTGCAGGATTTCGATGACAGACGTAAATACAGCTTCATCTGCAAGCTCGGATTCTCGATCGATTCGGTTATTGAAGGTTTCGGTTCAGGCTCCAAGTGGAAATGGTCCTTTGTCGAGCTGCAGGGGCGCTATGCGGTCATCACCAAGAATCTTCTCAACCTGAAGACTTTCATCCCTGGGCTCGATCCGCGTGTGGAGGGGTATTCGGAGCGGCTGGCCCACATGCAGCTGGTGAAAAAATTGCTGCAGCAGTCGGCCGACCGCTACCGGGAGAAGTACGAGCTGTCCACAATGCGGCTCGACGATATAAAAACTGCCATTCTCTTTCTCGCTGCCATGAAGCGCCTGCATACGCTGCTGGGAGAAGCGGAGGAAGCCGAGGTGGTGAAAAAAAAGGTGGATATTTGGAAAGCCAAGATGGAGGACGACCAGAAGAAGAAAGAGATGGCTATAAAAATGGCAAAGCTCAAGAAACCCGGAGAAAATTGATCCTTCGATGGGAGACAGCATCTTTCGAAAAAAAAGAAAAGGCAGGGGGATCTGGTTTGTTCCCCCAGTCCTGCTGATCCTCTATTGTTTGCTGTTTCCGCGCCCGGGTGGCAGAGAAACCTTCCTGCGCCCTGTCTGGACGCGGCCGCTCAGTTCTCCTACGCTCACTGCCCCTCGTCCCGACCAATCGTTATACTCCTTCCGTACCGGAAACCTGTTCGGATATGCGGATCTTGCGGGCAATATCACTTATCTAGGTTCCGCCTTACATAATGTAAGTCTTTCCGAAGCCGGATTCATCAACTACGGGCGCGTCCCGGACCACGTCGTTTTTATGGATACAGGCGGTGAGTTTCAATACAGCATCAAAAGCTACGGCTACCCGCTCCTCGATCCAAGCGGCAGGCTTCTATATTCCGTGAACACAGATCTGAGCGGGCTGAAGCGGATCGATCCGGAAGGAGAGGTCCTCTGGGCTGTGGCCTGTTCCTCGCCTCTTACCAGCTTTGCCACCTGGAAGGATGAGTGTACCGTGGGTCTCATGGAAGGAAAACTGCTGTACATCGGATCAGACGGCAAGATATTGTACGAGTACGAGCCCCGGGGAAGCAGGATTCACGTTGTTCTTGGAACGGCAATCAGCGGCGACGGACAGAAGCTCGCCATCCTTTCCGGTATCGATCCGCAAAGGCTGGACGTCATCGAGCGTCGGGGACGGGTGTTTTCTCCTTTATACACCCTGGATCTACCTTCCGATTTCAGGCGGGAGGTAACCTTGCGTTTCGGCCCGGAGGACAGGTTTCTGTTCTTCGAGGTCGAAGACGGGCTGGGCGTGTTGGATGTAAGGAAGGCGCAAACCGCTACCGTTCAAATTCCCGGAGTTCTGAGGGCCCTGGATGCAAACTCAGCTCTTTCAGTTGCAGCTTTTGAGAGCGCGGACAGCTTCAGACTGCTGGTATTCCGTCCCTTCGCTCCTGTTCTTCTGTCCTGTGGCCTCAAGGCCGATGATGTATTTGTGAAGGTGCTGGGATCCAGCCTCGTTCTCGGACTGGACGCCAACCTGCTGCGGGCGGATCTCCTGGAAGGATAATGGGCAGAACCATAGTCTCAACGATTTTGATCTTCTCGGCTGTGGCCGCACTGTTCGCCGTTGACTGGCCCCTGGAGTCTGTGATCGTTACCTCCACTTTCGGAGAGCACAGAGGCGATCACTTCCATACCGGCATCGATCTGGGCGGCGGCGAACAACCTGTTTACCCCATATCGGCAGGAGAGCTGGTGTTTTCCTACGAGGAAGGAAGTGAATACAGCTCGCTGCCCGTTGGTTTGGGCAATTTCCTGGTACTGCAGCATCAGGGGGGGGTTCGTTCGCTCTACGCTCATCTCAAAGAGGGCAGCATTGAGGCCGGCCGCCGCAACTATGATCGCAGCCAGCCCTTAGGGCTGGTGGGATCCAGCGGCTATTCCTCCGGCAAGCATCTTCACCTGGCCATCATTGACTCGGAGATGGGTACCATCATCAATCCCCTGATCCTGCTGCCTCCTCAGCCGGACGCGCAACCGCCGGTGATCAGAGAGGTCTACATCCGGAACGGGCAAGGTCTGATAAAGCTCGCCGACGGCATGGTCGTGAGGAGGGGTCCGGTCGAGATCTCAGCGGAGATCTACGACCTGCGTAGCGATGTCTCATTTCTTTGGAAACTGGCTCCTTACCGGGTATCCGTATATCAGGAAGGCCGTGAGGTCGTCAGCTTCATGTTCGACTCCCTGCACACCAGGCGTCGATCTCGGGAGCATCCCTCAAAGAGCGAGCAGGAGCTGGTTCTGGTCAACTCGGAGCTGGCTTTCGAGGCGGTCTACGCCTCCGAGTGGCTGTTCCGCCTCGGGGAGGTAACGCTGATTCCGGGTGAAACCACTCTGACGGTATTCGCCTCTGATTTTGCTGGAAATGAGGGCTCCAAGGAGTACGGCTTAGTGGTCCAGGAGTGAGAATGAAAACCTATTCGGTTGGCCCCGGAAAAGAGAAGCTGCTCCGTATAACCTGTCACCTGTGCGGCAGCAACCGGTATCGCCCCCACCTCAAAGGCGCCGACTGCACCTTCGTACGCTGCTCGGCTTGTGGATTGGTGTATCAGAATCCTCAGCCGGTGTTCGAAGACCTGCGGCTGCGCTACGGCGAGGGCTATTTTCAATATGAGATAGAAAACGAGGCCAACTTCTTCAACCTGATGAAGCTGGGACTCGGGGACATCCATTTCGAGGAACTCACCGCCGGATGGAGGCAACCCAAGCGTTTTTTGGACGTGGGCTGTGCCACCGGGATGTTGTTGGCCCATCTGCGGGAGCGGGGCTGGAGTGTACAGGGAGTGGAGCTCTGCCGGGAGTCGGCTGAATATGGACAGAATCACCGGAATCTCGATATCCATATCGGCACTCTGGAGGAGGCCCTCTTCCCCGCCTCTCATTTCGCCATGATACACTTCTCCCACCTCATAGAGCACCTGCCGGATCCCCGCCTGTTTCTGGAGGAGGTCCGCAGGATTCTCAGCGAGCACGGCTACCTGATCGTTGTGACTCCCAATATCGACGGTTTGCAGGCCAGACTGTTCAAGTCAAACTGGCGCTCGGCCATAGCGGATCATTTGACCCTTTTTTCGAAGAGGACGCTGCGAATGTTGCTCGAGGAAGCGGGCTTCACGGTTATGAAAACCGTTACCTGGGGCGGGTTGGCCAGGGATACCGTGCCGGAGCCGATCAAACGCCCAGCGGACTACCTGGCCAAGAAGCTCGGTTTCGGTGATGTAGTTCTGATGCTGTCCAGGAAGGCTCCGAGCCACCCGTTGGACAAGATTGCCTAGACCGGGTGCTTGAGACTCGAGGTGACGCTTGAGTAACAGGCAGGAGCCCGCAACGGGTTGACATTTTTTTTGCCATTATCTTAGGATATCCGCAGTAGGAATAGCAGCACACGGAGGTCTGTATGACCAGAGAGCGCCTCCAGTCGCTTCCGCTGGAGGAGTTGGAAACCCTCGCGCGCAACGAGGGATATGAGTTCACCGGTGCTACGAACAGGTCGGTATTGATCGACTTCATCCTGGAAAACTATGACGAACGAAAACGTGAGCGGGAAGAAGAGAACAATCCCTCGATCAGGGTGGAGGAGAGCAAATACGAGATTACGGATGGTGAGGCGTTCTATTCGGGGGACCAGGAATCCTATCCGATTCCGGAGCGTTACCCCCAGACCAAAATCGTACTGATGGTACGGGATCCCAACTGGGCTTTTGCTTACTGGGACATGGAAGATCACCTGCTGGAGAAGCTCAAAAGGCGTCCGGATACAAACCAGCTGGTATTGCGCGTTCACGACGTGGAGCTGGTCGATTTCGACGGCCGCAATTCGAACTCTTTCTTCGATATTCCGATTCAACTCAGTGATAAGAGCTGGTACATCTATCTGCCTAACCAAAACTGCAGCTACATTCTGGAACTGGGCTGTATCACCAACAATAAATACATCTGCCTGGCCAGATCCAATACTATAAAAACTCCCCGCGACAGTATATCGGAGGGTTTCTCTCCGTCAGCCGGTGATGACGAGCTGACATTCTCCCTGTACCCTGACCCCGGTTCTTTCAAGGCCTACGCCAGCTCCGAGGGGATTCCGCAGAGGATTCTTTCGGTCGCGGGGGACTAGGCTCATGGCTTCGGGATACCTCTGCTTGGTGCTGCACTGGCATCTTCCCTTCGTCCGCCATCCCGAGCATCCGCGGTTTCTCGAAGAGGACTGGCTCTTCGAGGCGATTTCGGAAACCTATATTCCGCTTCTCTCCGTGTTCGAGCGGTTGGAAGCGCAAGGAATACCCTTTCGCTTGACAATCTCCGTGTCACCAACCCTGGCCGAGATGCTGAGGGACGAATTTCTCCAGGAGCGCTATCTGGCCCATCTCGATCGACTGATCGAGCTAGCCGGCCGGGAGGTTAGACGTACCAGGGACGATCTGGCGATCAACCGATTGGCGGTTATGTATCTCGAGCGATTCACCACCTGCCGCACGTTGTTTGTAGATAAGTACGAACGCAATCTGTTGAAGGGGCTGATTCACTTCCAGAGATCCGGCAACCTCGATCTGATCACATCCAGTGCGACCCATTGTTTCCTTCCCCTCTTCCAGGTCGTACCGCAGGCCGTGAAGGCCCAAATCCAGGTGGCGGTGCGCTCGCACATCCGGACCTTCGACAGCTATCCGAAGGGTTTTTGGCTGCCCGAGTGTGGGTACTACCCGGGAGTCGAGGAGTTCTGCAAGCAGTACGACCTGGACTACTTCTTCGTCGAATCCCACGGCGTTCTCTACGCAGACAAGCGGCCCAAATACGGCGTCTACGCCCCGGTCTACTGCCCCAATCGAGTGGCGGCCTTCGCCCGGGACCCCGAAACGGCGAAAGCCGTCTGGTCCTCAGAGGGGGGGTATCCGGGCGATCCTGTGTATCGGGAGTTCTATCGAGATATCGGCTTCGATTTGCCCACCGATGATTTGAAAGAGTTTCTTCCCGGCGGAGAGCTGCGTAGCAATACGGGGATCAAATACCATGCCATAACCGGCCCCGGAGAGCGGAAGCGAGTCTACAACCTAAAGGCGGCTGAAAAAAGGGTGCACGAGCATGCCGAGCATTTCGTGTCGGCCAGGATCGAGCAGGTTCGGCGTGTGGCCGGATTCATGGACCGCCCGGCTCTTGTCGTGTGTCCATTCGACGCCGAGCTTTTCGGTCATTGGTGGTTTGAAGGGCCTCAATGGCTGGAAAGCTTGCTGCGCAAGACCGCCGCCAGGAGAGACGAGCTGGCCATGATCACCCCGGGAGAGTACCTGCAACGATGGCCCGAGCTGCAGACGTCTCAACCATGTTTTTCGAGCTGGGGCAATAAAGGTTACGCCGAGGTCTGGCTGGAGGGCAGCAATGACTGGGTGTACAGGCATCTGCACCAACAAGCGCTGCGTATGTCGGAGCTGGCGCGCCGTTTCCCGAAAGAGAAGGGGATCCGCCGCCGGGCTTTAAACCAAGCCTTCCGGGAGATGCTGCTCGCCCAGGCTTCAGATTGGCCCTTCATCATGAAAATGGGAACCACGGTTCCTTATGCGGTAAGACGGACTCGGGAGCACATCCATAATTTCACGCGTATTTACGATTCCCTGATGATCAACAGCCTGGATCAGGAATGGCTTTTTTCTGTGGAAAGCAAGAACAAGCTCTTCCCGGAAATCGACTACCAATCCTACGTGGCTTGATCCCTTTCAATGCTCACCAGCCTGTCGAGCTTGATGAGCTGAAAGGTGTTGTACAAGGCGTCACTGCAACCTCTGATGCGGATTACCCGGTCCTGTTCGGCGAGGCTTTTACGCAACAGAAGGATCTTCCCGATGCAGGTGGAGTTGATTGTTGTTACTTCGGAGAGGTCCAGGCTGATGAACTTGTGTCCACCCGCCGCCAGGCTTTGCAAGGACTTCTGAAACTCCTCCGCCGTATCTCCGATCAGCGCACCCTTGGCCTTTAGCAGGATTTCGTTTTCAGAAAGCTCATTTTGGACAAACATTCTTCCTGCCTTTTCCCGTTTTAACTCTTCAGGTCACCCTGTTCCTGCCGGTTGTCGCGTTCCCTGCCGTTCGTTTGGTCGGCACTTTCTTTACCTTCCACCAGTGTGAACTGGCGCAGCTTGCCCGTCTTTTGCTCTTCGTCGAGCTCCTCGATGAGGCTTACCGTCTGAAAGGGAATCATCAGATGCTTGGATCGGCTGAAAGCCTTGATGATATCGTCTTCGGCGGGATTGATGATAAGTTTCTTTTTGTTTGAAAAAACCAGATCCTTGATCGATACGAAGTAAGGATGGGTAAGATCCAGGTTCTTGGCGGTAAGCTGGATCTCTTTTTCCTTCCATTTAAAACTGACGCGGTACAAAGACAAGATCCATCCCCCTTGAGGCTTCTCTGGAGCCGGTGTTTCGCCCTGACAATAGACTCACTTCAGCATCGGCAGCCAGTCTATAGTTTCCACTCCTCCAAGATACAAATTTTGCACTTTCTCGTCAATTTGGGATGTCTACCAAACAGATATATAGTGAATTTCACCGTTCCGGTTGGAAATTGTCTGTATCTAAATAAAAAGAATGTTGACAATTACCCGAGATGGGATAGTATAGAGAGAAAAGTGGGAAAAAGTGGGGGATTTTACCATCAGAGTGGTAGGATAAGGTATGCTAACGGGAGAATATCGCTATTCTCTGGACGACAAGAACCGGTTGATGATCCCCTCACGTATTCGTGCCGATATCACCGGTAATTCAGTCGTTCTGACCCGGGGAGTGGATAAGTGCCTCTGGCTGTTCCCTCACGAGGAATGGAAAAAAATCGCCCAGAGCCTTATCGGCTCTACCTCGCTTTTTCAGGAGAAGGCCAGGCTCATGCAGAGGCGCATAATCGCTCCTGCTCAGGAGACCGAGATCGACCGTTCAGGCAGAATAATCATACCTCCCACTCTGAGGGAGTTCGCCGGGTTGAAGAAGGAATGCATAATCCTCGGGATACAAAGTTATATTGAGATTTGGGACGAGGAAAGCTATCTGGCCTACCTCGCGGAGAACGAAAACAGATTCAAGGAGGCGGCGGAGGAAATCGGCAACAAGATAGCCTTATGAGCTAAGTAGTTGGAGCACGGTGCTCGCGAAGTGTACTATGACCTCCGGCAAGGAGGAAAGGCGCGTGTACGTACATGAGCCTGTTCTGCTGGAGCAGACGCTATCTCTGCTCCTGCCTGAAAGGCAAGGACCGGTTCTCGTTGATGCCACGTTGGGCGAAGGCGGGCATGCAGCGGCTTTTCTGGCCGCCGATCCCCGGCTTGTCCTTGTTGGGATCGAAAAGGACCAGGAGATCCTCGATAAGGCCCGGGAACGGCTCAAGCACTTTGGGGAGCGGGCCCATTTGTTCCGTTCGGGCTTCCGTGAGTTTTTCGAGCGCTACGATGAGCTGGTGGCGAGGCGTCCCGGACGCATTTTTTTCGATCTGGGAGTATCTATGTTTCACTTCCAGGCTGCAGGTCGCGGCTTCTCTTTCAGCAGGGATGAGCCCCTGGACATGAGACTGGATAAGGCACAGGAGGTCAATGCTGCCGACATGGTTAATACTGCTTCGGAGGCGCAGCTGCGGGAGCTGATCCGTCGCGGCGGCGGGGAGCGCTTGGCCGCGGTGATTGCCAAGGCCATCGTCCGGGAGCGGACCAGAACGCCGATTCACAGCTCCAGATCGTTGGCTGAAATCATCTGGAAGGCCGTTCCACCCTCTTACCGCTACAGGAGGCTTCATCCGGCTACCCGAACCTTCCAGGCCCTGCGCATCGCCGTAAATAATGAGCTGGAAGAACTCGAGGCGGCGCTACCCAGGGCCTTTGAGCTACTGACAGTCGGCGGAAGAATGGGGATTATTTCCTTTCATTCTTTGGAGGACCGTATTGTGAAGCGTTTCTTCCAGGAGTGCAATAAGTCCTGTACCTGTCCGCCGGAATCGCCGATCTGTCAATGTGGGGGCCGGAGGCGGGCGGTGATCTTAACGCGTAAACCTGTACTCCCTGCGCCGGCTGAGGTAGCCCGGAATCCGGCTTCGCGGAGCGCCCGCTTGCGGGTCGTGGAGAAGATTGCATGAGGCTCAAATCGCCTTTTTTTGTTTTCATAGTGCTCGCCTTCATCGCCTTGTTTTTTTTGAATACCTGGCAGGGGCTGCTCTACGAGCAGTTGAAAAGAGATGTGGGCAAGCTGGAACTGGAACAGAGGGATTGGCTGGAGAAAAACAAGAAGGTGATAGCGGCGCTGGCCGTGTTGAGCTCTCCGGGGCGCGTAGAATCGCTGGCCTTGAACAAGTTGGGACTCAAGCGCCTTTCTGCTTCCGATCTCATCAAACTCGAGGTTGAAGGTATACGAGATGAATGATACCGCAACCGCAGCCGCTCTGTTCGGTCCGGCAATGGCCAGCCTGCACGCCGGCGGCAGGCTTGAGATCCCGGGGAAAAGAGACATCCGTTCCGTGGTCATCGATTCTCGCCAGGCGGGTCGGGGCTCGCTGTTCGTAGCCCTGCCGGGAAGCAGAGTCGATGGACACGATTTCATTTACCAGGCTCTGGAGAACGGAGCCGCGGCGGTACTCGCCGCTGAGGGGCGCTGGTCGGAGCTGGCGCCGGAGCTGGAAGCTAAATTCGAACGGCGAGGAGCGAGCTTGATCCTGGCCGGTGATACTCTGTCGGCGCTCCAGGAGCTGGGGAAAAACTACTTACGCAGATACACCCGACTTTTGAGGATCGGTGTTACGGGCAGCAATGGAAAGACGACAACCAAAGAGATTCTGGCGAGTATTATATCGCTTCATGCTCCAACAATAGCCAGTGAGGGTAACCTCAACTCGGAGACCGGACTGCCCCTGTCCTGTTTCCGGATTGGAGAGGAGTATCGCGTTGCCGTCTTTGAGATGGGGATCAACCACCCTGGCGAAATGAGGGTGCTGGCTGACATCTTCCAGCCCGATATTGCGGTGATAACCAATATCGGCACCGCCCACATAGGGCTTCTCGGCGGATCACGGCAGGATATAGCCAGGGAAAAAAGAGAAATTTTCCGCCATTTCAGCGGTAGTGAAAAAGCCTTTCTGTTCGAAGGAGAGGAGTTTTACGGCTATTTGGGCGAGGGACTGCGGGGAACGGTTGTTCCCTTCGGACCGCAGAGTACCAAAGGATTTGAGGGGAGTGAGGATCTGGGGCTGGATGGCACGGTCATCCACTGGGAGGGGCTCCGGATCCGCTTCCCCCTTTTTGGCGCTCACAATGTGCTGAACGCTTTGGCCTCGATATCGATAGCGGCTGAATTGGGTATCAATAAAGAAAAAATAGCCCAGGGCCTGGAAAGGATCCGACCTCTGTTCGGCCGCTCTCAGATCATCAGGGCTCCGGTGACGGTAGTCCAGGATTGCTACAATGCCAATCCGGACTCTGTCCGGCAGCTCTTTTCCTTCCTGTCAGGCTTGAGCTGGCAGGGGAGGAAAATAGCCGTTTTAGGAAGCATGAGAGAGCTGGGCGAGCGCAGCCGGGAGGCTCATCGTCTGATCGGCCGGGAAGCTGCTGGAGCCGGTTTTCAGGGTCTGTTTTTTTTTGGCGAGGAGATGGAAGGGGCGTTTCAGGAGGCCGGGAAGGCCGGTTATCCCGGTGAACTCGCCTGGTCAGCCGACTGGACGCTTCTGCGCAAGCAGGTTCTGGGCTTTGTCCGGCCCGGCGATCTGGTGGTACTGAAAGGATCGAGGGCATTGGAACTGGAGAGGCTTGTGCCCGATCTGACAGAGGTTTGAGCCGTGGTACTAAAGTTCCTGTACCCGTTAGTCAAATACTTCACCTTTTTCAATATCTTCCAATACATCACTTTCCGGGCCGCCTACGCCGCTCTCACAGCCCTGCTGCTCGCTTTGGTCCTGGGACCCTGGCTGATTCGGAAGCTGAAGGAGCTGAAGACGGGGGAGGTCATCCGGGTCGATGTTCCTGAGAGACATCTAAAGAAAACCGGAACTCCGAGCATGGGAGGAATCCTGATCATCTGCGCCGTTGTCGTATCGGTGTTGCTCTGGCAGGATTGGGACAATTTCTACACCTGGGTGCTGCTCGGGGCCACGGTGGGGTTCGGTTCAATCGGTTTTGTGGATGACTACCTGAAGATCTTCAGGAAAAAAGAGGCGGGACTGCGGGCCGGTTTCAAATTTTCCAGTCAGATCGTGCTGGCTACGGCGGTGGTGTTGATCCTGTTCGCCAACGGGAACGAGCACACTACCCTGCTGTACATCCCCTTCCTGAAGAACCCGGTCGTGGATCTGTCCTACCTGTACATTCCCTTCGCCGTGCTGGTCCTGGTAGGCTACAGCAACGCCATCAATCTGACCGATGGTCTGGATGGTCTGGCAACGGGACTGGTTATAATGGTAGGAATTACTTTTGCCGTGCTCTCCTATCTGGCCGGCCGCGCCGACTATGCGGCCTACCTCCAGATTCCGTTTATCGAGCAGAGCTGGGAGATCAGCGTATACAGTCTCGCGTTGGTCGGGGCGGCGATAGGTTTCCTCTGGTTCAACGCCCATCCGGCGGAGGTCATGATGGGCGACACTGGCAGCCTCAGTCTGGGGGGGGTTGTGGGCGTGATTGCCCTGATCATCAAGAAGGAAATTCTCCTGTTCATCGTAGGCGGCGTGTTTGTACTGGAGGTACTTTCGGTGGTCATTCAGGTTGTTTCCTTCAAGCTGACCGGCAAGAGGGTGTTCAAGATGGCGCCGCTTCATCATCACTTCGAGCTGATGGGCTGGTCAGAATCGAAGGTAGTGATTCGTTTTTGGATCCTGGGAGGATTGTTCGCAATCTTGAGCCTTTCCACCCTGAAGATCCAGTAGGGCGAGGAGAGGAGAGGTCTTGGAGAGAATAGGAAAGCCGCGAGGAGATGCCCTGCTGCCGCTTATCTTTGCACTTCTGCTGGGAATCGGCATATCTATCCTGCTGTCGGCCTCCACCTACTATGCCGAGAGGCTGCTTCAAGATCGCTACTACTTCTTCAAGCGTCAGCTATTATCGGCCCTGCTGGGAACGGTGGCGGCGGTGATCGCCGCCCAGCTTCCCCTAGCAACCATCCGCCGGACGGTTCCCGCCCTGGTGCTGAGCGCCTTGTTCCTGACCTTGCTCACCTTCGTTCCGGGCATAGGGCAGCCGGTCATGGGGGCCCGGCGCTGGCTTTTCCTGTTCGGACAGTCCTTCCAGCCTTCGGAGTTGGCAAAGTTTGCCGTGGTGCTGTATCTGGCCTCGATATTCAGCAAGAAGCAGGACAGAATCAACGATCCCGTTAACAGCCTGCTGCCGCCGCTTCTAATCGTATCGATTTTCGTCACCCTGATTTACCTTCAGAACGACTTTTCAACTGCCTTTTTTATTCTGTTTCTGGCGCTGTCTATGTTCCTGATCGCCCAGGTGCGCATTGTATATTTCATCCTTCTGAGCCTGCTTTTTGTTCCGCTGGCGGGCCTGCTGCTGTTTACCAAGGCCCATCGGGTCGAGCGCCTCATGGCCTTCCTCAATCCGCTGGCAGACCCCAGCGGAAACGGATATCAAGTAATCGCAGCACAGACGGCCTTCATCAATGGCGGTTTCTGGGGAAGAGGTTTGGGCAAGGGAGTTAAGAAACTGGGAGGACTCCCTGAGGCCCATTCGGATTTCATTTACGCCGTAGTTGGTGAAGAAGCAGGGTTTATCGGAGCTCTGTTCGTGCTCCTCCTGTTTCTGCTCCTGGCCTGGAGAGGGTACCTGATCGCGGACAAAGGGGAGGACAGCTTCACCCGCTATCTGGCCTTCGGGATCACCACCAGCATTACCCTGCAGGCGATGCTCAACATTTCAGTGGTCATCGGGCTGGTGCCGGCCACCGGAATTCCACTTCCTTTTTTTTCCGCAGGCGGCTCGTCGCTGCTGCTCACCCTGATCATGGGCGGTGTGTTGTACAACCTCTCCCGCCGCCGGCAGCAGGGAGCCGCCGGGCTGAGCGGGAATCGGCAGCTCGAGCGCCCTCTCGGGGGACGAAGGAGCTGAGCGGTGTCGGAGGTCTTGTTTATTGATAAATACGGTAAGCTCCGAGGCCCGCGGAGTAACCGAGGGGACCGCAGGGAAAGCCTGGTAAACCGTATACTGCACATCGTTGTTGCGGTCCTGCTGCTGTTCCTGGCCGGGGAGCTGGTTTTTCACCTGCTGCTGGTACCCAGGCTCACAATACGCAACATTACCGTACGCAGCGACCTGGAATTCAGCAGAGAGGAAGTGCTGGCTGTTGCCGGCGTAGACAAGAATGTATACTATTTCAACCTGGACCCGGCGGAGATTCGCAGAAGCCTGGAAAGCCTGCCGGCGGTACGGGAGGCTTTTGTCCAGAAGGTCTTCCCGGATGGCTTGCGCATCACCTTACATGGCCGAATACCGCTGTCTGTGCTCTTTTTCACAACCCCTCAGGGAGACAGCGTACCTCTGGTCATCGACGAGCAGGGAGTGGTCTTTCAAATCGGTTCGGCTGTTACGAGTTGGGACCTGCCCGTAATCACCGGAGTTAAGTTCACGCGGCTAAGAGCGGGCATGAGGCTCCCGCCGGCGCTCGGGCCGTTTTTACGGGATTTGAGAAGCCTGCAGGCTCGGGAACCCGAATTGTTTAGCCTGGTTTCCGAGGTCCGTCCGATTTCCGGAAGATCCGGTATCGAGGAGATACTGCTGTATCCGGTGCAGCATCCTGTGCGGCTGCGGTTGCCCACTTCGTTGGAACCGGCGCTGCTGCGAAATGCCCTGCTGATCCTGGATCTTCTGGCTGCACAGGGTTTGACTGACCGGGTGAGAGAGATAGACCTGCGATCCAGGGACGCTGTGTACAGGGTTGAGGAGGACTAATCCTTTGGCAGGGGAAGATCTGATTGTCGGGTTGGATATAGGCACCACCAAGGTCTGCGTGATCATCGGTCAGTATAATCCAAGCGGCCAGCTGGAAATCACGGGAGTCGGCACCACTCCATCCCGCGGCTTGCGCAGAGGAGTGGTCATCAACATCGAGACCACGGTGCGCTCGATTGCCGCCGCCGTAGAGGCGGCAGAGATGATGTCAGGACGTGAGGTGCTTTCCGTGTATACGGGCATAGCCGGTGGGCACATCGAAGGGATCAACTCTAGAGGTGTGGTGGCGGTTACCGGACGGGGCAGGGAGATCGCCAGGGAAGATGTAGACCGGGTGATCGACGCGGCCAAAGCCATCGTCATTCCCATGGACCGGGAGGTTCTGCATGTCATTCCCCAGGAGTTTGTCGTCGACGAGCAGGGGGGGATAAAAAACCCCATCGGCATGATCGGTGTTCGTCTTGAGGCGGAGGTTCACATTATCACCGGAGCGGTCACCTCGGCCCAGAATATAGTAAAATGCGTCAACCGGGCCGGTTTCAAGGTCAATGATATTGTGCTCGAGCCTCTAGCGTCTTCCAAGGCGGTGCTGACCCAGGACGAGAAGGAGTTGGGGGTGCTGCTCGTGGATCTGGGTGGGGGCACCAGTGACGTGCTTCTGCATCTGGAGGGAGCTCCCTATCACACCGAGGTGCTGGCCGTGGGAGGAGATCAGGTTACCAGCGATATCTCGATAATGCTCAAAACCCCGCTTGAAGCTGCCGAGAGGCTCAAGAAAGAGGCGGGCTGTTGTTACGCCCCCATCGTGCAGGAGGACGAGGAAGTCCGGATCCCCGGTGTCGGCGGACGTCCGCCTCGCACCATAATGCGCAGTGGATTGGTGGAGATCATTCAGCCCAGGATGGCCGAGATACTGGGAATGATACGCGAACAGATCGATAGAAAAGGATACCTCAATGTACTCGGCGGCGGGGTCGTGCTTACCGGGGGCGGCTCGCTGCTCGCCGGCACTGCAGAGCTCGCTACCGAGATTTTCAATCTACCGGCCCGTATCGGGTATCCGGTCAAGCTGGGGGGGTTGGTGGAGGAATATTGCAATCCCATCTTTGCTACCGGAGTGGGATTGGTGCTGGCAGGCGCTGCCCGCAGGGACGTGGATTATATGGACACCAGCTCCAGCGAGAAGACATTCTCCAGCGTATGGGATCGCATGCGTAACTGGTTCAAGGAGTTTTTTTAGTCGAGGTTGTCGATCAGCCATTTAATTGCGAATACTGCATTGGGAGGGGAACATGAATATCGAATTCGTCGACGAGCTGTCGGGTAATCTTACCATGATCAAGGTCATCGGGGTCGGCGGTGGAGGCAGTAATGCCGTAAACCGCATGATCGCCACAGGCTTGAAAAACGTTCAGTTCATCGCGGCCAACACCGATCTCCAGGCCCTGCAGATGGCCAAGGCCCAGAACAAGCTGGCCCTCGGCACCAAGTTGACCGGCGGGCTCGGAGCCGGGGGCATACCCGAGATCGGCGAGAAAGCCGCCCTGGAAGACGAAGAAAAGCTGCGGGAAACGTTGAAGAACGCCGACATGGTCTTTATTACCGCAGGGATGGGCGGGGGTACGGGTACCGGAGGCGCCCCGGTGGTCGCCCGCATCGCCCGGGAGCTCGGCTCGCTGAGTGTGGCTGTGGTGACCAAGCCCTTCGACTTCGAGGGACGCCGCAAGCAGGAGCTGGCAGACGAGGGCATTAAAAAGCTCCGCAACGAGGTGGATACCCTCATTGTCATTCCCAACCAGTACCTGTTGAAGATCGTAGAGAGGCGTACGCCGATTCGGGAAGCCTTTCTGATGGCCGACGACGTGCTCAGACAGGGAGTGCAGGGTATCTCCGATCTGATTACCGAACCCGGAGAGATCAACATCGACTTCGCGGACGTCAGGACTATCATGAAAGGCAACGGCGACGCCCTGATGGGGGTGGGAACCGGCGGCGGCGACAACCGGGCAGTGGATGCCGCCACCAACGCCATCAACAACCCCCTTCTCGAGGACGCCAAGATCGAAGGAGCCCGGGCGATTTTGGTCAACGTGACCGGAGGCACAGATCTTTGCCTGAGCGAGTTCGAGGAAGTGCTGAAGATCATCACGGCCAGCGCCGACAAGGAAGCCCTGATCATTGCCGGTACCAGCATCAACAATGCGCTGAGCGAGCAGATAAAGGTAACGGTAATCGCCACCGGCTTCGACGAACAGACCCGTACACCACTGAGGGAGCAGCCCGAGGAGAAACCAAGGGGGGATATTATCTCCTATGACGAATGGATCAAGATGCGCAAGGGTAACGCCGGGGCCGCGACGGGTTCGGTGGCGGCTGCCGTACCCGGTGGCAAGAGCCCCAAAGACTTCCTGATAGGCCGCAATTCCAAGGAGGCGGACCTTAACGTGCCTACGGTGCTGCGCGAGAAAAAATATCTGCAGCAGGAGGACTGAAGGTTAACTCCATGTCCGAGCAACCCGCAACCGTACGCAGATACGCCGATTACCTGACCGCCGAGATGCGGCTCTCCGAATCCACGGTGTCGGTGTACGCCCAGGAGGCGCGGCTTTTCCTGCAGTACTGCCTGGAAAACGACCTGGTACTCGAGGAAACCAGCTCCCGCGACCTGATCGAGTACCTGATCCACAGGCAGCTTCAGGGGATCAGCGGGAAAACCGCGGCCAAGGCGCTGAGCGCCCTGAGATCGTTTTTTTCCTATCTGCTGACCGAAAAGATGATAGCCTCCGATCCGAGCGAGCACCTGGGAACCCCCCGCATTTCCCGGCGGGTGCCTCAGGTTTTCTCCGGGCAGCAGGTCGAAGCGATCCTGGCGGCCATAGAAACCGATTCCCCCGCCGGCATCCGTGATCGTTTTCTCTTCGAGCTGATCTATTCCTGCGGGCTGCGGGTATCCGAGGCGGCGGGGCTGACCATGGATCGTATTCACCCCAAGGAGCGTCTCCTGCGAGTCGTCGGCAAGCGCGGCAAGGAGAGGCTCGTGCCCATGGGTGAACAGGCCCTGCAGTGGCTGCGCAGCTATCTCGAGGCGGGCAGGCCCGCGCTGCTGAAAGGCAGAAAGGAGCGGGCCTTGTTTATTAATCACCTGGGGCGGGCCCTGTCGCGTAAGGGCATATGGAAGCGTTTCAAAGAGGCCGCTCGCCGGGCCGGATTGAGCGGCAAGGTGCATACCCTGCGCCATAGCTTTGCCACCCACCTGTTGCAGGGCGGAGCGGACCTGCGGGCAGTGCAGACGATGTTGGGCCACGCCGACATCGGTACGACGCAGATCTACACCCATGTTGACGAACGGGAGCTTCGCAGGTACCACCGGCGCTATCACCCGAGGGCCTAGAATCGAGGAGCTCGATCGGGACGTTAGCATAAGGATAGAGAAGGATGGCAAGAATGATACCGAGAACAGCCCTCCTCATGTTCCTGCTGGTGCTCCTTACCGCCTGCGGGAGGAGGGATGAGTACCTGGATTCACTGGTGGAGATGGAAGACCGAGGCTACCAGGGACGGCAGGTAAGCCAGGAGAGAATAGAGGAGATCAAGGAAGCCATAAGGGATTACCGCAAGGAGGTGGCCAGAAAAGTCGATGCTACGGGTCAAATAGGAATTTACTATAAGATGCTGGCCCTCGAATACATGGAGGCCGGGATGTTCCAGGAGGCTTACCAGGCGCTGCAAGAAGCCATCGCCATCCATCCCGAGAATCCCATCCTGTTCTACTATTCCGCTGTTTGCGCCGCCCGCATGAGCAAGGCGCAGGTGGAGGAGGATCCCCGGCAGCGCTGGCTCGAGCTTTCCGAGCGGCTGTACAGGAGGGCTATCGATCTGGACCCCGGATACGCGGATGCCCTATACGGTCTGGCCATCCTGTATGTATTCGAGCTGGACCGTCCCGAGGAGGCCGAAGTACTGCTAGACCGGCTTCTTTCGATAGAGAGTGAGAACATTGACGCCATGTTCCTGCTGGCCCGTGTCTACTACAGGACCGGCAGGCTGGAGATGGCCCTCGAGCTGTACCGGAAGATCGCGGCCCGGAGCAAGGTGGAGAGCAAGCGAGAGGAGGCGCTGGCCAACCAGAGGAGAGTCGAGGAAGAGCTTTATGGCGTCCGATGAACTGCTGGCTATGGCCGTCAACCGGGTAACCTCTCTCAAACCCCGGGAAAAGCTCGAGGTAGTGGAAGCCTGCGGCCTCCCCGACCGCTTCGCCTCCCTGACCCGCCGGGAGCTGGAGGAGATCATCGGCAGGCGGGTTGCCGGACGCTTCGAGCCGCCCCGTCTGCTGCTTGAGCAGGCCCGGGAAGACCGAAAACGCTTGACTCGTGGAGAGTTCCAATGCACTTTTTATTGGAAACGAGATTTTCCTCCTCAGCTGCGGGAAATCTTCGACCCCCCCGTGGTGATCTACTACCGGGGCAAGCTTCCCGATTGGTTCAGGCCGCTGGTAGCCGTCGTTGGAACCCGGCACCCAACCGGCGACGCCCGGGAATGCTGTTACGCCCTGGCCTTCGAGCTGAGCTGCGCCGGCATTACCACGGTTTCGGGCCTGGCGCGCGGGATTGACGCCGAAGCCCACCGGGGAAGCGTGGACGGAGGCGGCGCTACGATAGCCGTGCTCGGAAACGGGATCGATCTGATCTTCCCGCAGTCAAGCAGGAAGATCGGCCGCAGGCTGCTGAATCACGGGGGCGCCCTGATCGCTGAGTATCCTCCCGGCTTCCCGCCTCTGGCCAGACATTTTCCGGCCCGAAACCGAATCATCAGCGGTTTGGCGCGTACTGTGGTGGTAGTTCAGGCTCCGGTTCGCTCCGGTGCGTTGATCACGGCGGATTATGCCCTGGAGCAGGGACGTGACCTGGTGGTCCACCAGTGCGGGCTTGCCGGTAAGACTGGAGAGGGAACCAGGGGATTGGCTGACCAAGGGGCCGAAGTAGTACGAACGGCCGGAGATCTGCTGGCCGGTTGGGGTGTCGGGCAACGGATCTTCCCGGTTCAATCAGGAGAGGAGCATGCCGGAAGCCGGGAAACGGGAAGGAAGCTCGCACGATTGCTGGAGCTGGAGATGACGGACCGGGCGATTTTTCGAAACGGAAAGGTATTCAAAAAGCTGTAGATGGAAAACAACCATAAGGAGACTTTAATAATAGTAGAATCCCCGGCCAAGGCCAACACGATCCAGAAGTATCTTGGATCGGGGTACCTGGTCCAAGCTTCGATGGGACACCTGGTGGACCTGCCCAAATCCAGGTTGGCGATCGATGTGGAGAAGGGATTTGAACCCGAATACATCACCATCCGCGGCAAGGCCAGAATCCTCAACGCCCTGCAGAAGGCTGCGGGAAAATCTGCAGAGGTGCTGCTGGCCTCCGATAATGACAGGGAAGGCGAGGCGATTTCCTACCATCTCAAACGTGCCCTGGAGCGCAAGCAGCCCGATCTGCCGATCAAACGGATCGTATTCAATGAGATCACCCCCCAGGTAATTCGGGAGGCGGTGGAACACCCCCGGGACATCGATCCGGCCAAGATCGACGCCCAGAAAGCCCGTCGCATCCTGGATCGTCTGGTGGGCTACCACCTGTCGCCCATACTCTGGAAAAAGGTGAAGAACGGGCTTTCGGCCGGTCGCGTTCAGTCGGTGGCCCTCAGGCTGATCTGCGAACGGGAGGAGGAGATCGAAGCCTTTGTGCCCGAGGAGTACTGGACGCTCGAAGCCGAGCTGAGGAAGAATAGAAGCGTTTTTCGTGCGGCCCTGGTGCGCTATCGAGGCGAGAAGCCGGCGCTGGGCAATCAGGGCGAGTGCCTGGCGATCGTGGCCGACCTGCACGGCAAGAGCTTTCGGGTTACGGATATCAAGACTACCGACAAGACCCTGCGCCCTCGGCCGCCTTATACAACCTCGAAGCTCCAACAGGATGCGGCCAACCGCTTCGGCTTTACCTCCCGCAAGACCATGCGGATCGCCCAGAGCCTTTACGAGGGCGTCGACACCGGTGCAGGAAGGATAGGATTGATTACCTACATGCGCACAGACTCGACCCGTATATCCGAGGTTGCCTTGAAAGAGGTGCGGGAGTATCTGGCCGCCAGGTATCCGGAGGAATTGCCTGACTCTCCCAACTACTACGCCTCTACCGGCAAGACCCAGGATGCCCACGAAGCGATCCGCCCGACCTACGTGTTGAATATGCCTGCGGAAATGAAGAGCTACCTGAACGGTGACCAGTTCAAGCTCTACTCGCTCATCTGGGAACGTTTCGTCAGCTCTCAGATGAAAGCGGCGAAGAGCTCTACGGTGACAGTCGAGATCGCGGCCGCCGAGGCGGAGTTTCGAGCCAGTGCGACGAGGATCGTGAATAAAGGGTTCCAGAAGGTACTGCGGGTGCTGGCTCCCCGGGGGAGCTCGAAGGCCCTACCGAAGCTCGAGGTCGGGGAAGATCTCGAATGCGTGCACTTTCATCCGGAGCAACACTTCACTTCGGGACCGGCTCGTTATACGGACGCCACCATCGTCAAGACGCTGGAGGAAAAAGGAATAGGACGGCCGTCGACCTATGCTCCGATCATTTCGGTGCTTCTCGACCGCTACTACGTGGTCAGGAAGAACCGCCAGCTTGTTGCCACCCAGCTCGGCAGAATCATCAACAATCTGCTCACCGACAACTTCTCGGAGCTGGTGAACGAAAACTTCACCGCCAAGATGGAGAAACAGCTCGATGACATAGAAGGAAACAAGGAGAGATGGGTCGACGTGGTCGAGGAGTTTTACTCCGAGTTCAAGCCTCAGGTCGACCATGTCATGGAGACCCTCGAATCGATCAAGGGCGTGCTCGACGAGCCCACCGATTTCATCTGTGAAAAATGTGGCCGGCCAATGATCAAGAAGCTGGGCAGGTATGGGTTCTTTCTGGCCTGTACCGGATTTCCCGAATGCCGCAACACCAAGTCCGTGCCCCTGGCTGACTGCCCCCGGCCGGGCTGTGACGGCAAAATCGTAGCCCGGAGGGCCGCCAGGGGAAGGGGCAAGGAGTTCTACGGCTGCACCAACTACCCGGACTGCGATTTTGTTACCTATTACAGGCCTACAGGTCTAAGCTGCCCGCGCTGCGGGCAGTTCCTGGTAGAAAAGGAAGACAAGCAGCGGGGCCCGTACAAGGCCTGTATAAATCCGCATTGCGACTACCTGCATACTCATGAACTGGAGGATCAGAGTGCTTGAGCAGTACCTCCAGTACCTGAGACACGTACGCCATCTTTCGGAAAACACCTGTGGAGCCTACCGCCGGGATCTGAAGCTGTTCGCCGCTTTCCTTCAAAAGGAAGGCCTGCGCGCGGAAGCCGTTGATGCTTCCGGAGCCAGGGCTTTCATCGGATTCCTGTCCCGGCAGGGACTAGGCTCCCGTTCGATCAATCGGGTTCTTTCGGCCGTACGGGGCTATTATCGTTACAAGGAGAAGGTGGGAGAGGCAGCCGGTAATTCCTTTCAGGCGATAAAGTCTCTCAAGGTCAACGCTCGGCTGCCCGCCTTTCTCTTCGAGTCTGATGTGGAGAAGCTTCTGGACCGCGAGCCGGCGGACTTCTGGGAGCTGAGGGATCTTCTGATCCTGGAGCTTCTCTACTCGACGGGTTGCCGGGTCTCGGAACTCAGCGCTATAAAAGTCGGCGATCTGGATCTGAAGGAGAGATCGGTACGGGTGACCGGTAAGGGGGGCAAGGAACGAGCGGTGTTTTTCGGCCTCCAGGCCGAGAGACGGCTGCGGGAATACCTGGCCAGGCGCAAGCTTCAGCGCCTGCGGTTCGGGGAAGCGGCGCAAGTGCTGCTCATCAACCGGCGGGGAGGGAAGCTCGGCGTACGGGGTATACAGGGCATTGTCGAGCGGCTGGTATTCAGCTCCGGCCTCGACAAACCCGCATCGCCCCACACCTTCCGGCACAGCTTTGCGACGCATATACTCAACCGCGGCGGCGATATTCGGGTGGTGCAGGAGCTTTTGGGGCATTCGAGCCTCTCCACGACCCAGATCTACACTCATCTGGATATCGAGAGGCTCAAAGCCGTGTACAGGTCCGCCCATCCCCACGCGGGGGCGGCGGGCAAGCAACGGCGGGATTAGAGAGGATGGACAAGATACACGGAACCACGATCATAGCGGTGCGCAGGAACGGCCGTCTGGCTATGGGCGGAGACGGGCAGGTGACCTTCGGCAACGCGATCATGAAAAGCAAGGCCCGTAAGATACGCAAGATCTACGACAACAAGATTGTGGTAGGTTTTGCCGGCGCAACCGCCGACGCCTTTACCCTGTTTGAACGCTTCGAGGGCAAGGTGAAGGAGTTCGGCGGTGACCTGAGACGTTCGGCGGTGGAATTGGCCAAGGACTGGCGAACCGACAGGGTGCTTCGACGTCTGGAGGCGATGCTGCTGGTGGCGGACGGCAAGGACATGCTCTTGATTTCCGGGACCGGGGATGTGATCGACCCGGAAGAGGAGGTGATCGCTATCGGATCGGGGGGCAGCTACGCCTACGCGGCGGCCCGAGCCTATCTCGATTCCTCCACCCTTTCAGCCCGGGAAGTGGCCGAGCGGTCGCTGGAGATTGCCGCGGCGATCTGCATCTACACCAACTCGGAGATCATCATAGAGGAACTGCCATGAAGCTGGATCTGGATACCCTTACCCCGAAACAGATCGTGGAAGAGCTGGATAAATACATAGTGGGGCAGGACAAGGCTAAGAAGGCTGTAGCCATTGCCTTGCGCAACCGTACGCGGCGGCAGAGGCTTTCCGAGGATATGCGGGATGAGGTGGCTCCGAAGAACATTATCATGATCGGCCCTACGGGAGTGGGAAAGACCGAGATTGCCCGCCGGCTCAGCCGCCTCTGCGGAGCGCCCTTTGTCAAGGTGGAGGCCACGAAATACACCGAGGTCGGTTATGTAGGCCGCGACGTGGAGTCGATGATCAGGGATCTGGTTTCCGTGGCCGTTTCCATGGTCAAAACGGAGCTGCAGGAAGAAGTCAGGGTAGAGGCTGAAAAAAGGGCTGAAGAAGCTCTTCTCGATCTCCTTCTGCCCGGCCTGGGAAAGCCGGGCCGGGGGCCGGTTCGACCGCCGGGGTTGGACCGGGAAAAAACGCCGGGCGCCGGGCCGGCAGCGTCGGACCTCGGCTCCGAAGGAACAGCGGCCGCCTACGGAGAGGCAGACGGCCCGCCCAGTGCTTTGTCCAGCACCCGCGAGAAGTTCCGGGAGAAGCTGCGAAGGGGGGAGCTGGAGGATAAGACGGTGGAGGTAAACGTCACCCGTAGCCAATTTCCCGCCATCGAGATATTCTCGGGGACCTCCTTCGAGGAGCTGGATGTGAATCTGGGCAATCTGGGCAACATTTTCGGGGGCCGTAAGAAGCGAAAAAAAACCACGGTGAGCAGAGCTAGGGAGATCTTACTGGCCGAAGAGATGGACAAGCTGATCGATATGGAGAGGGTCACCGAGCAGGCTATCAAGAGGGCGGAGCAGATGGGGATAGTCTTCGTCGACGAGCTGGACAAGATCGCCTCCAGGCAGAACGCCGCCGGCGTGGATGTTTCCCGGGAGGGGGTCCAGAGGGACATCCTGCCGATCGTGGAAGGGAGCAAGGTCAACACCCGCTACGGCATAGTGGACACCTCCCATATTCTGTTTATCGCCGCCGGTGCCTTTCATATGAGCAAGCCTTCCGATCTGATTCCCGAACTCCAGGGCCGCTTCCCGCTGCGGGTGGAGCTTCGACCCCTCACCGGCGAGGATTTCGTGAAGATCCTTACCCAGCCGCGTAACGCTCTGATAAAGCAGTACGAGGAGCTGCTGGCCACCGAGGGGGTGGAGCTGCGCTTCGAGGATGAGGCGATCGCAAGAATTGCCGAAATAGCCAGCGACGTGAACTCCCGCACCGAGAATATCGGCGCCCGCAGGCTGCACACGGTCATGGAGCTGCTGCTCGAGGAGGTCTCCTTTAACGCCGCAGATATAGAAGGCCAGACGGTGACCATTACGCCCAAGTACGTAAACGACCGCTTGAAGGACATAGTGGAGGATCAGGATTTGAGCCGCTTCATCCTCTAATCAAGGCCGCTTTACAGGCCGAAACTATTAAAAGAGGAGGGGCGAGAAGAAACGATGTTTACAGGAAGCTTTGCCAAGACGGTTGACCTGCTCAAACGAGGGATGGACATCGCGGCCCTGCGCCGCAATGTGATTGCGAACAATATAGCCAACGCCGAGACACCGAACTTCAAACGCACCGTTGTGAACTTCGAGAGTGAGCTCAAGCGGGCCCTGGATTCTGAGAAGATCAGGCCCCCGCGGCAATTCATCACCGACAGACGGCATATCCCCTTTCACCGGCCGGTGGACTACAGAACCGTACGGCCGCGGCTGGTGCTGGATTACCTGACTACGGCCAAGAACAACGGCAATAATGTGGATATCGAAGAGGAGGGTATGCTGGCCCTCGAGAACCAGCTACTCTATCAAACCATGGCCCAGGCGATTGCCAGCGAGTTCAACCGGGTAAACCTGGTGCTGCGTTAAAGTGAAGGCGGGAAGGTAGGGCACTATGGGTTTGTTCACTACGATCAACACGGCAGCCACGGGCTTGACCGCTCAGAGGACGCGGCTGGACGTGATCGCCAACAACATCGCCAATGTCGATACCACCCGGACCACGGAAGGCGGCCCTTTTCGACGCAGCCGGGTTATCTTTCGACCGCGGGTATCCCAGCCTTACTGGCGCAGTCCCTTTCTTCCTGAGTATCTCAAGGCAGAAATCGGCCGGGGAGTACGGGTTACCGGTGTGGAGAAGGATTACGACGCCAGCCTGAGGCTGGTGTACGATCCGACCCATCCGGATGCCATAAAATCCGGACCGCGCCAGGGCTACGTGGAGTACCCGAATGTGAATGTAGTCAATGAGATGGTGGACATGATCTCGGCTTCCAGAGCCTACGAGGCCAATGTGGCCATCATGAACGGCAGCAAGAGCATGTTCCTGAAAGCGCTCGAGATCGGGAGGTAGACGATGGATCTTCTTTCACAAATATCAGCCCAGGGGCACCTGATCGAGCTCCAGCGCAGTGACCCCAGACATCTGGCCGGAACCGTTGCCGCCAAGGCCGCGCCGGCTTCGACGCCCGAGTCGGGGTTCGGGAAGCTTTTTTTCGAGGCCTTGAACGGAGTGAATGATCTTCAGCTTCACACCATGGATCTGACCGAGGCTATGATCACCGATCCAGATACCGTGGACATCCACGATCTTACGGTGGCCATGGCTGAGGCCTCTCTGGCCCTCTCCATGACCAAGGCGATCATGGATCGGGCGATCCAGTCGTACCAGCAGATCATCAATATACGTTGATGCATAGGTCGATGTAGAAGTATTCAAGCGTTCATGCAGGGGGAGGGGAGAATGAACGAGTGGCTTAAACAGCTTTTGAATCAGATTAGAAATCTCTGGGGCAAGTGGAGTCTGACCCAGAAGATTATACTGCTCTCCGTGGTCGGGGTAGCCATTCTGGCGGTGATCCTGATCGTGGTGTTCAGCTCGGCGCCGGCCATGGTACCGTTAATAGGGACTCCAATCACAGACGAGAACAACCTGGCCCGTATCGTTACCGTCCTGGACGAGGAGGGCATAAGCTACAAGGTGGGGCCGGACAACATGATTTACGTCCAGGATGAGGCTACGGCCCGCCGCATCAGGGCCATCCTGATCCGGGAAGATCTGATCCCGCCGAAAACCGATCCGTGGGCCATCTTCGATGTGGAACGCTGGACCCTGACGGATTTCGAGCGGGACGTGAACCTGCAGCGGGCCATTACCCGGTCCCTCGAACAGCACATCCTGGCCCTGGACGACATCGATGCGGTCAGCGTAAACCTGGTGGTCCCCAAGCCGGAGCTGTTCGTGGAAGACCAGAATCCGGTTACCGCCTCGGTGATCATTACCCCCAAGCCCGGCTCCGACATTACCGAAAACCGCAAGAAGCTCGAGGGTATACAGAGGCTCATTCAGCTCGCAGTCCCGGGCTTGAGCGCCGAAAATATCGTCATCACCGATCAGAACGGGTTGGTGCTCAACGACTTCGAGGGTTTGGAAGACGTGGACAGGATCGAGGTCGCCCGCCGGGAGATGAAGACCAAGAAGGAGCTTGAGCAGCAGTACAAGGCGGAGATACTCAAGTCTTTACGGGCCATTTTCAGCTTCGACCGGGTGGAAATCCTCAAGTTGGACATCGAGCTGGACATGAGCAAACAGACCGTGAACACCGAAGAGCACTTCCCTGTTACCATGAAGAAGGACAATCCCCGCACGCCCTTCGACGAGAGTGAGGTTGTCCCTTCTATTACCCTTTCCAAAGAGATCAAGGAGGAGCACTTTGAGGGTACCGGCTTCAACCCAGAGGGGCCCCCCGGGCAGGAGGGACAGACTCCGCCGGCCTATAAGGACCTGTCCAATCTGGTTGGCAAGTACGATCAGTCCTCCCTGATACAGAACGAGGTGGTCAACAAGAAGAGCACCTATGAGGAGAGGAGTCCCTGGAGAATAGCCAGAATTACCACCGGGGTGGCTATTGATGGAGTGTGGAGCAAGGTATACAATGAAAAAGGTGAGCTGGAGCTGAATCCGGACGGTAGCATCAAACGGGAATATACCCCGGTGAGCGACGAGGCTCTCCAGAAGGCGGAAGCCTTGATCAGAGACGCAATCGGGTATAATAGGGATCGGGGGGATTCGGTGACCGTAGAGCATATCCCCTTCGATCGGAGCTCCGAGTTCAGTGATGAAGACGAGGCGTTTCGCCGGCAGCGACAGCTGCGCACCACAATTATATCGATCATCATCGGTATCGGGGCCATCATCTTTGCGGCCATTTTGTACCGTTTGATCGCCAAAGAGCTGGAGCGCCGACGGCGGCTGCGCGAAGAAGAGCTGGCCCGGCAGCACCAGGCTATGCGCGAGGCGGCCCTGCGCAGAGCGGAAGAAGAGGGAGCCGAGGTCGAGCTTTCCGTGGAAGAACGGGCTCGCATGGAAATGCAGGAGAATGCCATCAACATGGCCCGGGAGCATCCGGAGGACGTGGCTCAGCTAATCAGAACCTGGCTGTTGGAGGAGTGAGATGGCTAAGAGGGAAGCAAGCAGCGCGGCTGCGGCGGTTCAGTCGTCTATAAAGAAATCCAGATCGCACACCGGGCCCAAGAAGCAGCTGACCGGACGTCAGAAGGCGGCTATTTTCATCATTACCCTGGGACACGAAATCGCAGCGGAAATTTTCAAACACCTGCGGGACGACGAGATAGAGCAGCTAACCTTCGAGATCGCCAGGAACGAGAGCATCGATCCGGGTGATCGGGACCAGGTGCTGATGGAGTTCCAGGAGCTGATGATGGCCCAGGACTTCATCTCTACGGGCGGTATCGAATATGCCCGAGAGCTGTTGGAGAAGTCGGTGGGCAGCCAGAAGGCGGTGGACATAATCAACCGGCTGACCAGCTCGCTGCAGGTGCGCCCCTTTGACTTCATACGGCGTACGGATCCGGCCCATCTGCTCAACTTCATCCAGCAGGAGCATCCGCAGACAATTGCGCTGATTCTGGCCTACCTGGAGCCGAACAAGGCCTCCGTGATCCTGGGCAGCCTGCCCAGCGAGGTGCAGTCCGATGTGGCCAAGCGTATAGCCACCATGGACAGAACCTCTCCGGAAATCCTGCGCGAAGTAGAGCGCGTGCTGGAAAAGAAGCTCTCTACCCTGTCCTCTGAGGACTACACAGCCGCCGGCGGCGTGGAAAGCATCGTCGAGATACTCAACCTTGTGGACCGCTCCACCGAGAAAGGAATCATCGAACGGCTGGAGGAGGACGATCCGGAGCTGGCCGAGGATATCAAGAAGCGGATGTTCGTGTTCGAGGATATTGTGCTTCTCGATGACCGGGCCATTCAGAAGGTATTGCGCGAGGTGGACACCACCGAGCTGGCCAAAGCTCTCAAGGCTGTAGACTCGGAGGTCCAGGACAAGATTTTCCGCAACATGTCCAAGAGGGCGGCGACACTGCTGAAAGAAGATATGGACTACATGGGTCCAATCCGGCTTAAGGATGTCGAGGAGTCCCAGCAGAGGATTGTCTCGATCATCCGCAAGCTGGAGGAGCAGGGGGAGATCGTCGTGGCCCGGGCCGGCGAGGATGAGCTGGTGGTTTGAGGCAAGGAGGCCGAAATGCCGGCGCAGCCAGGGAGGGCGGATAGGCGCCGGCGAAGAGGCAATCCGGAGGTGACCGTGAGGTCAGAGGCCGAAATGCCGGCGCAGCCAGTCCGGAGGTACCCGTAAGGGTAGAGGGCGGATAGGCGCCGGCGAAGAGGCAATCCGGAGGTGACCGTGAGGTCAGAGGCCGAAATGCCGGCGCAGCCAGTCCGGAGGTACCCGTAAGGGTAGAGGGCGGATAGGCGCCGGCAAAGAAGTGAAAAGGCGAAGGGGCAAGGAGTAAACAGGCGTGGCCAAGAATGTTTTCAGAGCTGACGAAATTCTCTACCAGTCCCGCAAGGTCTTCATCGAGCCGCCCCGGGCAAAGCCCGAAGAGGCTCCCGAAGAGGTGGAAAGCCTCGAGGAGTACACCGGTCCCAGTGTGGATGATTTGCGCAGGGAGGCCGATTCCTTCAAGGATCGCTGGGAGGAGGAGAAGGCCCGACTGATTCAAGGTGCCCAGGAAGAAGCCGAGGCGATCAAGAAGGAAGCGGAGAGGGCCGCCTTCGATGAAGTCAAGCGCAAAAACAGCCAGGCTCAGAAGATACGTCAGGAGGCGGAGGACGAGGCCAAGCGGATCGTCGAGGAAGCGAAAAGACAGGCCGAGGAGCTGGAAGCAGAGATCCAAAGCAAGGTCGACAAGGTTGAAAAGGAGGCCTTCGCCAAGGGAATCGAAGAAGGGAGAAACCAGGGATTCCAGGAAGGACGGAAGGAGCTCGAACGCCTGGTGGACACCCTCCAGCGGATCATTGCAGCCGCTATCGAGAAGAGAAACGAGATCATCCAGGAGTCCGAGACTCAGGTCATCAATCTGGTACTGCTGATCGCCAAGAAGGTGATCAAGGTGATTTCGGAGAACCAGAAGAACGTGGTCATCAACAATGTGGTCCAGGCCCTGCGCAAGCTGAAAAGCAGGGGAGATGTGGTTATCCGGGTTAACCTGGCCGATGTGGAGCTTACCTCGGAGCACATCAATGATTTCATCAAGATGGTCGAGAACGTGAAATCCGTAACGGTCCTCGAGGACAGCTCGGTCGATCGGGGCGGCTGCATAATAGAGACGGATTTCGGCCAGATCGACGCCCGCATCTCTTCTCAGCTTCACGAGATAGAGGAAAAGATCCTGGAGCTGGCGCCCATCCGCTCCAAAGGGGAGGGGTGACGGCTCTCATCTTCACCCATTTTTCAGGGAGGGGAAAAAGTGGGAATCTTCGATAAATATGCCTCGACGCTGGAACGAATCGATCCCATCAAGTACACCGGAGTAGTGCAGAGGGTTCAGGGCGGCCTGATGGTGGAAGCAAAAGGCCCGCGCGCTGTCGTGGGCGAGCTCTGCCAGATCGTACTGCCGGAAAGCCGCAGAATAGTATGGGCGGAGGTCGTGGGCCTGAAGGGCAGCACAGTACAGATCATGCCCTACGACGAGATGGAGGGAATTACGGTCGGCTGCAAGATCATAGCCATAGGCGAGCATCTATCCATCCCGGTTTCGGATCGTCTGCTCGGCAGGGTGCTCGATGCCATGGGCAAGCCGATCGACGGGAAGGGGGACATCGGCTCCACAGCCTGGTACCCGATCTACCAGTCCCCACCGGATGTATTGCGCCGTCCCCGAATCGAGCAGAAAATCGCGACCGGAATTCGCTCCATAGACGCACTGGTCACGGTGGGCAAAGGCCAAAGGATGGGGATCTTTTCGGGCAGCGGCATCGGCAAATCCACGTTGCTGGGAATGATCGCCCGTAACACTTCGGCGGATGTCAGTGTCATTGCCCTGATCGGCGAGCGGGGCCGGGAAGTCCGTGACTTCATAGAGAACGATCTCGGCGCCGCCGGCCTGGAGCGATCGGTGGTGGTGGTCGCCTCTTCCAACAAGCCCCCGCTGAGCAGGATTCGGGGTGCCTATGTGGCCACGGCCATCGCCGAATATTTCCGCGACCAGGGCAAGGACGTGATGCTGCTCTTCGATTCGGTGACGCGTTTCGCCAGGGCCCAGAGGGAGATCGGGCTGGCTACGGGCGAGCCCCCGGCCAATCGCGGCTTCACCCCGTCGGTTTTCTCGCTGCTGCCCAAGCTGCTGGAACGCAGCGGCACCTCTCCCCGGGGCTCGGTGACAGGTTTCTACTCGGTACTGGTCGAGGGGGACGATCTGGATGAACCGGTCTCCGATGCAGTGCGGGGCATACTCGACGGCCATGTGGTGCTTACCCGCACCCTGGCCCAGAGAAACCACTATCCGGCGGTGGACGTGCTGCAATCGGTATCCCGCCTGGCCGAGAAGGTCAGCGGCCCGAACATTAAGAAGGCCGCAGGCAGGATGCGCCGGTTGATAGCCATCTATCGGGAAGCGGAGGATCTGATCAACGTCGGGGCCTATGTAGAGGGCTCCAATGCCGAGATCGACGAGGCCATCGAGAAGATGCCGCGCATCAACAAGTTTCTAATCCAGGACATCGCTGAGAGCTTTCCCCTGGCCGAGATCTACCGGCAGATGGGCGAGATTGTGGGCGTTTCCATCCCTCCGGAGGAGCTGAGCAATGAGGCGGTTTCACTTCAGGCTAGAGCGACTGCTTGAGATCCGTGCCTTCCGAGAGCGTGAATGGCTGGGCAAGCTTGCCGAGGCCTCGGGTCACTGTGTACGGCTGTTTCGAAGGATCACTGAAAACAGCACGGCAACCCGTGAGGCTTTTCGCACTCAGGTGACGGCGGGCGAACATCTTGACCTGCATCTTCTGTCCTACAGGGAGCACTATCTGAAGCGGCTCGGTGGAGAGAAGATCAAGCTGCAAAAGGCATTGGAGGACCGGCTGCGCCGCCGTGCCGAGGTCCAGAAGAAGTATCAGGAGGTTTCCCGGGACAAGAAGGTACTGGAGAGGCTGAAAGAGAAGAGGCAGGAAGAATATTACGCCCGGGCCAGGTTGGACGAGTTCAAAGACCTGGATGACCTCAACTCCAGCCAGTTTATAAGGAAACGCTGACACAGGGAGGAAGACGTGGTGGAATATGGTACAGTCGGGGCGGGTTTCCGAATCCTTATACTGATCCTACTGGTAGGAGTGCTCGTCCTGGGCGGGCTGGTCTGGTTCGATTATCTGGGCATCATCGATGCCCAGCAGATGTTGTCCCCGATTTTTACCCTGATCCGGGGGGAGAAGGTGGTGGTCGATACCGAGGACCCTCTGCTGCTGGAGAAGGAACGGCTCACCAAACAGCTCGAGGCACTGTCCATCCGTTCGGAGGAACTGGCGGCGGCAGAGCAGGAATTGCAGACCAATCAGGCGGAGATAAACCAGATGGTCGAGCAGCTCGAGGAACGCGAGCAGGCCCTCGAAGATCGTGAAAAAGTGTTTAATGAACGTGTCAAGGCATTCGAAAATAGAAGAGAAAACCTCCGGCAGAACGCGGAGTATCTGGTGGGAATGCCCCCGGAAAAAGCCGTAGACATCCTGCTGGAGATGGAAGACCAGGACGTGATAGATATCTTTCGCATGACCGAAGAGCAAGCTCAAGCGACCGGGGAAATATCCCTGGTGGCCTACTGGCTTTCTCTGATGCCCCCGGAACGGGCGGCGGTCCTGCAGCGCAAGATGTCGAGAAAACCAGGGGGCTGAATGATCGAGGCTGCTGTCCAATCACCTCACCAAGCAGATGCCGCCGGACGGACTCAACCGGTCTCGGAAAGCAAGGGCTCTCCGGCTGCGGAAGCTCTTTTGCAGATTGCCGGTTCACTGTCGGGCGCGGGAAAAGCTGCGGGAGGCGCTTCCAGCCGTTTCGCCAGGCTCCTCGATGAGTTTAGAGCGGGCGAGAGCCTCAAGTCTGCCCCGAACCGCAAGGCTGATCCTCTACAGGCGCTGCGGGAGCTGCTCGGCTCTCTGAGCCAGGAGGAAACCGCCAGGCTCTGGAGGCAGCTATGGTTGCTGTTCGACACAGATCCCGGCTCCAGGGGTGCCAAAAGTTCCGACCTGAAATGGCTGCTTTCGCGGGAAGCGGATCGCGGAACGGACCGGCTGCCCTTGAAACCCGGCGGTATGTTCGAGCCCGGCCGCAAGAGGGATAAGGAAGCCCTGCGGATTGCGGTGGAGCGTCTGGCCGCTTTACTCGGGGTCGATACGGCGCTCCGGTTCATCGCCTTGGTAAGGGATGGGAGCGGGTCCGACCAGAGCAAGGGCGACAAAGCCCCGGCTGCAGGCCGCGCGGCTGTCCGTGAAGGCCTTCAGGCCACGGGAGGGCGCCCGGGCCAGGACCCTGACGACAAGCGAGCCAGAGTCGTGGTGCTGGATCTGCGCCGGAGCGGAGAACGGGCCGACCGGCTGCGAGAAGCACCGGATTCCAAAACCGGCTCTTCGGTCCCTCAGCCCCGGATTGGCGTAAGTGAAGCCCAGGATAGAGATTTGACCCTGCTGTTACGCAGCGCGTTAGCCGAACGGCCGGCGGCTCCTGTCTCCGAGCCTGCCGCGGCGGCCAGGAGCCAGCAGCCTCTGCCTGGATTTCAGGAGCGTTTCATTCCGGAGGTGGTCAAACAGACCGGGATTATCCTAAAAGGCGACAACAGCGGTGAAATCAGGCTGGTGCTCAAGCCGGAGAATCTTGGCAGTGTACGCATTCGCCTGGCCTTGAACGAAAGCAGTTTAGACGGACGTATAGTTGTCGACAATAGTAGTGTCAAGGAGCTGGTGGAAGCCGGACTGGACAATTTGAAGAGCGCGTTGCGCCAGGAGGGTTTTCAGGCTGCCCATCTGGAAGTCTCGGTCGGCAGCCGGCAGGCCGGAGACGGGGCGGCCCGCAACCGTAACAGGGCGGGCGATTTTCTGGAAGCTCCCTGGAGCAATGGGACTGAGAGTCTGGACAGGGGGGTGCCCCTGTTCCTGGACCTGGGGCTCGAATACGAGCTGGTAAACCTGGTTGTGTAGGAAGCGAGGAAACTTAAAAGGCGTATGGATATATCCACGTTGATTTCTGCGGATGATCTGGTGAGCCTGACGGGCCAGGTGGAGGCCTATAATAAGAGTCTCAACCCGGCCAAAGCGGCCGGAGCGGGCCAGAGCCTGGGCAAGGATGATTTTCTGCGTATCCTGTTGACCCAGCTTACCCATCAGGATCCGACCGAGCCTTTGGAGGACAGGGAGTTCGTGGCCCAAATGGCCCAGTTCTCCACGCTGGAGCAGATGACGAATATGAGCGCCGAGGTGGACAAGGTGTTCAACCTGATGGCCAAGAGCCAGGCGGTTTCGCTCTTGGGTAAAACTGTAGAAATCGCGCAGGGAGAAAATCACATATCTGGGAGGGTTGAGGAAGTTACCGGAACGGAGTTTCCTCAGATTTTGGTACAGGGCAGATACTACGACGTGTCGCAAGTAGTGAGTGTGAAGAACTAGCAAGGAGGAGCTTGAAAAGCCATGATGCGTTCACTGTATTCTGGGGTGTCCGGTCTTCAGAACCACCAGATTCGAATGGATGTCCTGGGGAACAACATCTCCAACATCAATACCACCGGTTTCAAGAAGGGCAGGGTGAATTTCCAGGACATGCTCTCCCAAACTCTATCAGGTGCGGCCAAACCCACCGATGAGGTGGGGGGGGTCAATCCCAAGCAAGTCGGGTTGGGCATGAATATCGCCACCATCGACACCATACATACCCAGGGATCACTGCAGACTACGGGCGTGATGACCGACCTGGCCGTCCAGGGCGAGGGGTTCTTCATCCTGCAGGATGGAGAGAAGCGCTTCTATACCCGTGATGGCTCCTTTGGGATCGACCGGGACGGGCTTCTGGTCAACCCCGCCAACGGTATGAGGGTCCAGGGCTGGCAGGCCGTCACTATCGATGGCTTGACCATGATCAACACGGCGGCCGATATAGACGATCTGGTGATACCGGTAGGTGATAAGGATCCGGCCGCAGCCACCACCGAAGTGCAGTTGGCCTGTAACCTGGACAAACGCACTCCGGAGATACCGCCCGGGGCGGCTCCTCAGACAGTCCTCGAGGGTACCTGGTCGACTACTTTCGACATCTACGATTCCTTTGGCAATGTGCACCAGCTTCAGGTCAACTTCATCAAAGTGGCGGGGATCGCTAACCGCTGGCAGGCGGAGGTGATCGTAGATCCGCAGGCAGAGACGCCGACCAATACTCTGGTAGAGGTAGGAGCGGCCAACAACGCGGACAACCTCTTCTTCATCGATTTCGACAACCTGGGCTCCCTGGCGGCGGTCTTGGACGCTCAAGGCGATACAATCGCCGAAGGGGCCCTGCAAGTTCAGGTTTCCTTCGACGTTCCCGAAGCCACCGTGCCGCCGGGAGAGGTGGCGGTACGCCAGTTGTTCAACATCAATCTGGGCGGGGTGGGCGCTTACCGTAACGCCGTAACCCAGTTCGCCGAGCGGAGCTCCACCAAGGCCATCACCCAGAACGGCTATCCCATGGGCTACCTGGAGAGCTTCAAGATCGACCAGAACGGGGTTATAACCGGGGTCTACTCCAACGGGACCAATCGCCCGATCGGGCAGGTGGCCCTGGCGGCCTTTACCAACCCGGGCGGCCTGGAGAAAGCCGGGGAGAACACCTATGTGGTCTCCAACAACTCGGGCGATCCTCGCATCGATGCGGCCGGAGTCGCCGGCAAGGGCAAGATCATCGCCGGCGCGCTGGAGATGAGCAATGTGGATCTGGCCGAGCAGTTCACCGACATGATCGTGACCCAACGCGGTTTCCAGGCCAACTCCCGTACGATCACTACTTCCGATCAGATGATCCAGGAGCTGTTGACACTAAAACGGTAAAGGATTTAGATGGAATAGATGATCGAGGTGACCAGGCTTGACGGGAGGACCTACTATGTGAATCCTCATCAGATCGAATACATCGAGGCCAATCCCGATACAACCATGGTCATGCTCTCCGGAAAGCGGCTCGTGGTGCGTGAGCCGTACGAGCAGATTCGGGAGCGGATCGTGAGCTATCGCAGGCTCATAGGCGCGTTCAAGAACGAGGAGTAGCAGCAGTGGATCTGGCAACGATCGTCGGATTATTGGTGGGATTTACCGCCCTGGTTATCGGGATCTTCTGGACCGGCGGATCCGCCTTGGGCTTCATAAGTATATCCTCGATTTTCATTACCATCGTCGGCTCATTCTGCGCCTTGATGGTAGCGAATCCCCTGAGCCGCGTTCTGGGCATCATGCGCTATTTTCGTTTGACCCTGCGAATCCCCAACTACGAGGAGGAACGCATCATCAGCCAGCTCGTTACTTTCTCGGAAAAGGCCCGCCGCGAGGGCCTGCTGGCATTGGAGGACGACCTGGAGGAGGTGGAAGACGAGTTTTTAAGAAAAGGAATCCAGCTGGTCGTGGATGGCACCGATCCGGATATCATCAAGAATATCCTCTATAACGAGCTCAATCAGGTGCAGACGCGGCACGCCATCGGCATCAACCTCTTCGATGACTGGAGCAAGCTGGCTCCGGCCTTCGGCATGATCGGGACCCTGATCGGCCTGATTACCATGCTCGCTCAGATCGAGGACAAGTCGGCCATCGGCATCGGTATGTCAACCGCCCTGATCACCACCCTCTATGGAGCGGTGCTGGGCTACCTGGTATTCCTCCCGGTCAAGCGCAAGCTGGAAGACCGTGATGAAGGGGAGAGCCTGGTCAAGGAAATCATGATCGAAGGTATTCTCTCGATACAGTCGGGGGACAACCCGCGCATCCTCGAGGAGAAGCTTCTCGCCTTCCTCTCGCCGCTGCGCAGGGAGGCTGTACGCCAGGAAGCGGCCAGGGAGTAGGAAACGAATGCCTGACCCGCGAAGAAGAAAGAGAAAGAGGGAAGAGGAGGGATCGCCCCAGTGGATGGTGACCTACGGGGACATGACCACCCTGCTTCTAACCTTCTTTATCCTGATGTTCACCACCGCCGAGATCAATGGGGCGGAGCTGCGTATGATACTGGCCGCCTTCCAGGGGCTGGGCTCTCTTACCGGAGGCAATACCCTCCAGGTGGGCAAGCTGGCGGAGCTGGGCAATACGATCATGAGCCTGCCATCCCGAGAGGCGGGAAAAGCTCTCGATAAAGCGCGCAGGACGGCGATTTCCCAGTTTCAGCCGGAGCTGAAGACAAAAAAGGTGCGCATCAAGGAGGATGAGCGCGGGCTGATCATCTCCCTGGCCGCGGATTCCTTTTTCGAGCCGGCCAGCGCCGAGATCAACATCGAGGAATCCAGGCAGGTGTTGCAGAAAGTGGCCGCCCTGATGAGTTCGCCGGAGCTCGCCGGACGGAAGTTCCGTATCGAAGGCCACACCGACAATACTCCGACCGATCCGACCGGACCGTGGCAGACGAACTGGGAGCTTTCGTCGGCCCGTTCGGTGAATGTACTGCATTACCTGGTCGATTTCGGTGTAGACGAGCGGCAGTGCCAGGTGGCCGGCTTCGCCGATACGGTCCCCCTGGCTTCCAACGAAACCAGGGAGGGCCGCGCTTACAACCGTCGGGTTGACATCGTTCTTCTTACAGAGGGGCACCTGTAGGGGGGGTCGCATTGTCGGCGTTGTTTTGCTAAATTTGTTTGTAGGAGCCGTTCATGTCCGATGAAGAGGGCTTGAGTCTAGAAGACGTAGGTGCGGGATCAGAAGAGATAACGCCGGCCGGCAGAAAAGCCGGGTTTCTGCCCACTTTTCTAGTAAGGATTCTCAAGTGGGTGGCGATCGGTCTGGGTTTTGTGATTTTGGGGGTGACCACGACGGTGGTTACGTTCAACCTGGTCAACCGGGGCCGTTCCGGCGGCGAGCTGCGGGAGGTTTCTCCTGCCTACGAGGCCAAGTCTCCACCCCTCAACTATGACGACACCCTGGAGGAGGTCCGGGGTGTAACCTCCGACGAAGTCCCGGCTATTTTCAGCGCCCGGGTCAGCCTGGGCTACGAGAAGGGCAATCAACAGCTCGCCATTGAGCTTACGGAAAGAAAGCGGGAGATCCAGAATATCGTGTTGCTGTATTTGAGCAACAGGAAGCGAGACCAGCTTCGACCCGAGCACTACGATCAGATCCAGGAGGAACTGCGCAGCAATATCAATCGGGTGCTGCGGGAGGGCCAGATAGAAAAGGTCGTGTTCAGAGATTTCGTGGTGACCCAGTAGGAGCTAGCAGGCTATGGCTGAAGTACTTTCCCAGGACGAGATAGACCAGCTACTTTCGGCAATCTCAGCCGGGGAGATTTCCACCGAGGAGATCCACCAGCCGCGGGACCAGCGTAAGATAAAGATCTATGATTTCAAGCGGCCGGACAAGTTCTCCAAGGACCAGATCCGGACGGTCTCGATCATGCACGAGACCTTCGCCCGTCTTACCACTACCTCGATGTCGGCCCAGCTCCGCAGCCTGGTGCACGTTCACGTGGCTTCCGTGGACCAGCTTACCTATGAGGAGTTTATACGCTCGATACCCAACCCGACCACGCTGGCGGTCATTGACATGGATCCGCTTAAAGGATCGGCGATTCTCGAGATCGATCCGGCCATCACCTTTTCGGTTATCGACCGGCTGTTCGGCGGGCAGGGCGAGGGGGCGAAGTTTTCCAGGGACCTGACCGATATCGAGCAGGCGGTAATGGAAGGCATCATCGTACGGGTCCTGGGAAATCTGAGGGAGAGCTGGAGTACGGTGATCGATCTACGTCCCAGGCTGGGCGGGATCGAAACCAATCCCCAGTTTGCTCAGATCGTGCCTCCTTCGGAAATGGTCATCCTTATCACGCTGGAGACCAAGGTCGGAGAGGTGGAAGGTATGATGAACCTCTGCATTCCCTACCTCACCATCGAGCCTATCATCTCAAAACTCTCGGCCCAGTACTGGTATGCCTCGACTCGCCGCGGTACAACCACGGAGAACCTCAACATATTGCGGGACCGCCTGGCCGCAGTAACGGTGACCATAATGGCGGAGATCGGTGCCATGGATATCAAGGTGCGGGATGTACTGGCTTTGCGGGCCGGAGATATCATTCGCCTCGACTCGGTGCGGGTCAACGACCCGATGGTCTTGAGAATCGGCGAGCGCAGGAAATTTGTCTGCCGGCCTGGAGTGCTGGGCAATAAGATGGCGGTGCAGGTAATCAGGAAGCTGGAGGACATTGACCAGGCGGATTTCGAAGAATTAACTACAGGCGGGGAGGAAGAAATATGAGTGACGGTTCACTATCGCAAGACGAAATTGATGCCCTGCTTCAGGAAACCGAGAGCCTGGAGATCGACAGCGGCTTCGGTGGAGCGGCCGAGCCTCTGTCGGAGGCGGAAAAGGGGCAGTTGCTCCAGCTAATGGAGAGTGTGATAGCCTCTCAGGCATCCAATCTATCCATCCTGACGCGCAAGACCGTTAATCTGGAGAAACCGACTCTCAATTTGGTTTCCGGGGAAGAGATTCTCGATCAGCTTCCCGAAGAAGTGGTGGACGTGAGAATCGACTTCACGGACGCCATCCAGGGAGAGCATTCCTACCTGGTGGATTCCAATACCGCCAAGGCCATCGCCGGGTTGATGATGGGCCAGAGCGGGGTGGAGCTTGATGATGCCGCCCTGTCCGCTGTGGCGGAGGCGCTTTCCCAGATCAGCGGACCGGCGATAACGGAGCTCGGAAACCGCAGCTCCAAAACGATAAAAAACGCGCCAGCCGATTTCCAGCTATCCACGAAGGATAAGGTGCGACTTCCCCAGGGAGAGGTAATCGTGAAGCTGGAGTATCCCCTGATGATCGAAGGGGAAAACCCGGCCAGGCTGGTTGAGCTTTTCTCCCTGTCGCTGGCCAAGGAGATACTCAGTGTGACCGCGGGGGCTTCCGGCGCTGCAGCCGCGGGAACTACGCAGCCCGCCTTCGCCGCCGCTGGCTTGGGCGACAATGCTCCCGCCCAGAGCTTTCCCGGCGCCGGGGTTCAGCAGACCTTCGGGCAGTCCTTCGGGGCGCCGCAGGGCGTCAATATGGGTTCCGGGCAGCCTCCCAACGTCCAACCCGTTCAGTTTGCCAACCTCCAGAGCCCGAGCGCTCAAGGGGAGCAGGGGAATATCGGGCTGCTCATGGACGTGTTCATGGAGCTCACCGTCGAGCTCGGGAGGACCAGGAAGCTCATCCGGGAGATACTCGGTATCGGTGAGGGAACGATTATCGAGCTCGATAAGCTGGCGGGCGAGCCCGTAGACATACTGGTCAATCACAAGCTGATCGCCAAAGGCGAGGTAGTGGTAATAGATGAAAACTTCGGCGTACGCGTCACGGAGATCGTATCGCCGATGCAGAGGATGAGTGATTTGACGTAACCGGCGATTTAGAGTACAATAGGCATTGTTATTTGGGAGGGGAACGTGAAATCTAGACACAACTTGTATGGGAAGGGGAGGGGAAAATCCCTGCCCCCGTCAGGGAGATGGAGCTGCATTCTGCGCGGCCTCCTGCTGTCGGTCCTCCTCCTTATACCGGTCTTGACCACCCCGGCCCAGGAAAGCGGGACTGTTTCGAACCAGGGCGAATCCACGGTAGAACAGTCGCCCGTATCTCCACCGGAGGAATCCCTGCCGATTTTAGGCGGGGAGGAGGAGGCTTCGGAGCCGGTCGATGAGGCAGGTCCGCTGGTTTCCTCCTGGGACTTTCTGCGCATGATCCTGATTCTGGCCGCCGTTGTCGCTGTTATCTATTTCGTGTTTTACCTGCTCAAACGGGGATTGCGCAGGCAGCTTCCCCAGAACGAACTGATCCGCCTGCTGGGTACACGCAGCCTGTCGGGTAACCGAGCCCTGCACCTGGTGGAGCTGGGTAAACAGGTTTTTCTGGTCGGCTCGGCCGAGGGGGGCATCTCCCTCATCTCGGAGATCAGGAGCCAGGAGACACTCGATACGATTGCTCTGGAGAGGGCCGAGAGCCAAAGCGGGACGGCCCAGGGATTTGCCAAAGTTTTTCAATCTCTTTTAAAGACCGGAAAACGCGAAGGCGCTGGGGCGGGGGAGACCATCGACTTCATGAAGCAGCAGAGACAGCGCCTGGAGAAACTGTAACCGATGTAAGTAGCGGCTGAAAACGAAACGTACTGGGAGGGGACATGAAAAAAAAGGCTCTGGTACTGGCATTCTTGCTTGTACTGTTCGCATTACCCGCTTCACTTTTTGCCCAGGATACCGACGTTCGCCCAGCCGCCCCGGGAGTGGCATTTCCGTACGTGGACCTTAACGTACGGGAAGCTGAGTCAAATCGGGAGGTGGCGCTTTCGATCCAGCTACTGATACTGCTGGCGGTCTTGACTCTGGCGCCCTCGATCTTAATCCTGATGACTTCGTTCCTGCGTATCGCCATCGTGTTCGATTTCGTCAAGAGGGCCCTGTCCCTGCAGCAGGTTCCTCCCAACCAGATCCTGATGGGCCTGGCGTTGTTTCTCACTGTCTTCATCATGTGGCCGACGCTGAGCACCATCTACAACCAATCCTTCAAGCCCTTTGCCGATGGCGAGATCGGCGTCGAGCAGATGTATCACAACGCTGAAAGCCCGCTGCGCTTGTTCATGTACAGACAGATGCAGAAAGATCCTCAGAGCATCCGCCTGTTCATGAGGATGCGCGAACTTCCCAAGCCCAACACCCTGGCCGACGTTCCAACAGAGGTTCTGATCCCCTCCTTTATCCTGCACGAGCTGACCGTAGCATTTAAGATAGGGATCCTGTTGTTCATACCCTTTATCATCATAGACATCGTGGTGGCTTCTACGCTGATGTCTATGGGCATGATCATGCTTCCGCCGGTGATGATCTCGCTGCCGTTCAAGCTGATCGTGTTCGTGCTGGTGGACGGTTGGAACCTGCTTACCCTACAGATCGTTCAGAGTTTCCGATAATAGAAGAAGGAGGGGAATGGTGTCGATAGGTTTTGCCATCAACTTAATGCGAAGCGGCACGCTTCAGGCTCTGATGATCGCCGCTCCTCTGCTGCTGGTTGGGATGCTGGTTGGCCTGATCATTTCGGTCTTCCAGGCCACCACCTCGATCCAGGAACAGACACTGACTTTCGTGCCCAAGATCGCCGCTATTCTCGGTGCCCTCATTCTCTTCGGGCCCTGGCTCATCACGTCCATGGTCCAGTTCACCCTGAGATTATTCGGACAGATTCCGGGGCTCGGTGGCTGAAGGTGATCGGCACCCTGGTTGCCAATTTCAGGCTTTTTCTCGTTGTGTTCGTCCGTGTAGCGGCGCTGATCGAGATCGCACCGCTGTTGTCCTCCCAGGCGATCCCCCAAACAGCCAAGCTGGGCTTCGCCCTGTTCGTCTCCGCCGCCGTCTTTCCCTGGGTAAACGGCCAGGGCTACGCATTGCCTGAAAGCGGCCTGGAGTATTTCCTCCTGGTGGTAGGCGAAGCGATGATCGGCATCATCCTCGGTTTCTTCCTCAACATCATCTTCGCCGTGTTCCAGGTGGCCGGCCAGTTCTTTTCCCTGCAGATGGGCTTCGGAGCTTCCGAGGTATTCGACCCCCTGGCCCAGATCGAGATCCCCCTGATGGGTCAGTTCCTGAACATCGTGGGCATGTTCACCTTCCTGGTGATCTCCGGCGCTCACAAGCTTCTTCTGGTCGGCGTGTACCGGTCTTTCCAATCGATCCGGGCCGTCGACCTGGTAGCCGGACGCACCTACCTGTTCCCGTTGTTCCTGCGCAGCCTGGGCGAGTTGTTCGGCAATGCCCTGGTGATTTCCTTCCCCATACTCGGTACGCTCCTGCTGGTGTCGGTAACGATGGGCCTGCTCGCCAAGGCCGCGCCCCAGATGAACCTGTTGATGATGGGCTTTCCCCTGGCCATAGCCACCGCCCTGATCGTCATCGCCCTGTCCATGCCTTTCCTGGTCGGCGCCTTCAGCCGGTTGCTCGAGGGGGGCTTCGAGGAGCTGGGAACCATAATCAGCGCCCTAAAGGGGGCGGGAGGTTCGAGGTGAGCCAGCACTGTCAGCTCCTGCTGTTCCTTTCCCGCTTCGGCCTGGTTCTCGAGCTGAAGCGAGCCGCTTGGCGCCGCAGCCGGGTTCCGGCTCCAGCAACCCTGTTTGCCGAAGCTTCTCCCTTCGACGTACACCTGCAATGGTTCGCGGCCGAAGACGAAGGTCGGACCGAGGAGCCCACGGAGCACAAGCTGCGCAAGGCCCGCGAGGAGGGAAAGGTCGCCAAGAGCGTGGAGGTCAGCTCCTCCCTGGTGCTGCTGTTCGGTATAGCCACATTGGGCTTGGTTTCCTCCTATCTGTTGCGCAACGTTCTGTCCATGCTTCGTTTTTTTCTGCAGCACTCAACCGAGCTGGATATCACTACCGATGCCGGGCTGGTGCCGGCCTTCTACAGCTACTTCCTCAGGATGGCCCTGCCGGTAATGCTGGTGGCTTTCCTGGCCGCGTTCATGGGAAACGTGATCCAGGTGGGTTTCCTATTCACGGCAAAACCGATCACACCCGACCTGGACAGGATCATACCTCGATTCGGGCGTTTTTTTCGGCGCGCCCTGTTCTCCGGGGAAGCGGCTTTCAACCTGGGCAAAACCCTGTTGAAAGTGGCGGTAATCTTCGTTCTGGCCTTCTTGAACATACGTGCCGCCATGCCCAAGCTGGTCAGGATGATGGATATGAGCCAGCTAGTGGCCTTTCGCCTGATCGCCTCCATTGCGTTTCGCATCGTTGTGGAAGCCGCGCTGGCTATGCTGGTGATGGCGGTCCCAGACTACATGTTCCAGCGCCGGCAGCATCGGGAATCCTTGAAGATGTCTCGCCAGGAGGTCAAGGAAGAGCGACGCATGTACGAAGGCGACCCTCTGATAAAGAGCCGCTTGCGGGAGAGAATGCGGGAGTTGCTCGCCCGTACCATGATGCGCGCCGTGCCCAGGGCGGATGTGGTGATCACCAACCCGACTCACTATTCGGTCGCAGTGGAGTACGACCGGTTGATCATGGAGGCTCCTACGGTGACGGCCAAGGGTGTAGACGCGATCGCCCTGAAGATCCGGGAGGTCGCCCGGGAGAACGAGGTACCACTGGTGGAGAACAAGCCACTGGCCCGCACCCTGTACCAGGAGGTAGATATCGGAGAAGCGATTCCGGAAAAATACTACGAAGTCATGGCGATCATTTTGGCCGAGGTGTACAAGATGAACGGTCGGGAGATGCCGGCTTAGCCGGAGTCCTTCGGATGAGGAAGGGAGAGTTAGATGGCTGATGCAAGACGAGTTCCAACCCTGACCGGCGCACGCAGGAGCGACGTCTTCGTGGCCGTCGGCGTCATCGCCGTGGTGATGATGCTCATCATCCCACTGCCAGCCTTTGTCCTGGACACCCTGATGTCGATAAACCTCGTCCTGAGCCTGCTGACCATCCTGATCGTGCTTTACACCCGTCACGCCCTTGAGTTCAGCGTCTTTCCCACCTTGCTGCTCATAGCCACCGTATTCGGTCTGGCTCTCAACGTCTCCTCCACCCGGCTGATCCTATCCCAGGGCAGCCAGTTCCAGGGCAAGCTGATCCGGGCCTTCGGTACCTTTGTGGTCGGCGCGCGAGGGCTGGAGGGCTATGTCATCGGCCTGATAATTTTCGTGATCATCATTGCAGTGCAGTTCATCGTCATCACCAAGGGGTCGGTACGGGTGGCCGAGGTAGCGGCCCGGTTCACTCTCGATGCGCTGCCCGGAAAGCAGATGGCCATCGAGGCGGAGTACAATTCCGGTCTCATCAGCGAAGAGGAGGCCACCCGAAAGAAGAACGAGCTGCAGCGGGAAGCTGATTTCTACGGGGCTATGGACGGCGCCTCCAAGTTTGTGCAGGGAAACGTGAAGGTGGGTATCCTGATTACCCTGATCAACGTCATCGGGGGAATGATCGTGGGCATGACGATCCACGGGGAGCCCTTCAATGTGGCCCTCGACACCTACGTATCCCTGACCATCGGTGACGGCCTGGTGACCCAGCTCCCGGCCTTGCTGATTTCCACCTCCACAGGCGTCATAGTGACCAGGGCCATATCCGATGCATCGTTTGGGCTGGACATCACCCAGCAGTTCTCCCATCAGTCACGGCCGTATCTGATCGCGGCCGGCTTTCTATCCGTGCTGGCGGTATTGCCGGGATTCCCCTGGTACGTGCTGTTTCCTATGGGAGGATTGCTGGGCGCCTTGGGGCTATCACTTAGGCGCAGGAAGCAGGCCGAAGAGGAAAAGGAGAGGGCAAAGGAGGCCGAGGCTCGCGGCAAGGCCGCGCCCGTGGAGATATCTCCCGTAGTGCCTCTGGACCCACTGTCCCTGGAGATCGGCTACGGCCTGATACCTCTGGTGGACAAGGACAGAGGGGCGGAGCTGCTCGACCGGATCACCCGCATACGCCGGGAAGCCGCCCTGGATCTGGGGCTTGTGGTGCCCCGGATCCGTATCATCGACAACATGCGCCTGGAACCTTCGGAGTACTGCTTCAAGATCAAGGGTGTGGAGGTAGGCAGGGGAATCATCAAGATGGGAAGCTACCTGGCCATCAATCCTGGAGGCATCAAGGAGGAGATCGAAGGAGAGGCCACCAGGGATCCCGCATTCGGTCTGCCCGCGGTGTGGATAGCCGAAGCCGAGCGGGAGAAGGCGGAGCGTCTGGGCTACACGGTAGTGGATCCGCCCTCAATAATCGCCACGCATTTGACCGAGATAATCAAGGCTCACGCCGCGGAGATCCTGGGCCGCCAGGAAGTGCAGTCCATCCTCGATACGCTGAAGAGCGACTATCCCACTGTGGTAGAGGAAATCAATAAATCCTTTGCTGTAGGTGAGATTCAGAAGGTGCTGCAGGGTCTTCTGCGCGAGCAGGTCTCGATTCGCAACATCGTAGTGATCCTGGAAACCATGGCGGATTATGGTACGATTAGCAAGGATACCCCTTTTCTTATCGAGAAAATAAGGCAGGCGCTGGGAAGGCAAATCTGCCTGCAGCATACCGACGAGCACAAGGTCCTGCGGGTGCTGACCTTGGATCCAGACCTCGAGCAGAAAATCACGGAGTCCAGGGTTGATACGGCTACCGGCCCTAAGGCAGCCCTGGAGCCGCAGCTACAGCGCAAGTGGATCAACAGCCTGACCAATATGGTCAGGAGCGTACAGGAACAGGGGCATCATCCTGTGATTCTCTGTTCCGAGGCGGCCAGGCCTCTGGTCAAGGGCAGCACGATTCGAGAGATTCCCCATCTGGTCGTGCTATCGGTTCCGGAGATCGTGGCGGATGTGAAGCTCGAAACCCTCGGTGAGATAAGGATCGAAGAATGATCGAGAAGGACCTGGAGTACTTCACCATCGAAGCTCCTTCGCCCAGGGAGGCGCTGGAGAAGATGAGACGCCAATACGGCCAGGAGGCCCGCATCCTGACCCACAAGTCGGTACGGCGAGGAGGCTTCCTGGGGTTCTTCAGCCGGGAAGCGGTGGAGATCACCGGCTACGTCAACCAGACCCCGAGGCGCACCGCCAAGGAAACCGTGGAGGAGACCAGGAAGAAGATACTGGCCGATGCCCGGCGTGAGCAATCCATGCAGCTCATCCTTAAAGAGATACAGAGCCTCAAAGAAAGTATGAGCCGGGAGGGAGCCGCTTCCAGGTACGAGCCTGCCCAGCCGGCCGGCTTGTCCAGGATCGAGAGTATCATGCGCCACAACGACTTCTCTCCCGCCTTCAGCGAGGAGATCCTGGGGCGCGTTCGCCGGGAGTTTTCTCTCGAAGACCTGGAGAACTTCGGAGTGCTGCAGAACCAGGTACTGGAGTGGATCGGGGATAAGATCCAGGTCTATCCGCCCACCGAGATAGTGCAGGGCGGGTCCAAGGTGTTCGTCATTGTAGGTCCCACCGGGGTGGGAAAAACCACCACCGTAGCCAAGCTGGCGGCAGTCTACGGGGTAGGGAGCGGTGCCTCCGTCACTCCTAAGGTCCGCATCGTGACCATCGACAACTATCGAATCGCCGCCCTGCGGCAGATCGAGACCTACGCGGAGATCATGCGGATTCCTGTCGCCTGCGTGGAGAGCGCCGCCGAGTTCAAGAAGTACCTGGCCATGGCGGAGGGCACCGACCTGATTCTGGTTGATACCATCGGTCGCAGTCCCCGCGACATGGCCAAGCTGGCGGAAATGAAAGATGTGCTGGACGCCGCCGGAACCCGCAGCGAAATCCACCTGGCGATCAGCGCCACTACCAAGGCAACGGACGTGGAAGAAATACTCAAATCGTACGAGCCCTTCAAATACAAAGCGGTGATCCTCACCAAGATCGATGAGACCCTGCGGATCGGCAATATCATCAGCGTACTGACTGCCTCACACAAGCCGATCTCCTATATCGCCGACGGACAGGCGGTCCCCCAGGATATCGAGCAAGCCTCGGTGATCCGGCTGCTCATGAACCTGGAGGGATTTCACTGCAACCGGGAACGTCTGGAGAAGCGTTTCGGCGAGCGACTTAAGATAACTAGCGCCTTTTGGAGTTGACAGTGGCTGATCAGGCAGAGAAACTACGAGAGATAATGCGTAACAGGAATACCTCAGCCGAAAACCGCGCGGAGTCCTCGCCGCATCCCAAGGCGTCCAGGATCATCTCCGTATCGAGCGGCAAAGGAGGCGTGGGCAAAACCAATATCGCCATCAATCTAGCTCTGGCCTACGCCCGGCTGGGTAAGAAAGTAATCGTGCTGGATGCGGACCTAGGGCTGGCCAACGTGAATGTGGTCCTGGGAGTCATCCCCCGTTACAACCTCTACCATCTCATCCGCCAGCAAAAGAAGATGCGGGAGATCCTGCTGGATACGACCTACGGTATTCAGATCGTGGCCGGAGCCAGTGGGTTCTCGAAAATCGCCAACCTTTCCGAGGAGGAGAGGAAAGGCTTCATAGAGGAGCTGTACGAGCTTTCCGCAGCCGACATCATCATCATAGATACCAGTGCGGGAGTTTCCAATAACGTACTGACCTTCGTAGCCGCTTCGGATGATGTGATCATCGTGACCACGCCGGAGCCAACTGCCATTACCGACGCCTACGGGATCGTAAAGATCATCGCCACCGAAATTGACAACCTGGAACTGGGCTTGAAACTGGTCGTGAATCGCGTGAAGTCGGTCACAGAGGCGCGGAAGGTCTCCGAACGGGTCATCAACATAGCCGGGCAGTTCCTGAACATCAAGCTGGACTATCTCGGTTTTGTCTACGATGATCCCCTCGTACAGACTGCGGTGGTCAAACAGCGGCCCTTTCTCACACTGGACCCGAAAGGCAAGGCGTCGATCTGCATCGATCACCTAGTTCGCCGTTTGGAAAACCTGGATTTCAAGGAGGGAAGCGGGATCACGCAATTCCTGAAAAAACTTTTCGGATCGTAGGGGTTGTGCGATTTTTTGAAACTTTTTGTACCTTGACGGCTGGCTGCATATATCCTAAGCTTGTACAATCGATAGGCAGGCTTTGAAATGATCAATTGGAAGATACCAGCAGGATTTGCTGCTTTCGGAGCAGTGGTATCGCTGCTTGCCGGCGCAATCGGTGGCAATCCTTTCGGGATCATTATTCTTCGGCTTTTTCTTTCCAGCGTTGTGCTGGCGGGTGTTGGGCTGGGTTTCAATTTCATTTTCAAACGGTTTTTCCCCGAGCTCGGCTCTTCTCCTGCACGGGTAACGCGAGACCAGGGGGAAGAAGTGGATATCGTGATCGACGAGGATGTCCCGCTTGAAGCTGGTAGCGTGCTCGGAGAGCCGCTTTCGGCCGGTGCGGTGGATCAGCCTGAACCGGAGAGCGCGGAAATCGCGGATGTGGAGACGATCGAGGAAGCCGAGGAAGTGCTGGCCGAAGATCTGGATGAGGTTCCGGAGTTTGCCGGCGAGCCCTTCCTCGAGGAAGACGCCGAGCCGTCGACTGCGCAGCCCGCTGAGCCCGCCGCCACGCCACCGCCCGCCGGGACCAAAGACGCGAACGCTCCCAGCCTCAATCCTGTCGGCGCCTTCGAAGACCTGGATACGCTTCCGGACATCGACCAGTTTTCCCCCAGCACGGATACTCCTGCGGCGACGCCGAAACCGGGCGAGCATAGGCATGCTCAGGTGGACGAGATTGTCAAGGGTCAGGATCCAGCCGACCTTGCCAAAGCGGTGAGGACATTCATGAACAAGGATCAGTGAAGCTAAGAGTAATTCTATGGTAGAGATCGTGTTAGAAGGCAAGACTGAGGAAGAGATCTGGCGGCTTTACAAGCGGAAGCGAGAGCCGAAGATCCGTGACTACTTCGTGAAGCAGTACGCGCCTTTAGTAAAGTATGTAGCCGGCAAAGTTGCCATCGGTATGCCCAATAACGTGGAGTTTGACGATCTGGTCGGGTTCGGAGTCTTCGGGCTCTTCGACGCTATAGAGAAGTTCGATCCGGACAAGCATGTCAAGTTCAAGACCTACGCCGTCACCCGCATCCGGGGAGCTATCTTCGACGAGCTACGCACTATCGACTGGGTGCCTCGCTCCGTACGGCAAAAAACCAGGGAGGTGGAGGAGACGATCCGGAAGCTGGAGGCTTCGCTGGGCAGGGCGGCGGGCGACGAGGAGATCGCCAGGGCCATGCACATGGATTTGAAAGATTTCCACAGTCTCATGCTGAAGATCTCCGGGACCTCGGTGCTTTCACTGAACGAGGTATGGTACAGCGGCGAAGACAATGACAAGATGTCGATCGTCGAGAGCATCGAAAGCCCCTCCTCTCTCAACCCGGACAGTATCGTTGAAAAGGAGGAGATCAAGCGGATTATCGTAGAGGCCATCAATGAGCTGCCCGAAAAAGAGAAAAAGGTGCTGGTCCTATACTACTACGAAGACCTTACCCTCAAGGAGATCGGGGAGGTTCTCGAGGTCACCGAGTCGCGGATTTCCCAGCTACATACCAAGGCGATTCTGAGGCTAAGGGCCAAGCTCTCTCACATCAAGAAGGGAATCCTGTGATCACCCTCGAATCGGTGCGGGAATACATGCGAGAGCAGCTCGAGGCCGACCGCCGGCAGAAGGCGATCAAGGTCGCCGCGGCCAGCGTGGAGGAAGCGCTCAGGCAAGCCGCCATCGAGCTGGCCGTTCCCATCAAGCGGCTGGAATACGAGATTGTCACGCAGGGTGCCAAAGGAATGCTCGGGGTGGGCAGGAAAGACTGGGTAATCCTGGCCTATGCGAAGCGGACCAAGGAAGAAGAGGCGGGGAAAGAGGCTGGCGCGGATCAAGGAGCGAAGCACAAGGAGGAAGAAGTTGTTGCGGACCGGGACGGCGAGGTCTTCGTTCGCATGACCTCCGACGGTGTATTCCTCAAAGTTACCAAGCCTACCGGCAAGGGAACCAGGGCGCCCGAAAGAAGGGCTCTGGAGAAACTGTCCCTGCGGGGCGTGACCAACTTCGACTCGAACCTGGTGAGTAAGGTAGTGCGTCACGCAGATGGGGAGTACATCAAAGTAGGAGAGTACCAATTCAATCCCGTCAGCCAATCTACCATGTCGGTGGATATCGCCGATATGGAAATGAAGGCCTATATCACCGTAACTCCGCCGGGCCCCGGGGGGGCGGACCTGTCTTACGACGAGATCAAAGGACTCTTGCATTCCAACGGGGTGGTGCACGGGGTCAAGGAAGAGGTTATCAGGACGTTCCTGGACTATCCCAGCTACAGCGAGAAGCTCCTGGTCGCCGAGGGCACCAAGCCGGTCAACGGCAAGGACGCCCAAATCGTGTACAATTTTAATGTTCGTCGTGACGAGATACAGCTCAAGGAGAAGAACGGCCGTGTGGATTTTCGGGAGCTGAATCTGGTGGAGAACGTGGAATCGGGACAGATCCTGGCCACCAAGCAGCCCCCTGAAGAAGGCGCCCCGGGGCGGACCGTCACCGGCAAGATATTGCCGGCCAAACCGGGCAGAAATGTGCAGATAGAAATCGGTAAAAACGTCAAGCTGTCCGACGATGGCATGAGCGCTATGGCTACTATCAACGGGCAGGTGTTGCTGGTTACCGGTCGGATCAACGTAGAGCCGGTGTATACGGTGGAAGGAGACGTCAACTTCAAGACGGGCAATATCCTGTTTTTGGGTACCGTATTTGTTAAGGGAAACGTGGAGGATGGATTTACCGTAAAGGCGGCCGGCAATATCGAGGTAATGGGCAGTGTCGGCAAGTGCCTGCTCGATGCCGAGGGGGAAGTAGTAGTTCATCAAGGGATCCTGGGTAAGAATGAGGGCAAGGTACGGGCCGGGGGCAACCTGGTCGCCAAGTTCATCGAGAATGCCCGGGTCGAGGTAGACGAAAATGTCCTGGTCAGCGATGGAATCATTCACTCTCTGGTGGATGCGAACAAGCGCGTTCTCTGCCAGGGGAGACGGGCTTCTATCGTCGGAGGCCGGCTGCGGGCAGCGGAGGAGATACACGCCAAGACCCTGGGCTCGGTGGCGGGAACCGAAACGATTCTCGAGGTGGGGATAGATCCGAAAAGAAAGGAGATACTCACCAAGTCCATTGGACGTAAAGGGGAGTTGGAGAAACAGCTCGAGGAGCTGGTCCGGAACATAAATACCCTGGAGAATCTCAAGAAAGTCCAGAGGGCGTTCTCCGAGGAGAAGCAGAAGAACCTGGAGGAGCTCAACGACCAGCGTTCCTCTATTCTGCAGGAGCTGGAGGAGGCGAACAAGGTAATCAACGAGATCAACGTCTATTTGCAGTCTATCAAACTGAGCGGTAAGGTATCGGCTTCCGATAGGGTCTTCCCCGGAGTAAAGGTTTTTATTAAGAACGAGAGCTTGATCGTGCGCAACGAGTTCAAGAGTGTTACCTTCTGCCTGGAAGGCAAGGAGATACGCATTTCCAAGTACGAGCCCATGGATCAGGCTTACGCTCGGAGGCTGGTGCATGCCGCTTCTGCCCATTGATCTGCAGATCGTATTCAGCCAGATGAGCCACGTCGGCAAAGAACAAGCGGTTCAGAGGGACGTAAGCCCTCAGTACCAGTTCGTTCAGGGCAGTGAGATGGTTCAAAAGGCGGAGCACGACGATAGCGCGGTAAACCAGCCACGGGAGGTCAGCGAAGGACCGGAGAAAGTCAGTGACGAGGAAGAGTCGGAGGGCAAGCAGCATGCACGCAGCCAGGGGAAGTCGGAAGGACAGCGGAAAGAGAGCCCTGAAGAGAGGGAAGTCTTTGAAGATCCGGACCTGGGGCATCATATAGACCTGCTGGGCTGAAGCGGACGGGGATCATTGGAACGGTTCATTCTGTATCTCGCCCTGCTCATTGCAGGATACTTTATTATCTACGCGATTCTCAAAAAAAAAATAACTGCGTCGATGGACCCCCACGCCGTCCTCCAGAAGATACGCGAGGAAGTCGACCGGATCATCGTCGGTCTTAACTCCACAACGGACAGAAACATCACCTTGCTCGAAGACAGGGTCAAGAGCCTTGCCGATATGCTGCAACAGGCCGACAAGAAAATAGGGGTGTTGAGACGAGAGACCGAAAAACACGAGCTGGCGGCCAAGCTGTACTCCGAGCTGGCGGGAAAAAAGGCAACTGAGCCCGAAGAACAGCCGGAGGATGTGCACAGCCGAGTCGTGAAGCTGCACCGGGAGGGAGTTACGCCGTCGGTGATCGGCAAGAAGCTCGGGATCACCCAGGCGGAGATCGAGCTGATCCTTTCTCTTGCGGAAAAGAACAGATAACCGATGGGGCGGTGGTATGCCAAAACGGTATGTGGTGTTCAGCATCGGTGAGGGGCAATTTGCCATCCCGTTGGCGGAGGTTTCCCGTATAGTACGCTATGAGAATGTCACGGATGTTCCCACCGCTCCTCCCTTTGTGGACGGAGTAATAAACCTGGCCGGTGAGGTAATCCCCGTGGTAAACCTGCCGCGGCGTCTGTCCCTGACCGGTGCCGAGACAACCCGGAAGAACCGGGTAATCGTGGTGCAGAAGCAGGAACGACGCTACGGGCTGCTTGTGCATGGCGTACGGGAGATCCTTGAGCTGGAGCAGGACAGTGTCGCCCCGGAGGCAGCCTCGGTGTTCGGGATGAAACCTGAGTTTGTATTGGGAATCGCCAGGAACAGGGAGAAGCTGCTGGTTTTGCTGGACATCTTCAAAGTTCTCTCTACGCCTCCGGAAGTCCCTATCAGGGAGTGACGGGATGCCGGCGGATATTGATGAGCAGAGGCTTCTGCGGGCTTTTCTCGAAGAGGCGGAAGAGCTTCTGGAGAAACTCAACCATAGTCTGTTGGGATTAGAGAAAGATACCACCAACCCGCGCTTGATCAACGAAATCTTCCGGTTGACCCACTCCTTAAAATCCGAATCTGCCCTGCTGGGCTTTTCACGCCTCGGCGAGCTGGCTCACCGGTTGGAAGATGTTTTTGACAGGATCCGGGCGGGAGGGTTGTCCCTTACCCGGCCTCTTATGGACGCCGTATTTTCTGCAGCGGATCTGGTCCATGAAATGATCGCCAGAATCTCTGCGGGCCGAAGTGACGCCGACCTTGATACGGCGGCGGTGGCTCTTGAGCTTACCAATCTGGTCGAGCCGTCCTCCGCCCACGGTCAGCTTTCCGACAAGACTGGCCAGGAGCATTCAGGTCATTCCGCGGGGGAGGCGGAGGACGGGGTCGAGCCGGTACTGGGAGATTTTCACCGTTCCCAGGTACTGGAAGCCCTGGATCGGGGCGAGGAGGTTTACAGGCTGTCCTGCCGGCTGTCAGAGGAGGCGCAAGTCAAGTATCCGCGCGCCTATCTGGTCATCAATAAGCTGGAGACGATTGCCAATGTGATCGCAACAGCCCCCGATATGCGCTCGCCTGCCGACGATTGTCAATACAGCCGCTTTATCGTCCTGCTTTCAACCAACCTGGATCAGGAGGCGATCCGAAAAGCCTGCGCCGTCGACTTGATAGAGTCAATCGAGCTCACCGCTTTGGACCGGGAAGCGATCGACCAGGTCATCGCTGTCCCGGCGGATCGTCTGCGGGGAGGGCGCAGGCCAGCCGGAGATCTGAACGGACCGCACAGCGGGCGTATCGAGATCGCTTCGGTGCGGGTCGACACGAAAAAGCTCAATGAGATCTGGCAGCTTGTAGGAGAGCTGACGATCTACAAGGCTCAATTATCCAAGCTGCACGAAACCGTGGCCCAGCAGCAGAGCAGTGAATCCATCAGGGGCGAGATCGAGCGGGCAACCGACTCGCTGGACCGGATCGCTTCGCAAATGCAGAGGGCGATTATGGAAACTCGCATGGTTCCCATCGCCGTACTGTTCAACAAGTTTCCGCGGCTGGTTCGCGACCTTTCCCGTAAGCTGGGCAAGAATGTCGAGCTGGAGATCCTTGGACAGGATACGGAGATCGACAGAACGATCGTTGAGGCGCTCTCCGATCCGTTGACCCACATCATTCGCAACTCCCTCGATCACGGAGTGGAGCTGCCCGAACAGCGCAGCCAGGCCGGCAAGCCGGAGGCGGGACGGATATCGATCTCAGCCTGCCAGCGAGGGGGAAAGATAGTTATCGAAGTTGTCGATGACGGGCAGGGACTGGATGTGGAGAAGATACGCCATAAAGCCGGCGCCCAGCTGAGCGATGAAGAGGTGATCCAGTTCATTTTTTCACCGGGTTTCAGCACCAAGGACAACGTCACGGATCTGTCCGGGCGCGGGGTAGGCATGGACGTGGTGGCCACCCGCATCAGGGACGATCTGAAGGGAGAAGTGGAGGTCCGCAGCGAACGGGGCCGAGGTACACTGATCCGTATTGTACTTCCCCTGACTCTGACTATCCTCCATTCCCTGATCATCGCTGTCGGCCGCCATCGCTACGCCATACCGGTTCAGGATATCGATGAGACGATCAGAGTTGCGGATTCCGAAATCCGAAATGTCGATGGAACTGAGCTATATTCCTATGCGGGGCGGGATATACCGCTGGTACAGCTGGACTCCATGCTGCACGACCGAACCCGATCGGGAGGCCGCCGCGGCGGCGAGTACACTGGTGTTGTCATCCGGCAGGCTCAGGGCAGAGTCTGCCTGCTGGTCGACGAGTTGGTAGATGAGGAGGATGTGGTGATAAAGCCGATCTCCGAGCTGTTAAACTACCACAGGCTTTTCTCCGGGGTCTCGGTACTGGGAGACGGCAGAATTCTTTTCATCCTCGATACGGCCAGAATCATGGAGCTGGTGAGCTCCGGGAATCTCGATGGCGGTTAAAATTCTGCTCGCCGACGACCTGTATTTCATGCGCATGGTGCAGAAAGAGGTGCTGGAGGCCAATGGGTATGAGATCGTGGGCGAGGCGTCGAACGGAGTGGAGGCGGTGCAGAAATTCGCCGAGTTGAGCCCCGATATCGTGGTTCTTGATATCACCATGCCTGAAATGAACGGGCTGGAGGCCATGCGGAAGATTTTCGAGAGCGATACCGAGGCCAGGATTATTATCTGCTCCGCCATCGGCCAGCAGAATCTGATCGTTGAGGCGATCAACGCCGGCATCAAGGACTTCATCGTCAAGCCATTCAAGCCGGAGAGGCTGCTCTCGGCCATTGCCAAGGCCGTCACCGAATAAAAAAAACGGTATGCCTGGACGTCAGGAGCATACCGTCTTACCTTGAGGGTTTGTTACGCCGTGAAGCATTGTCCCTCTTTATCTAGTTCGGCGGTTAAAGAAAGAACTTTAGACCGCATTTATCAGCACGCCCCCTCCGGCGCCGAACCAGCCGTTCGGTGGCGGGCGCCTCACGGTCGCCGCCCTGTCACGGATAACAGCCGGAGGTGATAGGAGGCGGAGGCTTCCAGTTCCCGGTACAGCGTTCTGGAATTGGCCAAGGCTTCGGCGTAATCCGCAGGACCTTCCGGGTGGTCGAGAATCCTGCGCACTAGTGGCTGAAAAAGGAAACCCGCGATCTGGCGGGATGAGAGCTCCAGGATATCGCGATCCACCTTGGCGAGCTCGGACAGCACATCCCGAGATTCTTTTTTCCTTGCCGAGGCGGCGTCCGTCGGGGAGGAAACCGCGGGCGAGCATAGCTCGGCGCCTCGATGGGCCAGAGTTTCAAGCAGCTTCAGCTCGGCCGCCAGGCTATCCAGTCCCTCTTTTACGGCAAGGAGGCGTTTCCGGCGCTCAGGGCCGCTTCGGATTTTTGATGCCTGGCGTTTCAAGTCCTTGAGCGCCCGGTCGATCTGCTTGCGTACAACCGGAAGCTCGAAGAGCCTCTGTATGTCGGCGAAGGGCATACCTTCGATCCTGACGGCCTCGCCGGACAGGTTGCAGGTGGCGGGCCCGCCAGCCCGCTCCTGCTGCTTCATCTGGTTTTCAAACCACCACTTGTAGATCAACATGCGTCGATCTGACAGGGTAGTGCCGCCTTCATAGTTTGGCAGAGGCGAAGGTCCGGCGTGATACAGGTAGGAGAAGGACATTTGTTCTACGGGTTCGAGCCGGCAGGATAGGGTGTGCATCGTTTCCTCGAAAAAGGCCCCGCCCGCATGCGTACGCCGGCCGGGAAAGCCCAGGTCGAGACCGGCCAGGTAGATGGGACGGCTGCCCAGGTAGCGCGACAAGTCCCAGGCGGTGGTGGCTACCGACCCGCCCGCCCCGATTGGTCCCTTTTCACCGATAATGCCCTCTAGATAGCGGCCCAGAGGAAAAAAGGAAGACACAAAGAAGGCGCAGTCTTTGCTGCGATTCAGCAAGCGAAAAACGCGCGGATGGGCGGACGATTCGGAGACCAGGATCGCCGCCCCGAGAGAAAGCCGATCCAGATGACGGCTGTTCCAGTACTGCGGGTCCACGGTAACCAGAAAATCGGGCTGGAGCCCCTGCTGCAGGCAAGGGCGAAAGGAGGTGTCCACCGCCACCACCAGCATTCGCCGGCGCAGCCCTTCGAGGTGAGGGAGCACTGCGTCCAGTGAGGGCCCGGCTGCCAGTACCAGAGCGGGAATCCCGGCGAACCGCTCTCTGCCTAGGTTGATGCCGGGAACATCGGTGAACAGCTCGAGGTTGGCAAGCAGATTCCGAATCCAGAGCTTGCCAAAACGATCCAGAGTGTTGATGTTCACCTCCCGCTTATCGAACAGGGAGCGCAGCAGCACTTCGACCTGGCTGTAGTACGGCGTTTCAGAACCGAGCAGGGAACGCAGCTTAAGGACACACAGGCGCCCCAGGGGCAGAGAATCGATACCCATCATGATCGCTTCTGGCTGCTCGTCGATATACCAGAAGACGTTGGCCAGCGAAAGCAGCTTGCCGAGATCCCGGCTTGCCAGCGCCTGAGCGAACAAGGACCGCTGTTTTTCAACCACCACCAACGGTTTTCCCGGATGGCGCTCGACGAAAGCTTCGGCCAGGTAGCCCAGACCGAAACCGAACAGAACCGCCGCCGTTGTATCGGTTCCGGCTTCCGTTTCCACAATACGTCTGGCTTCTCTGGTAGGGTCGTAACGTGAGTGGAGGTAGCAGCCTTGCAGGGTGGCGGTAAGAAGTCCGGAGGGAGTCCGGCGGAGTTCGAAGCCCTGCAGCGGTTGGACGTCTTCGAGCTTCTTATCTTGCAGATCCGGTTGGCGAGCATAGAGGAGCTGCAGATTCCGAGCGCTATAATTCATTCCAGGTATAGTGTGATCGTCATGCCTTTTTTCAACGGCGTCCCCGGAGGTGGATCCTGGGCTACCACGTACCCTTCACCGGACAGGCGAATACGAAAATCTTCCTGGCGAAACAGGGGCAGCAGAGCCCTCTTGGGCATGCCGAGCAGCTCGGGCATCCTGGAATCGACGGTAATCGGACCCGGAACCGCGACACGAACCGTGCCCGAATGTCTGACCACCGTGTCGCCGGCACGCGGGATGTCTAGATAGTCCACCAGCCATTCCGCCACCTCCTTGAACGCCGGGGCCGCTATCTGGCTGCCGTAATATTCGGGCCCTTTGGGATTGTCGATCACCACGTAGACGATCAGACGCGGGTCCTCTTTGGGAAGGATGCCGAGATACGAGGCGACAAAGTGGGTCTCCGAGTAGGTGCCTGTTTCCGGGTCTTGAACTTCGGCGGTCCCCGTCTTAGCGGCTACCTGCACTCCTTCGATCCTCCCTCGCCGGGCTGTTCCGCCTTCCTCCGTAGCGCTCTCCATCATCTCCAGCATCAGGTCTGCGATTTCCGGAGAAAGGACCTCTCTCAGCGGTTCCCTACCGAACTCCTTGATCGTCTCACCCTGAGGGGAGATTATCTTGTGCACGATATGGGGTTGCAGAAGAAGCCCCTTGTTGGCGAATACCGTAGCTCCCTGCAAGATCTGCATGGCCGACACCGAAACCTCCTGCCCGAAAGCGATCGTCGGCTTGCTGCGGGCCGACCACCTGTCCGGGGGCGCCAGAATGCCGGCGCTTTCCCCCGGTAGGGGCAGCCCGGTGGGCTTTCCAAATCCGAACAGCTGAAGCATCCTGTAGAACTCCTCCTGCCCTATCGTCTCGGAAGCGTGGGCCGCTCCGACATTACAGGAATATTTGAGGATCTTCTGGGCGTTGACCCAGCCGTGGCTGGCCAGGTCCCGGATCTCTATGGTCTCGCCGTCAGGAAGAGACATTTCGTAAACACCGCCGCAGAAAAACTCCTGCTCGGGATCGAGCCCTCCCGCCTGCAGGAACGAAGAGATCGTGAATATCTTGAACACCGAGCCCGGCTCGTACGCCCTGGTCAGAGGAAGGTTCTGCAACGAGCGGCGGTCGTACCTGTTGTACTCGTTGGGATCGAAGTTAGGTGTACCGCAGTAGCCCAAAATATCTCCCGTGTTCGCCTCCATGACAAGTATATAGGTCGCTTCGGCATGATGCTCTTCGTAGGCCTTGCGGGCGATTTCCTCGATGACATGCTGGATGTTGATGTCCAGGGTGAGAAAAACCTGGTTCCCGAAGAACTCCTTCTGTTCTCGTGAAGTGCTTACCGCCGGAGGAGACAGAACGTTGTTGAACGTATACTCCACCCCGTCCAAGCCCACATTATCGACCCCAACGTAGCCGATGATATGGCTGGCCAGTGTCTGTTCCGGGTAATTTCGCCCAAACTCCGGTGTAAGATCGAATCCCTTCAGCTTACCTTCATCCTTAAGCGCCCGTACTTGCTCCGATTCAGTCGGGGTGATCTTTCTCTCGATGAATACGAAGCCCGGGTTGCCCTCAAGCCGCTTGAGGATGGAGGCGTAGGGAATATCCAGGATTGAGGAGAGCAGCCTGGCCGAGCCTTCCGGATCGGTTACGTCGGGGATCCAAGCGGAAACCGAGTCCAGGCGAGTCGAGATGGCCAGTATCTTCCCGTTTCTATCCAGAATGGGACCGCGTTCCACGACGGGAAGGGTGATCGAGCTCTCGGCAGGGTTCTGGGGAGCGAAAATCATGAGCTGCGCCAGCCTGCCGACTATGAGCACGGCTACGGCACCGAGGAGGATTATGAAGAAGTATAATCTTCTTCTTTCTTTGCTGTTGCTCATTAGGAAAAGCCGGGAATTCAAGCTTCTTAAATATTAATATGGCATAATATTATTGTCGATATGATTTGTGTAACCCCATGATCACCGTAATAGAGCATCAGAAGGTCAAACCGCGCAAGGCTCCTTCGAATCGGCCGCCAGCCTCTCGAAGCCTGGATTTCTCTTCCTTCCCGGGAGCGCTGGGGCGCGCGCAGCATATCGATCTGGGATCCCGCAGGCCGAGCTGGCGCAATGTGCAGAACAGGACGCCGAGACGACCGGAGATCCGGCAGCGGAAGAAAGAGGCGGTCTCCAGGGTATCCGTTCACCGCATCGGTGGTCGAAAACGGCCGCCGGCGCACCGTTCCGAAACGGATCCACGTTCCGAGAGCCTGGAGCCCTCGGCCCCTCGACTTACCGGAGCCAGGGCCGCGGGCCTCGCCGGAGTCTTTCGCAACCTTTCCAGAATCGATCTGCTACTGGCTTCCGCAGTGCTCCTGGCTGTGCTGATGCTTCTCGGATTTCGCCTGTCCTCGCTTTCCGTCTCGAGGCCGGACATTGGGCTCCCGGATATCGCGGATGCCGAAGGCAGCCTGATTCACTACCTCATTCCCGAAGAGCAGCAGGCCATGGACCAAGCCGTCCAGCATTCGGAAATCATTGACTCGGTGCGCACGAAGAGTTATACAGTGAGAAGGGGGGATACCATTTCCGGAATCGCGCAGCGGTTCAGTCTGAACATGGGTACCGTGATCAGTTTTAACGGCATACAGGACGCCCGGGCTCTGCGTGTGGGCTCTGTCTTGAGTCTGCCCAATACCAACGGATTGAAGTACAAGGTCAGAAGGGGAGATTTCCTGGGCAGCATTGCCAGGAAGTACGGGGTGGATCTGAACGCCCTGCTCGACTGGAACGGTCTGGAAACCTCCGTCATCGTTCCGGGGCAGGAGTTGTTCCTGCCCGGAGCCCGGTTGAGTGAAATGGAGCTGAACCGGGTTTTCGGGCGCCTGTTTATCTATCCCACCCGCGGGAGGATAACCGATCGCTTCGGTATGAGGCAGGATCCGTTCACTGGAATGAGGCGTTTTCACAACGGCGTGGACCTGGCGGCTCCAGTGGGCACACCGGTTGTGGCGGCCATGTCCGGTAAGGTGTCCATGTTGGGATACAACGCTACCTTCGGCAAGTACATAATCCTGACTCATCCTGAAGGGTTTCAGACCCTCTACGGCCATCTGGACGCCTTCAGGGTGAAGAAAGGTGAAAGTGTCAAGCAGGGACAGCTAATCGCCGACATGGGCAATTCGGGTTATAGCACCGGCAGTCATCTCCATTTCTCGATTTTCCACCGGGGAGAGCCGATTGATCCGTTCAAGTACCTTCACTAGTATGAAAGGCTAGTATGAAAGGCATTTTCAAGGCTCTGCGGATTCGGCCTCTGCAGCGGGCTCTGCGTTCCCTCCGGGCCCGGCTGGCTCTGAGAGCTGTACAGGCAAGGCGGGTATGGCGGGGACGGCGGAGTCTGCTATCCCTGCGGCCATGGCAACCGAGCCGGCGCCTGCTTTCCGCCGGTACAGGGCGAACCTGCCGGCGTACGCCATCCCGACACGCTGGGCAACCCAGCCGGCACCTGGCCTACGCGCGGGCTCGTATCCTGCCTTGCCTCGAGATTCTCAAGGGCCTGGGAAGGCCGTTCACCTGGCCGTTCTGGGCGCCGCGCCTGCGCTTGCTGATCTGCCTTGTCTATCTGCTGGTCACAGGGGGGCTGTCGGTAGTTCAAATCTGGAACGTATACACGGAGAAGGCGAAATACCTTTACTGCCCCGATAGCTGGGTTTTGCGAAACAGGGGGCGGGAAACACGGCACAATGCCGATATTGTAGACAACTCCCCGGGTATGGAATCGGTAGGCGGCGGTTCGCTCGGAGTGTTGCCTATCGATATAAAGTTGTACAGTGTGCGGGAGGGAGACACGCTTTCCGATATCGCCGAGCGCTTCGCCATGGATCTGGATACAATCGCTTCCCTGAACCGCGAGTGGGGCAGCGGCGTACACTTGATTCAAATCGGTGAAGCAATACAGATTCCCAATCAGAATGGCATATTCATTCCCGTAAGCGGGGACCTCGATGCACTGTGTGCCGAAAAGAGCGTGCCTGTAGAGGTTGTGCTCCAGGTCAATCAGCTCGACCGCGGGCAGGTGGAGCAGGGCATGGAGCTGTTTTTTCCGGGAGTCCAGCATACCGGAATCGAGCGCAGCGTGGTCACAGGCACGGCGTTCCTGCGGCCTGTGGTCGGGTTCTTGAGCTCCGGTTTCGGCTATCGCCGGGATCCTTTCACCAACGAGATGCATTTCCACAGAGGAATCGATTTGGCGGCTCCTGTCGGTACAGTAATTCGAGCCGCCCTGGATGGCGCCGTGGTTGTGGTGGGTAACGATCCGGTTCTGGGCAATTATATCCTCATCCGCCACCAGATAGGCTATTCCTCTCTGTATGGGCATCTTCATCAGGTCTGGGTGAACAGGGGAAGCACGGTTACACGGGGACAACGGATTGGTACCGTCGGCAATACCGGCAGGTCGACCGGGCCCCATCTGCATTTTGAGATCCGGCGACGCGGCGTTCCCATCAACGCCTGGGGATTGTTGAGTTTCAGATAGTGAAAGCAGAGGGTACCAGTGTGAGAAGAATTCTTTTTATCGTGATCGGGCTTCTGGCTCTGTTCACGATCATCAGAGCATACGCCCAGCAGCAGGACGGACCGCCACGGTATATTATCCATCCCGGAGTTCTGGAGTTCCAAGGAGCAGAGGGCGGGGCCAGGCTGGCGTTCGGCTTTCTCGAACGTTCCGGTGAAGAAGGACCGGGCCGGACCTGGAATCTTTTTCCGGTGCGGCTAAGCCTGCGCTCCGGCAAGCAGAGCTTTCTCATTGCCCTGAACGGCCTTTCGTTCCTCAGTCCCGGTGGGCTGACGATCGGAAAGCCGGTTACTATTCGCGGCACCAAACGCGGGGATGTCGCTAGTGTTGGTGGATTGGTTACGGTGGAAGGGACCGTGGATGGAGATGTCTGGACCCTAGGGGCAGATATCAAATTGCTTCCCGGTTCCACGGTAACCGGTGACGTGGTGGCCTTGGGCGGCACGGTGCAGGCGGACCGCAGGGCGCAAATACGGGGCAACAAGCAGTCCCTGCCCCACATTAAGATACCGTTTCTAGGATTGCTGGGCTCGGAGCACGCAGCAGCCACCTTTCACTTTATCATAGAAGCGCTGGATGTCTGTCTGTTTCTGCTCGTCCTGTTCCTCACCGTCCACTTTATACGCAGTCATCTGAACGGAATAAACGGGGTTCTGGTTTCGTACTGGAAGGGATCGATACTGTATCTGGCTCTGGCGGTGCTCGCTGTCCCGGTACTTACAGCCCTGCTGGTGGTTTCAATCGCCGGTATCCTGCTTATTCCTTTTCTTGCGGTAGCGCTACTTCTGCTCGCTTACCTGGGATATGTGGCCGTGGCTGTGCGTTTGGGCCTGTGGATCCGCAAGAGCGGTCAGGATGGCGGTCCCGCGGAGACGTACAGCGCCGGGTTGCTGGGCCTGCTGGTTCTGAAAGGACCTGTGGTCCTGGGGATCCTTTTCAGCATGCTTACGGCTGGCCTGTTCCAGGGCATCGGCCGCTTCCTGATGGTGATAGGCACCGTAACGGTGATAGCAGCTACCCTTTACGGCCTGGGGGGCACGCTCCAATACCTGCGAGTTCAGGCCCGCTCGGGCGTCTGAATCTCACTCTACTAGTATTTCTTCCTTTCCATCTTTCTCTGTTTCCGACGCCGCTTCCGTTCCAGCGCTTTTTTCTTGCGGTTGCGGACCGTGGAAGGCTTCTCGTAGTGCTCGTGGCGCTTCCAGGCCCGTACGATTCCCTCTTTCTCTTTCATGCGTTTGAAGCGCCGGATGGCTTTTTCCAGCGGCTCATCCTCTTTCACGATAATTGCAGGAATAATCATCACCTCCTGTATGTTTTCTTCTAAGTGTCCCTGGGGACGTTTTTTGTAGCTCCACCTGCAGCAGCTCTGCCCGGAATGAGCGAATTAAGGAAAGACCATGGTGATCTTGCTTCGTGCCTCGGCCGTGCCGGGGAGGGTCACGATACCACGATTGAAGAAAAATGTCAGGGGCGTGAAGTCGATTTTTTTGCTTTGGTTGCCTCGTTGTCGATCTTCCTCCCCTCATCCACTGCCGGTGCAGCCGTACTCAATATAATCTAAGCAAAAACAATGCCAAACTGAATAAAAGAACATAGAAATAGAATAGAAGCCGTCTGTGCGGCACTGAAGCCAGCTGCTTTGTTTCAACTCCCGCTGAACTGCTGCTCTGGCGGCGGTACTTTAAAAGTGCTATGATTCCGTCATCGCGATTTTTGATTGGCGGCGAAAAGGGTCTGGGCAGGGAAATGGCGGCAAGAAGATTCAGGGGACGCAAAGTAGGGCTAGCCCTAGGCGGCGGGGCCGCCCGCGGGCTGTCTCATATCGGAGTGCTCAAGGTCTTGGAAGAGCAAGGAATAGAGCTGAGCTATATCGCCGGCACCAGCGCCGGAAGCTTGATCGGGAGTCTTTACTGCGCCGGGTTGAGCTGGCGAGACATCAAAACAACGGCCAGGGACATCGACTGGGGCGACCTGGTGGCTCCCACCTGGCCGACTCTGGGCCTCGCTAAATCGGACAAGCTGGAAAGGACCTTGGGAAGGATATTGCGGAACAAGAGCTTCTCAGACCTCCGCATTCCCTTCCGGGTGGTGGCCACGGATATCACAACCGCCGAGGAAGTAGTCTTATCCACGGGGCCGGTTGCTCCGGCGGTGCGAGCGAGCTGCAGCATCCCCGGTATCTTCGAGCCCACCGAGTTGGAGGGCAGGCTGTTGGTAGACGGAGGTCTGTTGAATGACGTGCCGACCGACGTGGTCAAGGACATGGGCGCGGCAGTAGTGATCGGCGTCAATTTGAACTCTGATCGAATTATTGCCCGTAAGCCAGAAAATCTCATGGAGATTTTCTACCGCACTCTGAATATCCTCATCTATAACAGCACTCAGAAGGCCCAAAAGTCCGCCGATGTGATGGTGACCCCCAGGCTAGGAGGTTTCGCTTATCAGGACCTTAACAGACTGGATGAGCTGGTCGCCAAAGGCGAGCAGGCCATGCGGGAGCAGCTCGGAAACCTTGAAAACGCTTGGTAGAGTAGCCTGCCCCGAGCGCCGTCCTGTTTGCTCTTCCCCCGGATTCTGGGTATATTTTTCACAAGAGGTCGTGTATTTATTACCTGGCGAAGGCACTGGGTGGACGATGATGATAGACCGTGTATCGAATTTTGGTGCTTTTTCCCGGTCTCGGATGAGCGCTGACCGCACCGAGCGGATACGCCGGAATTTGCAGATAAACGATCGAGTATTGCTGCGCTATCGAGGGCAGAGATACACGGGCAGGGTCGTGGATCTGCAGCAGCGGGCGGTTATCGTTTCCTTCGAATTAAGCGGCAAAGAGCTGACCGAGCCGCTCACGTACAGCAATATCCTGAAAGTGCTGACTCGCTAGAGTATCAAACGCCAAAAAGCAGCAAACGCAGAGGAGAGCTCGAATCATGGCAGTCGAGAGTGATAGCTTTGACAACCTGATTGGTAAGAGCCCCCCCATGCGCCGGGTCTTTCACCAGATAAAGCAGGTCAGCGGCTACGACGTACTGGTGCTCATCAGCGGTGAAAGTGGCACGGGCAAGGATCTGGTCGCCAGGGCTATCCACAGGCATAGCCGGCGATCGGAGGGACCCTATTACCCGGTGAACATGGGTGCCATCCCCAAGGAACTGATAGCCAGCACTCTATTTGGCCACGAAAAGGGCGCCTTCACCGGTGCCGACCGGCAGAATAAGGGCATGTTCGAGATAGCAGACGGGGGCAGCCTCTTTCTGGACGAGATCAGCACAATGGATGAATTGACTCAGATCAGCCTACTGCGGGTGATCGAGACCAAGAGATTTCAGCGGGTCGGAGGCAGCAGGTTTCTCGAGACGGATGTTCGTCTGATTGCCGCTACCAATGTCGACTTGAACAGGATGGTAAAGGAAGGAGGTTTCCGCAAAGACCTGTTTCATCGCCTCAACGTTTTTCATATCTCCCTTCCCCCGCTCAGAAGACGTGGAAGAGACATCATGCTGCTCGCGAGGGAATTCCTACGCCGCTACAACGAGGAATTCAATAAGAATGTTACCGAGATATCCCAGGAAGCGAGGAAACTGTTGAGCTCTTACGTGTGGCCGGGAAATGTTCGGGAGCTGGAGAACGTGATCATGCGAGCGGTGATAACCGCCCCCGGAGAAGTGTTGAGCCGCGAGTTGTTGAACAGCGAGGTCCAGAGCGCCTCGACAGCCAGAGACGGTGTGATGCTCGAAGTAGGCGTGACTCTCGAGGAAGCCGAGAGGCAGCTCATAGCCAAGACCTTGGCCCAGGTCGAAGGCAACAAGGGCGAAGCGGCCAAGCTTCTGGGTATCAGCCGTAAAGGGATCTACAACAAGATAAAGAAGTATAACCTCGCCGAGTAGCCAGTCTTCCAGGCCCTATCCGGATGCTGCGAGCATGCTCGTCGCAGGCTTTCCCGCCCAGCGGATCGGGGTGCCGGGGCCGTCCTGGCCCGAAATAATACAAAAAGCAGGTGAAAATAGACGGAACAGCCTATGGCTGGCGGCGGCCTTCCGTTCTATGCTGGATGTCAAGTCGATACAGGAGGAAGAGCATGGATCTGGTGAGGACGGAAGTGTTTCAGAAAGCCCTGCTGGCGAGGCTCAGGAGATGGGATGCAGATAAACTGCATCTGGAGCAGATGCTGCGGACAGCCGAATTATCCTCCCGGACTGAAGTTTACTCCCGGCTGGAGAAGCTGGAGGTTAAACGCAGTGCGGCAGCCCGCAAGCTGGAGGAGCTGGAGCTGTTCAGCGCATAGTGCGAAAGACAGGAGTGTCCAATGACGGAAGAATGGATTAGAGTGGCAGCCGAACAGGATCTGAAAGAAGGAGTGCCCGTTTCGGTCGAGCTGGAGGAAGAGAAGAATGTGCTGCTGGTACGGCGGGGTAGTACGGTGCACGCCTGCGGCGCTGCCTGCACCCACTACGGTGCACCGCTTGCAGACGGGCATTTGAGTGGAAACATCATAACCTGTCCGTGGCACAACGCCAGGTTCGACATCGAAAGCGGCCGCCTGCTCTCTCCCCCGGCCTTGAACAACCTGCCGTCCTACGAGGCTAAAATCGAGTCTGGTGCGGTATACGTCCGGGCGCGAGGCAGCAACGTTGTCCCGATGCCCGAAGGCAAAGACGGACGAACCTTTGTGATTCTGGGGGCTGGGGCGGCCGGAAACGCGGCGGCTGAAGGCTTGCGCAGGTTCGGTTACGCCGGGCGCATTCTTATGATCACGAGGGAAAACCACCGTCCCTACGACCGCACCATGCTGTCCAAAGGTTTCCTGTCCGGTGAAGCTCCGGCCAAGTGGCTGCCTCTGCACGGTGAAAAGTACTATCAGCGGCTGCAGATCGAGGTCGAAACAGGCAGGAACGTACAGTCTCTCGATCCGGCCTCCAGAACCCTGACCTTTACTGACGGGAGTGGTATGACAGCCGACAAGCTTCTCCTGGCTACGGGAGGAGAGACCCGGACGCTGGACATACCCGGCGCCGAAATGACGGGATGCTTCTTGCTGCGTTCACTGGCCGACAGCGAGGCCATCGTAGCTGCCTGTGAACAAGCGCACCGGGCCGTAGTACTGGGCGCCAGCTTCATCGGCCTGGAGGTGGCAGCGTCCCTGAGACATCGAGATATCGAGGTACACGTGGTGGCTCCCGAAACCCTTCCTTTGGGCCACGTCTTCGGCGAGCAGGTGGGACGCTTTTTGCAGAGCCTTCACGAACGCAACGGGGTGCATTTTCATCTCGGTCAGACCGCCGCCGGCATCCAGGGTGACGGCAGGGTGCGGCGGGTCGATCTGGCCGACGGCAGCGCTATTGATACTGATCTGGTGGTGATAGGAGTGGGAATTCGCCCTGCTGTAGGCTACCTGGAGGGTAGCGGTTTGTTGGATAACGGGGCCTTGCCGGTGAACGGCAGACTGGAGACTCCAGCGGAAGGGATCTACGCGGCAGGCGATATCGCCGTTGTGCCAGACGGACGCAGCGGCCGGCCCAGACGGGTAGAACACTGGGTAGAGGCCGAACGCCAGGGAATGCATGCCGCTCGGGTTATGGCTGGCTCCAGCGAGCCCTACCGGGAGGTTCCCTTTTTCTGGACGCGTCAGTTCGGCAATTCGCTCAAGTACGTGGGACACGCTCCCGAATGGGAGCAGGTTGTTGTCAGGGGAAGGATCGATGACGGGGAGTTTCTGGCCGGCTACTATGGGGGCGGCTCGCTGCGAGCGGTAGCCGGAATCGGCAAGGCCAGGGAGTTCATCGTGCTGGGACAACTTCTCGAGCGGGGAGAAGGCCTTACTGCCGAGGAGCTGGGCGACGAGAGCTTTGAGCTGTTGAACGCGGGGCAGGACCAGCAGGAGGCAGGTTGAAAAACCAAGCGAGTAGGAGGACCTTATGGCTGTTCGCAAGGCAAACGCTGTATGGGAAGGAACTCTCAAGCAGGGCAAAGGGATGATGAGCCTGGGCAGCAAGCTGTTCGAGGGCAGATATTCCTTCAGCTCCCGCTTTGAGGAAGGTACGGGAACCAACCCGGAGGAGCTCATGGGCGCCGCCCTGGCCGGCTGCTTCTCCATGGCTTTCTCTCTGCTTCTCGAGCGGGCGGGCTATCCACCGCAGCGTATCGAGACACAAGTCGGGATCACTCTGGAAAAGGAAGGCGAAGGCTTCCGCATCAAGTCGGCCGATCTGGAAACGAAAGCTCAAGTGGCGGGAATCGACGAAGGCAAGTTACACGAGCTGGCCGAAGAAGCCGGGAACGGCTGCACCGTATCTAAAGCCCTCGCGGGAATCGAGAAACGGGTGCGGGCCAGGCTGATGCGCTGATCTTTTTGAATTGCACGGCTCGGCTCTCCTATGATACGTTTATCGGGAATAATCGGGAGGGCCCCCGACGATGGATTTGGATCGAGAGCTGTCGGACAGGATCGAGAGCTTTCAGCGCAACGAGATAACCGAATACCACATCTATTCGAAACTGGCAGGTGTACTGAATAGCCGCGAAAACGCCCTAGTGCTGCGGCGCATCGCCGAAGACGAACTTCGGCACTACCAGTTCTGGAAGCAGCATACCAAGAAAGAAATCAAGCCCCGCCGGTGGGATGTCTTTAGATATTTCTGGATCTCGAGAATCCTGGGAATAACCTTCGGAATCAAGCTCATGGAGCGGGGAGAAGAGCAGGCCCAAGACAACTATGCGCGGATTGTAGAATCCATTCCCGAAGCCGCCCAGATAATCGAAGATGAAGACAGGCACGAGTCCGAGCTGATTGCCATGATCGAGGAAGAACGGCTGGGGTACATGGGTTCCATCGTGCTGGGTTTGAACGACGCTCTGGTGGAGTTGACCGGAGCCCTGGCGGGCTTCACTTTCGCCTTGCAGAAAACGCGGTTGATCGCCCTGGCCGGCTTGATTACCGGGATAGCCGCCTCGTTTTCCATGGCGGCCTCCGAATACCTGTCCACCAAGTCGGAGGGGAAAGCCGAGAAGGCGCTGAAATCATCGGTCTATACGGGACTGGCCTACGTGGTAACCGTATTCCTGCTGATCATTCCCTATCTGACCATAACCAATCCTTTTATCTGCCTTGGTGTAACCCTGGCGACCGCTGTTCTTATTATCCTGCTTTTCAATTTCTATATATCCGTGGCCAAGGATTACTCGTTCAAGGAGCGTTTCTTTGAAATGGCGGGCTTGAGTCTGGGAGTCGCCGCGCTCACCTTCGGCATCGGCTATCTGATCCGGCAGACCCTGGGCGTGGAGACCTAGGCCAGAATACAGGCCACAGCTCCTGTGTTGGAGGGAAAGTACGTGGCATCGTCCTGGCTTTGTGCTAAAATAGGATGTGGAGGTCGCAGTCCGAGCGGGTAAGAGCACACTTTTTCGCTGACGATCGAGGAGGTATATGTTGAAAATCAAGAAATACCGCCACGGTGAGCTGATCTGCCGTGAAGACACCATCGGAGGCGAGATGTACGTGATTATCTCGGGCAAAGCCAAGGTATACAGGCTTATCGACGGCACCGAGATCGATATAGCCTATGAGCAGGAAGGCGATTTTTTCGGCGAGATCTCCCTACTGCTCGACTGCCCTCGCACCGCTTCGGTTGAAGCTGTCGAAGACACGGAAATCCTGGTGCTCAGCAAGAGCAGCTTCATAGACAAGATAGTGACCGATCCGCGGTTCGCCTTGAAAATGGCAACGACAATGGCCAGACGGTTGGAAGAAGCGCACAAGGTGATAAGCCACCTCGAAGGCGCAAGAAAGAGCTTGGAGCTGCTCTATGGAGTCAAATAGCAGGATTGGGTAGATGATGAGCCCCGATCCATCAGACGGCAAGCCGCCTAGTCAGCTCACCTCGGCATGCGGGTATTTGCCCGAAGCGGGAGTGTGATTGTGACGCTGGGAAAAATCGACCTCGGGATGATCCAGCAGGCAGTCAGGGATTCGATACCTGTTACCTTCAGGCTCAAGACGTTCACGCGCGATCAGCATGGCGTGCTCGATCGCCTACTCGAGGCATTTCTTTCCGAGATCGAGCTGGAGAGTATTCAGGAGTCGCTGTCCTATTGTACCAAAGAGCTTCTCACCAATGCGCAGAAAGCGAACGCCAAGCGCATCTATTTCCAGGAGAAAGGTCTCAGCATCACGGAGCCCGAGGACTACGAGACCGGGATGAAACGTTTTCACAGCTATCTGACCAGAAACGCGGCGGACTGTGCCGAGAAGCTGCGAGCCAGCGGCTACGAGATGACGTTGACCTTTCATACCTCGGGCGGAGTGTTTACCATCCGGGTGTGCAACAACTGTGAGTTGACCAAACAGGAGTACTCACGTATTTATGATCGAGTGATTCGGGCCCGAGGTGTTAACTCTTTCTATGAGGCTTTGAGCACGGCCACGGATGCTACCGAAGGGGCGGGGCTTGGGATCGTGATCCTGATACAATTTCTGAAGCGTATCGGCCTGGACGAGGAAGCGCTGTCTATCGACTCGGAGAAAGGCTCGACCATGGCCACGCTCAAAATCCCGGTGTCGCATGTGCAGCTCGACAAGATCCACGCCCTGGCGGAGGTTGTCGCCCGGGACATCGACTCCCTGCCGCATTTCCCGGAAAACATCATGACCCTGGTCAAGATGACTCTCGACCCTTCGACCCAGATAAGCGCGATTGGCAAAAAGATAGGCGCAGATCCGACCCTTACGGCCGACCTGCTCAAGCTGACCAACTCCGCCTATTTCATGCTCCCTCGGCGGGTTACCAACATTCTGGAAGCTATCAAGCTTATCGGAATGAAGGGGCTGCAAAACCTGCTGTATTCCTACGGGACGCAAAAAATCCTCGGTGAAAGCTACAGGCAGATGCGGGCGCTCTGGGATCACTCCTACCAGACGGCGCTCTACGCCTTCCTCCTGGCCCGCAGCATCAAACGCTCCTACAGCCAGCTCGACGACGTATACGTGGCGGGCATACTTCACGACCTCGGACTGATCGTAGTTTCCTATCTGCATCCGGAGCTGCAGGAGAAAATACAGAAATTCTGCCAGGAGAAAGACATCCCCCTCAAGCTACTGGAGAACTTTTCCTACGGATTGAATCATGCCGACACCGGTGCGCTCATCGCCAGCAAGTGGAACTTTCCCGAGCAACTCGTGGAAGGGATCCAATGCCACCACGAGCCGCTCAAAGCCCGTTTGCCCTACAAGGACCTCGTATTCTGCGTGTATCTGGCCAACATCATGAGCAACATCGAGCGGGGACGCATCTCTTTCGAGCAGATCGAGCCTCCGGTGCTTCATGATTTCGGTATCCAGGATGAGGAGCAGTTCAACAAGATACACGAGCAGTTCAAACGCGTCTACGAGCAGCAGTTGAAAAAGCTTTCCCAGTAGTTTACCGGTAAACGGCCCGGATCAAGAGATCTCAGCCCAGGATCTGGCGGATTCGCCCCAGCAGCTCTTCCCGGTGGATCGGTTTGTGAAGAAAGGGCACGGATGGAGGAGTGGGACTTGCCTCCAAAAGCGGATCTGACTGTTTTTCAAGAAGCAGCAGCAGCTCCGTCCCCACGCTGCTCATGGCCTGTCTGATCTCGGAGTTATCGATTCCCGGAGTGACGGCGTCGACGATGATCAGCTTGATCTCGCCGCCCAGCAATTCGCACATGGCCAGCGCATCGTTGAATGTTTCGACGGCCACGACGGGAAAGCCCTGGCCTTCAAGGAGTCTTTGTATGTAGTCGCGCTCCTTCCAGTCCGTTGCGATGAGCAGAATTATCTCTTTTCGAACACCCGTGGCATCCGGCGAGGTTGCAGGTCTCTCCATAGCTACAACTACCACCCGATGGTAACTTCGCAACCTTGCCGGAGATTTTCAGGAGCATTACATTTTTGTAATAATAAAGGCGCGGCGGGAGAAGGAGGCCGGGCCGGGGCGGCCGGTTGTGCTGAGGGCTATCCGACCCGAATCCCGAAATCCATTCCGATCAGGCCTTCCTTTGGCCTTCAAGCAGAACGACGCGGTAGATCTCCTCTTTCCTGTTGTCGATACCTGCCTGTCGCAGTACTTCGACCAGGGAATCGATCTCCTGCTCGGAGTCGATCATACCGAAGATCAGGTTGGAAAACCGCTCTCTGTCCGCCGGGCTGCGGAACAGCCCCGTAAAGAGGGGGAACTCCTGGGCCACAATCTTGTCCAGATTGGTGCCTTCCACCACGGTGGCCTGCTTGATGCCTGCGCTGGTCATGGCCAGGAGGATGTCCTCCCGGTAATCGACATTGAAAAGCTGAAGGATATAGAAATACATTCCTTAGTCTCCTTTGTCTATCTCCCCCGCGGCAGAGAGGGTGGCTTTGGTGAGCAGCGGACCGACGACCTCGGTGATTAGAGTGGTGAACAGTAGAATGTTGATTACCAGATCGGCCAGCAATTGTCCCCGGGTGCCGTATTCCGGTACCGCGAAGCGATTCTGTACGGCCAGGGCCAGAGCAACCGCCACCCCGACCTGGGGAAAGAGAGAAAACCCTATGTATTTACGCACGACCTTCGGGGCGCGGCTGACCAGGGCACCCAGGGTAGCCCCGGAGATCTTCCCGGCCATCCGGGCCGCGGTGTAGGCCAGACCGAGGATCCCTATCCTGGTGATGAGCCGTACATCCAGGCGTGCGCCCGCAAGAATGAAGAACAGCGGTAGGAGAACGGGGGAGAGCTTCTCCAGAGCCACTCTGGTGCGATGCCCGAGCATGAGGTTTGTATTGCTGAGAAAGATCGCGAAACTCATGATCGTCAGCAGTTCTGAAAGATCAAGAAAATCTGCCAGACCAAGCTGAAGGAGGATCGCCGCGAACACGGCCATGAGGAGACCGTCGGGATCGCGCGTCTTTCTCAGCAACAGGTAATAGAGCAGCCCGGTCAGTGCCCCGGTCCCGAGTGACTTGGCTATGGTGAACAGAGGCCTAAGGACCAGCTCCAGGACATGCACCCCCTGTCCAGTAAGCATGCTTTCGGCAAACAGGGAGGCGAAGACGAAGATAATCAATGCTGCCGCGTCGTCGAAGCCGACCACCCCCATCACCGTGGAGGCCAGGGGGCCTTTAGCCTTGTACTGCCGGATTACGTATACGGTAGCGGCCGGAGCCGTGGCGGAGGCGACGGCCCCGAGGATCAAGGCATATTCCCACCTGCCCGGAAAAAAGAGCAAGACGGCCGCGCTCACCAGCACGAAGGCGAAAGCTGATTCCAGGACGCCGATAGCTATGATCGATTTTCCCAGCTTCTTCAGGGTTCTGGCGTTCAGCTCCGAGCCGATGATGAAGGCGATGAGACCCACCCCGAGCCGGGAGACAAAGCCTAAAATCTCCAGCGTCTCCTCGCTGTAGACTTTGAGAATCGAGATCCCGAACACCACACCGATCACCACGTACAGGGTTACGGCGGGAAAGTGAAGCTGGTCCGCGACGAGCATCTTGGCCAGAAAGGCCAGAAACAGTACCGCGCCGATGTAGATAAAAAGATACGGGGATGCCACCGCCGGGCTCCGACCGTTCAAATACCGCTGAACTGGGCCAGCACTTCTTCGGGACTGGCGGCTTCGACTATGGCTTTTCGTTTCTCGTTATTCCGGATGATCAGCGCCAGCTTGGCCAGTATCTGCAGGTACTGCTGGTGGTTTTCGGGTCCGCCGATCAGAAACGCGATTTGAACCGGCTGGCCGTCCAGGCTGTCCCAGTCAACGCCCTGGCGGAAAACACCCACGGTAATGAAGAAGCGTTTCACGCTGGCCGATTTGATGTGCGGGATGGCAACTCCCTGACCGATCCCGGTGGTCACGATCGCCTCCCGTTTGAATACGGCTTCCCGGAAGCGTTTGAAGTCTAGGATCAGCTCGTCCGAGCGGGACATTTCGACCAGCCGTGAGAGAGCCGCCTGTTTGTTGGGGGGATCGAAAAACATAATCCGGTCGATATCGATGAAGTCTTTAAGAAAAACCATGTATTGCCTCCCGGTATTGACTGCTCATCATATAGCGATCTTCGATCGCAGTCCACAAGCGACCGCCATTCTGCCTCATTAGTCTTGGAGCCGGTCGCAGTGTTCATGGCTCCAGTATTACAGATTTGTAACCCTGATGAAAGACAGGGGAAAGCCCAGGGCAATAACTTGATACCGGCGGCTTGAGGCTTCGCCGAGGAGGAAGAGGATGGACGAGAAGGGAGAAAACAGGAAACCACCGCTAAAGTCTTTTGACTTCAAAAAATTGCGACCTTTCCTGGGGTATTTGATAGTGACCGTTATTCTGATTGTGTTGATGAATTATTTCCTGTCGTCCAATCAGAATATAACCACTGTGGATTACAGCACCTTCAAGCAGAAGGTGCAAAGCGGGGAAATCAAGCGGGTCGAGATGACGCCCAGCTACTACATCGGCTTCACCGTTACCCGCGCCGAAGAGCAGAAGATCATGGACGGAGCCGTCAAGAATCCGACCAAGGAACAGCTAAGCCAGTACAAAACGACTCCCGTTGACGATCCGACCTTTGTTCAATTGCTCGATTCCAAGGGAGTGGAATACTACGCCGTGTTGCCGAAGAACCATCCGCTCCTGAATGTTCTCCTTACCTGGATACTACCCTTTGCGGCCATGTTTCTGCTCTGGCGGCTGTTGTTCCGGCGTATGGGTTCCGCCGGGCAAAACGCTCTGAGCTTCGGTCAGAACAAGACCAGGATTTTAGCGGAGGGGGACACGGGGGTGCGTTTCAGCGATGTGGCGGGAGCCGATGAATCCAAGGCCGAGCTGGCGGAGGTGGTAGACTTTTTGAAGCATCCGGAACGCTACACCGCTATCGGGGGGAAAATTCCGAAAGGGGTGCTCCTGGTCGGAGCGCCCGGCACGGGAAAGACTCTGCTGGCCAGGGCGGTGGCTGGCGAGGCCGGTGTAACCTTTTTCCGCATCAGCGGCTCGGAGTTCGTAGAGATGTTCGTCGGCGTAGGAGCCGCGCGGGTGCGGGACCTCTTCCAGCAGGCCCGGGCCAAGGCGCCCTGCATCATATTCATAGACGAGCTGGACGCGATCGGCAAGAGCCGCGGCAACAACCTTTCCGTCAATGACGAACGGGAGCAGACCCTGAATCAACTCCTGGTCGAAATGGACGGTTTCGATTCCCGCAAGGGGGTTATTCTGCTGGCCGCCACCAACAGGCCGGAAGTCCTCGACGTGGCGTTGCTGCGCCCGGGCCGGTTTGACCGGCAGGTGGTGGTCGATAAGCCCGACCTCGGCGGCCGCGAAGCGATTCTGAGGCTGCACAGCCGAAACGTGAAGCTCGATGAGTCGGTCAGCCTGCGCGATGTAGCCAGGCGGACCGCCGGGTTCGTTGGGGCCGATCTGGCCAACCTGGTGAACGAGGCGGCTATCATGGCAGTGCGCGCCGGACGCCAGCGGGTTATCCAGGAGGACTTCGACAGCGCTTTCGAGAAGCTGGTCGCGGGGTTGGAGAAGAAAAACCGTCTGATAAATCCACGGGAGCGAGAGATCGTGGCCTACCACGAAACCGGCCACGCACTGGTGGCCTGCTTCACGCCCGGGGCTGATCCGGTGGAAAAGATCTCCATCGTGCCCAGGGGCATAGGCGCGTTGGGCTACACGCTGCAGCTGCCCATGGAGGAGCGCTTCCTCATGACCGAAGAAGAGCTGCTCGGCAAGATCGACGTGCTGTTGGGGGGCCGGGCCGCCGAGCAGATCGAATTCGAGCAGATTTCAACCGGGGCAGCAAATGATCTCGACAAGGCTGCGGAGATAACCAGGCGTATGATCACCGACTACGGGATGAGTGACAAGTTCCGAAACGTGTATCTTCCTTCCCGCAAACAGAGCCCCTTCCTCGGCAATGGCAGTTCCGCCGCGATGCGGGAGTACTCCGAGACGACCCAGCAATATATCGACGAGGAGAGCGCCAGGATTATTGCCGGACGCTATGCCGGAGTGTTGAAAATCCTGAAAGAGCATAAAGGATTGCTTCGCCGCGTGGCCCAACGGCTGTTGGAGGTCGAGGTGCTGGAAAAATCTGAGTTCGAGGCGATGCTGGACCGAGCCCGGACGTTGAAGAAAAAAGTCACGGTCAGCGGCAACGGACGTTAGATGGGGCGGCTATGATTGTCTTGGATCCGGAAAAGATCAACCGATTCCTCTCTCAGATAGCCAGAGGGTTTGTCGTAACGCCGACTCAGCTTCTGATTTTTTTTCTGCTGCTGGCGGGGATTCTGCTCTTCCTGGTGGTGTTCGCCGTGCTCCAGCGTCGAAAGTCCAAGCTGAAGATGTCCAGGCGATCCGAGGAGATTTACCGATATCTGGCAGGCAAATTCAATCTGAATGCCGAAGAGCAAGATATCGTGCGGCGAATGGCGGCTTTCCTGAACAATGGCGAACGTGAATATACGCTGTTCCTGCAGCCCCATCGGTTCGATGCCTGCGCCCGCCGGCTTTCCGCAGCCGGGCAGGTTTCCGAAGAGGCACTCTCCAGCTTGCGTCTGAAACTCGGTTTCGCCACGCGAGGTCCCGAGGAGATACCCGCCTCCAGCTCCGAGCTTGTCCAGGGTACGGAGCTGGTACTTTTCGACCGGAACCTGCGCTCCTGCCGGGCTGTGATCCAGGCCCAGAAACCGGAAGCGCTGCTGATCTCTGTGGACCGGGATGGCGAGCGTCTGCAAAACGGCGCCCGGGTTACTGTGTACTTCCACAGCCCGATGGGATTGTTTTCCTTTTCCTCCCGGGTGATGAAGAACGGGCAAGGGCAAATTTACCTGGACCATTCCGAGAAGCTATTGCGCTACCAGCGCCGCCGGTTCTATCGACGCAACGTCAGGGCTGTTGTGCAGCTTCGGCCTGCGGGCTCCATGCTAAGACCGGTTGTCTCGCTGCTTCTCGATCTGGGCGGAGGCGGCGCCAGCCTGTCGAATCCCGGTGGACGGTTCAAAGCTTCGGACAGGCTGGAGATCGTGTTCCCGCCCGCCGTGGGAGGGCTTACGGCCACCGGTCGGGTGCTGCGGACTTCGCAAGGCGACGGCATTCTGCATCTTCAATTCGAGAATATCAGCGAGTCATCCCGTGACCATATTATGGGATCGATCCTGTCGAGAAAAAGCCTCGAGCTTTCCGAGCGGAAAACACCGTACGGGATGGAAGAGGAGTTACCTTATGAGCTCAGGTGAAGCAGGCGGAGCCGACAGACGAAAAAGCCTTTTCGAGGTTCTCGTATTTCTTTTTTTGATACTCCCTTCGATGGCCC
>CAYMEK010000009.1:0-85686 GCA_964389305.1 uncultured Spirochaetaceae bacterium
GCCGCGGGGCCCCCCCGGTGGCGGGGGGGGGGGGGGCGCGGGGGGGCGCCCGCCGGCCCCCCCAGGCCGGGGCCGACAGTCTGGTCAGCCTGGGCGGCGGCAGCGTCATCGACACCGCCAAGGGTCTGGCCGTGCTGCTCACAGAAGGAGGGGAGCTTAAGGACTATGACGGCTTCCAGATGCTGGAGCGGGCCCTGATTCCCCATCTCAGCATCCCAACCACGGCGGGTACCGGAAGCGAGGTCACCTTCGCCGCCGTCATCAAGGACGCCGCTGGGGGGCACAAGCAGGTGCTGTTCGACTATCACCTGGCCCCCAACGTGGCGATCCTGGATCCGGAGCTGCTTCGCAGTCTCCCGCCCCGCATCACCGCGTTCACGGGACTGGATGCGGTGACCCACGCCGTGGAGGCCCTGCACTCCCTGCAGGCGGCGCCGTTGACCGACGCCCTGGCCCTGCACGCCCTGCGCCTGGCTTCCTCGTACCTGCCGGTATGCGTGGAGCACGGGGAGGATCTGGCCACCCGCGGACAGATGCAGATCGCGGCGACGCTGGCCGGACAGGCCTTCAGCAATGCCATGGTCGGTGTGGTGCACGCCCTGGCTCATTCCCTCGGCGCTCTATTCGGCGTTCCCCACGGCCTGGCCAACGCCGTGGTCCTGCCCCACGCCATGCGCTTCAACCTGCCAGCCTGCGCCGAACGCTATGCCCTGGTTGCGGAGGCGCTGGGAGTTCGAACCCCGGCCATGGGAGCGGAGCAGGCGGCAGGAGCCGCCGTGGAGGCCCTGGCCCGGCTCGTCGGACAGGTGGGGCTTCCGGTACGGCTCCGTGATATAGCGGTGCCGCAGGACGGGCTTCGTCGCTGCGCGGAGCTGGCTCTCTCGGACGGCTCGATCGTGTACAATCCCCGTTCGGTCAGCGATCCGGGGCAGGCCATGGAGATCCTCCAAGCCGCCTGGTAAGAGACCCGGCCACTTCCTGACTCCGATACACAATAAATCCAATATTCACACGTCTAGGAGTATCAGAATCGCAATACAGGAGCGCAACGATGAACGAAAATCATATCTTTCCCTGGTGGATGGGCTATTTCCTGATCAGCCCGCTGCGGAAATGGCGAGATAACCCCGAAACGATGCTCGGTCCCTACCTGCGGCCGGGCATGAGAGCACTGGATGCGGGCTGCGCCATGGGGTTTTTCAGCCTTCCCATGGCGCGCATGTGCGGAGAGCGGGGAAAAGTCATCTGCGTCGATCTACAGCCCAAAATGCTTCAGAGCCTGGAGAGGAGGGCCGGCCGGGCGGGACTGGCATCGCGAATAGAGACCCGGGTGTGCACGCCGGAATCCCTCGAGATATCTGATCTCCACGGGCAGGTGGATTTTGCCTTGGCCTACGCCGTCTTGCACGAGGCCTTCAACCCCAGGCAATTCCTTTGGGAGATCCATCGGGCGCTCGGCCAAAACGGATTGCTGTTTTTCGGGGAACCCTCGGGGCCGGTGCGCTCGTCTGAGTTCGAAGAAGAGCTTGCCCTCATCGCGGGGGCGGGATTCGTCAGGATTCCCTCCAGGCACCCCGCCGGGCACCAGAGCGCGGTATTCGCCAAAGAGAGCGCCCGGACAAAGGTGAGCCGAACCCGCTCTCAGCCGTCCGTTTCCCTGAGCCGAGCCCTTCCGCCGGTTTCCGCCTCTGGGGGCGGAATGAGCGCCTGAAGAAGGGCCATACCCGGTAATACTCCCGGCTTGACGGCTGCCGCCCCGGCTCTCTATATTTAGCGGATACCGAAAGCAGGATCGTCATGGAACCGCCGGCCATTGAAGTCAACAGGGTGACCAAGAGCTACAAGAACGTAACCGCCGTGGAGGAGCTCAGCTTTTCGGTGCCCAAAGCTCAATGCTTCGGCCTTCTCGGACCCAACGGAGCGGGCAAGACCACCATGGTCAAAATACTCCACGGTAAGGCCGCACGGGACCATCCCGCGCCGGGTCAGGTGAATGTCTTCGGCTACGACCCCCATCAGAACGAGCTGGAGATAAAGTACCTGGCGGGGATCGTCCCCCAGGAGGACAACCTGGACGTGGAGCTGAGCGTGCTCCAGAACCTGCTGATCTATGCCCGCTTCTACGGGCTCTCCAGACGGAACATCATGCCCCAGATCGAATACCTGCTTGCGTTTATGGAGCTGGCGGAGAAAAAGAAGGCCAGGATCCGCGAGCTTTCCGGCGGCATGAAGCGGCGCCTGCTCATCGCCCGGGCCCTGATCCACTCGCCCAAGCTGCTGATCCTCGACGAGCCCACCACGGGTCTCGATCCCCAGGTACGCCATATCATCTGGGACAGGCTGAGGAGCCTGAAGAAAGAGGGAGTAACCATCATCCTCACCACTCACTATATGGACGAGGCTTTCCAGCTCTGCGACAACCTGATCATCATGAACGGCGGCCGCAAGGTCCTGGAGGGAAAGCCAACCGAGCTGGTGCGAAAAAACATAGAGTCATACGTTCTGGAGGTGCTGAATCCCGACTGGCCGGCCAAGAAAAACCTTCCGGAGAACGTTCGCCTGGAAGGCTCCGGAGGACGGGCTCTGCTGTACTCCGATTCCGCCGAGGCCCTGCAACGGCTGGCTGTGGAACTGGAGGCCGGGGATTCCTTCATCCGGCAGTCCAATCTCGAAGACGTGTTCCTGAAGACTACCGGGAGAAAGCTCCATGAGTGAACGAGCCGCGTCCCAGAGGATCGAAGTCCGGGTCCCCTCCCTGCTGTCCAGGCTCTATAGCGTCTGGTACCGCCACTACCGGGTTTACACCAGGGAGCTGATCTCCAACGGTTTCCCGCCCTTTATAGAACCTCTGATCTTTCTGGCCGCCCTCGGCCTCGGTCTCGGCCACTATGTGGGCCTGATCGAGGGAAGCTCGTACCTGCAGTTTCTGGCCACGGGAATCGTAGTCCCTCCGGCCATGTTTACCAGCGCTTTTGAATGCTCCTATGGAACCTTCATCCGCCTGGAGTTCGACAAGGTCTACGACGGCATGCTGGCCGCCTCGATTACGGCCACGGATCTTCTGGTCGGGGAGATGCTGTTCGCCGGCAGCAAAAGCCTGTTCTTCTCCTCCGCCGTGCTGGTGGTTATCTGGCCTTTCGGACTGGTACCCTCCCCCCTGGCGGTCCTGGCTCCGCTCGCGGGCTTTCTCACCGGGTTGATGTTCTCCGCCCTCTCGCTGCTGGTTACCTCCTTTGTCAAAAACATCAACCACTTCAATTTCTACTTTACCGGGCTGCTTACCCCCATGTTCTTCTTCTCCGGCATCGTTTTTCCGCTGGACAACCTGCCCGGTATTCTGAAAACCGTCGCCTGGGCCCTGCCTCTGTCCCACGCCGTGCGTCTGGTCAGGGCGTTTTGCTACAACCGTTTCGAGCTCAACATGCTGCTGAACGGGCTGTACATCGCAGCTTTTATCCTGGTCTTCGGCTTTCTGGCCATCCGCCGGCTGAAAAAAAGGCTGATTCTGTAGGGTCTTTTCCGAGCAATGAGGCGGTCTCCGGCAGCCCCGCTCCTACGGCCCCCCTGGGTCCGGTAGGTCGGGAACGCAAGATCCACAAGGAATACCGGTAGATTTTTTGTTTACAAAAAGGCAGGGTTTCTATAATAATCTAATCGTGATTATCTGGACATGATAGGGGAGAGGCATGGATGCAAAAGACAAATGATCACAAGATTGCACTACTACTGGTATTTTTTTTCCCGATCGTAGTATTAGTGTTCTCCGGATGCCTGATCACCACCCCGCAGGCCAAGCAAGAATCCAGCGATCAGACACGAGAAGAAGCCAAGAGGCTGGCCGAATTGGGCGATTCCTATCGAGAAAAGGGAGATTACCAACAGGCCATCGTCGAACTGAGCAAGGCGATTGAACTGGATCCCGACTATGATTGGGCGTTGGCTCATCGGGGTGAATCCTATCGAATGATCGATGAGATTGATCTGGCGATTGCGGATCTGGATCGAGCCATTGAATTGGATCCGGAGTACTCTTGGGCCTTGGCCAGCCGGGGAGAATGCTTCTACGAGAAGGATGATTACGCGAAAGCCATCGAAGATTTAACCCGTGCGATCGATCTGGACCCGGACTACGAATGGGCCCTTGCCCACCGCGGCAACGCGCACCGTATGAACAGTGACTACGAGACAGCTATAAAAGATTTCGACAGAGCCATAGAGCTGGACCCGGACTACGAATGGGCGATAGCGAGGCGGGGCGAGGCGTACCGAATGCTGGACAAGTATGCTCCCGCTATAGCCGACTTGAGCAGAGCGATCGAGTTGAATCCAAAGAACGACTTCGCTTATGCCAGCAGGGGGCAAACCTATCGAGAGATGGGCGAACATCTAAAGGCATTGGCGGATCTCAACAAAGCTATAGAGCTGGATCCGGATTATAGCTGGGCCATCGAACGCAGAAAAGAGCTCTACGAGGAGATAGGCGAGCAGGCCGAGAAGCAATCTCAAGACCGGGAACTGCCACTGATCACCGTGCTTGACTTGAGTATAGAAAATCTGGACGAATCGGTTGGCAATCTCATCGTGGACCTGCTGAGCAGTGCTCTGATAAGCACCAAGAAGTACCGGGTATTGGATCGGAGCCAAAGAGAAGCCGTCATGAAGGAAATAGAATACTCACACTCCGACAGCGTAGATGAGGAGTGTCAGCTCAGGCTTGGAAAACTCCTGGCAGCGGACAAGATCGTGATCGGCAGCCTTGGTATGATCGGCAAACGCTATATTCTGAATTTAAAGATGCTGAATGTGGAAACAGGAGAGGCTGTATCTTCTTCCTACCAGATTTTCAACTCTTTGGAAGAGCTGGTCGATGGAACCGAAAAAATCGCTGTCTCGTTAACAGGTTCCTGATACCGCTAAATCGTAACAGAGCTCTTTCTGTATTCACTTCCATCGGCTGCCTCTTTAGCCTCGTACCTCGCAGAAAAAATCCACCTGACGGCGGCATTTCTCGCAGATGAGCAGGTAGCCGGCCCTGCCGCGGCGTTGTTCCCAGGTCACGGGCGGGGTAATGAAGTAAATCCACCTGAGCTTTTCCGGGGGGGTGTTGCACGTCGGGCAGGCGCGGGCTTCCGGTAGATACTCCGCTTTAACTCCATGACTCTTTTCCAGCTTGGGGTCCTGGATGCAGGCCTCTACATCCTCCCAGGGAAAATACTGATCCACCGAGTCCTCCTCATTTACCACTTTAGGACCGTTTGGACTACCTCCCTATGGTGAAAATCCCGATTTCGACCTTCTTTTTTCCCTATCCCGCCTGAAGGCAGAGCCGCGAACCGACGGAGTTAAGAGGAGCACAGAGAGCATTGACCATATTCTGTTCCTATGTTATGCAATACTATAGCTAAATAGGTTCTCCGAACCGCGCGGCCTAAAGGTTGCCGGCCGTGGTGGACGATTCACGGCGGGTGTCCCATGGTACGCGGTCGGTTGCCGCTGCTCAAGCGGTCGAAGGTATGCCTGGAAACGGACATGCCTCCCGTGCTTGGAAAGGAGAACTTGCCGCACCTCGTACTGCAAGGCCGGCGTTTCCTTTCTCATGGCAGCGCCGGCCTTTTTGTCGGCCCTGCCCGGCGTTCATCAGGTCACGAACGTCCAAAGCGAACATGGAAACTCAATGCGATCCTGAGAAAATGGAGGCAGGAATATCAATACCCAAGGAGGAAAGGAATGCTTACAAGAAAGCCGTCAGCGGTGCTGCTGTCCTTCGCTATGGCCTTCCTCGCCCTGCAGCTCTCTGCAGAAGGGCAGACCGAACATCCGGCCGCCGCGTCTGGCGAGCTAAGCGGGACCGTGATGATCCTCCATGCCGGGAGCCTGGCGGTTCCACTGGAGACCATGGAGATGGAGTTCGAGCGCAGGCATCCGTCCATAGACGTGCTCAGAGAGGCGGCGGGAAGCACACGGTGCGCCCGCAAGATCGTAGATCTTCAGAAACCATGCGATATCATGGCTTCGGCGGACTACAAGGTGATCGATAAACTCCTGATCCCGGACTTCGCGGACTGGAACATCCGCTTCGCCACCAATCAGCTGGTGCTCTGCTACACGGACGCGAGCAGCTATGCGCAGCAGATCAATGCCGGCAACTGGTATGAGATACTGCAGAAGGACGGGGTGGTTTGGGGTCACTCGGACCCGAACCTGGACCCTTGCGGTTACCGAGCGCTGATGGTGATGCAGTTGGCGGAAAAGCACTACCGCATCCCGGGTCTGTACGATCGGCTGCTGGCCAACCGGCCTGAAGAGAATGTTCGACCCAAATCGGTGGATCTGATTTCGCTACTTCAGACCGGGAACATGGACTATGCCTGGGAATACCTGTCCGTAGCCGTGCAGCACGGGCTGGATTATGTTACGCTGCCCGATCAGATAAACCTGGGTAACTACAAGTATGACGAGTTCTACGCCCAGGCGCTGGTAGAGGTTACCGGATCGGAGCCGGGACAGACCATGGAGATGACGGGGCAATCCGTAACCTACGGAGTCACCCTGATCAAGGATGCGCCGAATCGACCGGGGGCCGTGGCCTTTTTAGCCTTCCTGCTCGACCCCGAGGGAGGACTGGCGATCCTGAAAGACCAGGGACAGCCTCCCTTTGTACCAGCCCGGGTGCCCAGCCAGGCAATGATGGCCTTAGTGCCTGCGGAGCTGCAGGGCTTGCTGGAGGTCAAAAACTAGAGCCGATGATCCGCAAGGAGCCGTTCTTCTGGCTGACAATCTCTTGTGCCATCGTCGTGATGGCCTTTATCCTGCTTCCGCTCATCCAGTTAATGACGGCTCCGAGCGCTTCGATGCTGAAACAGACCATTCTAGACCGGGACGTGTTGCGGTCGATCTGGCTGAGCATCTATACGGCCGGATCGGCCGCGCTCATCTCATTTGTCCTGGGAACCCCCCTCGCCTATCTGCTGGCGCGCAGTCGTTTCTGGGGCAAGCGGCTGGTGGAGAGCGTGATCGACCTGCCGATCGTGATACCCCACCCCGTGGTAGGCATAGCCATCCTAGGCATTGCGGGCAAGGGACATCCGATAGGACGCGTCCTCCACGCTCTGGGTATCAGGATCATGGGCAGTGTCGCAGGTATTATCACGGTGCTGGTGTTCGTCGGCCTGCCGTTCTTCATCAATGCCGCCAAGGATGGCTTCGAAAACGTTTCTCCTCGCCTGGAGAAAGTCTCACGCAGCCTCGGAGCATCGATGGGTGCAACCTTCTTCAAGATCACCTTCCCCCTCGCCCGGCGCAGCATCCTGATAGGATTTGTCATGGCCTGTGCCCGGGCGATCAGCGAGTTCGGGGCGGTAGTGATCGTGGCCTACCATCCTATGATTGCCCCGGTGATGATCTATGAACGCTTCGAAGCCTTTGGGCTCAAATATTCCCAGCCGGTGGCTTTCTGGCTGGTCTTTCTCTGCCTGCTGCTCTTCCTGACCATCAGGATGCTCAGCCTCAGAGACAGAAAAACGACATGATTCGAATCCACGGACTCAACGTTACCCTGCCGGAGTTCCGTCTGCGCGACATCTGCCTGGATATCGAAGAGAACCAGTTCTTCGTGCTTATGGGGCCAACCGGAGCCGGAAAAACATTGCTGCTGGAAGCCCTGGCCGGCCTGGTCCCGGTAGACAGCGGCCGGATAGTTATCGGGAATCGGGACATCACGCATCTGCCACCGGAAAGCAGGGGCGTCGGGATCGTGTACCAGGATTATGCATTGTTCCCCCATAAGACGGTGAAGGACAACATTACCTACGGCCTGCACTTCCATCCCGTCAGCTCAGGCGAACGCCGGGAGCGCTATACAAGGCTGGTGGACAAGCTGAGCCTCTCGCATCTTCTCGATCGCTATCCTGCCACGTTGAGCGGCGGAGAACTGCAGCGCACCGCCCTGGCCCGGGCACTGATGATCGATCCGCGGGTCCTTCTCCTCGATGAGCCTTTATCCGCCCTGGACCCGGCCTTCCGTCGGGAGATCCAGGATCTCCTTCGGCGCCTGCATGCCAGCTCGCGAGTGACCTTTTTAATGGTAACCCACGATTTCACCGAAGCCCTATCGCTGGCCGAACGGGCTGCGGTGATCCACCAGGGCAGGATCGAACAGGTGGATTCGGTTCAAGATATCTTCTACAAGCCGCGCACCGGCTTCGTAGCGGACTTCGTGGGCATGAAGAACGTTCTTCCTGTCAGTTACGAGGGGACGAAAGCCCGGATCGGCAAACTCCGCATCGAAATGGGACGGCATCCGGACCGCGACCAGGGCTATATAGCCATCAGGCCCGAAGACATCGTGCTCAGCCTCGAGCCGTTGTCTTCCAGCATGCGCAACTGCTTCCGGACACGTATAGTTGATGTCGTCGATCGCGGGTTTTTCTACGAAGTGGATGTGGACAGCGGCGAAGCCGTATTCAAATCCCTGATCACCAAAGGAGCCCTGACCGAGCTGGATATCAGAGCCGGGCGGGATATCTACGCCTCATTCAAGGCTACGGCCATCCACAGCTTCTAGCCTCCTTGAGGCCCGCTGATGTGGAAAATCAGCCTACCACTTGCCCTTGATGCCCGAGATGCCGAAGGCCCTCAAACTTAGTTTCTGAAGGAAGCGCATAAAGTTGGACCGCCCCCTTCTTATGCTTCGAAAGTTTACGCCGATCAGGCCCTGCTTGCGAAAGACGACCTGCACGGTCACCGGGAACTCCTCGTTGTCGATACGCAGGAGCGCATGCTCGGTACTATAATCCGGTGCCAGTTCAGGAGCTATTTCCAAATCTCGGGAACGAACCGCTGCTCCGATCTCCGACACGTTCACCAGCTCGAAACTGTGGATCTTGTCCGTTTTTTCACTTTGGACGATGAGCGATCCGTCGAACGCTACACCTGCATAGAATCTCGGATAGATGCGTTTCCCCTCGGCCCGCAATTTACGGTGGAATATGTCATAAACCCGTTTCAAATGAAACTCCCGCAGAAACGGCTTGATAATGACCCCGGAAACCCCCAGAATCAGAGCCTCGTTCGCTTCATCCAGAGTCATGGTGCTCGCAATGAGAATGATCGTTATCTTCTTCTGAGCGAGCTGTAATCCGGAAGCGATGATCTTCCACTTCCTGGCCAGCTCGTCGATGTCCATGATGACATGGTCGGGGTCCAGAGAATTGAGGTCTCTGATCACTTCGAAGATATCCTCGAAGGCGCTCACCTCGTAGCCCAACAGAGAGTAACTGTCCGTAAAACTCTGCCGGATTTCTGCTGATTTGGAAATGACGATCAGGTTCTGGTCCACTGTCTCCGAGTGCCTACTTCATTAGACTTCTTTCTCGATGATTGTACCCGCATATTCGTTTTTTTTCGAGCAAACACCGGCAGCAACTCCACCAGACCAAGGCTCTTGGTAAAGGGGATTGCTCTCAGCGTCTCTCGCTTGCAGCCGAGATACCAGGCGGGCTATCCGTGACTGTCCCCGGTATGCCCGAATCCGCGAGGCGGCTCAAGGTTTCCAGCTCCGATCTCAGTTCCCTGTCAGTCTGTTCTTCGCCTTCCAGGAGTTCGTAGACTGGGGGGTAGTGTAGAAACACCGCAATGGTTAGACAGATGGAGACGGCGTACGAAAGGGCATCGGCCACGGATTTTCCGTTGAGCACGCTTCTCGAGCTTATCCTCTTGTTTTCGTGGGACAAACTGAAATCTTTGCCCCGTAAAATAATCGGATCGAGGGGACGCGAAATCCTGCCGGTATTTTCTCTTCGGGAAACCAGCACCGTCTCCACCTTTTTCCCCATCTCGCAGATGATGTCCAGTCCCTCGTTGATCAGCTTCAATATATCGGCTTCTACACTCAGGATCCCTTTGACCGAGCGCTGCAGCTCCAGAAAACGATTTCGTGGAAACTCGTCGTGGCTCGATACCAGTGCCTCCACTCTTTCGGCCACCTGCCGGATTCTCAGGAAATCGAGCTGGAAGAAATCCTGGGTGAACAGGGTGACGTTGCCCACATCCTCGACATGCACGTGCCCGTTCAGCAGGGGATAAAAGGTCCGGTCGAAGGCGTCGAACAACCGGGGCGCCACCCGCATGATATTGTCGCTGTCCGCCGCAAATGTCTGTCTTTCCTCCAGGTCGTCCGTCCTTTCGTAGAAGGAACGCAGCGGCTCGAAATCGACCTGGCCGGATTCGTCCAGGCTGAGCAGGGCTTTCAGTTTCTTGGTTCTCTGCTGCTGCTCCTGAAGCATCGACAGGCGACGGCGGCCTTCGATGATGGACTCTCCGATCTTCTTCTTGATGTCCAAAGTACAGGCAAACTCTCTGGTGTTGACCAGCTCCCCAAGATCTCCGTAGACAAGATCCGGCAGTCTGAAAAACCGCCGGTAGGCCAGCATGTTGAGGCCCAGCAGGAAGTTGTACAGCGAGGGCGTAGAACAGTCGCTCTGAAGCAGCTTGTCCATCAGGTCCACGGCCTGTTCGTATCTGCCGTTCAACCTCATGTCCTTGCCCGTCACCTGCTTCAACGAAAACAAGAGAAACTCGCGGCAGCGTGGCTGGCAGTGAAAAAACAGAAATAGAGTTTCCAGGGATCTCAGCTTGTTGATCAGATTCCTGTCCCGGTAGTTGAACAGATTGAAATTTATGGATGCGAGCTTGTCGCAGAACTGCTTGAGGACGACCAGCAGATTGTACTCTATTTTACGCAGATAGCGCCAGCTATCCTCCAGAGCAAGCTCCAGAGTTCCGGACAGCTCCACGGCCCACGGTTTAGCCAATCCGGTCAGAGACAGCGGCACGTTCGGGCTCAATCTGACATCCGGAGGGAATGGTACGCGGAGGAACACCCGGGTCAGGGTTCCGAAGTCCAGTATTCTACGGTAGTCTCCGAACAAGTAGGAAAGATAAGGAGCCCTGGTGAACGGTTTTTTCAGAACATCCTTGAGCACCGGGAGGCGATATCTGAGAGGCCCTGTTCTCCTGCTTTCCTCTTGTTCACGGTCTTGCGTTTGTTGACCGGCATTTCCCGAAGATCGCGACTCTTGCATACCAAACGCCTTCCGCGTTTATTATCTTCAGGAGGGCCGGTGATAACAAGCCCCGGATGCTCATCCTCCCCTCACCGGCAGACGGAAAACAAGCTCGCTGCCTTCCCCGTAGACGCTGTTCGCCTCAACCGAACCGCCGTGCGCTTCGACAACGCTTTTCACGATAGCCAGGCCCAGGCCGCTGCCCGTTTCGGTGCTCTTTCTTCCTCTGTAGAAGCGGTTGAATATGTGGGGCAGATCGCGCTCGTCAATGCCTCTCCCTGTATCTTTGACCCGGAAGCACCAGGCGTCAGGCTCTTTCCAGGCGCCGATGGTGATGCTGCCGCCGGGATCGAGGTACTTCAGGCTGTTCTCCAGCAGGTTGACCAGGGCCAGCTCGATACGCTCGCGGTCGCAGGCTACAGCACCGACCCCCTGCTCTACCTCCACCGTTACCGCGATCTTCTTCTCCTCTATTCTCTGCTTGCAGGCCTGCAAGGCACCGCGAATAATACTCTCGGCTGGCTGTTCCTGAATATCCAGCTCACAGATCCCGGCGTCGTAACGGGAAAGGTCGAGCAGGTTGCCGACGATCCACTCCAGCCGGTTGAGCATACCCTGGCATTCCTGCAAGAACTCCCGCCGGGTACGGGCATCGCGCCCGGCTGCGGACTGCAGCAGCTCGTTATAAGTCTTCAACGCCGTCAGCGGAGTACGCAGCTCGTGGGAGGCGTCGGCGGCAAACTGTTTCAGGGAGTCCCTCTCGCGGGCCAGCTCGCGGAAGCTCTGGCCCAGGCGCTCGGCCATGCGGTTGAACTGGCGAGAGAGCTGTCCTATCTCGTCGTTACCCAGGTCCGGCACCCGAACGGCGAAGTTGTCTCCATCGATGTCGCTCACCGCCGCGGCGAGCTTTACGAGAGGGTCGGCAAGCTTGCGGCTCATCAGCAGACCGATCAACAGGGCCAGTAGCACAGCAGCAGCAGCCGATATGGCGATGGCTCGCAGAGAAGCGGCCAGGGTCTGCCTGCGGAAATCGGGACCCTGACTGAGCTCCACGAAGCCGTAGGGACTGCCTTGGTCGCCTACCGGCAGGGTAAGGTGCTGATCTGAATACCGCTGTTCCTGACGCTTCGCCGCCTCCGGCCTGGCGGCAGCTTCCAGGGGCTCCAGGACGAACTGAGGCGGCATCAGGCCGCTCTGCCGGCGTACCAGAGCGAAACCTCTCTCTCCCCGTTCAAAGGGCCCCGGAAGCTCGAGACCCCGGAATGTAAGAGCCAGGGTCTCGGGCGGGGGACGGAGAGGCCTTCTACCCGGCGGTTGGTTCGGGGATTGTCCCGGGACTGCCCGGCTCAACAGCACTTTCTGATCGCCGGTATCGATCAACAGGTCTCGCTCTCGGTCCAAGAGCCGAATACGAACATTGCTCAAGAAGCTGTTCGCTTCCACGAGCCGCCGTAACTCCTCCCGGCTCCTGCCGCTGCGCAGCAGCGGCAAAACCTGCCTGGTGATGCTGCGACCGGTGACAGCCAGATACTCCCGCTCCTGTTCCACTATGTAGTGCCGGATCAGAAACAGAGTGAGCAATCCTACGGTGAGCGCGGTCACCAGCGCCAGAGCTACGTAACTGAGGGTCAAGCGCCAGCGGATCGATCGCATCATTTATGTTCTTTACTTTCAGACACTGGTCTCCGGCTGCCCTCTATTCTCTTTTTCGCCCTGCTGGGGAGTTTCGAACCAGCGGAAGTGCGGTCCCGGCTCGAAACCGGGATCCGGGAGCTGAAAGTGAAAGTGCCGGCGCTCCCCCGGCTGCGTTTCAAAACGCTCGGAAAACGGCCCCCGAAATCCGGGTACGGCTGTAAAGCGCACCCCTAGAAAAGCCTTTCCCTCTTCGCCTTCAGCGAGCTCTACCTGCATCTCAAGAGATTCGGGGGGACCGCCCGGGACCAGGCGCCGGATTCCCACAATGATTCGATCTCCTGGACCGTGTCCGGCCACCAGATCGGACAGCAAATTCTCCTCACCGACCTGTTTCCCGTCTACCGAAACGATGATGTCCCCGCGTCTGATCCCCGCCTTTGCGGCCGGGCTGTCTTCCAGCACCTCCATGACCAGCGCTCCCTGTCTGAACGGTGTGAAGTTCTCGATCGTGACTGCTCGCCGGGAGCCGAACACCACACCCAGGGGCGGGTGATAGAGACGATCCTCCAGCTTCAATCTCAGCGATTTCTCCTCGTCTCCGTGACGGACCGATAGATCGATCCACTCTCCGGCCCTCAGTTCGGCCAGTATCCTGCGAACCTCGACGATATTGTTTACCTCCTGGCCGTTGATCTCCAGGAGGATATCTCCCCGGGTCAAACCGGCACGTTCGGCGGGACTGTCTTCCAGCACCCTGACGATGACCAGGCCCGGCTCATCCTGGCCGCCGGCCGTTCGCTTCAGTTCCTGGACCGGGTAGGCTGCGGCTTCCTTGTTCCCGGCTGCGAACAGAGCCAGGGTGGACACAACAAAAAACAGGATCGTAGCTATCGCTATTCGGGATCTCATCTCGGTACCTCCTAGACTGCATTTGTGAAGAAGTATACCAGCTATGGAGTTAAGGCTCGTTTGCCGGATCATTAAGATTTTTTAACATCAAGCCTCTCATCCTCCGGCACGAATTTATACCCGAAACCACGAACCGTACGGATGTAGCGCGGCCTGGACGGGTCGGGCTCCAGCTTCTGGCGCAGGTGGCGGATGTGTACGTCTACCGTACGCTCATCCTCCAGGAAGTAGCCGCTGCCCCACACCTGCTCGATCAACAGACCGCGGTCTATCGGTTGGTTCGGGCGCTCGCGGAAAGACAGCAGGAGCTTGAACTCGATCGGAGTCAGGAAGATCTCCTCCTCGCCTTTGAAGGCCTGCAGATGTTTCGTATCGATCCTGACATTGCCGAAGCGCATCCATTGTTCGGCGCTCCCCGCGGCCAGATCTCCGTAGGCGCGGCGCAGAAGAGCCCTGATCCTGGACAGCAGCTCGCGGAAGCCGAACGGCTTGACCAGATAGTCGTCGGCACCCAGCTCCAGACCGAGCACCTTGTCCATCTCCTGGTCGCTGGCGGTAAGGATCAGAATCGGCAGGTTCTTCTTCTCGGCCCGGAGTGTCCGGCACACATCGTAGCCGCCAATGTCCGGCAGGCGAAGGTCCAGAATGAGCAGCTCGGGAGATTCGGCCCGCACCAGCTCGAGACCGGCCTGGCCCGAGGCGGCCCAGCGTACACTGTAGCCTTCCTGCTCGAGCCCGTAGATCAGGCCTTTGGCTACCGATTTCTCGTCTTCGATGATGGCTATGGTGGGCGCCATAGCGAAATTATAGAGCCGGGAGCGGGATTGTAAAGTACCGCCCCCGGCCTCAATGCCTCAAGGTGAGCAGCAGCAGATCAAGGACCGGCTACCAGCTCCGGGAACTCCTTCTTCAGATGCTCGACCTTCGGCAGGTCCCAGTACACGATGTACGGGTAGTTGGGATTTCGATCCATGAAGTCCTGGTGGTACTCCTCGGCCGGGTAGAATCCCTGCAGGGGAACCACCTGGGTGACGATAGGCTTGCGGTATACCCTGGAGCTGTTGAGCTTGTCGATATACTCCTCCGCCAGCCGCCGCTGGCGCTCGTCGGTGTAAAATATCGCCGAGCGGTACTGAGTCCCGATGTCCGCCCCCTGGCGGTTCAGCTGGGTCGGATCGTGCGCCACGGAGAAGAAAACCTTCAGCAGGGTGCCGTAGCCGATACGCTGCGGATCGTAGGTGATGCGGACCGACTCGGCATGACCCGTCTTTCCGGTGCCGACCATCTCGTAGTGGGCGGTAGCCGCATCCCCTCCTGCATATCCCGAGGTAACGTCCACCACCCCCTTCAGCCTCTCGAAGACACCCTCCATGCCCCAGAAACAACCCCCGGCCAGTACCGCGGTCTGGGTCCCTCCGGTCTTCTCGACGACATCCGCCGGAGGATCCGGGAAATCCGCCCGAACGACCGCCGGAGCCAACAGGAGCATCACCGCGGCGGCCAGCCCTGCTAGAACGCGCCTGCCCAAAACACGGGTATTGATTATCACGGTGTTCATATAAGTCCTCCTTAATACTCACTTTTGAAACAGCGGCAGATATTCCCCGTAGCCCTGCGCCTCCAACTCCTCCACGGGAACGAAGCGCAGCGCCGCCGAGTTTATGCAGTAGCGCAGTCCCGTGGGAGCCGGGCCGTCGTGGAACAGGTGCCCGAGGTGGGAGTCCGCCTGGCGGCTGCGCACCTCGACGCGGACCATACCGAAGCTGCGATCTTCCCGGGTGACGATGTTGTTCGGTTCAAGGGGCCGGGTAAAGCTCGGCCAGCCCGTGCCCGAATCGTACTTGTCCGCAGAGCTGAACAGCACCTCGCCGGAGACCACGTCCACATAGATTCCCTCCCGGTGATTGTTCCAGTACTCGTTGTGAAACGGGGGTTCCGTGCCGTTCTGTTGAGTAACCCTGTACTGCAGCGGGGTAAGCCGCTTCTTCAGCTCCGCTTTAGACGGCTTGCCGGGTGCCCCGTTCTCGCCTGCAGCCAGGATCGCGGCCCCTGTGACCGCTACCATAACTAAGAGCAATATCGCGATCCTCTTCATCATAACTACCTCCTGATCTCGTTTGTATGTCCGTTCGCGCCGGGAGCTTCCGCCGCCGGGTCCTGCTGCTGGCGCCCGCTCGTTGCGGCGTCAGCGGCTGCCGGCGCATTTCCGCCCCTCCTAGCCGAAGGTGAAGGCGAACAGTCTCAGCTTCCCCTTTACCTCCAGGTGCAGCAGGTGCCTGCCGGGCTTGCTCAGGCCGACTAGCTGGTACAGCCGGCTCTCGTCGGCCAGCAGGGTCCCGTTCTTGACGTCCGCCGTGTCGGCGCTGATGCGCCCATCCACGCGCACCTCGATGCTGCCGCCGGGCTCCGCCGGCTGGACCACCAGGAAGACATTACTGGCCTCGAAGCCCAGCTCCAGTACGCCGGTCGACTGCGGCACAATGTACTGGCCGGTGATATCCCAGCTCCCGGACAGGTTCCACTCGCCGTTGCCCGGAGTGCCGGCCGGACGGTAGTCGGCAAACCGATCGTGGACCGCAGGCACCGCCGAGGTAAACCCCCGCGCCCGGGAGTAACCCAGGTAGGTTTCCGGTGTTTTGGCCGTAAAACGCGGCTCGGGCTGGGCCAGCCCGCTTCCCACCGCGGCGCCGGCTTCCTTCAGCAGCGCCCGGATGACCCGCTCCGAAGCTTCGTACTCCCCTTCGCCGAAGTGGAAATAGCGCACGCGGCCCTTGGCATCGATGAAGTAGTGGGCCGGCCAGTAGCGGTTCCCGTAGGCGTTCCACTGCCGGTAATTGTTGTCCTGGACCACCGGCCAGTCCACACCGAGGTCCTTGATGGCCCGGGCGACGTTCCGCGGGTTCTTCTCGAACTCGAACTCGGGCGTATGTACACCGATAATGACCAGCCCCTCGTCCTTATAGGCGTCGTACCAGGCCCTCAGATAGGGGATGGTCCGCACGCAGTTGACGCAGCTGTAGGTCCAGAAGTCGACTACGACCACCCGGCCCCGCAGCTCCTCCATGGTCAGGGGCGGCGATCCTTCCGCCACCGGCATGCCGGAGGAAGCGCTCGCGCCCGCCTCGGCCGGGCCTGGCTGGGCTGCGATCTTCTGTGCATCGCCTTGTCCGGCTGCATCCGCCTCGGCTGTGTCCGAGTAGACTCCCAGCTCGGCGGCGAGGGCCTTCGTGTTGAACCACCTGCCTTCGGCGACCAGGGGCGGAGCGGGTCCGTAGTCTCCGAGCATTCCCGGCTTCGGCGGCACGCCGAAGGTGAACGCGCTTCCCGAAGATCCTCCGGCCTCCGGCGAACCTGTACGTTCCTTCAGGGCGTTCTGCACCGCTTCCGTTTGCTCGACGGCGGTTAACCCGCTGCCGTAGCGGGGAAAGGCCTGCAGCACCGCGGCCTGAAAACGCCGGTCCCAGCCGAAGCCGATGGCCACTCCGACCAGAATCATCAACACCCCGAAGCCCCTCTGGATCCTGGCCGTATTTCTGGTGAGGACGGGCACCCGGTTCAGCAGTGCCCTTCCACCCAACATGACGGCCAGCATGGGGATGGAGGTGCCGAGCGTGTAGGCCAGGGTTATGAGTACCGCCCCGCCGTTGATCCGCTGGGTCAGGGCCAGGCTGATCACGGAGGCCATGATCGGACCGACGCAGGGGGTCCACACCACACCGAGACTGAAGCCGAGCAGAGTTCCTCCCCAGAATCCGGAAGCTTCGGCGGGGCGCCCGGCGGCGGACCCGCCTCCCCGGGCGCGGCTGGCCAGCCTGGAAGCCAAGAGCTCGAAGCCGTCCCGCAGCCGCGGCACGATCATGACCAAACCCAGCGCCACGATGAGCACCACCGCCACGTACCTGAGGACGTCGGCCGGCACTCCTAGGGCCTGGACGATCGCCGTCAACGCCAGGGTAAACACGGTAAAGCTCACCACGAAGCCGGCCAGCACACCGAATGGTCTGGCTTTTCCGCGCTCCACACTTCCCGATAGAACGATCGGGAGAACGGGCAGGATACAGGGAGACAGTATCGTGATCACCCCGGAGAGAAAAGCAAAGGCCAGCAATACGATCATCTCATGCACCTCTATTCCAATCGATTTCCTGAATTACAAGGTACGGCCCGGAAATCACAGAAGTGTCACGGAAAGTAAAAAAGATCTTCACGCCGTGCTACGTAGCGGCGAACGGCGGCTCATCTATGTTTACTAAGATACTAATATTTATACTTCCGAGTCGAGCCGGCGCCCTGATAGCGTGATCCTTGTCTAAAGCGGTAAAAAGCATAATATTGGAGTGACTATGCAGAAAATCAACAAGAACAAACCTGTGTTGGTTACGGGGGGAAGCGGTTACCTGGCTTCCTGGATTATCAAAATGCTCCTCGCGGAGGGAATCAGCGTCAATACGACCGTACGCGATCCCTCGAATACCGATAAGACACGGCACCTCAGCTCTCTGGAAAAGGAATCGGGAGCAAAGTTGAGGATTTTCAAGGCGGATCTTTTGGATCCCGCCGGTTTCGATGAGGCAATGGGCGCTTGCGAGCTTGTGATCCATACCGCCTCCCCCTTTTTTCTCACCGGCATCAAGGAACCGGAAAAAGAATTGATTCAACCGGCCAAACAGGGGACAACGAATGTACTGGAAGCGGCAAAGAGGATTCCTGCGGTCAAGCGCGTCGTGCTCACCAGCTCGGCTGCTGCGGTTTTCGGCGACAATGTGGATGTCAAGCTGGCCCCGGAAGGGAAGCTCACCGAAAACCAATGGAATGTAACCAGCAGCGTCAAAAACAATCCCTATGCCTATTCAAAGACAGTGGCTGAAAAACAGGCCTGGACTATTGCCGGGAGCCAGGACCGGTGGGATTTGCTGGTAATAAATCCGGGATGGATTCTCGGTCCTTCGCTTTCGAAGAGAAAGGACGCCTTAAGCGTCAGAACCATGATTCAGCTTGGCGACGGCACGTTCAGGAGCGGAGTTCCGGAGTTCTGGAACGGCATTGTCGATGTGCGTGACGTCGCCTCCGCTCACATCAAGGCGGGGTTCACACCATCGGCAAGCGGACGGCACATCCTGGTGAGCGAAGAGGCGACCCTATTCGACATCGTCGGTATCCTGCGGAAGCATTTTGGCGAGGCCTGCCCCTTTCCCAAAAGGCAGGTTCCCAAGCCCCTGTTCTGGCTTGCTGCCCCGTCATGGGGTTACTCCCGGAAATACGTGAGCAGAAATATCGGCACCCGGGTACGATTCGACAACTCGTACAGCAGGGCGGATCTGAAGATGTCCTATATCCCGATCGAGCGGACCGTGGTGGAGCATTTTCAGCAGATCATCGACGACGGCCTGCTGGGGAAGTAGCCCGTCGACATCCCCTCCGCTGAAACACCTTTACCGGACAAGGAGGAGCGCATGGCAACACTGGGCATCGTCGGCGGGCTCGGTCCCGAGTCGACGGTCGAATACTACCGCTTGTTCCTGGAAGGCTACCGGGCCAGACGCGCCGGGGAGTATCCTGCGGTCGCGCTATACAGTGTGAGCATGACCCGGATGCTCGGGCTCCAGGAGGCGGAGAGACACACGGAGCTGGTGAAGCTCCTGCTGGAGGCGGTCGAAGCGGTTCACCGGGCCGGCGCCACCCTGGCCGTAATCGCCTCCAACACTCCTCACCGCTATTTCGAGGAGCTCGACGCTCGCTCCCCGGTGCCGCTGCTGAGCATCGTGGCGGCGACCTGCACCCGGGCTTCCGCGCTGGGGCTGCGGCGCCTCGGGCTTCTGGGCACGGGTTTCACCATGGCCGCCGATTTCTACCCGCGGGTGTTCTCGCAGGCCGGACTGGAGGTGCGCGTTCCTCCAGAAGACGAACAGGCCTACGTTCACGAGAAGATTTTTTCCGAGCTGGAGGAAGGCCGGGTGGTGCCGGAGACTCGCCGTCGATTTCTCCGGATCGTGGGGCGGATGAAGGACGAACAAGCCATCGACGGCCTGATCCTGGGCTGCACCGAGTTTCCTCTCATGTTCCCCCATGACGAACTGGGGCTCCCCTTCCTGAACACCAGCCGCATCCATGTCGAAGCTGCCCTGGAGCGGCTTCTTCCCCGGGGCTGAGGCGTCAGCCCGGAGAGGGGGTGTTCATCCGCAGCGATCAGGGCTCGGCCGGCGAACAGGTGCGGCCTCCCGATCTGCCGGCTGCCGCCGGGTGCTACAAGCCGGTGCTGGGATCGAACAGACCTTCGAACAGGGCGCTGGACAGGTAGCGCTCCCCGGAGTCGGGCAGGATGGCCACGATGAGCTTGCCGGCGAACTCCGGCAGCCTGCCCAGTCGGGCGGCCACGGCTGCCGCGGCTCCCGAGGATATGCCGGAGATGATCCCCTCCTCGCGCGCCAGGCGCAGGGCATATTCGATCGCCTCCTCGTTGCTCACCGTCTCCACCCGGTCGACCAGGGACAGGTCCAGGGTGTCCGGTATAAAGCCGGCGCCGATCCCCTGGATCTTGTGCGGTCCGGGTCGAAGCTCCTGCCGACGCAGCGTCTGGCTGATCACCGGGCTGCCGGCAGGCTCCACAGCCACGGAGACGATGCGCTTGTTCTTGGTGTTCTTGATGAAGCGGGATACGCCCGTGATGGTGCCGCCGGTCCCAACTCCGGCTACCAGCACGTCGATCCTGCCCTCCGTGTCGTCCCATATCTCCGGGCCGGTGGTGCTCTCGTGGATTGCGGGATTGGCCGGGTTTTTGAACTGCTGCAGCAGCACGTAGTGATCTGGAGCGCTGTCGTGGATCTCCTCGGCTTTCAACACCGATCCCTCCATCCCCTTGCTGCCTTCGGTCAGAATCAACTTGGCTCCAAAGGCTTTCAGGATCTTCCTGCGCTCGATGCTCATGCTCTCCGGCATGGTAAGGGTGAGCCCGTACCCCCTGGCCGCGGCAACAAAGGCCAGGGCGATACCCGTATTGCCGCTGGTGGGCTCTACAATCTCTTTTCCCGGTCTCAGCACACCTCTTTTCTCCGCGTCCCATACCATGGAGGCCCCGATGCGGCACTTCACCGAATAGGACGGGTTACGGCCCTCTATCTTGGCCACCACCGTGGCCCTGCCGTCTTCGGTGATTCGGTTGAGCCGAACCAGGGGAGTCCGGCCGATGGAATAGGAATTGTCCTCAAAAAACGCCGCCATAGTCATCCTCCACTTACTCTCACATTGGCGATCTCGTTCTCCGGCCTCTTCAGCTCCGTTCCTTCACGCTCCGCGCCGCCACCAGATCCACGCCGGTGTCCTGTATATTCGAAAGCAAAAGGTCGCCGCAGATTACCGGCGGGGTCACCTTCATCGCATAGATCTGGTCGAGCAGCCAGGGTATGTGTTCTTTGGGTAAAGGCTCGGTGGTTTTCACCGGCAGGCGAAGCAGAGCCGCGCTTTCCAGGCGAACCGTGGCCGTCACCACTCGCCTGGGAGCAAGGACCTCCTCACGAGCGTAACTGTAGCCCTTCGCACATTTATTGCCCTTGACGCTGATATGATTCTCGTCCCGGTAGCTCACCGTCAGGCGGCAGCCCAGGGGGCAGGAGATACAGACCAGCTTTCGGTCCATCACTCTATTCCCACCTCCAGCCTGTTCTCCCCGCTCTTTTCGACCCCGGCCAGCTGCTCCGGCGCCAACGTGAAGTCGACCATCTCCGAGGGCTGGACATGCGCCAGCTTCCTGCGTTGCACAGGCTTTCCATTCAGGCTCACGATCAGCTTCGCCGAGTTCTTCACCACCAGGGAGCGCAGGTAGAATCGGTTGGGAGTCTGGGGATCGTAGCTGTTCGGGATCACGTATTTCACGTTGGCTCCCGCCTTCACCGGATAGTAGGCGTGAGGTCGGGAACCGCTCAAGTACTCGACGACATAGGAGCCGCAGCGCTCCGCCTCCTCGCTCACGTAGTCCACCAGATCGTGAACATGCAGCACGTTCCCGCAGGCGAACACGCCGGCCACGGAGCTCATCAAAGCTCCGTCCACCACAGGCCCGCCCGTCTCGGGATTCAGGACGACGCCGAACTTCCGTGACAGCTCATTGTCCGGAATTAGCCCCACAGCGAGCAGAATCGTGTCGCACTCCAGGTCGAAACTTCTGGCCGGGTCCGGTCTTCCATCCTCCAGCGGGGTTATCTGCACCCCGGTCACCCTGTCCCGTCCCCGGATCGCCGATATGGTATGGGAAAGATACAGCGGGATGCCGAAGTCATTCAGGCACTGCACGATGTTCCGGGTCAATCCCGACGGGTAGCTGCGGATCTCGAAGACTCCCAGAACCTCCACACCGACCCAGGTCAGCCGCCGCGCCATGATCAGCCCGATGTCTCCGGAGCCCAGGATCACCGCTTTCCTGCCGGGAATGTAGCCGTCGATATTGATCAGCCTCTGGACCAGCCCGGCAGTGAAGATGCCCGAAGGCCGGGTACCGGGGATGCCGATATTACCCCGGTTACGCTCCCGGCAGCCCATGGCCAGCACGATCGCCCGGGCGGCAATCTTCATCATTCCATCCTGCCTGGAGCAGGTGTAGACTGTGTGCTCCTGTCCCGGGGAAACCTGCAGAGCCGTGGTATTCAGGTGCACGTCGAGGCCAGCCAGCGTCCCGATCTCATCGATGAATCGCTCGGCGTACTCCGGTCCGCTCAGATCTTCCTTGAACCTCTGAAGACCGAAGCCGTTGTGGATGCACTGGTTCAAGATCCCCCCCAGCGCGTTTTCCCGTTCCACCACGGCCACCCTGCAACCCTCCCGGGCGATCCGGCCGGCCGCAGCCAGACCGGCCGCTCCGCCGCCGAAGACCACCGCATCGTAGCGCCTTTCTTTCACTGCCCGGCCTCCGGCGCCGCGGCAGCGGCGCCGCGGGCTTTCTGCAGTGGCAGCTCCCCCACACTGCAGCGGACCAGGGAACTGGCACCGCCCCGCTTGCTGATCTGCTCGATGGATATCCCCGTCTCCCGCTCCAGGATCTTCATGATCTTGTAGCTGCAGAACCCACCCTGACAGCGGCCCATCTGGGCCCGAGTGTAGAACTTGATGCCGTCCATGGTGGTATGCCCCCGTCGAATGGCGGCCACGATCTCCGCTTCGGATACCGATTCGCAGCGGCAGACAATCTCCCCGTAGGCGGGATCGCGGCGCATCAGGGTGTCGGCCTCCTTCACGGACAGCTCCCGCAGCCGGGGAACATCCTCGATGAACGGATCGTAGTCTGCACGCTCGGTGAGGGTGAGCCCTGCTTTTTTCAACAGGTCCTTCACGAACTCCCCGATGGCCGGGGCGGCGGTCAATCCGGGGGACTGGATCCCGGCGACCTGGATCAGGGCCGGTTGTTTCCTGGAGACAGCAATGTAGAAATCACCCCCTTTCATGGCCGGCCGCAGCCCCGCGAAAGAGGTGATGATGTCCCTCTCGGAAATTGCGGGGACCAATCGGCGGGCTGCGCTGAAGATCGTGGTAAACTGCTCTTTGGTGGTGGCGAGGTCCTCCTTGTCCTCCTGCTCGATCGCCGTGGGGCCCACCATGCACGTTCCTTCCACGGTGGGTATTACCAGGATTCCCTTGGAGACGGCGCTGGGAACCGGGAAGATCACCTTGCCGGGCAGCCCCGCGGCGTTTCGGTCCAGCAGAAACTCCTCCCCCTTGCGGGGCAGGATACGGAAACGCTCGGCGGAGAAAATACGGGACACTTCGTCGGCGTACAGGCCGGCGGCATTCACAATGTAGCGGGCTCTCAGTCTCTCGCCTCGAGCGGCATGAACGACGAAATGGCCGCTGTTCTTCTCAGCCCGGGTCACCTGGAACCCTGTACGTAGCTCCACCCCGTTTTTCTGGGCCGACTCGATCAGAGAGAATACCAATCGATAGGGCTCCACCACTCCCCCGGCGGGAGCGTGCAGCCCTCCCACTACGTCCGGGTTGAGCTTGGGCTCGAGGGTAAGAAGGCGGTCACGGTTGCACAGCTCCAAACCGATCACGTTGTTCTCGACGCCCTGCGCGTACAGCTTCTCCAGGCTCTTCATTTCCTCCAGGGTAAGGGCCACGACCAGGATGCCGCAGCGCTTGAAGGGGAAGTGCAGCTCTTTCTGCAGCCGGCCGTACATGATGTTCCCCGTGGCCTCCAGGCGCGCCTTCAGGGTGGAGAGGGGGTGGTGGAACCCGCCGTGGATGATGCCGGAATTGGCTTTGGAGACTCCGAAGGATATATCGCTTTCCTTCTCCAACAGCACGGTGCTGCAGGTATATGCCGAGAGCCGGCGGGCAATCGAAGCGCCTGTCACCCCGGCCCCTACAATGGCTACATCGTAGAGGTCTCTCATCTTCGTCTGCCCCTCGGTTCTTCCGCCTGCCGGCGCTTTTCCAGGATGACCGCCACAGCCTGGCAGAATCCCTGGGCCCCATCCTTGTCAGCAATATAGCGTGGGGGATAGCTCAGATCGGCCAGGAAGCGCTTGATGTTGGCCACCGCAATGGTGTAATCCAGCTCTCGAAACATCGGTTCGTCGTTCGGAGAGTCGCCGATGAATATTACCTTTTCCGGTACAGGCGGGATCCCTTCGCTGCCGTGTTCCTGAAGAAAGAGCTTCAGACAGGCTACCTTGTCGAAATCCCCGTACCAGCAATTGACATGGATGCTGGAGACCTTGAAACGCGCGCCTGCTTCCGCCATGATCTCGCAAATCCTGTTCACCTCCTGTCCGCCTAGAGGGCCTGCGTCTTCACAGTAGTCGATAGCCAGGTCCGTGCTTCGAAACTCCTGATCCGCGGCTACCCGGCTTCCCGGCACCTGGCGCAGCACCTCGTCCCGGATGCGCTGCAGTCGTTCCGCCGCCTCCATGCGCTGCTGCTCGCTTACCAGATACCGCCGGTTCATCCTGCGCCGCCGTCTATCGTAGTAGAAGTAGAATGCTCCGTTTTCACCGATGATCGCTTCCACGGGCCACATGCGGGCGATATGATCACACCAACCCGCCGGACGCCCGGTCACAGGAACGTTTTTCACCCCGCTTTCATACAGCTGCCAAAGAGCGGCGTACGAGCCGGCGGGAAGGCGTCCTTCCCAGGTGCAGGTGTCATCGATATCAAAGAAGAAGAACTCGAGGTTCCGGCACAACAGGTCAGGGATCGAAGCCAGAGGCAGCCCTCTTGGGTTCTTCATCTATCTTTGCTCCAGCAGCGTTCTTTGAAGATGCGCTTCCTGAGAAAAACAGTAATCGTTCATTTTTATTAATTTATTCCTATAATTACAATGCTTATAAGGAATATTTCAGTTTTTCTCATGTGTATACTTGACTAATTTAATAATATTTGAGACCCTAGTTGAGATTTGTTGTCGAGCTTCACTTTGTCAGAGCAGGAACCGCGAAATCAAAGTTGGAAAACCATGCCGCTGTACAAACCTCGAGCAGGTAGGAGGACTAGCGATGCATGACTGCTCCGGCGGAACAGCCGCCGTGGCGGAAGGGAAACCAGACGTCTCAGCTCAGGACCGACATGTCGACAGAGCAGCCATCGCCCTGGTCGGCCCCCCGAATGTGGGCAAGAGCGCCTTGTTTAACGCCCTTACCGGCGTCTATGTGACCGTTTCCAACTATCCGGGCACTACCGTGGAAATCTACCGCGGCCGCTGCCGGGCTACAGGGGCAGAGGTAGTCGATACTCCCGGGATGTACACGCTGCTGCCCATCACCGAAGAGGAGCGGGTAGCCCGGTCGGTGCTGTTCAGGGAGCGGCCAGGGGCCATGGTCCAGGTGGTGGACGCCAAGAATCTGGAGCGTATGCTCCCCTTCACCCTGCAGCTGGCCGAAGTCGGATTGCCCATGGTGGTGGCGGTCAACATGATCGACGAAGCCGAGCGGCTCGGTCTTGTGCTCGACCTCCGGCTCCTCGAACAGGAGCTGGGGATACCGGTCACGGCCACGGCCGCCATCTCCGGACGTGGAGTGCGGGAGCTTCTACAGCGCCTCGAAGAGGCGGCCGGCGCCAGGCCGGCTCCGGTCCGCTATGATGCTGAGGTGGAGCGCGCACTCGAAGAAATGGAGGGGCTGCTGCGGGGACCGTATACCCTCTCCCTCCGGGCCTTGGCCCTGCTGCTGCTTCAGGGCGACCGGGAGATCGAGGCTACGGTGAAAGAGCGGGATCCGCAGTCCTGCGAGCGGCTGGCCGAGATCTCTCACAGCCTGAAAACGGGGAAGGCCTGCGACAACGTCTACAGGATCAACCTCCAGCGCCAGACAGAAGCACGGCGCCTTGTCCGCCGCCTGGTGCGGCCGTCCGAGCGGAAAGGGCCCGGAGCGGCGGAGCGGCTGTCGCGCCTTACGATCAACCCCCTGACCGGATTCCCTATCCTGCTGGCCATCCTGTACTTCGGGCTGTACCGCTTCGTCGGAGTATTCGGTGCGGGGACAGTGGTGGACTTTCTGGAGTCGCAGGTGTTCGAACAGTGGATCAATCCCTTTGCAGTCAGGCTTTTTCAGCGACTGGTCCCCTGGGCCGTGCTTCGCGACCTGTTCGTGGGTGAGTTCGGCCTGATCACCATGGGTCTGCGCTACTCGCTGGCTATCATCCTGCCCATCGTGGGTACCTTTTTCCTGGCCTTTTCGATTCTGGAGGACAGCGGCTACTTTCCCCGCCTGGCTCTGCTGGTGGACCGGCTTTTCAAGCGCCTGGGCCTCAACGGCCGGGCGGTCATCCCGATCGTGCTGGGCTTCGGCTGCGACACCATGGCCACAATCGTGACCCGTACGCTAGAAACCAGACGCGAACGGATTATCGCCACCCTGCTGCTGGCCCTGTCGATTCCCTGTTCGGCCCAGCTCGGGGTGATGCTGGCCGTTCTCTCGGCCTACCCGGCAGGGCTGTTGCTGTGGGCCGCCGTGCTCGTCAGCGTTTTTCTCCTGGTCGGCCTGCTCGGCTCCAAACTGCTGCCCGGACAGCGCCCGAGCTTCTACATGGAGCTGCCCCCCCTCCGGCTGCCCAGACTGAGCAATGTTCTGGTCAAGACCTACTCCCGCATGCAGTGGTACCTGCTGGAGGTCATCCCCCTGTTCCTGGCTGCCAGCGTCGTGCTCTGGGCCGGAGAGGCCACGGGCCTGTTCGGGGTACTGGAGCGGGCGCTCCAGCCGGCAGTGTCCTGGTTGGGACTGCCGGCCGCGGCGGCCAGGGTGTTCCTCTTTGGATTCTTCAGACGGGACTACGGAGCGGCGGGCCTGTACGACCTGCAGGCCGCGGGCCTGCTGAGCCGCGGCCAGCTTGTAGTGGCGGCGGTGACCCTCACCCTGTTTATTCCCTGCGTAGCCCAGCTTGGCGTAATGATCAGGGAGAGAGGCTGGAAAACCGCCGCCGGAATCACGGCTTTCGTCGTGCCCTTTGCCTTCGCCGTGGGCTACGCGGTACGCTGGCTGGCCTGGCTTCTGGGAGTGCGATCTTGACCTGTTCTTTCTGCGGCCTGGAGTTCCGAATCGAGGAAAGCCGATCTGCCTGCGCTTCCTGTCCGCTGGGGCTGCCCTGGCAACGGGTACAGGGCTGCGGGAACGTCCGTTGTCCGCGCTGCGGCTACGAAAACCCGCTGGAGCCTACCTGGCTGCGAGCCTGGCGTTCCAGGAGCACTGACAGGCACCGCCGGGTCAAGATAGGAGGCCGGAGGGCATGAAGACGGACACCCACCTCACGCCCGGCGATCTCCGCCTGGTCGCCTCCGTGGCAGATCTGAAGGTTGGGCAGAAGGGCAGCATAGCTTATCTTCACAGCCATGACCAAAGCAGGACTCAGAAACTGATGGCCATGGGTGTCTGTCCCGGGGCCTCGTTGCACCTGCTTCAACGCCGGCCTTCGTTTGTATTCCAGATCGGACATTCTCAATTCGCCGTGGACGAAGAGCTGGCTCGCGGTATCTATATCCGCCTGTGAGGGCTGCGGCGGTTGCGGCCGGGCAAGGCCGCGGACGCGGTCAGAGCAACCTCCGTACTACGCCGCGGGAGAACGGCAGCCTCGGAAGGCGGGGATCGCTGTTGAAAAACTGGCGCCGGAGTGTTAAGAATTAGTGTACTCCAACGCCTATGTGCCGATACATGGGAGGGGAATGAGTAAGACACTGCTTGATGCCTGCGAGATCCTGCTTGGGCCGCAAGCCAAGAAGGACGCGCAGGCTCTGCTGCCTCGACTGAACGCCACGGTGATCAAGCGGGCTTTCCGCAGGCTCGCACTGCTTACCCATCCCGATGTTGCGCCGGACTGCTCCGCGGCGCCCGGGACGGGAGGCACCTCTCGTTTCATCGAAGCATTCTGGGCCTACGAGCAGCTGCTCGAGTTCCTTCAGACCCGGCGCGGGGCGAGCCGGCCGGCTGCTGCTCGCCGGAGATCGAGGAGGGCGGCCGGGTCTCCGACCGGCAGGCATCCGCCTCGGGAAGGCCGCCGTTACTCCCGCAGCCGCGCGCAAGCTACTTCCAGGCAGCGCTCCGGCAGCCGGGTCCACACAGCCTCCAAGGCGCAAGGTTACGGCGGCAGGGGCGGCATCAGGAATAAACGGCGCAAGGGCGCGGCTTGGTTCAACGCTCAATCAGCCTGGCAGACGAGGGACAATGGAAACAAGAGGGAAGAGCTGTACTACCGGGGACCTTTGCCGCGACGGTCTCTACGCTTCGCCGAGTTTCTTTATTATTCGGGCGCCATTTCCTGGCGCAGCCTGATCGGCGCCATTCTATGGCAGCGGCTGGGCCGGCCCCGGTTCGGAGAAATCGCCTTCGAAGTCCGGGCCATCAGCGGCGAGGAGCTGCGCCGCCTCCTGCAGTCCAAACGGCGGGATGAATGCATCGGCGAAACGGCTTCGCGGCTGCGTCTGCTGACCGCCGAGGCGGTCAATGAGATTCTTCGCTGCCAGCGCGCCCGCCAGAGGCTGATCGGAATGTATTTCATCGAAACGCAGCAGATGACCCACCAACAGCTCGCCAAGCTGCTGATGGCTTTCTTCCGCCACAACGTCCGCTACGAGCGCAGCGCCTGACTCCGCAGCTACCGCCACCGTGAAGACATCCGGCAACCCGCCGCCGTCTTTACGGACCCACGGGATTGCCGTGCGGAGCTTGACATCGCTATCATTTGTCTAGAAGGAGGGAGCTATGAGTATTCACATCGGCGCCGAACAGGGCGAGATAGCCGAAGCGGTCCTGCTTCCAGGCGATCCCCTGCGAGCCCGGCACGTGGCCGAAACCTATCTGGATAACCCGGTGTGCTACAGCCAGGTGCGGGGCATGCTCGGGTTCACGGGGAGCTACCAGGGTAAAAAGGTCTCCGTACAGGGTACCGGCATGGGCGTACCGTCGATCTCGATCTACGTTCACGAGCTGATCGCCGAGTACGGGGCCAGGCGTCTGATCCGCATCGGTACCTGCGGCGCCCTGCGGCGGGAGTTGAAGCTGGGTAACCTGATTCTCGCCCAGGCGGCCTCGACCGATTCGGCGGTAAACCGTATCCGCTTCGGGGGCTGCGACTTCGCCCCGGCGGCCGATTTCGAGCTGCTGCTTGGAGCCTACGAATCCGCCCGGAAACGAGGAGTACCCGTGCAGGTGGGTACGGTGCTGACCAGCGATACCTTTTACTCCGACGACCCGGAGTCCTGGAAACTCTGGGCCCGCTACCAGGTGCTGGCCGTCGAAATGGAAAGCGCCGCCCTGTATACGCTGGCCGCCCGGCACGGGGTACAGGGTCTTTCGATCCTTACGGTGAGCGACAACCTGGTGAGCGGAGAAAAGGCCACCAGCGAGCAGCGCCGGCAGGGCTTCACAGCCATGATGGAGATAGCCCTCGAGGTAGCCACCGGCTGAGCAGGCCGGCCGGATCGGTGAGGGCCGCATTGCCGGGGGAGGTGCGGCCGGAGGATCGGATGGAGCAGCCTACTATGATTACAAAAGAGCTGGTAGAGGCGGCACTGAAGCTCCTGGGCAAGCGCAGGCTGGTGCTGTCGATCCACGACGGTAGCTTTCCCGGCGATGCGGAGGAGGAGATCGGCAGAGGCACTCCCTACGGCAGTGGCGGCCGGGCTTTCGTCGAGTTTGTGCGCGATCTTGGCTTCAACGGGCTGCAGCTCGGACCCCAGGGGCAAACCGGCCGCCGTAATCCCTCCCCCTACGACAGCACGGCCTGGTCCCGGAATGTCCTGTCCATCGCGCCAGGACCCCTGGCCAGAGACCCGCAGTGGGCGGGGCTTCTACCTGAGGAGACTCTGGCGAGGGCGCTGCGGGACGCCTCGCCGAAAAATACCGAAAACGACGGAGGCGTCGGCAGAGACGCTCGGCCGGGGGGCGGCGGCCCGGTGGTGGAGGAGGCCGGCGGGGCGGCGGCGGAGGCGGACCGCGAGCGGGTGCGCTATGAGCTGGCTTTCGCCAGCCAGAGGCGGCTCCTGCAGCGGGTATCCGAGTGTTTCGAAGAGCGCAGGTCAAGCGATCCGGCGGTCAAAGCCCTGGCGAAAAAGCTGGAGGAGTTCAGCCGGGAACACAGGGGCTGGCTGGAGCCGGACGCCCTGTACGAGGCTCTGGCCGGACACTACGGCACGGAGGACTGGACGCGCTGGCTGGGGCGGAAAGAGTCCGTGCTGGACCGCCGGCTTTTCTGCCCGCAGGACGGCGGACAGAGCGCGTTTGAGCAGAGGCGTCGGGAGCTCGAGGGGCTCTATGCCCGCCGCATCGGATTCTACGAGCTGTGCCAGTTCCTGGCCCACCAGCAACACCTCCACTTCCACCGGAATGTGCATCGGCTGGGCCTGTACCTGTACGCCGACCTGCCGATCGGACTTTCGCCCCGGGATGCCTGGGTCCTGCAGCCCCTGTTTCTCGACGGCTACCGCCTCGGCGCCCCGCCCAGCCGCACCAATCCGGAAGGCCAGCCGTGGAATTTCCACGTATTCGACCCCGAGTCCTACGACCGCCCGGGGCGCGCTGCCTTCTCGGTGAAGGAATACCTGAGCCTGCGCATGAATAAAATATTCGGGGAATACGACGGACTGCGCATCGACCACCCGCAGGGGCTGGTGTGCCCCTGGGTGTACAGGAGCGACGATCCGGATCCGCTGCATGCGGTCCAACAGGGAGCGCGCCTGTTCGCCTCCCCCGATCTGGCCGACCATCCTCGCCTAGCCGCCTACGCCATCGTTCGTCCAGAACAGCTGGCCGGAGAGCCCGGGGTGAAACGCTACGATGACAACTGGGTGCGCAGCCTGGAACCGCAGCAGGTCGAGCGCTACGCCGCTCTAATGGAGATTATCATGGACTGCGCCCGCAGACACGGCCGGGACATCCGGGATGTTGCCTGCGAGGTGCTCAGCACTCTGCCCTATCCTCTGGCCCGGGTGATGGACCGCTACGATCTGGGACGCTTCAGGGTAACCCAGAAGGCGAACCTGGAGGATCCCGCCGACAGCTACCGCAGTGAAAACGCCCAACCCAAGGACTGGGTCATGCTGGGAAATCACGACACTCCTCCTATCTGGAGCGTGGTAAAAAAATGGCGCAAGAGCGAAGAGGTCCGAGACCGGGCCGCCTATCTGTCCAGACGCCTGGCTCGGAGCGACTCTTCGCCAACCCCTGCCGAGCTGCAGTCCCGGTTGTCCTCGGACGCGGGCCGGCTGGTGCAGGCCCAGCTTGCCGACGCCCTGCTCAGCCCGGCCGAACAGGTGCTCGTTTTCTTTACCGACCTTTTCGGGTTGGAGGAAGCCTACAATGTCCCGGGCACGGTAGGCCCGCATAACTGGAGCCTGCGGGTGCCCCACGACTACCGGAGGATGTATCCCGAGCGCAGCCGCCGCCTCCGGGCTCTCAATCTGCCCTTTGCCCTGGCTCTGGCCCTGCGCAGCCGCAGCCGGTGTCCGGCCGGGCTAATAGAAAAGCTGGAGGCGGCTGCGAGGAGGACTCCATGACCGCCAGAGAACGGGTTCTGGCCGCCCTGGCCTTCAGCGAGCCCGATCACACTCCCTGCGACTACTTCGCAACCCCGGAGATCAACCAGGCTCTGTTCAACCGCTTCCGGGTGAGCGAGGAGAACGAGGTGCGTGAACGGCTGGGAACGGATATCCGCTACCTGAATCCGCCCTATATCGGCCCGCCGCTGCCTCGCTTCGACGACGGCTCGGCAACCGACATTTGGGGCATTCGCAAGCGGCCGATGCCCAACGAGTACGGGGACTACGCAGAGCCGCTCGGCCTGCCCTACGCCGGCTGGAAGAAGGTGGAGGAGGCCGAATCGTTCAGCTGGCCGGACCCGGATTGGTTCGACTACAGCGCGCTGCCGGCACTCTGCAGCCGCTTTCCCGATTCGGCCATCGCGACCGGGGGATACCAGGTTCAGGATTTCATCAACGGCACCGCCTTCGGACGCGGGGTCGAGCAGGTGCTGATCGACATCGCCCTGCAGGACCCGGTGTTCCTGTACATCGTGGAGCGGCGCCATCGTTTCTACCTCGAGGTCATCGAGCGCACCCTCCGGGCGGCCGCAGGACGCATCGATTTCGTTCTCTGCGGAGACGACTTCGGCAGCCAGCGCGGACTGCTCATCTCGCCTGCCAGCTTCGAGGTCCTGTTCGCGGCCAAGAAGAAAGAGCTCTTCGACCTCTGTCACAGCTACGGAACCCGGGTGTCTCATCATAGCTGCGGCTCCACCGTAGAGCTGATTCCCCGCTTCATCGAGCTCGGCATGGACGCCTTGCAGACCATCCAGCCCCAGGCGGCGGGTATGAATCCCTACCGGTTGAAGGAGCGCTTCCAGGATCGCATTACCCTGCACGGGGCGGTGGACGTGCAGGGCTGGCTCCAGCGGGCCACCATCGGGACTATCGAAAGGGAAATCGAGCGCCTCATCGAGGAGGTCGGAGCCGGGGGAGGCTTTATTCTCGGACCCTGCCATAACCTGCAGCCAGACACTCCCGTCGAGAACGTACTGGCCCTGTACCGCACCGCGGCAGCCAAGCGGGGGGTGAAGCTGGCCGACGTCTGACTCTGGTCGGCTCCTGACAGTCGATCCTGAAAGCGGGAACCCGAATGTGTCGACCGGTTGCGGCTCGAAATCGAAGCTTTTCTAAAACCGCAGAATATTGTTGCCGGTCCGCAGGTCGCGCGGCTGTCATTTATCTTGTCAAAGGCTCCCATAAGCCGTACACTGGGGCGGAATTGTCAGTGGAGTATTAGCGTAGAATGATAGAACAGGCGTTTCCAATATACCGGAACGACACGCTTGTCAAAGGTCCTTGCTTCTTCGGCCTGTGCAACATCTGGACCCGGCAAGCCGTGGAGCCCAAGGATTCAAGCTGATTCGGCGTGGGAAAGCAGGCGGAATCGTGCGGGTTTTCTGCCGGGTGTTCTATTTCGTACTTTTTCTTTTCCTCACCTCACCCTCATATGCCTATCTGGATCCGGGCACGGGCAGCCTCCTCCTGTACGCCATCATGGGAATCGCGGTAACCGTGTTGTTCTCGATACGCGCCGTCTGGTACACGCTGAAAGGCAAGGCCTACCTCGTCGGCAGCGCGTCCGTGTTGACCGGCCTGCCGGACATTATCTTCCATTCGGAGGGCGGCAACTACTGGCAGGTCTTTGAGCCCGTGATCGCATCCCTCACGAGGGATGGAGCCGCCTGCGCCTACGTCACTCCGGATCCGGCGGATCCGGGCCTCTGTTCCGGCCTAGACCGTCTGAAGGCCTTCCGCCCTGGCGGGAACATGGCTACGATCGCGTGGATGAACGGCGCCAGAGCAGGGGTAGTCGTTTCCACTACACCACATCTGGACGTCTATATGCTCAGGCGCTCCAAGCGCGTGAAAAAGTATATCCATCTGTTTCACGCGCCGACAGACATCGTTTTCTATGAAAAGTACGCTTTCGACTGGTACGACTGCCTCTTGATCGTGGGTTCGTTCCAGGAAGCCGGAATACGCGAGCTGGAGCGCAAACGCGGCACTCCGGTCAAAGAGCTCCTGCCCACCGGGTGCACGTATTTCGACTATATGTTGAAGGAAGTTTCCACCCTTACAGTACCAGCTAGCTTACCACCCGCTGTTCTCTACGCTCCTGCTTGGGGCGTCCGCAGCTCCGTCCTCACGCACGGAACAGGAGTAATCGAATCCCTGGTCGGGTGCGGAATGAAAGTCATCTTCAGACCCCACCCTCAATTCTACGTGTCCCATGCCGAGATCATCCGGGACATCGAGAAGCGGCTGGCAGGGACCGATCTCGTGGAGATGGATCGCAACCGGACCGGCATCTCAGCCATGGCGAGGTCCGATGTTCTCATCACCGATCTCTCCGGCATCCTGTTCGACTATGCCTGTCTCTTTGCCCGGCCGATTCTGTTGGCCAACTCCGATGCGGACCCCGGAGGCCAGGAGGGCGAGGATCTGTCCGGCGCCCTCTGGGACGTGCTGGCGAGCAGGGAGCTCGCCTACGCCCTCGTAGACGGGATGGAGCGGCTGCCGGACCTCGTCACCCGCGCGCGGCGCAGCAGCGGAGAATACGAGCAGAGAGCGCGGGAATTTCGCGATCGCACCTTCTATAACTTCGGCGAGGCGGGACCGGCAGCGGCCGGCAATATCCTGTCCGTGTTTCGGAGCGTCTCGTGAACATCACGAAAAGCGGGGACGCAGCGAGCTCGATTATACGGAAGAAAGGAAGATCCGAGTATGAAAAAAACACGGCAGTTTAAAAGGCTCCTTACCTCGTCCCACCTGGAGTTCCTCTGCGAGGCGCACAATGGCCTTTCGGCGCGGATCGTCGAGGAGGCCGGTTTCAAAGGGATCTGGGGGAGCGGACTCGCGATCTCTTCACAGCTGGGAGTCCGCGACAGCAACGAGGCGAGCTGGACTCAGGTGCTGGACGTCATAGAGTTCATGGCCGATGCGACAAAGATCCCCATCCTTCTGGATGGCGATACCGGTTATGGCAATTTCAACAACATGCGGCGTCTGGTGCATAAGCTCGAACAGCGCGACGTGGCGGCCGTGTGCATAGAGGACAAGCTTTTCCCGAAGACCAATAGCTTCATCCGGGGCGCGACCCAGCCGCTGGCGGATATGGAGGAGTTCGCCGGCAAGATCAAGGCGGGTAAAGACGCCCAAACCGACGATGATTTTTGCATCATTGCCCGAGTCGAGGCCTTTATCGCCGGATGGGGTCTTGCCGAAGCGCTCCGACGGGCCGAGGCCTATCGCCAGGCGGGTGCCGACGGAATCCTGATCCACAGCGCCCTTTCGGTGCCGGATGAAGTGCTCGCCTTCAAAGAGGAATGGGGCGACCGCCTGCCCGTGGTGATCGTGCCGACAAAATATTACTCGACGCCGACCGAGGTCTTCAGGCGGTATGGGTTTTCCATCGCCATATGGGCCAACCAGGTCGTACGCGCTGCTATAAGCGGAATGCAGCACGTGGCACAGGCCATCCATGAAGCCGAAAGCCTGATGGCGGTGGAAGACTCCATTCCCACGGTAGCCGAGGTATTTCGTTTGCAGGGCGAAAAGGAGCTCGAGGAGGCGGAAAAGCGCTATCTTCCGCAACGGGGAGCGGGGATTCAGGCAATCGTGCTCGCCGCGGCCAGGGGCAAGGAGCTGGGAGAATTGACCGCGAGTAAGCCCAAGGCGATGATCGAGATCGGCGGCTCGCCGCTGCTCTCTCACATCGTCGACGGGTACAACGCCGTGGGCATCAAGGACCTCACCGTAGTACGCGGCTACTGCAGGGACGTCGTCGACCTCCCGGGCCTGGGGTACGTGGACAATCCCGAGTTCGACGTCACCGGCGAAGTCGTCTCGCTATCCAAGGCCCTCAACGCCATCGATGGGGAAAAGGATACGATCATTTCCTACGGTGACGTGCTCTTCAAGAAGTATATCGTGGAGATGCTCTCGGACAGCGACGAGCCATTCGCCATCGCCGTGGATACGGCCTGGCAGGAGAGTGTGAACCGTAGCCGCACCGCGGACTACGTGGAGTGCACGTTGCCCTATTCCCGCGAGGTCTTCGGGCAGAAAGTGTATCTGAACCGCTTGATCCACGACCGCGTAGAAGGACGGGTCCATGGCGAATGGATGGGATTCCTCAAGGTCGCCAAAGGATCGTTCGCCGTTTTTCAGCAGGCCGTCGCCGAAATCCTGGCCGCTCCGAACGGCCGCGACGCAAAGATCCCCGACCTGTTGAACGCTCTGGTTGCGGGCGGCTATAATGTGACGGTTCTCTACACCACCGGCAACTGGCTCGATATCGACAGCCTGGATGACGTGGTGCTGGCGGGCATGTTCTGATGGAGAAGCGCGCGTGATATCCGCCCAGACGTTCGTGGAAGCGGCCAGGAAAAAGGGCTTCGGTTTGTGGACCGGAGTTCCCTGCTCCTACCTGAAACCCTTCATCAACTACGTGATCGACGCCCCCGACCTGCGCTACGTCGCCGCCGCGAACGAGGGGGATGCTGTCGCCGTCGCAACCGGCGCGGACTTGGGCGGCGTGCGCGCTATCGCCATGTTTCAGAACTCCGGGCTGGGAAACGCCGTCAACCCGCTCACCTCGCTAAACGCCATCTTCAGGATCCCGATTCTGGTCATCACCACGCTTCGCGGCGAACCGGGTGGCCCTCACGATGAACCGCAGCATGCGCTGATGGGTCCAATCACCACGCGCATGCTCGAGTTGATGCAGATCCCGTGGGAATATTTTCCCCGGGAGGCAGGCGAGGTCGAGCCGGCTCTTGCCCGGGTTGTGACCCATATGGAGACCAAAAGTCTTCCCTATGCCCTTGTTATCAAGAAGGGCTCGGTCGCGGATTGGAAACTCAAGAGCGTACCGAAGCTCCGGCCCCTTGCACCGTCCCCCCCACCATCGGAAGGGGGGATGCCGCGCTTCACCCGGGAGGCGATTCTTCGGGCGGTGCAGGCTTCCCTGAGGCCCGGAGACGTTGTGATCGCCTCTACCGGTTTTACGGGCCGTGAGCTCTACTCCCTGGAAGACCGCCGCGAGCAGCTCTACATGGTCGGCTCCATGGGTTGCGCGATGAGTCTGGGGCTCGGTCTGGCGCTCGTGCGTCCGAAGCTGCGAGTGATCGTGCTGGACGGTGACGGCGCCGCACTCATGCGGATGGGCGGCCTGGCCACGGTGGGATACGAGCGGCCGCCCAACCTGGTGCACATTCTGCTGGACAACCAGATGTACGAGTCGACGGGCGGGCAGTCCACGGTGTCCCACTCAGTCGATTTCTGCTCCATCGCCGCCGCCTGCGGCTATCCCCGCACGGCCCTGGCTACAAAGCCGGAGGAAGTTGCCGCATTTCTGGACGGCGCCGACGGCGCCGCACTGGGTCTTCTTCACGTAAAGATCCTCCCCGGCTCACCTGGCAATTTACCCAGACCGACCATCACACCCCCCGAGGTGGCTTCGCGTCTGCGGGCCTACATTATTAATGGTAAATGAGGAAAGAATGGAAACGAAAGAGAAGATGGTTTTGTTGAATCCAGGGCCGGTCAGCTTAACCCAGCGGGTGCGCGCGGCCATGTCGAAGGAAGACCTGTGTCATCGGGAGCCCGAGTTCGCCGAGCTGGTGCTCGATATTCGCGGGCGCCTCAAGCGCGTATACGCCGAAGCGCAGAACGATTATGAAGCGATTCTCATGACCGGCTCCGGCACCTGCGCGGTGGAGGCGATGATCTCCAGTTTCGTACCAAAAAGCGGAAGGGTACTCGTGATCGCCAATGGCGTCTACGGCGAGCGGATGGGAGCGATGATCGAGGCACAGGGCAAGCATCAGGTCCTGGTGCGCTCCGAGTGGCCGGAGCCCATGAACCTGACCGAGGTCGACCGCCGCCTTACCGCCGATCCCTCGCTCACGCACGTGCTGGCCGTTCAGAACGAGACGACGACAGGGCGGCACAACGACCTGCCCGCACTCGCTCGACTGTTGAAAAAGCACGACCGCCGTCTCCTGCTGGACGCAGTAAGCAGTTTCGCGGGGGAGGAAATCCGTTTTGCCGATTGGAACCTGGACGCCCTAGGCGCGGTTGCCAACAAGTGCATCCACGGAACGCCCGGGATCTGCTTTGTTCTGGCTCGCAGCGAGCTTTTTGAAAAAAACACCAGCGGAGCTAATTCGATCTACCTCGACCTCTACCGATACTACCAGGAGCAGAAAAGCGGCTCCTCGCCCTTCACCCAGGCCACGCATGTCTGTGTGGCGTTTCAGCAGGCGCTGGTCGAATTGGAAGAGGCCGGCGGCTGGAAAGCGCGCAGGGAGCGCTACCGGCACCTGTCGCGGAGGATCCGCGCCGAGTTGGATCGTCTTGGGATCCGTCGCTTTCTCCCGGAGGAAGCCTACTGCGCGATGATTTCCTCGTTCCACCTTCCTCAGGGTGTGAGTTACGAGCAGCTTCACGACCTCATGAAGGAGGAGGGTTTTGTGATCTACGCGGGCCAGGCGGGCCTCTACCACTCGATTTTTAGAATCGCGAACATGGGCGATATAACGGACGGCGATCTGGCGCGGCTGATTGAAGTGTTTCGAAAGCGTTTTGGAGCGGCCGTGGCGTGAGGGGCGTTCGGCATCCTGTCCGAACCGCGGTTATCCTGGCCGCCGGCAGGGGGACGCGGTTAGGAAAGCTCGGCACCGAGATTCCCAAGGGATTTCTGATTCTCGGCGATAAACCAATCATCGAGCAGTCCATCGACAAGCTCGTGGCGATCGGGGTCAATCAGGTCCTCATCGTAACCGGACACCTTGAGTCCGTCTACCGCGAACTGGCCGCGCGCAGGGCGGGGCTCATCGAGATCGTGCGGAATCCCCGGTATACCGACTGGGGCAGCTTTTTTTCTCTGTGGCTGGCGCTCGACCGCTTGGCTTCCACAAATCACGCGGAACCTTTCCTCCTGCTAGAATCAGACCTGGTGTATGAGCCTCGTGCGCTCCAAGAGGTGCTAGCCGACCCGCATGAGGATGTGATCCTGCTCTCGGGTCCCACCGGGTCAGGCGACGAGGTATGGGTGGAAACCGACGCCGGGGGACGGTTGGTGGCCATGAGCAAGGATCGCAGCCGGCTCGGTGCGGAGGTTGCGGGTGAACTGGTTGGGATCACGCGGATATCGCCGGCTCTTGCGGAGGAATTGCGGCGTCAAGGACAAGTCCTGCTTGCACGTTCTCCCGAGGCGGAGTACGAGACCGGCGGCCTGGTGGAGGTCGCGGCGCGCCGGCCCGTGCACTGTCGCCGTGCCGAGGGCCTTCTCTGGGCGGAAATCGACGACGAGAATCACCTGGCACGGGCGCGACGATTGTTCGCGCGCTAAAGTTCGAGAAAGGGGGGAATCGATATGCAGAGCATTCGCCAAGATCCGTTCCACTGGCGAACGGGCATCGCCTACAAAACAAAAGAAAAAATCGTCGTCCGAGGATACGACAACAACGAGCTGACCGGCAATGTGGATTTCACTTCCATGGCCTTCTTGGTTTTGACCGGTAGGCTTCCCTGCGAGAAGGAGAAAGCTGTCCTTGATGCAATGCTCGTTTCCCTCTGCGAACATGCCTTCTCTCCGTCCTCAGCGGCAACCCGTTTTGTCGCCTCCGGCGGCGTGCCCCTAAACACTGCCGTAGCCGGTGGAATTCTTGCCATGGGAACACGGCACGCTTCTGCCGACATCCCGGCGCAGATGTTTCAACAGGGAGTCAAGCGATGCAAGGAACAGGGAATCGATATCGACACCTGTGCGCTGAACATCGTGAGGGAACACAAGGAATCCGGGAAGATCCTTAACGGGTTTCATCACCCCCAGCATATAAAAGATCCGCGGGTTCGGCGCCTGTTCCAGGTAGCTGAACAGCACGGTACGCGGGCAGATCATCAGAATCTGGCCCTGGCCGTGGAAAAGGCGACCGAGATCGTTTACGGGCGTCTATTTTACCTTAACGGCCCGGGCGCTTTTGCAGCCCTGGGTAGTGACCTGGGACTGACTCCGCCGCAGATAAAAGGATTGATGATACTGTCGCGAACCGTCTCCCTGATCGCTCATGCGGTCGAGGAGAATGAACGGGAGAAAGGCTGGCGGGCTTCCAGCAAAGCCGACATCACCCAGCCGCTCGACCTGTCCCTTCAGCTCCCGGAGTACTACGATGGTCCGCCGGCCCGCCGCCTGTCCAAAAGATCGACAAGATGAAAAGGCACTGTAGGTGCAGTCATTGTCCCGCCCCGCTTCCGGCTTTGAGCATCTCGATGAAGCGCTGGTTTCGTCTCCGGCGAAACTCCTCCCCATCCCGCTCGGACCAGTCGTATAGACCGCGCCCGCTTTTCTGGCCGAGGTGTCCGGCCCGGACATTGTCGATCAGGATATTCTGCGGCTTGGAGGCATTACAGAGAGTGGGATAGAGATAACTCTGTACTTTCTCGTGCAGGTCCAGACCACAGGAATCGAAGTATTCCATAGGACCGATCGTGGAAAACCGCGGTCCAAAGCTCGCCAAAACCACTTTATCGATATCCTCTGGATCCGCAATGCCCTGCTCAATCAGGTATAGAGCTTCCCGGTACAATGCATGCTGCAAACGGTTGCCGATATGACCGGGGAAATCCTTTTTCAAGATCACCGGAGCTTTCCCCAGTTTCTCGAAGAAGCCGACCGCCAGGTCAAGCACCTCTTCGGAAAGGCAATCGTGGGGTACGATTTCGACCAGCGGAACAAGGTAAGGAGGATTCCAGAAATGGGTCACCATCATCCGATCCTGATGTATGAGACGAGCGCCGATATCATTCGGGGAGAGCCCCGAGGTACTCGAGCAGAGGATGGCGGTAGCCTTGCAGCACGAATCGATCTGAGCGAACACCTCCTGTTTCACGCTCAGCTCCTCGTAGACCGCCTCAAAAACCATATCTGCATCGCCTACCGCCGTAGAAATACCCGTGTCCGTCTCCAGCATCTCCAGGGCCTTGGTCCTGTCATCATCCCGGATCACTGCCGCGTCGACCAGATCGGCAAGATCCTTCTCCAAATTGGACAAGCCGCGAGAAACGCTTCTTTCGTTTCTACCTACGAGGCGCACGCGGAATCCGTTGATCAGCAAGGAGGTGGCGATATCCGGGCCAATCATGCCGCAGCCGATTACGGTAACTCGCTGTATGTCCTCTACCGTCATAGCAAACTCCGGTTCATGTTTATCCGCCTACGCATTCCTACTGCCTCATACAAACGTTTCGGTGTATTTCGCGAGATATGGATGCCAACGGCGACCCTGCACTGTCACGACAGGTTGCCGTCTACGGATGCTTCTCTCTGAAGAAGTGATTCGCTCTTCTTCAGGTGGATTTTGTACGTATCTGTCGCCGGCGATCGATAAGATTGCATATTGTAAAAAAAGTCCAGCGCGGCATTCTTGCAGCTTTCAATGTGCCGATACATCGCTTGCTGTGCTTTCTCAAAATCCCGCTTTAACAAGAGGTCGAGTACTTCAAGATGTTCTTTGCAGGCGTCATGGATCTTCGTTTCGTTCTGTCCGGTAGAAATAATAATGCGCGTGTTTATGTCAAAAACCTTGCGCATCATATCGATAATGAAACGATTACCACAGTGTTCGATGATGAACAAATGCATTGCCGTATCAACTCGAAAATCAGCCCGAACGTAGGGATCTTCGCCTAGAAACTTCCTGCGGAAGATCAAAAGCTCTTCCTCGGGAAGAACAGGTCCTGCCATTCTCAAGGCCACAGGTTCTATCTCAAGCCTGGCCTGGAAGATTTGCCTGACATCGTCAAGGGAAACATCTGTTACATAAATTCCCTTTTTCGGCAGAATCCGAATAAATCCTTCCTGCTCGATGCGGTTCAGTGCCTGCCGTATCGGCGTGCGGCTAAATCCAAGATCTTCGGACAACTGGGTTTCATTGAGCATCGTGCCCGGCTTGTACTCACAATTAATCAACTTTTCCCGCAGAATTTCGTAGGCGAGATTTTTCAGATCACGGTTTGTCTTTTTCAAAACTCATTTCCATTTTCTTACAAAATCTAGATACTTAAAGTATGCAACACGTATTCGATAAGTACAAGGGTATCTGCCCAAATTTCTCCTTCCCCAGAGTCGTCTTCGTTCCTTAACCGGGTAAAGCTACCTAGACCGGAGGCACAAGGCTCTCTAGTCGGATAGCAGATTGGCACGTTTTTCCCCATTGATCTTATAGTCAGGATTCAGGATGTGCGGTGAGTCTTTCCCACTAAAAAAGTCTGCGGTGATATCGATCGACATTGCATAAATGCGCCAAAGCGATTCCACGGTTTGGCTGGATACGTGGGGGGTCAAGATTATATTGTCCAGTTTCAGTAAAGGGGAATCCAGGGGCAACGGTTCCTGGGCAAACACATCCAACGCCGCTCCGGCGATTTTCTTGGCAGCAAGAACTTCGTAGAGCGCCTGCTCATCGATAATATTCCCTCTTGCCGTGTTTACGATCACGGACGTGGGTTTCATACTCGAGAGCAGCTGTATGTTTACCAGATGGTGGGTCTGCTGGTTATATGGAAGATGGAGACTGATTACGTCAGCCGTCCTAAACAGCTCTTTCAGCGGAACCAATTCCACGCCTTTTTCCCGCATGAGCTGTTTTCTCGGAAAAGGATCGTAGGTGATTATACGACAATTGAATCCTTTTAATAGATCGGCAAGCGCCGGCCCGATCGAGCCAAAACCCAGAATACCCACAGTGCTTTGAATGGTTTCATTGGCGACGTTTTTCGTCCATTTTCCGGTATCAACACATTTCTGGTTGATCTTAAGTTTTCGCCTGGCAGCCAGTATCAAAGATAACGCCATTTCAGCAACTCCCAGTGTATTGGCTCCAGTCGTACGTGCAATGGCAATTCCATACCGGGAGGCGGCTTTCAAATCCACCTTATCATACCCCACACCAAACCGTACCAACAGACGGGTATGATCATGGATTTCTTTGAATATGTCCTCTCCATACGGCTCAATGTCTATTATTCCGGCGTCAGCTTCTCGCAGCTGTTCAATCACATTCCGCCGATCATACGGAATTTGGGGAGACCATTGATATTTGATACCCAGTTCTGATGCGTATTCACGGGCTTTCTGATTCAGGTGGTCAAAAATCTCTGAAGGTTCCCCAAAAAAAGACACAACTGTTATCATTTCATTCACTCCTTGGTTCTCTGCTTATCATCTTTAGACGTTGTGACAGGCCACGTTATGCCCGCCACCGAAGTCTCTTAATTTCGGCATTGTTTTCCTGCATACTTCTGTGACGTAGGAACAACGCGGATGAAACGGACAGCCCGAAGGCACGTTTATAGGACTGGGTACTTCACCCGGTAAAACGATTCTCGTTCGTTTCTTTTCGATATAGAAATCGGTTGTTGGCACGGCCGATAGCAGTGCCTTTGTGTATGGATGCAGAGGACTCGTATATATATCATCAGCATCCATGATTTCAACTATTTTCCCCAGATACATCACAGCTATGATGCTGCTGATATGGTGCACTACAGCAAGATCATGAGCGATAAAAACATAGGTGAGGCCTAACTGTTCTTGTAGTTTCTTGAACAGGTTTATGATCTGGGCTTGAATGGAAACATCCAGGGCCGATACGGGTTCGTCGCAAACGATCAATTTCGGAGAACACGCCAAAGCTCTGGCAATACCAATACGCTGTCGTTGGCCCCCGCTCATTTCATGCGGGTACCTGCCGCCCATTTGGGGATCTAACTCAACCGTTCTCAACAACTCTTCGACCCGCTCCCTTATTTGCCCTTTCGATCGGGATTGGTTATCCGCTGTTAATGCTTCCTTTATGATCGAGAAAACGGACTGGCGAGGATCGAGCGAACCATAGGGGTCTTGAAATATCAATTGTATATCACGCCGATAGGTATGCATTTCTTTCTCTGACAATTCCGAAATATCCGTGCTCTGATAGCAGATTTTTCCGCCGGTTGGCTTGTAAATACGAAGAATGCACTTGCCCGTAGTGGTTTTTCCACATCCGCTTTCTCCGACCAGCCCGAAAGTTTCTCCCCTCGTTATAGAGAAATCAATGCCATCCACTGCCTTTATGAATACGTTCTTTTTCGCTATCAGGGCTTTCCTTAGAGGAAAATACATCCTCAAATTTTCCACTTTCAATAGCGGATTATCGGGGACGCCTGTTTTATTCATCCCCTATTCTCCCCAAATCACGAAAGCAGGCAGCAAAATGTTGGTTTTTACCGACCAAACGCAGCTCGGGAAACGGACTCTGCCGGCATTCATCGACAGCAAACGGACATCTCGGCAAAAAAGAGCATGCGGACGGAAGATTCATCAGACCCGGCGGAGCCCCCCAAATAGGTATCAACTCTTCATCCCTTTTCTGATGCAACCGAGGAACTGATTTTAGCAGACCGGAGGTGTATGGATGTCTTGGAGCGGTGATTATATCCTCAGTAGCTCCAGATTCGACAATTCTTCCCGCATACATGACGTAGATTCTTTCGGCGTATCTGGTAACAAGCCCTAGATTGTGGGTTACGATAACCAAAGAGGTCTTCAATTCCTGCACAATCGACAGAAGAAGCTCCATGACCTGTGCCTGAGTTGTTACATCCAAGGCGGTTGTGGGTTCATCAGCGATTATGAGCCTGGAACGGCAGGCGATCGCCGTGGCAATCATTACTCTTTGGCGCATCCCGCCGCTCAACTGGAATGGATAGTTTTTCATCCTGCGGGCGGCATCCGGAATCCCGACCCTCTCCAGTGAGCTCGTGCCCGTCTGCCAAGCGGCCTTCCGATCGGTTTTGGTGTGAATCCTGATCACCTCTGATATTTGAGAGCCGATGGTGAGAACCGGATTCAAAGAGGTCATTGGTTCCTGGAAAATCATCGAGATCTCGGCTCCGCGTATCTGCCGCATCTCTCGAGATTTCGGACTGTACTCCAATAGACTCTTACCTTTGAATACGATCTCGCCGTCTAGAATTTTCCCGGGCGGATCCGGGATCAGCTGCAGTACCGACATCTGGGAAACGGATTTACCGCAGCCGCTTTCCCCTACGATGGCGATGATCTCCTTCTCCTTCACCTGGTAGGAAATACCATCTACGGCTTTAACTTCCCCGAATGGGGTAAAGAAAGAGGTTTTTAAGTTGTCGACTTTCAACAGGACGGTTGAATCTGCCGTTCGTTCTTTCATTCCGTGAACTACAGCTTTCCCCTTAACCTGGGATCCAACACATCCCGTAGACCATCACCTACGATGTTGAACGACACAACGATCAGCATAACGCAGAAGCCGGGCAACAGAGCGAGTGACGGATTGGTGACCAAATAGTTGTATCCTTCGGATACCATACTCCCCCAGGCCGGAGTCGGCGGAGAAATACCTACTCCAAGATAACTTAGGGCTGCTTCGATCATGATGGCCACGCCCAGATTCATTGTGAATATCACTATGAGAGACGGGATGCAGTTGGGTAATAGGTGCCTGAGTACGATTCTCCATTTTTTCAGACCGATCAAAGCGGCTTCGGTGATAAAGTCATTTTCTTTTATCGAAAGAACCACGCTATTGGATACACGAATATAGGTCGGGATGACAGCAATGCCTATGGCAATACTGACGCCGAGCACGCCTCCGCCGAACAGTGAAGCCAAGACCATAGCCAAAATCAAAGGAGGAATGGAAAGATGCGCATCCGTCAGCCTCATAATGGACTGCTCCAGAATCCTGCCGTAATACCCCGCCAAGGTACCGAGCAGGGTGCCGAGCGTTGCGGCCCATATGCTCGACAAGAGACTCGTAATCAGAGAAATCCGTGCACCGTAGAGGATCCTGGTAAGCAAATCGCGCCCCAGATTATCAGCGCCCAACGGGTGCGCAGCGGAAGGTCCGGCTAAAGCTTCCTGCAGGGACTGATCTGTCGGATTGTATGGGGTTAGGATTGGTGCAAAAACCGCTGCAAATACGAATAAAAAGATTATGACAAAGCAAATCTTGGAAATCACTCCCCTTCCGAAAAAAACCCTGACAACCTGGCGAAACTGCAGTTTCCGTACTATTGTCTGTTCCATCAGCCTGTCCTCTGACTCTCTCTGATCCGGGGGTCAAAGACACCATAAAGGATGTCGACCAGCAGGTTACACGCGACTACCACCAGCGAAATGATCAACACACATCCCTGAACAATCAGATAGTCCCGGCTCGTTACCGCAACCCTCAGCAGTGCTCCTATCCCCGCGATATTGAAGACATTCTCAACAATCACAGTACCTCCGATAACCATGCGTACCTGCAGAGCGATAATGGTGATGACCGGAATCACGGCGTTTTTGAGAGCGTGCTTCAGCAGGACGCTCGTTTCTGCCACCCCATTCGCCCTGGCCGTCCGTATATAGTCCTGGTTGATGACCTCCAGCATGTTCGAGCGGGTTTGCCTGGCGATCGAGGCGACAAGGGCTATTGACAGACTGAGCACAGGCAAGATTGCTCTATAAACATATTGTCCGAAATCCTTGGAGGGGCTTACAAAACCCTGTATCGGCAGGATATTCAGCTTCACAGCAAACAGATAGATCCCCAGTATGCCGAACCAAAACTGAGGAGTTCCCACACCAATAGTCGACAACAGCGTGATGAACTGGTCGATTGCCGCTCCCCGTCTGACCGCGCTGATGATGCCGAAAGTTATTCCGACCACCACGGAAAGGGCCAGCGCCGGCAAACCGATCGCCAGTGTTCTTGGAAGTTTCTCCGCTATGATCACCCTTACCGATCTCTCGTAGGTAACCGAATGCCCCAGATCTCCTCGAAAAATCCCTCCTATCCACAGCAAGTATTGGGTGAGAAGCGGCTTGTCCAAATTCAGCTCCGCGCGCAGAGCCTCTACGGACTCCTGGGACGCTTCCGAACCCAAAGCCAATCTGGCGGGATCTCCCGGCAGTATGTGCATCAAAGAAAAGGCAAACAGCGATACCAGGAAGACGACCAGTATGGAAAGGAGAACCCGTTTAGAAATGAATTTCGCCATACGCAACCCCGCTCCGCAAAGTTACCGAAAGTACCTGTACTATGAAATCTGTCGATGATTCTAGAAGTCCGTGCATGTCATCCACCGTATGCGGATGACATGCACGTAAAATTGACGAACGTACCGGCTTCTTAGAATAGCCTGTTTTATTCGAGCCAGGCTTTCCCCAAGGTTGTCGAATAAAGTGTCGTTTTGGCAAATCCGGTATCATGCAAAGAAGGACTCGTCACCACCATGGCGGGAACGATCATAACCACCTTCATCATGGTATAGTCTTCAATAATCATAGCCTGAGCCTTGTTGAACAACGCGACTGCGGTTTGCCGGTCAGAGCTTTGGGCTTTGCGTATCAATTGGTTCAGATCATCGGGATGCAGAAAGGCTTGAACGCCGAGTGCGAAATTGAGCCCCTGAACGAAATTAGCGGCAATCTGAGAGGCGGCCCCGTTCTCCATGCCCATCGGATGGATAAGCATACCGCCGGGCCAGGTGCCAATAAAGTTCGGATAGTTGCCCGGATCGACGATATTGAGCTCGACGTTCACTCCGATTACCGCCAGCTGCTCCTTGATGATTTGACCCAGGTCGACGAGAATAGGCCAGTTCAGCAAGGTCAGGGTAGTATCAAATCCGTTCGCGTAGCCGGCCTCCGCCAACAACGCTTTCGCTCGTTCGACGTCATACGGATAACCGACCAGATTTTTGTCATAGAAGGCCCCACCCGGAAGCGCCCATTGATTCGATACCTTTCCATACCCCTTCCCCAGAGCATTGGCGATCTGCTCGGTATTGATTGCACTGCTTACCGCGCGCCTGACCTTCACATTGTGGAACGGCTGCCCGGCATCGGTCATATTATAACAAATGGTGTAGGCGGAATAGGGTACGCTGCTTACATTGACGGTGAAGCCTTTTGCGGCCAGGTACTTCGCGGTATCGAAATCATCGGTGACCATTGCCTGAATCTCACCGTCCTCCATGGCGGCTCGCGCAACAAGCTCGGTAGAATAGATTGCGGTTTCCATATAATCGATTCTCGGCTCTCCCTGCCAATAGTCCTTGAATTTCACAAACTTCATGCCGACGTCATGATCCCAGCTTTCCAACATGAAGGGACCCGTACCGACCGGATGCTCCTTGAAATACTCTTCACCGTTGGCTTCATATGCTTCCTTGGAAACCATGTAGCCGACCTGCCGGGCGATGGCGTACGGCAAGAGACTGTCCCAAGAGGAAAGATGCAGAACGACCGTGTAATCACCCGTCACCTCCACGGATTCCAATTGCGAGAGGAACGACGAGCTCAAGACACCTTTCTCCTTGTACATGTCCAGATTCCATTTGGCGACTTCTGCGGTCAACTCGGTTCCATCTTGGAACAGAATCCCCTCCCTCAATACGATCGTGTAGGTCTTGAGCTTCGGATCTTCCTTGATTGATTTGGCCAAATAGGGCTGCGGAGTACCGTTTTCATCAAATTGCAGTAGCTGCTCATAAATGATACTCGCAATTATGCGATCCTCCGGATTGCGTACCTTGTACGGCAACAAGGAGGCAACTTCGGACTTGATTGCCAAAGTAAAGCCTTTTTCCGCTTCCTTTTCCTGCACGCCTCCGGCGAAAAGCGGTACCATACCCATCACAAGCACAAGGGCACAGGCCAGTACAAAAACTCCTTTCTTTGCCTTCATAAACTCTCTCTCCTTCCGTTTTTTTTTGTAGATCCGTTTTCAACAAACTGCCTTTGAGTTGATCAAATAACACATCTGCGAATCCTCCTATACTGTCATCACCCCCTTCTTCTCCAGCACCTGTATTCCGAAGAGCTTTAGAGTGCCTGGCATTCCTTTTCGAAATGGAGCCACTTCCTGTAATTCATCGATATCGCATCGAATTGCTCTTCTTTGGACAGTCCCCCCATGTCGTGCTCATCTGAGTATACGGTATTACGGTCGGCGTAAATGTGCTTTCCATAGTCCAGCATGCCGTACATGGCGGCCTTCTCTAAGTAGTGCATCGTCACCAAATTGAAGCCCAGGGGAGCCAGGTCATCGAGCTCAACATCCGGAACACCGTTCTTTGACATCACATCCGGGTACATTTTCCAGCCCGGCACATGCTCAGCGACTTTTCGGCACTCCTCGAGGGTTTTGAGCCCGATAATAAGGGTCATCTCCGCACCCAACTCGATAGCTCGTAGGCACCGTTCGATGGCTTCATCCAGGCCGTATCGAAATTTACATTCGGTTCGAGCGATAAGCAGGCAGTCGGTTTCCTTGCAGGCGGCGAGAGACGCCTTGACTTTAGCGAGCCAATTCTCTTTGGAGACCACCTCGTGTTTGCTCGGCCCGTCCTTGCTGGTCACCAAGCGTTCCCATCCCCTTACTCCGGTCGTGTCATCAATGGTGAGAGCCATGGCGCCCGCTTTGACCAACCGCGAGGTGGTGCGGTAGGCGTTCAGAGGCGTTTCGCCGTATCCGTCGTCAGCGTCGACGATCAACGGCAGAGGCGAATAGCTGGCGATGCGATCGGTAGCCCAGACCACTTCATCAGCAGTAAGAAGCGCCATGTCCGGTACTCCGCTCATGCTATAGGCCAATGCACCACCACTCAGCAAGATTGCGTTAAAGCCGGTCAATTCGGCGGCTCGAGCTGATAGACAGTCATATACACAGGGTGCAAACACCTGTTCCTTTTCGAGCAATTCCCGTAATGTAGTTTTCCTCTCCATCAATGATTCCTCACCCTTACATCGAGTCTAAGTACTATTGGATACTTCTATTATCAATGTAGAATACAACATGTATTTTAAATGCGCAACCCGAAAATGAATCTTTTATTCGTCCAGATGCTTTGCTCAAGCTCCTGAATGACTCTATACTACCCGCATGAAACGCTATCCCGGCGACCGCGATTGGCTTCCTCTGTCGAGCTTGCCGGCTGCCGGCGGCAGGCCGGGGGCAGAGCCTACCGGCGAGGCCTTCCAGAGCCGCTGGATCGACTTCGACCGCGGCATTCGGGTAGGAAACTTGGAGCCCTGGCAGCGAATCACTCAGATACTGAAATACCACCTGGAGCGGCGCTACGCCACCCCGTTCATCACCGACCGCTGGGGCCGGGGTGTGTACTGGCAGTGGATATGCTGGCTTCCACGGGCCAACCGGCAGGCCAAGCCTCACTCCAACCGGGTGAACTTCGGCTGCGCCAAGCTGTTCATTGCGGTGGACAAAGCGAGGAGCCTGCTCAAATCTGGGCTGCAGGTGGAGAGAGGATACACGGCGGGGCGGGGAGCCTGTACAGGAACCGGGCTTCAGGAAGATTGGGACTGGCACCGTCTTCTGGCGGGGTTCAGGAAAGGAAGCGCACTGGAGGAACAGCTCGCCAGGCTGCTGCTCGAGGAGGGGTTCGCGGCCGAAATAGGCGACTGGGAGCAAAACGAGGTGCTCGGCCGGGACAACTTCTCCTCCGCGACCCGGCTGCGTACGGCGGCGCGCAGGATACCGCCGGAGCGCTGGGGCGCATTTCAGCTATACTACCCCCTGCCGGCGGCCGAAGTACGCCGCTGCTCCGGGTACGAGCTGGTCAGGGCGGTTCGGGCGGTCTTCGTCGAGGTAATCCCGGCCATGAACCTGTGCATGCAGGTTCCTCTCGTGCCGGTAGAGTCTTCTCCGGAAATCGGCGACCTCCGGAACCCTTCCGCATCGAGACCCCGAACAGCCGGCCGCTAGAACAATCCTGCATTTCCGATACTTCTCTCCCTGTTTTTCGACTATAATGGGCTCGTGAACGTCAGGCCCCTTCGCCGCAAGTGGAACGGGTTCTTGAGCGATCGAGAGCGCTTCGCCAACCAGATGCACTACCGTCCAGTAGATCGCTGCTTCAACATGGAGTTCGGCTACTGGGAGGAAAACTACAGCCAGTGGCCGGGGTTCGTGGCCAACGGTATCCGCACCGAGGAGCAGGCCAACCTGTTCTTCGGTTTCGACCGCCTGGAGAAGATCTCCGGAGTGCTCTGGATGCACCCGCCCTTCGGGGAAGAGGTGGTGTCAGAAAGCGAACAGACTAAGCTCATCCGCAACGCCGACGGGCTCCTGGCCGAGGTTCCCCGGGACGGCCACAGCACCATCCCGCACTTCACCCGCTCCCCCGTGACGAATCCCGCAGACTGGCAGCGGCTCAAGGCCGAGCGCTTCGCCTTGGACCACCCGGACAGGATCCTGGACCTCGATGAGCTGAAGAGGCGTCACCCGGACAGCCGGGACTACCCCCTGGGAGTGGACTGCGGCTCGATGATCGGCAAGATCCGTGACCTGCTCACCTTCGAAGGCCTGGCTTACGCCACCTACGACTACCCCAACATGGTGGAAGACATGGTGGAGACCGCCTGCCGCCTGGTCGAGCATGCTCTGGACCAGCTTCTACCCCACTTCCACTTCGATTTCGCCTCCGGATGGGAGGACATCTGCTTCAAGAACGGTCCCCTCGTTTCGGTGAGCTTTTTCGACGCCGTTGTGGTGCCCCGCTACCGGCGCATCGCCAGCAGACTGCACGAGTACGGAGTGGATCTCTGGTACACGGACTGCGACGGGGATGTTCGTCCCCTCATTCCCGGCTTGCTCGCGGGTGGCATAAACTGCCTGTTTCCTTTCGAGGTCATGGGCTGCTCCCATCCGGGAGAGTTGCTGGAACGCTTCCGGGGACGGCTGCGCATCATGGGCGGAGTGGACAAAACCCGGCTGATCGCCGGCCCCGAGGAGACCCGCCGCTACCTGGAAAGCCTGGTGCCCTATGTCGAGCAGGGAGGCTATATTCCCTTCTGCGACCACCGCTGTCCTCCGGACGTCAGTTGGGAAAACTATCTGTACTATTTGGACCTGAAAGAGGACCTGTTCGGATCATACCGGACACGGTAACCGCCTTTCGGCAGGCGCACCCCATCCGCCCAACAGCACGACCGGGCAGCGGACCGAGCCGCTCGGGTTGTTGACCCCCTACCCAAGGCAGTTGTACTCTTCGGTGGTGAGCAAGGACAGTGGCCGTAGAGCCGGCAGCCCCGGCAAGGCACGAAACATCCGCCTCCTCGAGACCCTGGAGATCTTCCGCTCCCTCGACCCGGGCGAGCTGGCGATCATTGCCGATATCAGCGGAAGGAAGCACTACGCCGGGGGAGAGATGATTTTCGGTCAGGGCGCCGGCGGGGAAGGTGAAGGGGGACGGCTTTACGTCGTCGAGAGCGGGGAGGTACTCATCACCAAGAGCGGGGACCAGCAGCGGGACATCACCCTGGCTACCTTTGTCCAGGGAGAGAGCTTCGGTGAGCTGTCTCTGTTCGATCGGGAGCCGAGCGGAACGGTTGCCCGCTGCGAGCAGGACACGACGTTGCTGGTATTTCCCGTCTCGGGGGACGCCGACGCACTGTGCGCCGAGCATTCCCGGATCGCCGCCAAGGTGCTTCGCAACCTCCTGGCTATGGTAGCCCGGCGCATCCGCTCGACCAACCGGCTGATCGCCGAGAAGAGCCCGTGGGTGCAGGAGCTGAGGCGCCAGGTCATGCTGGACAAGCTGACCGGACTGTACAACGCCATGTACCTGGAGGAAGAGCTGATCCGGTTGATCGAGGGCAAGCCGGACAGGCTCTGCCTGTTGATGATCAAGCCGGACAACCTGAAAGCCTTGAACGACCGCTACGGCCATAAGGCCGGAGACCGAACCATCCAGTTGATGGCCGGAGAGCTTCGCGGCCGGGCGACAGGGCGGGGCACCGCCGTTCGCTACAAGGGAGACGTATTCGCCCTGATCCTGCCTGCCAGCGGTCTGAAGGCGGCCCGGGAAATCGCCGAAGAGGTACGCTGCGGGATGCAGCAGATTTCGTTGGGCGAGCTGGCCGGCTGGCGCGAACTGGCCGGCGAGTCCAGCCTCCGGGAGCATGATCCTTCCTCCGGCGAGGGTCTAAAAATCACGGTGAGCGTAGGGGTAGCCTCTTACCCGAAGGGAGGCGGCTCGCCTTCAGCTCTGGTGGAGCGGGCCTACCAGAACCTTTTCACCGCCCGTAATCGCGGCGGCAATCGCATCTACAGCCGGCAGGAGGGAGAAAACGAAAAAAGGCCAACGAAGTAGGAGTGGAGCACGGCCGGGACCGGAAGCCGCACGGGTGGATCGAAATGCGTCCGGAAAAGCGCCGGCGGGTAAACCCGGGTTCCTGAAGAGCATTGCCATCTTCCAGGATCTCGAAGACGGGGAGATAGGCAACATCCTCGGGGTGCTGCATCCTCGACATCTGGACGAAGGGGAAGTGCTGTTCCGGGAGGGCAGCCCGGGAGGAGAGCTGTTCGTCGTGGAATCCGGCTCTATGGGCACTTCCGTCACCCTGGCCGACGGTAAGGCCCTCGAAATCGCCAGCTTTTCGAGCGGCGACTTCTTCGGAGAGATGTCCATCTTCGAAAAAGAGCCCCGCTCGGCCACCTGCTATGCCAAGAATGACTGCCGGCTGCTTGCGCTGAACGACCGGGAGTTCTTCAAGTTGATCGAATCGAACCCGGCGAGCGCCGCGAAAATGATGAGGAGGATGCTGCTGGTGACCAGGCACCGGCTGCAGGATACGGGTGAGTTCCTGTCCGACATGGTCCAGTGGGGCGAAGAAGCCCGCAAGCGGGCCGTCACCGACCCGCTTACCGGCCTGTACAACCGCCGTTACCTGGAAGAGGCGCTGGAGGAGCACTTCATGAAGGCCAGGGAGGCAGGACGTCCGCTGGCCATGGTCATGCTCGATCTCGACCATTTCAGGCGGATCAATGAGAGCTACTCGGAGAAGCTCGGCGACCGGGTCATCGCGGCCGCAGCCGAGGTCTTTCGCCGCCACCTGCGCCAGACCGATGTAGCCGCCCGCTACGGCGGAGACGAGTTCACCTTCATCCTGCCGGAAACCGACGGCGAGACCGCCCGCAGGTTGATGGAGGCCATACGGGAGGACGTGGAGCGCCTCGACCTGTTGGAGAAAAAGCCAGGGCCGGTGCGCCGGGTGACTACCAGTCAGGGAGTGGCTTGCTACCCTGCCCACGCGAACAGCTCCAAGAGCCTGCGGGAAGCCGCCGACGCAGCCCTCTACAAGGCCAAAGAACTGGGCCGCAACCGGGTGGTGCTGGCCTCCGATTGAGGCGGGGACACCTTATATCCCCGCTCCACCGGTCTTTGTTCCGCCCGCCCTGGCGCCGCTTTTCCTTGCGCCGAGCCGGTACCAGTCCAGCTTGCGGGTCAGCACCATCACTGCGCTCAAAATGACAAAAAGACCGAGGGAGCCGATCAACAGGGCATAGTCCTCGGACTTGAGCGCAGCGTACAGAAACACGTAGCCCGCCCCGAGCACCAGTGCCAGCACCCAGGCCCGCCGCCAGGCCGAGAGCACCGCGGCGGAGTAGAAGGTGATCAACGCCACCGTGGACAGGCTGGCCAGCAGGTACGTCCAATCGAAACTGAGGTGTTCGGAAACAGAGACGAGCAGCAGGTAGAACAGGCAGACCGCCAGCCCCACCAGCAGGTACTGAAAGGGATGGATCCTGCGCCCGCTGGCCGTCTCGAAGAGAAAGAAGGTCAGAAAAGGAAGCAGAACGAACAGGATGCCGTACTTGACCGAGCGGAGGGTTTTCAGGTAGGTGTCCACCGGGATCATCAGCTCCACCCCGAAGGCGGAGCCCAGCAGCACCGGCTCGTTCACCTGTCCCTGGAGCCAGCGCTGGGAGTAGCCCCGGCCCAGGGACAACACGTACCAGTCCGCCTCGAAACCCTTCTCCCCGTAGCTGCGCTCCACCGGCAGGAAAGCGCCATTGAAGCTGGGATCGGTCCAGGTCGAAACCAGGTTCACGCGATTCTCCTCTCCCAGGGGCAGAAAGCTCAAGCTTCGACCGCCCTGCAGGTGCAGGTCGAAGGAAAAGCTGTGGCCCGGCCTCAAAGCATCACTCCTCCCGACCGGCAGGGCGGCCCTGATCTCTCCGCCGAACAACCCCAACTCGCCCTGGCTGGCCGTGAAGGGCAGCCGGTGGGCATCCCACTGCAGGGTTACCCGCTGCTGAAGCCCCCGCATATCGGGCAGCTCCACCACCAGACAGGCCTCTTCCCACAGGATGTCCTTCTCGGCAATCCGCCAATCACGGAAATCCACGGCGGGGAAGCTGCCGCTGACTTCGAGATTCGTCGTATATACAGTCACCTCGTAGATGCCGCGGCTGCGTTTTTCCGTGTCAACCGAGCCGCTCACCACCAGCGCTTCGGGGAGGAAAAAAGCCCGCTCCACCAGCTCCTCCACCTGTCCTTCCTCGTCCTCGATCCGTTTGAGATAGGGCACCACCACGGCGGGACCGGCCAGGATCTGCTCGCCGCCCCAGCTGCGGATGATCTCCCTTTCGGCTTCCATCCTGGTAGCATTCCTTTCTTCGATCAGGGAGCGGATCATCTGTAAAGGAATCAGGAACACAAGCAGGAGAACACCGATCATGAGCATCTTGCCGATCGTGTTCCAATTCCGGCCCTCCCGCAGGCTTTCGGTCAGCTTCTTCATTGCCCAGTTCCTCCTTGAAGTTGGCTATACTTCCAATCCTATCCTCTCCGGCGGGTCTCTATCCCGTCGAAATTCTGAATCTTTCAAGAAACATTGCGGCGGAAATGTGTCTGCGGGGCTTTTCCCGGGAACCCGGCGGATGTCGGTGAGGGGCCCCCGGCCCTGGCAGAGCCGCCGGACCCTGTGGTAAAATCTCCTACCATGCTTCCATCAGACAGGCTCCTGGTGGCCTTGGTCGACGATGAAGAGAACTTGCGGGAGCTTCTGAGCTACGCCCTGCGGGAAGAAGGGTACCGGGTAGCCGCCTACCGCGACGGCGAGGAGGCCTGGCAAGCGTTCAAGGGTTCCCTGCCCGACCTGGCAATCCTGGACATCATCATGCCCCGCATGGACGGACTCGAGCTGTGCCGAAAGATACGCACCCTTTCGGAGGAGATCCCCCTGATCTTCCTCACCTCCAAGGACGAGGAGCTGGACCGGGTGTTGGGCCTGGAGCTGGGCGCCGATGACTATTTGTGCAAGCCATTTTCCACCCGCGAGCTTTTGGCCCGCATCAAGGTGCTGTTCCGCAGGCTCGCCCTGTCTCGGGAGCGGACCGAGGCAGCGCAGGAGCAGCTCCTGCGCTGCGGGTCCCTCGAGCTGGACCGTCTGCGCCACACCGTATGCTGGCGAGGAAAGCCGGTACAGCTCACGGTCACCGAGTTTCGCATCCTGGAAGCCCTGGCCAGACAGCCGGGCTACGCCCGGACCCGGGAGCAGCTCCTGCAGGAAGGATATCCCTACGACGAATACCTGAGCGACCGCAACATCGACGGGCACATCAAGCGGGTGCGTAAGAAGTTTTGCGCCCTGGACCCCGCCTTCGACGGGATCGAGACGATCTACGGGCTCGGCTACCGCTACCGGCCCGACTCAGGATCATGACAAAAAAAATCCTGGCTTTCTTCTCCCGCATTTCGATCCGCCTTCTAACCTTCAACGTGCTGATCGTCTTCCTACCCGTTGCGGCTTTGCTGTACCTGGATACCTACGAACACCAGTTACTGCGATCCCTGGAAAACGCCCTGATCCAGCAGGGACGCATCCTGGCTTCGGCCTTGGCCGGGCAGGAATCGCTGGATTCAGGGACCGTGGAGGCGATACTGTTGCGTCTCGAGCAACGCCACGAGGCCCGGCTGCGTGTGGTTGACAGGGCAGGGCGGCTGCTGGCCGACTCCAGCCGCCTGGGCCCTCGCAGCGACGAGATCGCCGGCCCGGGAAAGGGCCTGGAGACAGCGGCCGGCCAGCCGGCTCGCCAGGAAGCCATCCCGGCCCAGCAGCGCTCGCTGTACCTTCTGGCCACCTACCCGGTACGCCTGTACCGCCGCCTGTTCCAGGCTCCGGAGCCGCCTCTCGAGTCGGCCGAGTTTTACATCAACACGGATATCCTGTTGGGACCGGAGATTCGGGAAGCTTTGGCCGGAGGCTACGGAGCCATGACCCGCATCTCCTCCGGCGGCCAGCGTTCCGTTACTCTGTACAGCGCGGTTCCGATACGCCGCGACGGGCAGGTAGCCGGCGCCGTGCTGGTATCCCAATCCACCTATCGCATTCTCAGAGACCTGTACGAGCTGCGCCTGGAGATCTTCACCGTGTTTCTGCTCTCGCTGGCCGTTGCGGTAGTGTTGAGCCTTCTGCTCGCCACGACCATCGCCGTTCCCGTTCGCCGGCTGCGTCTTCAGGCCCGGGAGATCCTCGATCAGCGGGGCAGGCTGCGTGGCCATATCCGCTTCAACCGCCGCCGGGACGAGATAGGCGACCTTTCCCGCTCCCTGGAGGAAATGACCCGCAAGCTTCACAGTCATGTGCGCTTCGTGGAGTCTTTTGCTTCGGACGTCTCTCACGAGCTCAAGAATCCTCTCGCTTCGATCCGCTCGGCTTCCGAGATGATTTCCCGGGCCGAGACCCCGGAACAGCGCTCCCGCTTTCTCACCGTCATCCAGAGAGAGGTCTCCCGCCTGCAGCAGCTGCTCGGCGCGCTGCGCGAAATCTCGCTGATCGACGCTCAACTCGATCGGGAAGAGCGTACGGCGGTGGCCGTCGATGAGCTGCTCGACAGCCTGATCGAGGCTCAGGCACTGCGTTCGGAAGTGCGGATCGTCCGGGCAGCCGGCGGTTCCACGGCCACAGACAACCCGTCGGAGATCAAAGTCTCCATGGCGCCGGAGCGGCTCGCCCAGGTGCTGGAAAACCTGCTGGAAAATGCGGTCAGCTTCTCTCCTCCAGGGGCAGAGGTGTCGATCCGCCTGAGCCGGGACAACGGTCAGGCGATCATCCGCTTCGAGGACCAGGGGCCGGGTATCCCGGAACAGCACCTGGAGCGAATCTTCGACCGATTCTTCAGCTTTAGACCTGCCGAAAATCCGGGCCGGCACGGCCGCAGCCATCTCGGACTGGGACTGGCCATAGTCAAAGCCATCGTGGACGGCTACGGAGGACAGATCAGCGCCGGGAACCGTCCCGAAGGGGGAGCCTGCTTCGAAGTCCGCCTGCCTCTCTGCGCTTCATAGCGACCCCGTATTCAACAGCGCGACCGCACGGCCCGGTTTCGAAAGCAGGACAAAAAACAAGCTGACTATTTTGCTCGAAAAAATTGGTCTTTTTAAAAAAAAGGGATACCAATAATATATAGAGAGGAACGACCTCATTCAGACCCAAAGACAATGGCGGCATTCGACAGCGCGTCCATAGCGCGTTCCATAATCCGACGCGACCCCAACCAGCTTCTGCAGATCGTGGAGGAAATCTATCACATCAAGGACCTGGACACCCTGCTGGAAAAGGTGCTCTTCGAGGCCAGGAAATTCGTGAGCGCCGAAGCCGGCACCCTGTACCTGGCCGCCGGCCGGTATCTGTATTTCAGCTACGTTCAGAACGAAGCCCTGTTCCGGGAGGACCGCCCCCGGGACAAGTACATCTACTCCAATAAAAAACTACCGATCGATAAGAACTCCCTGGCCGGCTACGTAGCCTCGACCGGAGACTCCCTGCTGATCGATGACGTGTACGATATTTCCAGCAACGTCTCCTACCAGTTCAACCCGGACTTCGACCGAAAGACGTCCTACAAGACGCAATCGATCCTGGTAGTGCCTCTGACCACAACCGATCATCTGATCCTGGGGGTGTTACAATTGATCAATGCAAAAAACGAGGATCTGCAGGTCATTCCTTTCTCCATGCAGGACCGCCTGTACATCACCGAGTTCGCCCGCAATGCGGCCAACGCCATCGAGCGGGCCAAGCTTTCCCGGGAGATGGTGCTGCGTATGGTGGAGCTGGCCGAGCTGCGGGACCCCTACGAAACCAGCCAGCACGCCAAGAGGGTAGGAGCCTACTCGGTGGAGCTGTACGAGGCCTGGGCCCTGCGCCACCGCGTTGCGGACCGCAGGATTAAGCACACCAAGGAGGTTCTGCGCAACGCCGCCATCCTGCACGACGTGGGTAAAATCGCCTTGAGCGACGTTATCCTCAAGAAACCCGGCGGGCTGGGCAGGGACGAAATCACCCAGATGAAGGCTCACACCATCCACGGCGCCCGTCTGTTCAAGTACACCCACTCACCCTGGGACCGGATGGCCTCCGAGGTAGCCCTCAATCACCACGAGCGCTGGGATGGGAGAGGCTATCCGGGCAGGATCAACAATATCTTCGCCAAAGAGATACAATTCGGTCCAGGAAAGCGGGAGAGGGAGATCCCGCTGGCCGCTCGCATCGTTGCCCTGGCCGATGTCTACGACGCACTGATATCCAAGCGTTCCTACAAGAATGGCTGGAAGGAAGAGCAGGCGATCCGCTATATTCGCGCCCAGTCGGGCCGCCAGTTCGACCCCGAGTTGGTAGAACTTTTCCTGCGCATCTACGACGTGATCCGGGCTATCCGCAGGCGCTACGTCTGAGCAAAGATATCGCCCGATTCCAATCCCTCGACCAGCTCGCGGTAGCTGAGCTGCTCGGCCTTTTCGACCAGCCCGGCGAATAGCTCTCGAGCCCTGTCCGAAAAGAAGATGCGGCGCTGCTCCTCCGCCTCCGGGCGGAGAATGATCAGCCGCCTGGCTTTCCCGGCCAGCTCGAGATTGCCCTCATTGCCCGCTCCGACGGGAAAGCTGCACAGGACCGTCAACTCCGCCTCCTCCACCAGGCGAGAGGCCTGTTCGATGTCCTCACCGCCCAGCATGGAAAATGCTCCTACCACCCGGGTAGGGATATCCAGGTTCTGCCAGAGCCGCTGATCGGCATCGTAGCGATGCGCGATCCCTCCCGAAAGCGGATAGCCCAGTCGTACCAACTCCCGGGTCAGATTGATGGCGCTGCCCGCTCCGCCGATCAGGTGGATCCGAGGCCGCCTTTCCTCGGCCCTGGCGGCTCGCGGCGCCACGTTTACCACCAGGCTGCCTGTAGAGGCGTTGCGGGTCACCGCGGTCCGAATGTCGTAAACCGCATCGAGCAGTTCCGGCCGTATTACTTCCTCCGGTTTTCCCTCCGCCGCGATCCTACCCCGGTCGAGAAGCACCAGACGTGTGCAATACTGGGAAGCTATGTTGAGGTTATGCACCGCAGCGACCACCCCCTTCTTCTCCCGGGCCAGCTCACCGGCCATAGAGAAAAACTGATCCTGGTGCTTTATGTCCAGGTTGGAGGTGGGCTCGTCCAGAAGCAGCAGATCGGCCTCCTGAACCAGTACCTTGGCGAAGAGCACCAGCTGCCGTTCCCCTCCGGAAAGCTCGTTGAAGTAGCGGTCCTCCAGGCCGCTCAAGCCCACGTAGGCCAGAGCCCGCCGGGCCTTCTCCAGGTCCGCTTCGCTCTCCCGCTGAAATCTCCCCAGGAAAGGATAGCGGCCCATCAGCAGAATATCGAGCACCGGGAAGGGGAAGTCGGCTCCCCCCTCCTGGCTGAGATAGGACAGGCGCCGGGCCCTGTCGCGCAGCCCGATGCTGGGCAGAGGGCGGCCCTCCAGAAGTACCTGTCCCTCGGTGGGAGCCAGCACCCCGATCATCAGGCGCAGCAGCGTAGTCTTACCTGCCCCATTGGGACCGATAAGCCCGAGGAACTCTCCCCGCCGGATCGAGAGGCTGATCCCCTTGATAATCTCGCTCTCGCCGGCGGAAAACGATACCGAACGGGCCTCCAGTAGATTGGCCTCGCCGCGCTCGACCGAGGGGCGGCGGGGCTGCCGGCGGACTTCAGATACATTCACAAACCGAATCCCCGCAGTCCGCGGCGCTGGTAGCGGATGATCAGGTACAGGAAGTAGGGACTGCCCGCAACGGCGGTGATGATCCCCACCCGGATCTCGAAAGGTGGAATGACGACCCGCCCGAGCAAATCGCAGATGACCAGAAACAGAGCCCCGCCCAGAGCCGAGACTGGAAGCAGCAGGCGATGGTCCGGTCCGACCAGCAGGCGGAACAGGTGGGGCACGAGCAGGCCCACGAAACCCACCGGCCCGGCGATCGCGATGGCCATACCTGTGACCACTGCGGTGACGGCCAGAATGATTCTCTTGGTCCGCTCCACGTGCATCCCGAGGGAGTGGGCGCTTTCCTCCCCCAGAGTAAAGAGGTTCAACTCCCGGGTGAAGAACAGAAGCAGGGCCAGGCCGGGCAGCAGCACCGGCAGGGGCAGGGTCACGTGCTTCCACATCCGGCCTTCCAGCCCTCCCATGGTCCAGAAGATGAACTGGCTGACCTCGTAGTGCTGGGAAAACAGCAGGATCGCCGAGACCAGGCCGTTGAACAAAGAGGAAATAGCCAGCCCGGCCAGCACCACGAACAGCAGAGAGGTTTTACCCTTATAGCTGGAAATCAGGTAAATCAGCCCGGCGGCCAGCAGGGCTCCCAGGATTGCCAGCAAGGGTAAAAAAATTGCGCTGAAGGCGAACAGCCCGGTGTTTACGGCGATCACCGCACCCAGGCTTGCTCCCGTAGAAACCCCCAGAATATCCGGGCTGGCCATAGGGTTGCGGAACAGCCCCTGCATGGCCACCCCCCCCATGGCCAGAGCCGAACCGACCAGCATGGCGGCGATGATCCGGGGCAAACGTATGTACAGGATGATGTTGACCTGCATGTCCGGAGGAAGCGCCACAGTGCGGAAACCGAGCCCGTGGGCCAGCAGCCGCAGGAGAGAAGCGGGAGGCACCCGGACGGCGCCGGTTCCCACGGCCAGCACACAGGCCAGGAGCAGCGCTACAGAGAGAAACACAGGGACCACCGCTTTGCGCCTCTTCACGCGCCGGGCTCCGTCTGTCCTTCCGCGGGGCCAGGGATTCGCACCGTTTCGATTCTACAGCTCATCGGCTCCAACAACATCCTCAAGGAAAAAGCTGCGGGTAGGCGAGCCGGGCCAGGTATTCGACCGCATCGACGACATACTGGGAGGCCGCCGACTTCAGTCCCTCCGGCATCCTGTAAACCCGGCCCTGCCGAATCGCCTTTAAACCCCGGAGAGCCGGATCGTCCACGATCTGATCGTAGAAGGCGTCGGCGCCCTGGGGATTACCGTACTCCCAATCGGGAAGAACGAGCAGGTCGGGATCCAGCTCCAGAATCTTTTCCCTGGACAGCGGAACCTGGCCCCACTCGTCAGCCGGGAACTCACCGACCGCATTGATCAGCCCGGCGTGGCGCACCACCTCGTCCCAGGTGCTGCCCGCACCCTGAGCCGAGCCCCAGGTGGCGTAGTCCATCACCGACAGCCTTTGCCCCTCGGGAATCGCCGCCACCACCCGCCGGACCCGCTGCAGCCTCCGCTCCATGTTGGAGACCAGCGCCTCACCCCTCCGCGGTTCCCCGACCAGGCGGGCCAGTGCTTCGATCTTCTCTTCGATGGCGGAAATGCTCAGTCCGGTAGCGATCAGGTAGACCGGAATGCCCGCCTCTCGCAGCTGAACGACCTTCTCCGCCTCGCTCCAGTTGGCCACCAATACCAGGTCCGGCCTCAGGGAAACGATGACCTCTACGTTCATGGTGAGGCGGTGAGAGATGTCGGCGATCTTGTCGGCCACATTGGATATGGCCGGATCCGCACTGAAGTTGGTCACGCCGAGCAGCCGCTCGTGCTCCACCAGCTCCAGCAGGATGTCGTCGGTGAAGGAAGTCAGGGAGATGATGCGCCGGGGCTTTGCGGGCAGATGCACCGGGTAGCCCGCCTCATCGTTGACGGTCAGGGGATAGCCTTCCGGCCCGCCGAGGCTCAAGGATTCCTCGGTCTCGGAGCGCTCCCCTGGCTGCTGCGGCTGTCCTTCCCGGCTGCCGGCGGCAAAGCCCTGCAATCCTATCACCAGCAGAGAAACCGGTATCAACCACGAGAATATTATCGGGCGACTCACGAAGAACCTCCTGCAGTCAACTCGCGTGCAGGCATAGCCCTGCTATCTTTCGAGCGAGAACCCCAACGTCTCCTGGCTTCCGGATCATCCTGGGCGCTGGAGCCTTCCCGGTCTCCCAGTGGCTGTAAACAAAGCGCTCGTTCCCGGTTACAGTGGCGCGTCCGCGGCGGATTCACACCGCCTTCCGTTGAAAGGTCGTCGGTTACCCTATCAGAATGGGCTGGCCTCTGTCAAGGCGATATCCCGGACCTCCTGTCCGCACTCCGGCGGCACGATTGGCCAAAGAACGTTGGCGATTCTCCAGCTCGCTCACCCCTGGATGTTCACAGGCAGGGATGATATCATCTTTTCAGACGGCTCGGCGAGGAGGCATCAGGAATGGGCAAGAACAGCCCGATCTGGTTGCTGAAGGCTCTCAACCTGGCCGGATTTATCGCCACCGTGGTGGTAAACGTCCTGGCCAATTCTCTGCCGATAAACGGTAAAACCACCGGGGAGCTGTCCGACCTGTACCCCAACCTCTTTGTTCCTGCCGCTCTCACCTTTTCCATTTGGGGACTGATCTACATCCTTCTCGGCGTGTTTGCCGTATATCAGCTTGCAGCGCCGAACGCCGCGACCGCGGACTCCCTGAGCCGTATCGGAGCTCTGTTCCTTCTGGCTTCAGCGGCCAACATAGCCTGGATTTTCCTCTGGCACTACGAGCTGGTAGCCGGCTCGCTGGCAGCCATGCTGGTGCTGCTGGGAAGCCTGCTGGCGATCTACCTGCGCCTGGGAATAGGCTTGCGGGCCGCTTCCTGGCAGGAAAAGGTGCTGGTGCAGCTTCCCTTCAGTGTCTATCTGGGCTGGATCACGGTGGCCACTATCGCCAACGTCACGGCGGTGCTGGTCGCCATGAACTGGAACCGCTTCGGGGCCAGCGAGATCTTCTGGACCGTAGCGGTCCTGATCGTGGCGATTTGCCTCACCCTGGCAGTGCTATTCACCCGCAACGACGTGTTCTACGGCCTGGTAGTGCTCTGGGCTTTCCTGGGAATCCTGCTCAAGCGAATGGCCGCGGTCTCTCCGCCAAGCCGGGCCGTCGTGATCACCCTGGCGGCCGGCATGGCTGTAATCGGGATCGCGGCGGCGATTCGTTTTCCCCGCTGGCTCAGCTATTGAGCAGCCGTCTTTCCCACCGGTACAGCTAACGAACAAGCAGCAGCCAGACGCCCACTCCGATTACCAGACCGAGCAGGTATCCGGCCAGGACGTCGTACAGGTAATGCACGCCGAGGATTATGCGGGCCAGCCCGACCAAAAGCGACCAGATCAGAAGCGCCATCCCAATCAGGATCCAGCCCCGCGACAGCACCACCACGGTCAAGACGGCGGTGCGCGAGGCATGTCCGGAAGGGAAAGAATGAGGATCCGTCATTCTGTAAAACAGGCCCCACTGTCCGGGGGGCCGTCTTCTGCGAAAGGAGTACTTCAAGATCGACGTGACCAGCACCGAAGCCGCGTATCCGGCAGCCAGAGGAAGGGCGATGCTTTGCCGGGAGAATCCGCTCAGCCACCAGAGACCGAACAGGCAGGGGATGAGCACCGCCGAATCCCCGGAGTGGGCGGCAACGGAAAGCACGGTCCGGAAAAAGGAGCTTGAGGGAAATTCCCGCAGCCTGTGGGTCAGTTCGGAGTCGAAACGCTTGAGAGCGTCGAACCTCACGCTCCCCTCCGGTTCGGCAACGCAAAACGCAGCATCTGCGTTTATTCGTTGAGGGACATGGGATTGCAGAGATTCTCCCTGCAATCAGCCACCCGTCCGCAGTTGAAGCAGATGTACTGCGGCTTCCTGGCCAGCTCTTTTATCTCTTCGAAGCGCTCGTTGCTGGCCAGAACACATAGATGACCTTGATGATCGCCAGTGCAATCTCTCCTCACCCGCTTTTTCATGACGGCTCCTACTATCGCCCCTTCCGCCGAGATGTTCAATACCCCCCACGCAGTACCAGCCCTTTGAACTCCTCGCTGAAACCAGACTCCAGGAAGATTTTTTTATACGGGCTCTGGCGGGCAGGGATACTGTTGACGGTCTGCACCCGCACGATCTTCCAGGGAGCAGCTTCGCGGTTGAGATGCTCGGAAAAAAGGCCCAGATACAGGGAAAGGCCGTTCGTATCGGGAGGAACGAAAAAGTCAATCTCCGCGCCCCTGCGCCTGGAAACCATCATCAGCCTGGGTCCATGGAAAACCAGATGATTCGAGGACAGGCGCGCCGGCAGACCGGAAAGCCGCAACCCCAATCCACAGGGAGAAGCCGGATCGAGAGCGCAGATCCAGAAAATCTCCTGCTCCGGGAGTCCCTTCTCCAGCACACGAAAGCCTCTCTGGCTGACGAATTGCAGTCCTTCGATTCCCTCGAAGAAGTAACCGCTTATGATCTCCCCGGCAAGCTCCATGATCCTGAGGGTGCGAAACAGCCGGGGCCAGCGGAGGCCGGGCAGCTCCTGGCTCACAAGCTCCCTGAACAGGATCCCGTAGCGCCGTAAAAGCTGATATATCCTGTCCCGGGCGAGTTGCTCCTCATCGAGCAGGTCGCGGTCCGCTTCCTGCTCGACCGCAAGCGCATACCAGCCGCCGGAGAAGGGGTGCGAGGCCCGCCAGCGGTCATATCCACCCTTCGACCCCCTGCGGCTACCCTTTCGAGCCGCCCGGGCGGGAGAGAGGCTGCCGAAACCGCTGCTCGCTGCTCTTCTGAGCACCGTGAAGGTATCCGCAGCCAAGTATCCGGTCCATACCAAATCCCAGATCGCCGCGGTGGCCTCGGGCGGACTCATTCCGGAGTGGTCCACCAGGTCCCAGAAATCGAATCTGCCCCTCAGAGCCGGCAGCAGCCTTTTCAGTTGGGCCGTTCTCCTCCCCAGCTCCGAAGCTGTCGGAGCTTCGATAAATAGATCCAGATCGGAAGCGAAGCAGAAACTGACCCTCTGCCTGCCGCAGCCGAACCACTGCAGCTCGCTGCGCCGAAGCAGCCCGTCTAGCCAGGAAGGATGGTAGGGCGACAGGCGGGCCGGGAAGATTTCTTCCTCCCAACTCCGCACAGGCGCCGGGAATCCAAACAGGGTCTCCAAGACCTGTTGTAGCCGGTCCGGAGAGCTCTCTGCCCGGACCGGAGGCTCAGGAGGGCAGGCGCCTTCCCCATGAATGGCCCCCTTTCCGACGATCCCCTGATGGACTGCCAGGAATAGAGGCAGACGATCGAGATCCAGGGGCTTGAAGGAAGGCCTCGCACCTCTGCGGGCCAGACGCAGGAGGATCTCCAGGTTACGGGCATCACATACCTCAAGCCCCGTCGCAGCCCGGGTCAGCTCGTCCACCACCAGCTCACCGCTGTCGACCGGGCCTTCCAGAAGAGCTTCCAGTCGCTGCTGGCTCAGTCCGAACAGGCGACAGATCGGCTCGAAGGACAGGGGTGTGTAGAAGCGCAGCCACTCGGCTATCAGGACGGAAAGCAGGGGAGCCTGCCCCTCCTCGAAGCCCTCACCCTGCCCGTCTTTCTTCCCGACGCGCCCGGGGGCGACGGGTCGCCCACCGGCCTGCTCTACCGGCTCGAACCCGCCCGGCTCCCCGGCCCGCCCTTCGATACCGCTCCTCAGCCAGTTCAAAGCGTCCTCCGGCGGGACAGCCCCGTCCGCCGCGGTGATTTCCAGCGCCTCGAAAACGGCAAGCGGGTCCCGATCGCCGCCTTCCTGTCCCTGGGCAAAGGCCCGCAACAGTCGAGGCATCAGCTCGATAGCCGAAAACACCCACAGCTCGGCGCCCGGCAGGCGATAGCGGACAAGCTTGGCGCCTATCCCTTCTTCGATATCCTTGAGCCCATGGTCGCGCTCTGCCGCTTCAAGCAGTTGCTCCCACTCCGCTTCCGGCAGCAGCAGGCGTTCCTTGACCCAGTCCAGCAGCTCCCGTAGATCCGGGGGGGCATAGCCCGCAGCGCAACGCTGCAGCTTCAGCTGCAGCTCGGCGGCCAGGGCCGGATCGATTCGGGGCCGCAGCCTGGAAGAGTAGAGCAGCTCCCGGATTACCTGCCCCGGCAGGGTGGAAGCCCCGCTGGTGGCGGCGGCTTCTCCGGCATAAACATACTGATTGGTTTGCACCCAGCTGATGTACTCGGCAAAGGGAGAAGGGGAGGCAGTATGGGCAACGCTTCGCCGAATCTCTCCGGCGGCCAGCTCGACGAGCAGCAGCTTCAGGTTGGGCAGATCGAACTCGTCCTGCAGGCAGCCGCGCCAGGTTTCCAGAACAATGGGAAACTCGGGAAAGCGTAGCACCGCTTCCAGAAGCTTCTTCGAACGCAGCCGGGTCAGCCACAAGGGGATCCGTCCGCTCGGATCCGATCGGGGGACGAGCAGGGCGCGTCCCGCATTCTCCCGGAAGCGGGCTCCGAAAAACCCGCTTCCCTCCAGAGTCTCCCGCAAAAGCTCCTCTACGGACTCCGCCCGGACCAGGGAAAGCAGCTCATCGACATCGATGCCATCCCGGTCCGACGGGATGATCATCAGACAATCGTCGTCGGCGAAGACCTCCAGACGGCTTCCGTGCCGCCGCTGCCAGGCGCCTTCCAGAGCAAGGGAGAAGGGGTAGTTGACCCGGGCGCCCCACAGAGTATGCAGGATCACCCGATGCAGGGAGGCGCGGGCCAGAGGCCCGGCAACCCGCTCCACCAGCAGGTGGTGGCGGTGCGGCAGCTCGCCGCCCGTGGCTGCTTTCTGTCGCTTGAGAAAACCGACCAGCTCGCGGGCCGAGCGGCGGTCGAGGAAATAGTCCCTGGCCAGGCAGTTCTCCAGCTCTCCGCCATCCAGCCGGCCGTTCCAGCGCTCCAGAAACAGGCTCACCCTCTCGCTGTAATGGAAATCCCGGCCAGCCTTCTCGGCCCGCCAGAAGGGAGTAAGATTGATCGGCCCGTCCCAGGGGACCACCTCGACGTTTTTCGAATCGATACCTACGATCTTCCAATTCTGGGTGCCCAGGTTGAAGGTATCTCCCACCTTGCGCTCCCAGACAAACTCCTCGTCCAGCTCCCCGATCTTGGCCGCCGTGTGGCGAATCCGCAGGTCGTAGTAGCCCCGGTCCGGGATGGTGCCACCCGAGCGGTATATCAGGGGCAGCGCACTTCGGCGGCCCTTTATGCTGTTGTCCAGCCTATCCCAGGACAGACGCGGCCGCAGCTCCCGTACGAAGGTCTCCGCATAGCGGCCGGCCAGCATCTCGACCACCAGGTCGAACTGCCTGCGGGGAAGGTCATGATAGGGAGCGCTGGTCCGCAGCGCATCGTACAGACGGTTCGCCTCCCAGCTCTCTACACCGGTCATGGAGAGAATGATCTGGGCGAGGACGTCCAAGGGACAGCTCACCGGGTGGATCTCTTCGATGTCCTGCTCGGCGAGACAGCGGGCCATTACGGCCGCATTCAACAGGTCCCGTCCGTGGAGAGGATACAGCGTCCCCCGGCTCACCTCTCCCACCCCGTGGCCGGCCCGGCCGATTCTCTGCAGCCCCGATGAGACCGAGAAGGGGGTCTGCACCAGGAGCACTTCGTCGAGCATGCCGATATCGATTCCCAGCTCCAGGGAGCTGGTAGCCACGATAGCGGCAAGCTGGCCCGTTCTGAGCTTCTGCTCCACCAGCAGACGGATTTCCTTGGCCAGGGAGCCGTGATGGGAGTAGGCGAGTTGGGCGTCGCCGTCCTCGTTGATCAGGCGGGCCAGTTTCTCGGCATGCCGCCTGGTGTTGGTAAAAATAAGGGTCGACCGGTTGGAGGCAATCCGCTGCTTGCACTCAGCCACCAGGGCCTGCCAGAATGACTCTCGCGGGCTGGCAGCCCGGTCGTTTTTTGTAGGGGAGAGGGACGCTGCGGGAGGCTCCTTTAGCAGCCGCGAGCCTGGCGAAGGCGAGCCCGACCCCGGGAAGCGTACCCGCACCTCGAGTCTCTTCGAAGCCGCCGAGCGGATCACTTCCACCTTCCGTTTCCGGTATACCGGCTCCTCGGCCCCGGTCTCCCGATCGAGCAGGTAGCCGCCGATCCACTCGGCCACTCTCTCCAGGGGCTGCACCGTGGCCGAAAGGGCGATCCGTTGAAACTCGCCGGCCAGCAGGACCAGCCGCTCCACGGCGGTCATCAGGTGAGTTCCCCGCTTGTCGGCGGCCACGGCGTGAATCTCGTCAAGGATCACCGTTTCCACCCCTGCCAGGATCTGTCTGGCCCTGGGGGAGCTGAGCAGAAGATTGAAGCTCTCCGGAGTGGTAATGAGGATCTCCGGAGGCAGGCGCAGCATCTGCCGGCGCTCGCTCGCAGGGGTGTCGCCGCTGCGGGTCAGTATACGGATCTCCGGGATCGAATATCCTTCCCGCCGGCAGCGCTCCCGGATCTGCCGGAGCGGGTGCACCAGATTGCAGCGGATGTCGTTGTTCAGGGCCTTCAGCGGCGAAACGTACAGCACCCGGGTTGTCCCTGGCGCCCAGGTCCCGGCCAGGAGCTGGTTCAGAGACCAGAGAAAGGCGCAGAGAGTCTTGCCGCTTCCCGTCGGTGCGGTGAGCAGGACATGCCGTCCGCCGGCTATCAACGGCCAGGAAAGAAGCTGGATCTCGGTGGCGGCGCCGTAGACCTCACGGAACCAGTGCCGAACCGGCGGTTGAAATAGCTCCAGGACCCGCTCAGTGGAAGGCAGGGCTCCGTCTGCGCGCGCAGCGCCTGATCCGTTCACGGAACTTTTTCCGGGCGTACCGGCTGAAAACTCTGGCATACGGCGGAGCTTATTCTATACCGATTGCCTGCCCGCCGGATAGACTACCGGAGGCGAGGATGTTTTATGTTGCTGCCGTGTGTTATCCGTTTGTATATTGGGTAAACGAGGACAATGATTCATGAGCTCGGGGGCCATCCTGGTTCTCTATCTGTGCCTGTTCTTCGCCGATCTGATCTGGGAGCAGATTCTGCTCTGGCTCAATCTCGGCCATCTCAAGTCTATGCGCGGCAGGCCGCCGACTGCAGCCCTCGAGATATGGGGCCGGCGCAGCTACCGCCGCGCCCTCCAGTACAGCCGCAGCAGAACCTGTCTAGCCATGGTTTCCTCACTGGCGGGCTCGGCGCTGCTGATCGTATTGATCCTGAGTGGCTGGCTGGGACGGCTGCAGGTCTTGGTATCCTCTCTTGCAGTCGGACAGATCGTTCAGGCGATTCTGTACGTGTATTTGATATCGCTGATCTTCGGGATAGCCGGACTCCCGGCGAGTCTTTACTCGCAATTCGTTATCGAAGCCCGCTACGGCTTCAACCGCATGAGCTGGAAGCTATTCGTCATCGACACGCTGAAGAGCCTGGTAATCTCTGTAGGGCTGACCACCCCTCTTTTGGCCGCCTTGTTCTGGATGATTCGTTCCACTGCGTTGTGGTGGCTGTGGGCCTTTGCCCTGTTCACAACCTTCCAGCTTGTCATGATGCTGCTCTATCCCCGCCTGATCGCCCCGCTGTTCAACAAATTCAGCCCTCTTGAAGAGGGCCCACTGCGGGAGAAGGTACAGGAGCTGGCCGGGCAGCTCGGATTCAAGACTCGAGGTATCTTTGTCATGGACGGCAGCAGGCGAAGCGGGCACGGCAATGCCTACTTCAGCGGTTTGGGCCGGGTAAAACGAATCGTACTCTTCGACACCCTGATCCGCAGCCTGGATGAGAATCAGGTGGTCGGGGTGCTGGCTCACGAGATCGGTCACGAAAAGCTGGGCCACATCATCAAGCGCCTGGTCGTCTCGGTACCAGCCGGATTGCTGGGGTTCTGGCTCTTACATCTGGCTCTGAACTACCCGCCCCTGTTCGCAGCCTTCGGCTTTAACAGTCCCAGTCCCCAGGCCGCCCTGGTGCTGCTGATGTTCGCCTCCGCTCCCCTCACCTTCTTTCTTAAGCCAATCTTCTCCTGGTGGTCGCGACGGCACGAATACCAGGCCGATCGCTTCGTGAAAAACCGTACCCGCTACGCTGCCAATCTGGCGGAAGCTCTTAGACGTTTGAGCAGAGACAACCTCAGCAATCCGGTTCCCCATCCACTGTACAGTTTCTACCACTACTCCCATCCCACTACTCTGGAGCGGCTAGCCGCTCTCTGTGCGGAATGACGCACAGGGGACCATGGGGACGGTAAGGACTTTCACAGCACGGCTGAGTCGAATCAGGGTCGATTTCTTGAACCTTTGTAATAAACCCTGACCCGCCTATACAGACCTTCCCCCTCACTTGAGGTCTCGATATCTCTTTCCTTACTTAACGTCGTGTGAATCAGCCGACGTTCGAAGGGATTCATGGCCTCCAGGAGCTTTGAATCCCGGGTTTGACGCACCTCGTCGGCAGTTTGATAAGCTAAACGGACCAGCCCGCGCTCACGGCGGCTTCTATAGTTCTGGCTGTCCACGATTATGCGGACATGGACGTCTTTCATCCGCCCCGCCGCCACATTGACGATCGTCTGCAGCGCATCCAGGGTCTGGCCCCGCTTGCCGATCAGGATTCCCGAGTCCCTGGAATCGATGTCGATTCCCAGCTTATTCTGTTCCCTAAAGGATATTCGCACCGCAGCCTCCAGACCGATTCGCTCTATCAATCCTTGTATATACTCAACGATTCTGCTCTCGAACTCACTATCCGGGCTCAGGGGTCCGACAGCATCCGGCTGCTCCTCATCCAGGTGCACGCGTATTTTAACCTTCCCTCCGCCGAAGAGAAATGACGATTTCTTCGCTTGCACGATCTCCACGTCGATCTCATCTCGATTCAGCCCCAGTGATTCGATTGCTTTATTTATCGCATCTTCTTCATTCTTTCCTTCGAACTCTTTAATATCCATGATTCGCTCCTCCTTACGAGCGTTACTTCTTTCTCCTGACTGAACCGCTTCCAGGCTCACCTCCCGCATTCTTCTTCCGGCGTCTATAGTTGGTGTACATCTGCTGAAAAATTGTCAGGATATTCTGCATCGTCCAGTACAGCACCAGTCCCGATGGCATGTCGTATAGAATGAAGAAGAATATGAGCGGCATCATGTAGGTCATCATGCGCATGTTTCTGCCGGAGGAATCCGTGCTCGGTGACTGCATGAACTTCGACTGCACGAATGTGGTGATCAACATCACGAATGGCAGAATCCGCAGGTTGTGCCAGCCCACGATCGGGATGGATAGGGGTGCGAAATCCCAGACCGACTCGGGACTGGAAAGGTCGTTGATCCAGCCGTGAATGAATACCGCGCCGCGCAGCTCGAAGTGATTGCTGAGTAGATTGTAAAGCGCAAAGAATATGGGTAGCTGCAGAAGCATAGGCAGGCAGCCGCCGAGAGGACTTACTCCTTCCCTCTTGTATAGGGCCGCCATCTCCTGGTTGAGCTTCTGAGGGTTGCTCTTATACTTCTCCCTGAGCTCGCTGATCTTTGGCTGCAGGGCCTGCATCCGGCTGGTCGACTCGTAGCTTTTACGGGTGAGAGGATACAACAGCGCCTTGATCAAAATCGTCAACAGGATGATGGCCACACCGTAGTTGGGGATAATTCGGTAAAACAGCTCGAGAAAGAATTTCAGTATCGCCGCCAGCCAACCGATCAGCACCGACGAGGAAATGGTCTCCTCGAAATGCATGTCGCTCAGCTTGTAAGCGTTCTTATTTGGATCATTGTAGCGCAGCAGCACATCACGCTTTTTTGGTCCCATGTAGAAACGAAATACATCGGTGTTTCTCGAACTCTTGATCTGCGGGCGGCTGAAGTACAAGCTCGAACGCTCGTTGAGGCCGGCAATAGGCCGGGTGTCTATCGTGATCAGGTACGGGGTTGAGTCGGGCACGGCGATCATTTCGAAATACTTGCCTACGATCGCAGCCCACGTCACCCGGGCGTCGATCTGGGTGAATCCTTCTTTGGGAATGCGGATATTTTTCTTCTTGCCCTCCGAGTAGTACATGTAATTTCTGTACTCGTTGCGCCTGTCGAGCTTCTCGAACTCCGGACCGATCTGGGGACCGAATCCGAGAGTATAGGCATAGCCCCCGTAGTCAAGCGCCGGATATTCATTGACGCTGTTTTCAATGCTCACCCTGAGCTCGATCAGGTAATCCCGCGGGTGCAGCACGTATCTCTTTATAAGCTTAAACGGAACTCCGCTCTGTGAAAAAAAGGTACGGGAGAAGGTAACTCCCCCGCCAGTCAGGGAGCGCTCCACCTCGAACAGCTCATCCACCGCTGGAGCCCCGGAGTCCCCGAAGTGGATGCTGAAAGGATACACCCCTGAGTCCTGGTTGAAGATCATTTCCACGGGCGAGCCGTCCACATTGCTGTATTCCTTGAGCTGGACTGATGTAACCTGTCCGCCCCGGTTGGTAAAACCGATACGAAACACCTCGGTGTCGATCGTGAACTTCTCCTCCCGGACCTCTCCTGCTGCCTGGGCAGGAGAAAGCATCACGGAGGGCGGCTGCTCCGGCAGCGGTGCGGCGGGCTCCTTCGGCGCTTCCTTTTCCTGCTCTGCGGCCTCTGCCGGTCGTTCTTCCGGTTGCGCTGTCTGGGTGGTTCTCACAGAAGCAGGTTGCTCTCTGGTGAAAAATACAGACTGCACAACCATACTGCCAATGATAACCACCACGGCGAGCACTACGGCAATGATCGTCTTTTTATCCATACAAACTCCCGTATAGTCCTTACCTATGAAAATCACCTCGACGGCGAGAAGCCCGAGGAATGCTCAAGGAACAGGATCGTACCCGCCAGCGTGGAAGGGATGGCACTTCAGCAAACGTTTCAGCGACAGGAAAAAACCTCGCAGTATCCCATGTTTAATAAAAGCCTCCTTGGCGTATTGGGAACAGGTAGGGGTAAACCTGCAGGTAGGAGGTAACCAGGATGAGATCAGCTTCTGATACACAGTGATAAAAAAGACCAAAATCTGTTTCATCGTTTCAGGCCAACGCGCTGAAATAGTGCATTGAGCTGTCGGTAGCGCTCAAGTTCGCCGTACTCCCCAGGATATAGTATAAAAGCCAGATCGTATCCTGTTTTAAGCTGGTGTTTGAGACGACGGTACGCTTCCCTACACAGCCTCTTCTCCCGGTTTCTGGACACAGCTTTTTCGAACCTGCTCACCGGGCAAACAGCAATTCTGTTCCATTCTAAATTATTTTCGATATATAAAAGCCTTATGCCCCTGTGCTCCGCTTTAGCGCCTTGTGTAAATATCCTGCGCAGGTTTGCACGTCCACGCAGCCTTTCTGCTCTAGTAAGGCTTCTTCTCATCCGCGACAGTCAGCTTACTTCGTCCCCTCCTGCGTCTGCGCTTGAGAATCTGACGACCCCCTTTTGTCCTCATCCTGGCGCGGAAACCCAAACTTCGTCTGCGCCTCGTTCTGCTAGGCTGATACGTGCGTTTCATGAGCTATTGCTATCCTTTCGTCAGGCTGCTGACAATTGCTTTCCAGTTGAAATTTTACACTATGATACTGATTTTGGCGCGGCGGTGTCAACCTGTGCTTTTTCTTCCCCTGTCTCCAGGGGTGGATCCTCTCTTTATACTGCTGAAAAACAGGCGCTTCAGACGGCGTTTCAGCTCTTCGGAGCGGACCTCCGCCACCGCTTCCTCCAGCTCCTGCAGCTGTACTTCGATCTTGGGATCGCCGGATTCAGCTGCCTCTTCCGGCTGATCCTGTTCCACTGGAATGATTGACCTATAGCTCGGATTTACCTTGATCTTCAAATCCTGAATTCCAAGCTCCGGAAATTTACGCTTCAAGATCTGCAGCACCTGTCTCTTTTTCAGCAGCAGCATCTGCATCCAGCCGGGATGGTCGACCTCGACGAACAGGTTTCTGTTACTGATTTCGTAGATCTGAGAATGCTCGGCCAGGGAGGTCCCAATGATCTGGGGCCAGCCTCCGAACACGGATGAATAGCCGCTTGAGTTTTGCCTCCACTTCTCATCGAGAACTTTTTTTAGAACGTCAGCCGCTTTCTTCACGGTGAAACTCTCCCTGGGCAACCCTGTAGATCAGTGTATCGGCTTTGCGGTACTTACGAAACTGCTCGTCCGGCAGAAAAGTAAAAAACGCCTGCTCGTAGCCGGGTAACTCAGCTATAAATCTCTCCCGTTTTCCGGAATCAAGCTCGAGCAGCACATCATCGAGCAGTAGTACCGGACTCTTGCCTGTTTTTCCTGCAAAGAAATTGGCTTGAGCAACTCTAAGGATGAGCGAGCAAAGCCGTATCTGACCCGTGGAAGCTACGTGTGAAAACTCACTGTCTCGATGCATGAGAATGAAACGGTCACGGTGGGGTCCTGCCATGGTGCTTTCAAGCATCAGTTCCTTTTCGCGCCTACTTTCAAAAAAGCGAACGACCTGCTCCACGGTCCAGCCCTGCTTCCACGATGAATAGTAGCGTATCGATGCCTCTCCCTCCAAACCGGAAATACGGGTAAAGAGGGGAGAAAAGGTAGAGTTGAACTCGGCAATAACCCGATCCCTGCGCTCCTGGATGCGCAGCCCGATCTCCGCCAGGTTCCTGGTGTAGGCAGGAAGCAGGGCCCGGTTTTTCTCTTTCAGGAGCATATTCCGCGACTTGAGCAGCTTCCGGTAGCTGCGCAGCATTCCGATAAACAGAGGATCGAACAGGCTCAATGTCTGATTTATGAATCGCCGCCCCATCTCCGGCGGACCACTTATAAAAGCGAGATCCTGGTGAGAGAAAATGATGCAGGGCACGTTTTCAATCAAATCCATCCGATCACGGATTACCCTGGAGTCGACCAGGATATCCTTCCTTACCCGGTTTCTGTCCGTACCCGCTGCGGTTCGGGACAACTTCACTGCAATGTCCCTGGTGATGCTTTCGTCGCTGCTGAATCTGCCACTGACCTGAGCGGCGTCCCTGTCTATGGCTATGAGGCGCCCGTCTCTGCGCGTGCGAAACGATGCTCCGTAGCACAGCAGGTAGATGGATTCGATGAAGTTGGTCTTTCCCTGTCCATTCTCGCCGACCAGAAATACTTCCGGAGCGTCAATGTCCAGCCTGGAGTTGGCTATATTGCGGAAATTGTGGTAAGAGACGAAAACAAAGGCCATGGAGATGAACGTTCAAGCCTGAATCCGAGCAGGAGGAGATTCAACCAACCTGCATAGGCATTACGATGTGGAAGTAATCTGCTTCAGGTACGGGACGCAGGGTAACGGCTTTATCCGGCTCTGAAAACTCCAGGCAGACCTTCTCCTCCGAAGATTCCCGCAGAGGCTCCAACAGATACATGTAGTTGGCAGCGATGGTCATCGGCGGTCCATCGTACTCACAGGATAGCTGTTCCCTGGCACTCCCGATTTCCCCTTCCGATGAGTTCACAGTCAAGGTTTCCGGTTCTATATCCAGATGCACCCGCCTGGATTTCTCTTCCACCAGCAGCGACACCCTCCGAAGGGCTGCCTGCAGGCTCTCTCGCTCGACCGTTAATCGGTGTGTTTGCGTCTCGGGAATTACTCTCTGGTAGTTGGGAAACTGAGCATCGATCAGGTTTGAAGAAATTCGGTGCTTATTGAATTTGGCAAATAGGTTGTTGTCGCCAATGGCCAGGGATAGGTTCCCTTCTCCTGGAGCGAGCTTCCTTACCAGGTTGAGTATCTTGGAAGGGATGATGACTCCCTTGAAGTCAGGAACAGGAACGTCGGCTTTCTTTCCTATGTAGCTCAGGCGTCTGCCGTCGGTTGCCACCATGACAAGCTGATCGTCGATTTTTTCTAGAAACACACCATTCATGAAATAACGTGTTTCGTCACTGGAAACCGCGAACAGTGTCTTGGAGATCATATCAAGAAAGTCTTTCTGAGGAAACTCGAAGTAGGCCTCCTCGGGTATCTCCTTGATTTCCGGGTACTTATCCGAAGGCACGCTCTTTAGCTTGAAATCGATTTTCTGAAAAACCGGACGAATGTAGACCATGAGCTCGTCTTCCAGGTTGACTTCTATTTGGCCTTCCGGTAAGGAGCGTAAGATCCCGAGCAGTTTGTCACAGAAGACGGTTATGCTTCCTTCAACCTTACTTTCTATCTCAATGTTGGTTTGAAAGCTTACCTTGAGATCGGTCGCCTTGATAGTCAGGGTCTTGTTATGAACATCGAGCAGGACATTGGAGAGAATCGAAAGAGTATTGCGTGATGATATGATTTCCTGGGCTATGCCGATCTCTTTGACCAGGAGCTCCTTTTCACAGGAAAAGTGCATCGTTTTCTCCTTAATATTAATTATCTAGTAGTAGTTATGATAGTGACGGTGGAATTGTGTAAAACGGCCTTATCTCCTTTTCAGAACAGACAATAGCCTTTGGGATCGATTTGTTGTTTTTCCCACAGGTTATTGACATATTCTTTTTTTGCTCCAATTATGCACCGGTTTTCAACAGATGTAAAACAGTTTTTACCTCTCAGGGTCTGTATTCCTTGATAGAGCGGATCAGATGCTGAATGGTCGGCGAAAGCGTAGCGTCGGTTTTCATGCGGTCTTCGATTCGCTGGCAGGCGTGCATGACCGTCGTATGGTCACGACCGCCAAACTCCAGGCCGACCTCGGTTGTGGAATACTCGGTTAGATCTCGGGATATATACATCGCCACCTGACGGGGGAAGGCGATCGCCTTGCTCCTGCGCTTGCCTTTGAGATCGTTGGAGGACAGCCCGAAGTATTCGGCCACGGTGCGCTGGATGAGGTCGATGGTCACGTTTCGGTAGCCGTTGTCGGAAAAAAAGTCCTTAAGCTGGCGCTCGGCGATCTCCAGGCTGATCGTTCTGTTGACCAGCTCGGCATAGGCAATGAGCTTGGTCAGGGCCTTCTCCAGATCACGCACATTCGTCTTGATATTCTGGCAGATCAGCTCGACCACTTCATGGGGGATCTCGATGTTCTTTTCTTCGATTTTCTTGGTCAAAATGGCGATGCGCGTCTCGTAGTTGGGAGGCTGCAGATCGACGTTGAGGCCCCTTTCGAACCTGCTTCGCAGGCGGTCGGATAGCTTCTTCAGCTCCGATACAGGCCGGTCGCTGGTGAATACCATCTGCTTGTTGGCGTCGTACAAAGCATTGAAGGTGTGGAACAGCTCCTCCTGAGTTTCCACCTTGCCAGGCAGAAAGTGAACGTCGTCGATCAGAAGCATGTCCACGGAACGGTATTTGTTCTTGAAACGGTGTATCGTGTTTTCCTTAATGGATAGAATGAACTCGTTGGTGAATGTCTCGGCCGTGACGTAGGTGATCTTGAGACTGTCGAAGTCCCGATAGCTCAAATTGCCGATAGCCTGTAGGAGATGGGTCTTGCCCAGGCCGACACCGCCGTAGATCATGCAGGGGTTGTACGCTTTACCCGGATTCTTGGCGATCGCATAAGATGCCATGTAGGCGAAATCGTTGTTGTCTCCCCGTACAAATCGCTCGAAATTGTATTCCTGCTTGAGCTGAGGATGTGGCCTTTTTTTCTTCTTTTGGGATGCCGCAGGCGTGTCTTTCACGGCTCCTGCGCCTTCCTCCTGAGCTTCTGCAGTTTCTCTCTTCTGGACCTTGAAGACCACCTGGAGCTTCTGCCCGGAAAGCTCATACAGCTTGCTTTCCAGGGCGGGGAGGTATCTTTGGGTGACCTGGTCTTTGTAGAAGCTTGACGGAACAGCGACTTGGAGCTGGGAATCGCCGGAGGAGAGGTAGTCCATATTTCGAAACCACATCAGGAATTCCTGCTCGCTGATCTGTTCCTCGATCTGATGTACGGCTTCTTTCCAGAATACCTCGTAGCTCCATTGCCCAGTGCTCATATAGACCTCATTTATACTCAAGATATTAACAATTTATCCACAATCATGGGATTTGCTTACCAGCAAATAAATTACGGAGAAGTATGAAAAATCATAAACTCTCTTTCCTTCTGGTAAATAATTCATTATATTATAAAAAATTAAATTAACAGCTTCACGACATGTCGCTGCAATAATATCAGTGCGATGATTTCATATTTGTTAAGTAAAATTTTCGAAAACATGAAAAGTTATCCACAGGTTAATAACAGAAGCTTATAAGAACATTTTAGCCGATTTCGGTCCGAAATGCAAGGCATGGTTGCCCTAGAATCTTTACTTTCCTTTAGAATTTACAGTATAATTTTGTCATCATTGTTTCCAAGGCCAAAAAACGGCGGAAGCCGGTTGTAGTGCGAACGACAGAAGCATAACAGCTTTCTTTTTCAGGAAAAATAAATGCAGGATAGCTACAGTGCCAGACACATACAGATACTGAAGGACCTGGAGCACGTTCGCAAGCGGCCGAGCATGTATATCGGTTCCACCGGACCCGAAGGGCTTCATCACCTGGTTTACGAGGTCGTGGACAATTCGATAGATGAAACCCTGGCCGGGTACTGCAACATGATAACTGTGACCATAGAGAAGGGCAACATTATCCGGGTCGAGGATGACGGCCGAGGGATTCCAGTGGATAATCATCCACTGGAAAAGGTCAGCGCTCTCGAGGTGGTCATGACTAAACTTCACGCAGGCGGCAAGTTCGACAAGGCCAGCTACAAGGTGTCGGGAGGGCTGCACGGAGTAGGCGTCTCGGTGGTCAATGCTCTATCGGAGTGGTGTGAAGTCGAGGTACGGCGCGACAACAAGGTATACTATCAGCGCTACCAGCGCGGGATAGCCGAGAAGAGAGTAGCGGTAACCGGAAAAAGTGAGGCTACCGGCACCGTGACGCGTTTCAAGGCGGACCTGAAGGTATTCGAGAGCATCAACTACAGCTTCGATATCCTTTCCAACCGGTTGCGTGAGCTAGCCTTCCTGAACAAGGGCGTAGAGATCTCGATTTTCGACCGTCGAGCAACCAAGGTCAAGTACCACAAATTCAAGTTCGACGGGGGAGTGCGGTCTTTCATCGAATATCTGAACAAGAACAAGAAGACGATCCATCGGGAGCCGATTTACTTCGATACGATCAAGGACGAGGTCCGGATGGAGATCGCCCTGCAGTACAACGACGGGTATACCGAGACCCTGTTTTCCTTCGCCAATAATATCAACACTCGGGAGGGAGGTACGCACCTGATCGGGTTCAAGTCAGCCCTTACCCGTACATTGAACGAATTCACCAGGAGGCTGAACCTTACCAGAAAGCTGGAAGAGAACCTGAGCGGGGAAGATGTTCGGGAAGGGCTGACCGCGGTGATCTCGGTCAAGGTTCCCGAGCCTCAGTTCGAAGGCCAGACCAAGGCCAGACTCGGCAACAGCGAGGTAAAGGGTATCGTCGAATCGACTGTGAACGAGAAGCTCACTGCCTATTACGAGGAGAACCCATCGGTAGTGCGGAACATTCTCGACAAGTGCGTCATGGCTGCCAAAGCCAGAGAGGCAGCCAGAAGGGCCCGTGAGCTTACCCGTCGCAAGAGCTTTCTGGAGTCCATCGGTCTGCCGGGAAAGCTGGCGGACTGCTCGGAACAGGACCCGGCCAGGTGCGAGCTGTACATCGTGGAAGGCGATTCTGCCGGGGGGAGCGCCAAGCTGGGGCGCGACCGGCAGTTCCAGGCCATTCTTCCTCTCTGGGGAAAGATGCTGAACGTGGAGAAGACCCGCATTGACAAGGTGTTGGCCAATGACAAGCTTCTGCCGATCATATCGACCCTGGGAACCGGTGCCGGGAGCACCTTTGACCTGGCCCGTCTGCGCTACCACAAGGTGATCATTATGGCCGACGCGGACGTGGATGGCTCACACATTCGTACCCTGCTGCTGACTTTCTTTTTCCGCTACATGCAGGAGTTGGTCGAGAAGGGGCATGTTTATATCGCCATGCCGCCCCTGTACAAGATCTCTGCAGGTAAAGAGCTGAACTACGCCTATAACGACAGAGAGCGGGACAGGATATTGGCGAAATATAGTAAAAACGCCAAACAGATTTCCATTCAGCGATACAAGGGCCTGGGAGAGATGAATCCCGATCAGCTCTGGGAAACGACCATGGATCCGGAAAGCCGCAACATCATGCAGATCACCCTGGAGGATGCGGTGGAAGCGGATGAGATCTTTACAACGCTGATGGGGGATTCGGTAGAGCCCCGACGTAGATTTATCGAAGACAACGCTCTTGCCGTTTCAAACCTCGATGTCTGATCTGAGAACGGCCCGGCCCGGGCCCTCCAGACTGACGGCTGTTATAGAATAAAGGAGAACCGAAGTGAGCAAGTTCAGTGGCCAGGTCATTCCAATTGCCATTGAAGATGAAGTAAAGGAATCGTATCTCAATTATGCCATGTCGGTCATTGTCAGCCGTGCCCTGCCGGACATCAGGGACGGTCTGAAGCCTGTACACCGGCGTATTCTCTACTCCATGGACGAGATGGGGCTGCGCCACGATCGCCCCTACAAGAAGGCAGGAAGGCTGGTCGGAGACGTGCTGGGAAAGTACCATCCTCACGGGGACCAGTCGATCTACGACGCTCTGGTGCGCCTTGCTCAGGATTTCTCCATGCGCTATCCCGTGGTCGACGGGCAGGGGAACTTCGGCTCCATAGACGGAGACCCTCCTGCGGCGATGCGCTACACGGAAGCCAGGATGGCTCGCCTGGCCGAGGTGATGCTCCGGGATATAAACAAGGATACGGTGGACTTCGGCCCCAACTACGATGATTCCCTGCAAGAGCCGCTCGTCCTGCCCGCAGCGTTGCCCTTCCTGCTGGTCAACGGAGGGAGTGGAATTGCGGTCGGGATGGCAACCAACATACCGCCCCATAATCTGGTGGAAGCGGCCAACGCAATTATAGCCGTTATCGACAATCCCAAGCTTTCCTTCAAGGAGCTTTGCAAGATCATCAAAGGTCCGGATTTCCCCACCGGGGGAATGATCTTCGGGACACAGGGAATACTGGACGCCTACAAAACCGGAAGGGGCAGGATTGTGGTCCGCGCCCGTATCTCTCTGGAAACTGCGCAATCGGGAAGGGACCAGCTCATCATCACCGAGATTCCCTACCAGGTGAACAAGTCCAATCTGATCGTACGTATCGCGGACTTGGTAAAAGATCGCCGGATCGACGGGATAAGCGATCTGCGGGATGAGTCGGACCGAAACGGCATGCGCATCGTGATCGAGCTGCGCAGAGGCGCCATCCCCAAGGTGGTGCTAAATCAGCTATTCACGCACACTCAGCTGCAGGTTAACTTCGGGGTAATCAACCTGGCCCTGGTGGACGGACGTCCGAAAGAGCTCTCCTTGCGCGAGATCATCGATTTGTTTGTAGGCCACCGGAAAGAAGTGATCATCCGCAGGACCAAATACGAGCTGCGTAAGGCCGAGGAGAGGGCCCATATTCTGGAAGGGCTGAAAATCGCCCTGAATAATATCGACGAGGTAGTAGCTATAATCAAGAAGTCCCAGAACGTTGATACGGCCAGGGGCAATCTCATGAAACGCTTCAAGCTTTCTGAGATCCAGGCGCAGGCGATCCTGGACATGCGGCTTCAGAAACTTACCAGCCTGGAGACCAGGAAAATTCTGGACGAGCTGAAGGAAATCCTGGAAAAGATTAAATACTACAAGAGCCTGCTGGCCAGCGAGAAGAAGATCCTCGGAGTGGTCAAAGAGGAAACCCTGGAGATAGCGAAAACCTATGGGGACGAGCGCCGTACCGAGATCGTTCCAGAAGAGGTGCAGGAAATCAACATAGAGGACCTTATTGCCAAGGAAGACATGGTAATTCTGATTTCCAACAGGGGTCTCATCAAACGAATACCGGTTTCGGCCTATCGTCGCCAGGGCAGGGGAGGGAAAGGATCCTCGTCGACCCGACTCACCGAGAGCGATTTTATCGAGCAGTTGTTTATCGCCTCCACCCATGACTACATTATGTTCATTACCAGCGAAGGAAAGGCCTACTGGCTCAAGGTCCACGAGATTCCCGAGGCTTCCCGCGCTTCGCGGGGTCAGAGCATAAAAACCCTTCTATCAATATCGGCCAATGAGGAGATCACCACTGTGGTCTCCCTGTCCGATTTCAACGATAAGAGCTACTTTTTTATGACCACGGTGAAAGGGATAGTAAAAAAGGTGAAGACCTTGGATTTCGCCAACGCCCGTACCCGCGGGATCGTGGCCATCAACCTGGATAAAGGGGATAGGCTGGTCAGCGCCATGCTGACCGGAGGCACGAACGAGATGGTTCTGGTGACTCGCAAGGGATATGCTTTGCGTTTCAGCGAGAAAACAGTCAGGCCTATGGGCAGGGCTTCCAGGGGGATCATCGGCATACGGCTGAGCGAGGAGGATGAGCTGGCCGGAGTGGCTTTGGTGGAGAAGGGAACCGAAATGTTCCTGATCAGCGAGAAGGGATTCGGCAAGAGAATGGAGTTCGACACTCTCAGCCCTCACGGACGGGGAACCCGCGGTCAGACCTGCTACAAGGCATCGGAGAAGACGGGGGAGTTGGTGGGGGTATTGGGCGTGTTGAAGCGCGACGACCTGGTCTGTATCACCTCCCAGGGAAACACGATCAAGCTGCGCCTGAAGGAGATACCGGTTTTGGGCAAGGCTGCGGTGGGGGTGAAGGTGGTGAATATAGAGAAGCCGGATCTGGTAGTCGCGGTGGCCCGCGCTGCCAAGGAAGCCTGAGGAGGTGGTACCACCTCCGTCAGGAGGCTCCCGCTGGAGGAAACAAGGCAGGGAGGTCGGAGGCAGCCGATCCCGCTGCTTGCAGCTACCCGCTGACGAACGAGAAGTCGACCGCGCTCGGTTTTTCAATCAACCTGCAGACGGTATCTCTGGATCATGTCTTCGATACGCCGTTGCACGTGATCGTCCAGCAGGTCAAAGTGACGCATCAGTATAGGCAAAAGCTGTTGACGCAATACCTGCCCGCGGGCCATCCATTGGTAATAGCTACGTCCGTTGTGATGATACGGGCCGTACACCCTGGAGCCGGGCAGATTCTCCTCCAGCCAGCTAAAAAGCTTCCCGTGACGAACGTGCATGCGCAGCGTAACCTGGGGTTGCCGCCCGTCGCCGCCAAAATGGCCTTCTCCCACCAGGACGCCCAGCAGGAACCCTTGGGCGAACGAGTCCAGTCCTTCCATTACTCCGGCAGTGTAGACCGTTGTTGTTTCACCGTCAAGTTTCCCGTGAAACACTACCGGAAGATTCGAGCGAGCGCTTTCCCGGCTGGATTATTTTGTTAAAATGGTATAGCGTCCGGTTGTACCTATACGTACTATGGGCAAAATCGTAGTGTTCGCCAACCAGAAAGGCGGAGTGGGAAAGACAACCACCGCCGTGAATCTGGGCGCCTTTCTGGCGGAAGCATCGAAGAGAGTTCTTCTGGTCGATTTCGATCCCCAGGCCAACTCTACTTCCAGCCTCGGGGCCGACGGCGGCGGGATGGGGATCTATGAGCTGCTGATCGAGGAATGCAGCCCCGAAGAGGCGATCCAGGAGACATCGGTGCCTGGACTTTCTCTCATTCCTTCCAGCATCAACCTTACCGGAGCTACCATTGAGCTTATAGAAGCGCCCGGAAGGGAATACGTGTTGAAGAAGGCGATACGGGGAATCAGTAACGATTTCGACTTCCTGTTCATCGATTGTCCTCCTTCCCTGGGACTTCTTACCCTCAATGGCCTGGTAGCGGCGGATGCGGTGATTATTCCGCTGCAATGCGAATATTTTGCCATGGAAGGTCTGAGCAAGCTGGTGAGCACGATACGGAAAGTTCAGAGCCGGCTCAATCCAGACTTGAAAATCGGAGGAATCCTATTTACCATGTATGATACGAGGACCAGATTGGCCCACGAGGTGGTGAAAGAGGTGAGCGGCTACTTCAAGGAGAAGGTCTTTAGTACCATCATCCCCCGCAATGTCCGACTCAGCGAAGCTCCGTCCTTCGGCAAGCCGATAAGTCAGTACGATCGCGAGTGCATCGGCGCCCGCAGCTACCAGCGGCTGGCGGAAGAGATCCTGAAGCATGTCTAGGCGAGCCCTTGGTAGAGGCATCGACGCCCTGCTGTCCGTGGATGGGGAAGGTGTAGATAAGTCGGCCATCAGCAGCGTACCCATAACATCTCTCAAGCTCAGCGGTGATCAGCCCCGCAAGTCTTTTTCTCAGGAGGGCATCGAAGAACTCGCCCGTTCCATCCAAAGCAAGGGAGTACTGCAGCCGATCCTGGTCGAGCCCTCTAGCGAGGGCGGGCCCTTTGGTGAGGGCAGGCCCTCCGGCGAAGGGAAGTTCGTGATCGTGGCCGGAGAGCGGCGTTTCCGTGCCGCCAAGCTGGCGGGTCTGAAAGAAATCCCGGTCCTGATCCGGAAATTCTCGGAGCTGGAGAAGACGGAGATTGCCCTGATAGAGAACCTTCAGCGGGAGGATCTTACTCCCCTCGAGGAGGCGCTGGGATACAAGACCCTGGTGGAAAGGGGCGGGCTGACCCAGGAGGAGGTGGCCAGACGGGTGGGTAAAAACCGCTCCACCGTGGCCAACAGCCTTCGTTTGCTCAAGCTTCCCGAAGCGATGCTGGAAGCACTGGATAGGGGCCGGATCAGCCCCGGGCACGCCCGGGCGCTTCTGTCCCTGGACAGTATGGCCAAACAGGAAGTGCTGTTTCGTCGATTGATAGAGCGGCAGCTCTCGGTCCGGGAGACAGAATCGCTGGCTTTACGGCTAAACAGGGACAGGCAGGAGACGGATCGAGATCGGGGAAATCGTCAAGACCGTCAGGAACGTCAGAAATCGCCGCAGCTCAGGTCACTGGAACAGCTACTGATCGAGCGCCTTGGAACAAAGGTAAACATCAAGGGGACGGAATCCAGGGGAAAGGTGGAAATTTCCTACTATTCCACAGACGACCTGGACCGGCTCTGTGCTCTCATCGCAGCCACCGAGTAGGCTGCTGCCCCCGCAACAAAGCGCATTTATTGACAATTTAGGCGGCCGTGAGTATAGTCTAAAAAGCTTGGCGGGTATTTCGACTCAAACTGCTGTACCGCTGGAGAGGTGTCCGAGTGGTCGAAGGAGGCGGTCTTGAAAACCGTTGAGCC
>CAYMEK010000010.1:0-47666 GCA_964389305.1 uncultured Spirochaetaceae bacterium
CCGCGCGCGCCCAGCAGCGACCACAGGGCCATTTCGACGGCGCCGGTGTCCGAGGCCGGGACGATGCCGATCCTGAAGTCGGCGGGCACGCGGAGGACGGCGCGCGATCGCTCGATCACCTCGTGGAGTCGCGCCTTGCCCTCCTTCGAGCGGTGCGCGCGGCCGACGAAGGCACGCGGCCTCAGTAGCCTCGGAGGGCGGCCCTAGATCTGGTAGTCCAGTCCCGCGGCAGCCATCGAGCGGGCCAGCTCCCGGGCCTGGCGGGCCAGCGCCGCCAGGCTGAAGGAGGCGAGCGAGCCCTCGATATCCGCGCTCAGCTTCCGCCACACCTCGGCCGCCACGCAGGAGGTGGCCCGGTCGCAGGATTGCGGCTCTCTCACGCAGAGCACGGCGGCAATGCGGCCCTCGATGGCCTCCACCACGTCCTTGACCGTGACGCAGGCCGGGTCCCTGGCCAGTGCGTAGCCACCGCGCGAGCCGCGCTGGGAGACCACCAGCCCCGCGCTCTTCAGGGGAATGATGATCTGGCCCAGGTACTTCTCGGAGATGCCCTCCCGCCGGGCTACGTCGCGCAGGATCGTGGTCCCGTTGCCGTAATCCGACGCCAGGGCCACCATCAGCCGCACGCCGTAGCGGCTCCGGGTGGACATGTGCATGGACATGGCCCTCAAGCCTCCTCGAACAGCCAGGTGCTCAGGTAACGCTCGCCGAAGGAGGGCACGATGGACACGATGAGCTTGCCCTCGCTCTCCGGGCGGCGGGCCACCTCCAGGGCTGCCCATACCGCGGCCCCGGCGGAAATGCCCACCAGGAGGCCTTCCGCCCGGGCCAGGCGGCGCGCGGTTTCGCCGGCCTCCTCGTCCTCTACCTTGACGATCTCGTCGATGATCTTGGTGTTGAGCACGGCGGGGACGAAGCCGGCCCCGATGCCCTGGATCTTGTGCATGGAAGGGCTGCCGCCGGAGAGCACGGGGCTCCTGGCCGGCTCCACGGCCACGACCTTGAACGAGGGCTTGCGCTTTTTGATCACTTCCCCCACGCCGGTGAGCGTGCCGCCGGTGCCCACCCCGGCCACCAGCACGTCCGCCTTCCCGTCCGTATCCTTCCAGATCTCCTCGGCGGTGGTCCGGCGGTGCACCTCCGGGTTGGCCGGGTTCTCGAACTGCTGGGGTACGAAGGAGCCCGGCGTCTCCGCGGCGATCTCCTGGGCCTTGGCGATGGCTCCCTTCATGCCCTGGGCGGCGGGGGTCAGGACCAGCTCGGCGCCCAGCGCCTTCAACAGCTTTCGCCGCTCCACGCTCATGCTGTCGGGCATGGTCAGGATGCAGCGGTAGCCCTTGAAGGCGGCCACGAAGGCCAGGGCGATGCCGGTGTTCCCGCTGGTGGGCTCCACGATCACGGTGCCCTTGCGGATGCGCCCCCGGGCCTCCCCGTCCTCGATCATGGCCAGTCCGATGCGGTCCTTCACGCTGGCCAGCGGGTTGCGCGACTCCAGCTTCACGACCACCTGCCCGCGGACTCCCTCCGTGATCTTGTTCAGCCGGACCAGCGGGGTGTTGCCCACCAACTCCAGCACATTGTCGTAGATCTTCATGCACGCTCCTTCCCGCGCCTGGCGCGCTGTGCGCCGCGCCTACGCCCGGCGCAGCGCCTGCCCGATGTCCTCCTTGATGTCCTCCACGTGCTCCAGCCCGATGGACAGGCGCACGAGCTCCGGGGTCAGCCCCCCTTCGCGCTGCTGCGCCTCCGTGAGTTGCGAGTGCGTGGTGCTGGCCGGGTGGATGGCCAGGCTCTTGGCGTCGCCCACGTTGGCCAGGTGGGAGACCAGCTTCAGGCCATCGATGAACCTCTGCCCGGCCTCCCTGCCGCCCTTGACCCCGAAGATCACCATGCCGCCGAAGCCCTTCGCCAGCAGCCTGCTCGCGGTGGGATGGGCGGGGTCGCCGGGCAGGCCGGGGTAGCGCACCCACTCCACCCTGGGGTGTTTGGCGAGCCAGCCGGCCACCTCCAGCGCGTTGTCGCAGTGCCGCTGCATGCGCAGGGGCAGGGTCTCCAGCCCTTGCAGGAAGACCCAGGCGTTGTCCGGCGAGATGCAGGCCCCCAGATTGCGCAGCGGCACGGTGCGCAGGCGCAGGGCGTAGGCGATCGGCGCCAGCGCCGGGGGCAGGTCCTGGGCCCATCTCAGGCCGTGGTAGTTGGGGTCGGGCTGGTTGAACAGAACGAAGTGCTTCTGCTTCCAGTCGAACCTGCCCGAATCGGTGACGATGCCGCCGATGGCCGTGCCGTGCCCCCCCATCCACTTGGTCAGCGAGTTGACCACGACGTCCGCCCCGTGCTCGATCGAGTGCAGCAGGTACGAAGTGGTGAAGGTGGCGTCCACGATCAGGGGCAGCCCGCGCTCGTGGGCCACCCTGGCCACCTCGTCCACGTCCACCACGTCCAGCAGGGGGTTGCCGATGGTTTCCACGAAAACGGCCCGGGTCTTCTCCGTAATGGCCCGGGCGAAGTTCTTCGGGTCGTCCGGCCGCACGAACTTCACCTGGATGCCCAGGGTAGGCAGGATGGCATCGAACATGGTGTAGGTGCCACCGTAGAGGTTGCAGGCCGACACGATCTCGTCACCCGCCTGGGCCAGGGTGATGATCGAGTAGAAGATCGCGCTGGTGCCCGAGGCCAGGGCCACCGAGGCGGCCCCCCCCTCCAGCAGGCTTACGCGCTGCTCCAGCACCTCCTGCGTCGGGTTCATGATCCGGGTGTAGATGTTGCCCAGCTCCTTCAGGGCGAACAGGTTGGCCGCCCGCTCCGTGCTCGGGAACACGTAGGAGCTGGTGCGGTATACCGGCACCGCGCGCGAGGTGGTGGTGGGATCCGGCTGCTGGCCGCCGTGCAGGGCCAGGGTTTCGAACCTGAGATGTCGCTCTACGCTCATCTGACTCTCCCTTTTTTCTTCCGATTCCTTCGAATCTCTATAATGACTATTAAAATACTATTGAATTGTCAATAGAATTTAAAGTAATTCTATCGTTTTACTTGCAAAGCGGTTCTTGACACGCGCAGCAGGTGTCTGCTATGCAAAGGCATGCCTGTACGCATTCCGAACGATCTGCCCGCGCGCAAGACCCTGTCGGAAGAGAACATCTTCGTCATGACCACCGAGCGCGCCGTGCACCAGGACATCCGGCCCCTGCGCATAGCCGTGTTGAACCTGATGCCCACGAAGATCGTCACGGAGACCCAGTTGCTGCGCCTGCTGGGCAACACCCCACTGCAAGTAGACATCACCTTCATCCACATGGAGTCGCACGACTCGAAGCACACCTCGGCGGCGCACCTGGAGGCTTTCTACGAGTCCCTGGACCAGGTGCTGCACGAACGCTTCGACGGGCTGGTCATTACGGGGGCCCCCGTGGAGCAGCTGCCCTTCGAGCAGGTCGACTACTGGCCGGAGTTGGTGCGCCTCCTGGACTGGAGCCGGACCAGCGTCTGGTCCACCCTGCACATCTGCTGGGCGTCGCAGGCGGCGCTGTACCGCCACTTCGGGATCCCCAAGTACCCCATCCCCGCCAAGATGTTCGGGCTGTTCCCCCACCGCATCCTGGATCCGCACGAGCCGCTGCTGCGCGGCTTCGACGAGGTGTTCTACGCGCCTCACTCGCGGCACACCGAGGTGCGGGGCGGGGACATCCAGACGGTGAAGGAGCTGAAGCTGCTGGCCGTCTCCGACGAGGCCGGGGTCTACATGGCCACCTCGGAGGACGGGCGGATGGTCTTCGTGACCGGCCACCCGGAGTACGACCGCTACACGCTCAAGGCGGAATATGACCGCGACAGGGCCAGGGGCCTGCCCATCGCCGTGCCCCGCAACTACTTCCCGGACGACGACCCGTCCCGTGAACCGCTCATGACCTGGAGGTCGCACGCAAACCTTTTGTACTCCAATTGGCTGAACTACTACGTGTACCAGACCACCCCGTACGACCTGGGCAAGCTGCCCTCTACGGATACTCCCCTGATCCGGGAGTAGCCGGGGCTTGGTCGTCATCTCCTACACCTCTGATAACGACTTCTTCAAGGGAAAGATCGAATCCTTCCCTGTGACCCGTTTCTTACTGGAGTTGACACAGCATATCCCGCCCCGTGGATTACAATATATCCGGCGATATGGTCTCTATGCTTCCAGAACCAAGGGCAAATGGCCGGATATGCCCCATGTGATGCGGCTCGCCCCTGCCGGATGGAAAGCTGAACGCCGCCACTCATCCATGAATGTGATTGCCGTGATTACTGATCCAGAGGAAGTCCACAAGATTCTGCGCCACCTGGTGAAAATCGGCCGATCGCCACCGGGGCTGGATCCAAACTTCGTGTAATCTCTCATCGTCTCCCTGATTGCTCCGGGGGAGTATTGCGTCCTTCGCGGCCTATCGGCTGCTTTAGAAAGACTTCCTCTTGACTCAAGGCTGGGGTAGATTGATGCGTAAGCACAATTACTTCTTCCTGCGAAACAGGGGCAGGAAATACTTATCCATATCGATCCTGCGGGAGAGCCATCTCACGATCCTGCCGTAGATGAAGAACGAAGCGGCGATCGAGACGACGAAGATCAGGATCATCAGGACCGAAAAGATATTGGGGTTCAACCTGTCCCTGAAGATTGCCTGGATGATAACCAGGAAAACGACGATCAGGATGAACATGACGAGCAGGTTGAAGACGGTGGCTCCGATCAGGAACAGCACCGTGTTGAGCTTTTTATTCATGCCTTGCCTTTACTCCACCTATCAGATAGCTGATCAACAACGCCAGGCCGGCTACTACCACCGTGGCGTCGGCCAGGTTGAACACCGGCCAACGCTCCCAGCCGAAGATGCCGTAAAACTTGACGTCGATGAAATCAATCACCCCGCCGGAGCGGAAGATCCGATCCACGGTGTTGCCCAGGCCTCCGCCCAGGATCGCGGCCAGGATCCAGCGCTGTCCCTGACTGATCTCCTTGGCGAACAAATAGTAGTACAGCAGGATCCCCATCACCACGAGGGGCAGGACCACGGCCACGACCTCCCGCCCGGTCCCGCCCAGGCCGCCCCCGATGCCGAAGGCAAACGCCTTGTTGGTGACGTAGGTAAAACGCAGGAAATCTCCGAGAATCTCTACCGGCCGGCCGAACGGCAGGGTCCTGGAAACGATCTCCTTGACGATCTGATCCACGAGAATCACCAGGCCGGTAAGGGCGAAAGGGAGGAGCTTATTGACCGCGGATTTCCTCACCCGAGCCTCCTCACAGTCCCGTGGGGATATCGAAAAAGCGCGTTTTCAGCTCGGTCTCGCGTTCCAGCTTCTCACCCAGCTGCGTCACTCCCGAAGTCTCGGTGAGATAGTGACCGCCGAAGATCACGTTGATCCCACTCTCCAGGCATTGATGGTATATGGTATGGGAAGCCTCCCCGGTGATGAATAAATCCAGCTTCTCGTCTATGGCCTGGAGAGCCTCCTCGGCCGCTCCTCCCGAGACAACCCCTACCGTGTTGACCTCCTTCGGTCCGAAGGGAAGCACCCGCACGCTTCGCTCTTCACCCCCGCAGCACAGTCGGCTCACCTGCTCGAGGCTCTTCGTTTCGGCCAGGTGTCCTTTGAAGCCGATCTTCACTCCCCTGTACTCTCCGAAGGGCTCGAGGTCGAGCAGGCCTACCCGTCGGGCCAGGCCCACGTTGTTGCCCAGCTCCGGATGCATATCCAGAGGCAGATGCACGGCGTAGAGGGCCAGATCGGCGGCCAGCAGAGCGCGCACCCGCCGGTAATGGCTTCCGGTCAGGGCCGCGGGAGCGCCCCAGTACAGGCCGTGGTGGACGAACAGCAGATCCGCTTTCCAGTCGGCAGCCAGCCGGATGCTCTGCTGGCAGGCATCCACGGCCAGGGCGACCCTCCGGACCTCCTCTGTGCTGTTGGCAACCTGCAACCCGTTCAAGGCTATGTCGGCCGCGCCGCATTCATCCAGGGCGAGCAGGCCTCGGATCAAGGTATCGAACTCCTTGAGGTGCATGGAGGCACATTATAACAACTGCGCCCCGACATGGCAACGAAGCCCCGAGGGTTGACAACGATGAGGGGGAAAGATATTCTCAATATGGAGTAAATCGTTTCCGGGTATATCAATGCCTGCGAAGGTCGATGTCGAGCAAGTAAAAAGGGCCGCCCACAATTCCGTTCCTCTGACCTTTAAGACCTTTACTCTTCCCCACGAGACCGAAGAGTACCTGGAGGAGGTGCTGACCATCTTTCTCGGGGAGCTGGGCTTTCCGGAGATCAAGGACCAGCTAGCCTACTGCCTGAGGGAGCTGGCCGTAAACGCCAAGAAGGCCAACACCAAGCGGGCTTACTTCCAGGAGAGGGGATTGGATCTGAACAATCCCCAACACTACGCCGAAGGCATGAAAACCTTCAAGGAGGATACCCTGGAGCACATCCAGCACTATCTGCAGAAGCAGAAAGATCTGGGCCTGTATCTGAAGATCGTGTACCACACCCGGGAGAAGACTTTTTCTATCTCCGTGCGCAACAACGTGGAGATCACCAAGATCGAACAGATTCGCATCTTCGACCGGATCGCCCGCTCGCGGGCCTTCACCAGCATGGAGGAGGCCTTTGCCACGGTGCTCGACCAGACCGAGGGAGCCGGCCTGGGCATCGTTATCCTCATCCTGATGTTGAAGAAGATCGGGCTGGATGAGGATGCCTTCTCTATCGATGTGGAGGACGGCGAAACAGTAGCCACCCTGAACATTCCCTTCTCCGAGATCCAGGTCGAAAAGATGGATATGCTGATGCAGCAGATCATCCGGGAAGTCCAGGAGCTGCCCCAGTTTCCAGACAACATCCTTCACCTGCAGCGCCTGATCTCCGATCCGGATTCCGAGATCACCGACATTGCCCGCCAGATCTCCACCGATCCGACCCTGACCGCCGACCTGCTCAAGCTGGTCAACTCGGCCCAGTTCATGCTGCCCAAGCGGGTCGACAACATCGTAGAGGCGGTCAAGCTGGTGGGCATGAAAGGCGTACGTAACCTGCTGTACACCCACGGGACCCAGAAGATCCTGGGCCAGAAATACCAGGAGATGCGCACCCTCTGGCAGCACTCCTACCGTACCGCCTTCTACGCCTACAACCTGGCCAAGAGCTTCCGGCGGCGCAAAGAGATATTCGATGATGTGTATGTAGGGGGAATTCTGCACGACCTGGGAAAGATCATCCTGGCTTCCCTGCATCCCGATTTGCTGGAGCGCGTCCGGGGTTTCTGCCGTGAGAAGGAGATCCCTTCGCAGATGCTGGAAAACTTCGCCGCCGGCATGAATCACGGCGAGGTGGGGGCTTTGATCGCGGAAAAATGGAATTTCCCCGAACAGCTGGTCGAAGCGATTCGCTTTCATCATTCTCCCCTCGAGTGCAAAGATACAAACCGGGACGTCGTGTTCACCGTCTACCTGGCCAATGCCCTGACCGATTTGGAACGGGACCTGCTGGTATACGAGCAGGTCGATCGCTGGGTCCTGGGAGACTTCGGGATCCAGAATGAAGAACAGCTCACCCGGATCCGCAAGCGCCTGGAAAGCGCCTTCGACCATCAGCGAGCCCGCTTCTGAGACTGCTTAAGACGGCCGCTCTTTCATATCACCATAGAAATCCAATCAGGTTATTGACTCTAATAATACTATATAGTAATATTCATATTGTGAAATCTACCCTAAACGCTGCAAACGAGGAGGAGGAGCATGGCGGTAACGATATATACTACCCCGAGCTGCGGTTTCTGTCAGAAGGCCAAGCAGTACTTCCGTGAGCGCAGGATCCCTTTCAGCGAATACAACGTGGCGGCAGACCAGCGCAAGGCGGAGGAGATGGTGCGCAAGTCCCGCCAGATGGGTGTGCCGGTTATTGATGTACACGGCAAGATCATAGTCGGCTTCAACCAGCCGGAGATCGAACGCGCCCTCAAGCGCTAGCCCTTCGCGTAAGTTCTCCATAGTGTAGGAGGAAACCTTGACGAATAAGACAGTAGCAACCTGGAAAGAAGAGCTGGCCTTCGACGTGGAACTGGACGGCCACCACTTCATGGTCGACGCAGACAAGGAGTTCGGAGGTAAAAACCGGGGGCCCCGCCCCAAAGCTCTGCTGCTATCGGGGCTGGCCGGATGCACCGGCATGGACGTAGCGTCTCTGCTCGACAAGATGAAGGTACCATTCGAGGAGTTTAAGTTGGAAGTCGAGGGCGATATGGCCGACCAGCACCCCAAAGTGTACAAGAAAATCGTGATCCGCTATGTCTTCACGGGCGACAAACTGGATCGGGATAAGATCGAGAAAGCGGTCCAGCTCTCGATCGACAAATACTGCGCCGTCCATACCATCCTGTCTAAAACCGCCAAAATCACCCACGAAATCATCCTGAATCCCGGCTCCTAAGCCAACAAAAACACAAGCAGAGAGGCAAAAGTCCCCGTTACTCTGGACGGGGGTATTGCCATGTCCAAAAACAGAGGACGGGTGGAGGCGGTCAAGCCTCTCATCGAGAAAGGCCGTCTCAAGGTGCGGCTGACCGTGGCGGCTGAGGACGGGAGGAGGCGGCACGCTTACCTGCCGGACAGGGAGCTGTCGGCTCTGCTTCCCCGTTCGATCCTGCTGGACTGCCTGCGGGACGTTCCGCAAGAGATGCTGGAAACCATCGATCCCATGATGAACAAGCTGATCATGGGCAGGCAGGTACGTACCTGGTCCTATGCCGAGCGCCGTTACGCTTCATTTCTACCCTGGCGATCGGTGCGCTTCTCCGGACCGTAGCCTCTCGTACCAGGCCTGCAGCACGATACCGGCGGCCACGGCCACATTCAGGGAACGCTTGGCCCCGGCCAAGGGGATGGAGACTCTTCCCCCCTTCCCCGCGGCCAGCTCCAGGCTTTCGGGGCTCAAGCCCAGCTCCTCCGAGCCGACGAGCATGACCCCGCGTCGCGGAAAGGAAAACTCAAGTAGGGACGTTCCTCCCAACTCCAGGGCGAACACTCCCTCTTCGCTTTCAAGGGCCGAAAGCTCACTGAACCGCCAGGGTATAACCGCGACGGCGCCCCGGGCGGATCTTACGGCCCGCGGGTGCAGCGGGGAGGCGGTGGCCGGGGATACCAGGACCCGCTGGACCGCGAAAGCTTCGCAGCTGCGGAAGATGGAGCCAACGTTGAAGGGCGAGCGGATATCCTCGATGTACACCGCCATGGGCAGCACGGTGCGCGCCCCTGCGTCCAGCTCCTCCGCATTCGGGGCCAGGAGGTCCCACTCGGCCGGCTCGGCCCCCAGGCTGTGCAGCAGGGCGTGGCGGAGCCGGTTGACCTCCCGCCGCAGCCGCCGGGCTTCGACCTGCGGATCGAGGAAGAGGCTGCGGCAGTCCTCGGCGGCGTCTCGCAGCCGCGGTTCGCTACGCTGCTCTCCGACGAGCATCCCGGCCAGCTCGCTCAGGTATTCCCGGTGCGGGTTCCGGCCGCGCTCCAGCTCCAGCTCTTCGGCCTGCAGGAGCAGCCCGATCTTCCGCAGTCGGGTCTTTCTGGGTAGCTGCCGGAGCTTCCGGATGGAAATCATGTCAGGCGAAGCGGACGGCCTCAGTAGGCCGACTTTATCAACTCGTAGAGATCCTCGGTGGAGATGGAGCGGGGCAGGTAGTTCATATTGTCGAAATTGCGGGCGATCCCGGCGATGTCCACCATGTCATCGAGGTTGAGGTCGAAATCCCGCAGACGGGTCGGCAGGCCCAGGGAGCCGATGATCCGTCGAACCGCTTCCACGGCTCGACCGGCGCCCTCCACGGGCGCAAGCTCATCGACCTCCTCGCCCAGGTAGCCGGCAACCGTGGTTAGCTTCTCCGAGGCTACACCGGAGTAGAACTCCAGCACATGGGGGAGCATGATCGAAGAGATCCAGGACTTGGGAACCAGGTAGCTGCCGTTGATGGCGTAGGCCAGGGCCGTGCCTACGCCGGTCTTGCTCATGGTCAGGCCGACGGCGGTAAGCAGCCCCACCATGGAGGCGTTTATTCGCACCCGCAAGTCATCGGGCTGATCCACCAGAGGGCCGGTTATCTTTCCGATCAGCTCGCAGGCCCGCAGAAAGAAAGTATCGGAGAGGAAGTTGCTGCGGGAGGAAAGATAACCCTCTACGGCGCAGAGCAAGGTGTCCATGAGCGTGGTGGCCGTGTACTTCGGAGGTAAGGTTGCGGTAAGCTTGGGGTCCACGATCGCCGCCCGGGTTATCCCCTTCTGGGTGCGGCCGATCTTGGCCGTCCGGTCACGGCCATCGGTAACCAGGTATTCGTCCTGCAGCAGGAAGGGGTCGCGGCAGGTGGTGGGGATGGCAATGTAGACCAGGGGCTTTGCCTTGGGCTGCACCCCGGACAGGTATTCGTCCATGTCCGCATCCCCCGGGCTCACCATAGCGATGCACTTGGCCACCGACAGAGTGCGTACTCCGCCCAACCCGATCACGACCTCGGCCCGGGCGCTGCGAGCCAGCTTGACTCCCTCGTCGATCACCGTGCTGGTGGCGTGAGGCACGACCTCGTCGTAAATGATGTACTGGATGCCTTTCTTCTCGAACAGAGCCTGGATCCGATCGATTACCTTGCCTTCGTACAGGATCGCCTCGGTGACCAGCAGGACCCGTTCGCCCTGCTCGGCGACGACGGCAGCCACCCGGTTGACCACATCGAGTCCGAAGCGGACGTCCGCCGCTACCGAAAAGGATATGTCAGGCATCGCGGCTCACTCCTCTTTATAATCAAAAAAGCGGAAGGCCCTTTACTGGACCCTCCGCCCATTAACTTCCCTTGTGTGCGCCCGCCCGGGCTGGGGTCAGGTGATCTCGAAATACTCCATCAGGCGTTCGGCCACCGAGTTGATCACCTTTTCCGACATGTAGGCTGGATCCTGCAGCCTTTTCTTGGCTGCCTCTACCAGCTCCCAACGGATCTCGGGGGCGTTTTTAGCCATCTCGGCAGCCTGATAGACTTCGGCCTTGGATTTTGCTTCTTCGCTGAGATTGATCGAGTCCGCCCCCTGGTTCGGCTTCGGCTTCTCAGTGGGCTTCGTCTTCTTGAAGCTCTGTACCGGATCCGTAGGTCCGATTCGTTCGATCGTCATCGCCAGCCCTAGTCCTTTCACTATCCAGTATCGTCATCCCTGCAGTTCAACTTGATGTTTTTTATCCCCCATGATGAGGATACTGAACTCACCTTTAATATTCGTCCGTCCCTGTAGTTCCGTCAAGAGTTTTTTCGGGAAATCCAGCAAAAACTCTTCGTGCAGCTTGGTCATTTCCCGGGCAATGAGGCAGCTGCGTTCAGGCGCCAGCTCCTCCAGCTCGCCCAACAGCTTCAGGATTCGGTGCGGAGACTCGAACAGCACCAGGTCCTCGCGGCGGGCCAGCAGCTCCCGGAGCTGCCTCTTGCGCCTGCCGCTCTTGGGCGAGAGAAATCCCACGAAGGTCAGGCGATCCGTGGCGATGCCGCCCACACTGAGGAGTGCCGACAGGGCCGATGGCCCGGGAACGGGAACCACCTGAAAGCCCCGCTCCCGGGCCAGCGCCACCAGGTAGGATCCGGGATCGGAGATGCCGGGAGTGCCTCCGTCGGTAACCAGGGCTAGGTCCCTGCCCTCCTCGAGCAGGGCGAGCAGACGGGGCGTGACTTTTTTCATGTTGTGGCTGTGAAAAGGGGTCAGGGGAGCCTTCAGCCCATAGTGCCGCAGGAGCTTGGAGGTCCGGCGAGTATCTTCGCAGGCGATCAGGTCCGCCTCCCCCAGGATCCTGAGCGCCCGCCCGGTTATGTCCTCCAGATTGCCGATCGGAGTAGCCACGATGTACAGGCAAGCCATCAACGGCCACTGTAAACTATTACGACAAAATTTGCCATCTCGCCCTTCGCCGCATTACCATTGATTACAGGGAGGATGCTATGAAAAAAAGACGCCGCCGCTCTCCCTCGGTAAAGGAAAGCAGGCCCAAGGAGTCGATCCGGACCTTGTTGAAGGAGGAAGGAAAGATGGTCCATGGGACCCGCGGCAAGCCCACCCGGGGTCCTCGAGGCAATAAGCACTGAGGAGCATTCTCGAGTCGCTCTCGGGCAGGCAGGCGCTCGTTGGCGAGGGCGGGCAGGCCCGGTTGTCATGTTTCCCCCAGGTGCTCTATTATGCTTCTCAAGCGCCATGCTGGATCTCAAGTTCATACGCGACAATCTCGAGCAGATCAAACAGAACGTCAGCAACCGCCAGGCAGCCGCCGATCCCGAACGGGTGGTGGAGCTCTACGACCGGCGCAACGAGCTGCTCCAGGAGATCGAAACGCTGCGGCAACGCCGCAACCTCAATGCCCGGGCAATGAAGGGCCGGCTCGGCCCCGACGAACGGCGCAAGCTCATCCAAGAAGGAAAATCCGTCAAGGAGGAGCTGGCCGGCCTGGAGAAAGGACTCGAAAAGCTGCAGTCAGTCCTGGCGAGCGAGGCGGCCAGGATTCCCAACCTCTCGCACCCCGAAGTTCCGGTAGGTACGGGGGAGGCTGACAACCGGGAGCTGAAGCGCTGGGGAAAACCGAGATCCTTCTCCTTCGCCGTCAAGGATCACCTGGAGCTCGCCAGAGAGCTGGATCTTGCCGATTTCGAGACTGCAGCCCGGGTAAGCGGGCCCAAGTTTTACTATCTTAAGAATGAGGCGGTGTTCCTAGAGCTGGCCCTGACCCGCTTCGCTGTCGACCTTCTGCAGCGGGAAGGATTCGTACTGACCATCACCCCCGATCTGGCCAGGGAGGAGATCGTCGAGGGAATAGGCTTTAATCCCCGGGGGGAGGAATCGAACATTTACACGGTCGAGGGCACGGGAAGCTGCCTGATCGGAACCGCCGAGATCACCCTGGGCGGCTATTATGCCGGACAGATCCTCGAGCGGGAGCGGCTTCCAATCAAGATGGCCGGTCTCTCCCACTGTTTCCGGCGGGAAGCGGGAGCGGCGGGCCAGTACTCGAAAGGATTGTACCGGGTGCATCAGTTCAGCAAAGTCGAGATGTTCGTTTTCTGCCGTCCCGAGCAGTCAGAAGAGCTGCACGGCTATCTGCTCGACCTGGAGGAAAGGATCTTCCAGGAGCTGGAAATTCCCTATCGGGTGGTGGATACCTGCACGGGCGAGTTGGGTGGACCCGCTTACCGCAAGTTCGACCTGGAAGCCTGGATGCCCGGGCGCGGGGAACGGGGCGAATGGGGCGAGGTGACCAGCGCCTCCAACTGTACCGACTACCAGGCCCGGCGGCTTCAGATCCGTTTCAAGGAGGATGGCAGGAGCGTATACGTACACATGCTCAACGGCACGGCCGTGGCTGTTTCTCGGGCCCTGATCGCCATCCTGGAAAACCACCAGCAGGCCGACGGTTCGGTGCGCATCCCGGAGAAACTCCGGCCCTACACGGGATTCGAGCTCATCGGACCGGCGCCGAACAGGGACCGCACGGGCTGATTGACAGGATCCCGGTCCGCAGCCGGCATGCAGAAAGGGATAGCCATGAAAACCCCTATTCAGACCCTGCAGGAATCGGGCTGCAAGGTGTACTATAGCAACTACTCCGCCCTCGACCGCTTTTTTCGGGTCCCCTCCGCAACCTCTGTATATCTGCTGACCGACTCCTCCCTGATCAACCTGGCCGCCGTCTTTCCGGAGCTGGAGTATCCGGGCCTGGTATACGAGGAAGCGCTGGTACGCAGCGGGCGCAGGCGCTACCTGCTGCGCTGCTATGACGAGGAGGCGGTCCTCCCGCTCAGGCCCTTCACGGTGCAGGAGCTGCTCTACGACCCGGACCGGGACGTGTTTCTCGATCCCCAGGGGGTCTATCCGGACCTGCGCAGGAAGCAGCTTGTGCGACGGCCCGGCTGCTCTTCGCTGTCGTACCTGGCCGAAGCCGCGGTGCTGTGCTCCCGCTACCATTACCAGGTGGACCCGGAAGCCTTTCCCCTCGAGCCCCCGTTCGCCGAGCCGGATGCCGGCTTCCAGCGAGAGCTACTCCGGGCGGTCCTCTCGGGCGGCAATCCTCAGAGAGGGATGGCCCTTCTGTACAGAAGCGGATTCGTAGAGTCCTACTGGCCGGAGCTGCAGAGGATGGCCGGGATTCCCCATGACAAGGACTATCATCCCGAGGGCAACGGCTGGGAGCATACCCTGGAGACCTTCAAATACCGAAAAGGCTGCGATACGCTGCTGTCCCTGGCTCTCCTGCTGCACGACGTTGGCAAACCGGTAGCCGGCAGCACCCCGGAGCGGGCCTTCGACGGGCATGCCGAGCTGGGCGCCGAGATCGCCGCCTCTTTTCTGGGCCGCCTCGGTTTCGAAATCAGTGTGATCCGGGACGTGTGCTTCCTGGTTCGCTACCACATGATGCCCGCGGCCCTAAAACAGCTGCCCCTGTACCGCTCTCAGCGCATCATGGACAGCCCGCTGTTTCCACAGCTTCTGGAGCTATACAGGGCCGACCTTTCCGCTTCCTATTGGAGCCCGGAAGGGTATTACGAGGCCTGCAATGTATATCGCACGTACCGCAAGAACAAAGCCAATCCGTACCGCCGCACCGACGGCAGGAAACAGAGCTGGCGAACCCTGAATTGACGGGGCAAGAACCGACTCTGCGATCCAGGCCCTGGAAACCGCGGTGAGGAGCGCAAAAATACCGGCAGAGTGCACCCGGGCGGCGAAAGAATAAGATTTACGCTAAAGCTCAGACGTAGCGTCCAAGCAGCAGAGTTTTGAGCGCCTCCAGGCGCGGCTCCAGCTCCGTGGAGCGTTTCTGTTTGCCGAGCGCTTCCTGCAGCGCGGGCGGAAGCTGCGGGCGCACACCGGCGGCTTGTTCCACGACGTCGGGGAACTTGCCCGGATGGGCCGTGGCCAGGGTGAGGATCTGGCCGGCAAATCCCGAGGCCCGGCGGCAGCGGCGCGAGGCCAGAACGCCCACCGCGGTGTGGGGGTCCAGCAGAACACCGGACTGCTCGTACACCTTGCGGATCGTCTCCCTGGTCTCCCGATCACTAATGCTGACCCCGCGGATCACGGCCTGCATGCGCCCCACCTCGCCATGAAAAACCCGCAGCAGCCGCTCGAAGTTGCTCGGATTGCCGACGTCCATGGCGTTGGAAATTGTTCTGCGGGAGGCACGGGGGTGGAAGCTCCCCGTAACCAGGTATTCGGGCACCACGTCATTGATGTTGGTGGCGGCGATGAAGCCGGCAACGGGCAGCCCCCACTGCCAGGCGTAGACCCCGGCGGTAAGGTTTCCGAAATTGCCGCTGGGAACGCAGACCATCACCGGCTCCCCCGGAGCACGTTCCAGCCGGCAGAAACCGTATATGTAGTAGAAGGCCTGGGGGAGCAGGCGTCCCAGGTTGATCGAGTTGGCCGAGCTTAGATTCAGCGCCTCGCGAAGCTCCCGGTCCAGAAATGCCTCTTTGGCCAGCCTCTGGCAGTCGTCGAAGCTGCCCCGTACCTCCAGGGCGGTCACGTTGTCGCCCAGGGTGGTGAGCTGCTGCTCCTGAAGGCGGCTGACCCGGCCGGAGGGATAGAGAATGAGTACCTCGATGTTGCTCTTGCGGTGAAAGGCCCGAGCCACCGCGCCGCCCGTATCTCCCGAGGTGGCGACTAAAATCAGCGCCTTCCTGTCATCCTCGAGCAGCAGCTCTTCCATCAAGGAGGCCAGGAAGGAGGCGCCGAAATCCTTGAACGCGCAGGTGGGGCCGTTGAACAGCTCCAGCAGGCTCAGGCCCCGGTCCAGGCGACGGACGGCGGGCTGGAAGAAAAAAGCCTTGCGCGTCACGCGCCGGATCGTCTGCGGGTCCAGCTCGTCGCCGAACAGGGCCGCGGTCAACCTCTCGGCCGCTTCGGTGAAGGAGGTCTCCCGCGAAAACGAGCCGATCAGGCCGCTCAGCTCCGGCTGCTCGCTGGGTACGTACAGCCCGCCATCCGGGGCCAACCCGGTGAATACGGCCTGGCGAAAGGTTACCGGGCTTTCCCGCCCCGCCGCGTCCGCCCGGGTGCTGACGAATCTCATGACCGGCCCTCCTCCCCGCTCGAGGCACCCTGTTCCAGCACCACGGGGCCGGCCCCGTTGATCCCCGACAGGTACACATCGCAGCTCAAGCCCGCCTGATCGAAAGCTCGCCTCATGGCTTTTCCGACCTCCTCGGCGGTCTGCAGGGAAGCACAGAGAGAGAAAAGCGAGGGTCCGGAGCCGGATATCGAGCAGCCGAGAGCCCCACTGTCAAGGGCGGCTTGTTTGACCTCGGCGAAGCCGGGTATCAGCAGCGCCCGCCGTGGCTCGGCTACCACGTCCTGCAGGGAACGGCTCAACAGCTCCAGATCCTCCTGATACAGCGCAGCCACCAGCGCGGCCAGATTGCCCCACTGCCTGACCGCGTCGCTCAAGCGCAGCTCCTTCTTGAGTATCCGGCGGGCGTCCTCGGTCTTGATCTCGGTGTGGGGATGCACCGTGGCCACGGCCAGGCCCGCCGGAGCGGGAAGCTCGATCACGTCCAGAGGATCGTAGCTTCGAATCAACACGAATCCTCCCAGAAGAGCCGGCGCCACGTTGTCGGCATGGGCAGAGCCGCAGGCCACCTGCTCGGCCTCCATGGTAAAGGGCAACAGCTCCCGCGCCGTGTAGGGGTTTCCGGCCAGAAGGTTGGTGCCGTATACCGCCGCCACGGAGCTGGCCGCCGAGCTTCCCAGGCCCGAGCTCATGGGCATCTGCTTGTACAGGGTAACATCCAGGCCGAAGGGAAAACCAATCGCTTGCAGAAACCTCCGAGCGGCCACAGAGGCCGTGTTCCTGGCAGGGTCCCTGGGAAGCTGACCTGAATCTCCTTCGACGGCCACGATATCCACCCGCCTTTCAGCTTTCTTCCTCAGAACTACCGTATCGCCGGGACGCTCCAGGGCAAAGCCCAGCACATCAAAACCTGAAGCCACGTTGGCCACGGTGGCGGGTGCGAAAACACTGATCGTATCCATGCCTGCATCCGTATCCGCTCGATCAGCCGAGGAAAGCCTGGTGTATCGTCTGCAGCGCCTTCGGTTCTGCGGATTTGTCGATGACAAAGGAGATGTTGGTTTCAGAGGAACCCTGGGCTATTGCCAGGATGTTGATGCCCGCCCCGCCGAGAGCGCTGAACAGCCGGCCGGAGATGCCCGGAGTGCCGCGCATGTTCTCCCCAATTACGGCCAGAATGGCCAAGTTTTCCCGCAGGTCGAAGTTCTGGATCTGCTTGGCCCGGATCTCCTGGTCCAGCTCTTCCTGCAGGGCCTTCAGAGCCCGCCCTGATTCCTCCTGGCGAAACACCACGCAGATGCTGTGCTCCGAAGAGGCCTGCGAGATCATGATTATGTTCACGGCGGCGCGAGCCAGCGTTGCGAAGATCCTGGCGGCGATCCCCGGGACACCGACCATTCCTCCGCCTTCGATGTTTACCAGGGCGGCCGGTTCGATGGATGCGATTCCCACGATCGCCGTTTGTCGGCGCTCGGGGTTGGAGCAGATAAGCGTGCCGGGCAGCTCCGACCGCTCCAGGCTGCGGACCCGGATAGGTATGCCCGCCTCCATGGCCGGCACCAGGGCCTGAGAATGCACCGTTCGGGCCCCGAAATAGGACAGCTCCATGGCTTCCTGGTAGCTCAAGGCGGGTATTACGAAGGCCTGGGGAACGTAGGCCGGATCGGCGCTCATCACCCCATCCATGTCCGTCCACATCTCGATCAGCTCGGCCTTCAATGCCGCGGCGATCAACGAGGCGCTCAAGTCGCTTCCATCCTGCTGCAGCACCATTACCGCCCCTTCCTCGCTCAAGGCAATTCCCCCGGCTACCACCGAAACGCCCTCCTCCTTGCCCACCCCGGCCCGGATCGACTCGTAGCTTTTCTGATAATCAACTCTCTCCGTTCCGCTCCACCCACCGCGCAGCAAGATTCCCGGGCGCTCCTCGCTGCCGGCAGCCAGGCCCCGGCGTTCCAGATAGCGGCTTACCAGGATGCGGCTGATCTGCACACCGAAGCTAAGCACCAGATCCAGAGTCCTGCGAGAGCACTCCCGAAGGAGCTGCACTCCATGCAGGATGTCTTCCAGGTCGTTTAGCAGGATCTGCACCGCCGTGATGACCCCGGACTGCTCCCGGGGACTGAACAGATGCCTGATGATTACCAGGATTCTCTCCCGCACGGCGTTGATCCGCTCCAGGTACCCGCCCTCGCCCTCCCCCGTCTGCCGGGCAGCCTCAGCCAGGGCTTCCCGCACGCCTTCCAGGGCGGAGACAACCAGCACCAGCGGCGGCCCTCCGCGAGCCGCCCCCGGAGGTTGGGAGGACGCAGAGGCGTCCGGGGAATCCACGGCCGCTGCGACTACCCCGGCCAGGGTCTCCAGGGAGCGGGCGTCCTTGAGAGCCCGCTCGGCGAAGCTAAGGATCTTCATTGGACAGCCATACTACCGGCAAACCCGCACGTGTTTCAATCCCCGCCGCAAGAGGCCCCGGAAGAAAAAAGCCCGGAACGCTTGAAAGCGATCCGGGCCCTGATAACAGTACTTGTCTGGGTAGCCTTTGGAGCGGCCTTTAGAAGCTTTCGGGTCTGCTGATCTTGAAATCGCCGAAGCTGGCTGCCAGGCTGTTGGTCCGCACGGAGATATAGTTGCCGTTGCGAATCGCTCCCCCGAGGCTGAAGCGGTAGTAGTAGTCGGGGATCAGCGGGTCCCAGACTTTGACCTGCCCCGTGTCGTAGTTGACGCGGACCTTGACCGGCAGGCTGTACATAGACATCCGCTCTAGATCGATGACCTCCAAACGGTCGGTCGGCAGCATGTAGCGGTCCCCCGGATGAAGCAGGTACATGTAGGAATTGGTATCGCTCTCGTAAGCCTGTCCGTATACCCCGGTCCCGCCGTAGGCCTTCGGGTCCAGGGTCAGCCAGAGCAGGAATGACCTGCCGTTGCCCCAGCTCTTCCACCCGGCCGGCTTGTCGATACCGATATGGAAGCCGAAGGCGGCGAACATATCCTCACCGCCGTCGATGTATTTGATATCAAACTCATACTGCATGATTCCATTCTGGGGAAGCTTCATATAGGCCTGAGCCATCCCCGCCTTGGTGCTCAACTGCGCCAGCCGTCCATCCTGCATCTTCCAGTCCCCGTAGGCCGCCTTCCAGGGCCCGAGGTCCTGGGAGAAGAGCAGGGCCGGCACGACTAAGAACAGAAGGCAGAGCAAAACGATCAGTCGTTTCATCCCACTTTTCCCCCTTAGACTAGGTTTTTAGTTTTTCCTTATTGTAAGGATACAATCCTTATGATAAATGCTATTATGTGGGAGATCAAGCTTTTTTTTCATCTTTTGGAGCGGTAGGACAGTCCAAGGAGGTAAATTTCTCGGGATTCTGAGCGGGAAGCCGCGGGCTTGAACGCCCGGGCTCGCTGGAACAGGGACTTCATCTCCCGCAGCACTTCGCCTTCCTCGCCTCCCTGAAAAATCTTGACCGCCAGCTTTCCCCCCGGAGGAAGGACGGCGGCGGCGATTTCCAGTGCCCGGCGGGCGATGCGCAGGGAACCATGAACGTCGACCAGGCTGCTGCCGCTGGTCTGGGGGGCGGCGTCGCTCAGCACCAGATCAAACGGTCCCAGCTCTTTAATCCTTGTTTCGACCTGCGGATCGAACAGATCACCGGGGATAAAACGATACTGCGGCCCGGCGGGGACACGGAAACGCGGTTCCTGCAGGTCGACGCCGGCCAGAAAGCCCTGCCGTCCCAGTCTCTGCAGGCAGAAGCGGCTCCAGCTTCCCGGAGCGGAGCCCAGATCGAGGATCCGCTGTCCGGGCTCCAGGAGCCGAAAGCGCTTCTGCATCTCCGCCAGCTTGAATACGGAGCGGGCCGGATATCCTTTCTGCCGGGCCAGCCTGCTGTAGTAGTCGCGATCCCGCTTCATCGAACCGGGGGCCGGCCGCCCGGAAGGAACAAAGAGCGCGGGAAAGCGGCCGCGGCTCTTGTGTAGCCTTCAGAATCGGGTACACTCATAGCATGGATTCTACCTCGTTGCCCGAAACGTTGAAAGAGAAAATACAGTGCATAGAAAGCGAGCTGGCCCGCATTATGCCCGAACGAATACCTGCCGGCTGGGCGCGGCAGCAGTCGGGGAAGACCCTTGCACCGATCGACCCGCTCTCGTGGCAGAGGGTAACCGCGCCGGGCAGGGAGCTGCTGGCCCGCGGAGGCAAACGCTGGCGTCCCCTGCTTCTGTTGTTAAGCGCCGAGATGTACGGGGATTGGCGGCGGGCCCTGCCCCTGACGCCGTTGGTGGAGATCGCCCATAACGGCAGCCTGATCGCCGACGACATCGAGGACGCCGCCCAAGAGAGGCGGGGGGGCCGGGCCGTCCACCTGGTCTACGGCCTGGATCTGGCCTTGAATGCGGGTAACCTGATGTACTTTCTGGCGGCGGGAGTGATCGACAGCGCTCCTCTTTCGGCTGGAGAGAGGCTCACCCTACACCGCTACTTCCTGCAGGACATGGTCCGCCTGCACCTGGGACAGGGTCTGGATATCCTCTGGCACCGGGATCACGAGAACATCCCCGGCGAAACCGAATACCTGGAGATGTGCCGGCTGAAGACCGGCGGCCTGTCCCGTCTGGCGGCCCGCAGCGGAGCGATCGCCGGGGGGGCGAGGGAGGAGCAGGCGGAGAGGCTCGGGGAAATAGCCGAGGATTATGGAGCCTGCTTCCAGATCATCGACGACGTTAGAAATCTGACCACCGGGGTAAAGGGCAAGCAAAGAGGGGATGATATCATCGAGGGCAAGAAGAGCCTGCCCGTCATCCTCTATCTCCAGCGCCACCCGGAGATCAAGAGCCGCCTGGGGGAGCTGTTCCGGACCGCCGGGGGGCAGGATGCCGGGATCGCCCGGGAAGCCATCGATGAGCTGATAGGGCTGCTGGCCCCTTCCGGCTGCCTGCAAGAGGCCAGTGAGAGGGCCTTCGCTCTGCTCGCCGAGACCCATAGACACCTGGAGCGGTCGGTGAGCCCCTCAGCCGCCAGGGATCAGCTTCAGGGACTGGTGGAGGCGCTGATAACGGGTTGACGTTCCAGGGCCGCCAGTCGTACTTTCAACGTATGAACGAGCTGCCCATCTACAAGAGACCTCTGGCGTACCGCTACTACAACGCGACCCTGACGCTCATCATCATCAACGTAGGCCTGTTCCTGCTTACCCTGCTGTTCGGCACCCGGGTCATACGCTACCTGGCCCTGACGCCTATCCTGGTCATCCGGCAAAAAGAGATCTGGCAGGTGGTGACCTACATGTTCATCCATGGGGGCACCTGGCACATCCTGTTCAACATGCTGGCTCTGTTCATCTTCGGCACTCCTCTGGAGCGCAGGCTGGGAAGCTCCGAGTTCCTTCTGTACTACTTTATAACCGGAGTCGGGGCCGGTCTGGCCACGCTGGTTATAAACTGGTATGCCGGTCTGGCCATGATCCCGGTGGTGGGGGCCTCCGGAGCTATCTACGGGCTGCTTTTGGCCTATGCCACCCTCTACCCCGACGCCCGGCTGTTCATCTTCGGCATTCTGCCGCTGCGCGCCCCGGTGGCGGTGCTGCTGTTCGCCGGTATAGCGCTGGTCTCCCAGCTCACCGGCACCAACAGCGGGGTCGCCCACCTGACCCATCTGGCCGGGCTGGTATTCGGCTATCTGTATTTCCTGATTCGCATGGGCATCAATCCCATCAAGGTGTTTTTCAGGCGCCATTAGAAACCTGCCGATACACTAGTCGAATGCGAACCCTATTCTTCGCCCTGCTGGCCCTTTTCCTCTGGCCCCGGCCCGCCCGGGCCGAGCAGACTCAGTTGAGCCTGAGGCTCTGGTGCGAGCTGGATCCGATGGTACAGGACAGTGAAGACTATCCACTTTCCGACGAGGAGGCCAGGCGGCGCATCCTCGAGGAGGCACGCTTCCTGCTCTCCGGCATGATCTACGGCTTTGACTTCCTCTACACCCCGGCGGACGCTAGGCGAGGGATCGAAGAGGAGTTCACCCTGGCTCCGGTGGCCGAAGTGCTCTGGTCCGATCCGAACCTCAGGATCACCGACGCCTACCTTCAGGACGCCTTCCTGTTCGTAAAGATCTACTACGACCTGGAGGATTTTCAGGTCGCCCGGCGGCGCGCCTGGGCCAGCACCGCCATCACCGCGAGCACGGGGGTCGGCACACACAGCGTCTTCACGGACCCCGCTCCGGTGGGAAAACGCCGGGCCCTCGAAGAGGCGATGAAGCAGGCGATCCGCAATGCCCTGCGCCCCGTCCACTTCAACCAGCCCCGAGAGATCACCGGGGAGCTGGTGATCTGGGAGCAGCCCCGGACTGTTATCCGCTCCGGCGCCTACACCACCGAGCTGACGCTGAAGCTGCGGGTGAAAGAATTGCGGCCGTATAGCCTCTTCTGACAAAAATCAGTATTGTTGCCCTATGACCAGGAAAACACTGCTCCTCGCCTCGGCCCTCCTGCTCGCCGCCTCTTCTCTCCTTCCCGCCCAGGAGAAAGGCGAAGAAAAGAAGGAGCCGAGCGAGTTCGTGATCGCCTATTCACCCGTAAACCTCGTCCTGGACCCGCGCCACATCTATACCACCATGGGAGCTCAGCTTTCCACGGCCATCTATGAAGGCCTGGTGAGCTACCACCCTTTTTCCCTGGAGCCCGTCCCCGCCGTGGCTTCCCGGTGGAAGGTGAGCCCGGACCGGACCGTTTACACCTTCACCCTGCGCGAGGACGCCCGTTTCTCCAACGGGGACCCGGTCCGGGCTCAAGACTTCCGGGAGTCCTGGCTGCGCATTCTGGACCCGGAGGCCGGGGCGGAGTACTCCTTCCTGTTCGATGTGATCAAGGGCGCCCGCGAGTATCGCCTGGGTCGGGGGGAGGCGAAGGAGTTGGGTATCCGCGTAATCTCGGACACGGAGCTGGAGGTGGAGCTGGAAAGGCCGGCCAGCCACTTCCTCAAGCTGCTCTGCCATATGACCTTCGCGCCCATTCATCCCAGCTACCGAAGCAGGGAGAATTGGGACCGGGAGGCCACCCTCATCGGCAACGGTCCCTTCTACATCCACGACCGTAGCCCGCAAGAGCTGGTGCTGAAAAAAAACGGCCTGTACTGGGATGCCGGACGGGTCGAGCTGGAAACTCTGCGGGTTCGCTTCATGGAAGATCCGGGGGCTGTCAGCCAGGCCTTCAACCAGGCAGAGGTACACTGGGCGCATAATTGGGATACCCAACTTCTACTGGACCGTACCAAGATCGTGTTCAATCCTCTGTTCGCCACCAGCTACTTTTTCTTCGTCTGCAGCGGTAAGCCCTGGAGCGACCAGCGGGTAAGGCGGGCCCTGGCTCTGCTGGTTCCCTGGGATGAGGTTCGCAACGAAGAACAGACTCTTCTTCCCACCAGCCACCTGATTCCTTCCATCCCCGGCTACCCGGAGGTGAAGGGCATCGAGGCTCCAGACCGCCGGGAAGCCTTGCGTCTGCTCGAGCAGGCCGGGTATCCCGGCGGCGCGGGACTGCCTGCTGTCAAGTTCAAGGTTCCCAGCGACTCGGAGAGCAGGCGGGTCTCCGAGCTCATGGCTCAACGGTGGAAGGAGGAGCTGGACCTGGAGGTAAGCTTCGAGAGCTATTCCTTCGACGCCTATCTCACGGAAGTCAAGAAGGGTGATTTTACCCTCGGAGCAGGTACCTGGATCGGGGACTACGCCGACCCCCTGACCTTCCTGCAGATGTGGACGAGGGATAGCAACCTCAACGACGCCCGCTTCGCCGACCAGGAGTTCGACTCCCTGATAGACGAATCCATGGGCCAGGAGGGTGAGGAGCGCTATCAACAGCTCGCTCAGAGTGAACAGATACTGCTACAGGAGGCGGTGGTGCTTCCTATCAGCCACACCCCGGCATTCAACCTGATCGACCTGGATCGGGTGGAAGGCTGGTTTCCCAACGTTCTCGACATTCATCCTCTTAAGTATCTGCGCTTCCGCGACCAGAGTGTGCCTCCGGGAGTTGTCCGGCGCTAGATCCATCAACGAGCCCCGCGGTCGGAGCGGCGGCCGGCCAGCCGCTCCAACAGAGCATGGATTTTGTCGCGAAACACAAACCCTATCACGAACAGAACCGCCGCCCCGAACAGAATCGTCCCTGCCAGGATCCAGCGCCGCTCTGCCGCCGCATCTCCGATCAGAGCGCTACCGATGATTCCGGGAAGGCGGCCCAGAGTCGAAAAGCCCAGAAAAACCGGCAGCCGCAGCGCCGAAAGACCGCCGACGTAGCAGAGAACATCCTTGGGGATTCCGGGTATCAGAAAGAAAAGAAAAAAGGACAGCCTGGCCCTCGGAGAGTTGGCGATAGCCCGTACCCGCTCCACACTCTCGCGCTTGAACAGGGCGTTCACGAAAGGAAGGCCGAGCGCCCGGGAAATGCTGAAATTAAAGGTTGCTCCCAGAGTGATTCCTACCAGGGAAAGCAGCGTTCCCAGCCACAGGCCGAACAGGTATCCGCCGACCACCTGCGGAATTTCACCCGGGAGGAAAAATACCACCACCTGCAAGGCCTGGACCGCCACGAAGACCAGAGGAGCCACAACTCCGGTAGCCCGGATCCACTCCCGCAGGCTCTGGGGGGAGCCGAACAGCTCCAATAACTGCCGCCGGAACAACAGGGCAAAGACCAGCAGAGCCGCGAAAAGCGCAGGAAAGGCTACCAGGGAAAGCACTTTGGAGGCTTTCATGATTCTCCGGATGGTACACAATTCCTCAACCTTTGACTACGTAGAGCGTTTTTTAGTATAATTTACCCGTAATGGCAGCACCTTCGAAGAAAACCTCCCGGAAAAAAGCGCCGAAGAGTCCTGAAACCAAGTCCAAAACGACCAAGAACCGTGCTTCGGCCGTAAGCCGGGAAAAAAAGAAAACCGGATCCGGTTTAAAGTCTTCCATCGGCCAGAAGGCCGCCAAAGCCGCTAAGGGATCACCCGCCCCCAGGAAAAGAGGGGCCGCCACCCGTAAGCCGAAGCTGAGATACAAACAGGGACAGGAGATCGTGTATCCCCTGCAAGGGGTTGGCCAGATCGTCTCCATCGAAGAGCGGGCCTTCCGCGCTACCAGGTTGTTGTACTACATCATCTACCTGGAGGTATCGGACATGACCATCATGGTTCCGGTGGACAAAGCAGACGAGCTGGGCATCCGTCCGATCGTAGACAAGCGGGAAGCGAACAAGGCGCTGCGGCTGATCTCCGAAGACTACGAGCCGGTGCCCACAGACTGGAAAGCCCGCTATCAAAACAACCTCGATCTGCTGAAAAAAGGCAGCGTCTTGGACATCGCCACCGTGGTGCGCGCCCTCTATCACCGCAGCAGGATCAAAGAGCTGCCCATTTTGGAGCGCAAGCTTTACGACAGCGCGCTAAAGCTTCTCGTTGACGAAATCTCCTTCTCCCTGCAGAAGGGCAAGGAGGAGGTAGAGGAGCTTGTCCTGAGCAAGCTGAATGTGAATTGAGCGACCTGGCGGCCGTGGTCACAGCCGCGGGATACAGCAGGCGCTGGGCGAGCCAAGGGAAAAAAGAGTACGTAACGCTTCAAGGCCGGCCGGTCCTGGCCTGGGCCATTGAGCCTTTTCTCGATTTGGATCCCTCATTGGCCGTGGCGGTCACTTTGCCGGAGCCGGACATCGCCCGGGTAAAGGAGCTGCTGCAGCCCTTTCTCGACGGCGATCGTATTCAGTTTGTGGCAGGCGGCGGGAGTCGCCAGGAGTCCGTGCACCGCGCTCTGGAAGCCCTCGGGGCCCGCCCGCCGGCCTACGTACTCATCCATGACGGCGCTCGTCCCTGGGTCAGCCTCCGGCTGGTGGAACGGGTCATAGAGGGTGCCCGCAAGTGGGAAGCCTGCGTACCCGTTCTGGACGCCTCGGAAGCGCCTAAAAGGCTCGGGCCTTCCGGGCTGGTATTGGAGCATCTGCAGCGGGAAAAGCTTAAACTGGCCCAAACTCCGCAGGGATTCCTGTACAGCAAGATCCTTACCGCCCACCGCCGGGCCTGCGGGCATCACCGTCTCTTTGTAGACGACGGCGAAGTGTACGCCGCCTTCGCCGGAGCCGTATTCACCGTGGCCGGGGAAAGGATAAACAGGAAAATCACCTTCAAGGAGGACCTCGAGACGCCATGCGAATAGGCTTCGGCTACGATATCCATCGGCTGGTACCCGGAAGGAGGCTCCTTCTGGCCGGGGTGGATATCCCCGGACCGGTCGGACCGGAGGCTCACTCGGACGGGGACGCCCTGATTCACGCCCTGATCGATGCCCTGCTCGGAGCCTGCGCCCTCGGGGACATCGGCCGGCTGTTCCCTCCCGAAGATCAGCGTTACCGCGACATTTCCAGCCGCCTCCTGCTTCATCGCACTCTGGAAGTCATAAAAGAGGCCGGCTTCAAGGCGCACAACGCGGACTGCACGGTGATCCTGCAGACTCCCCGCCTCCGTCCCTACGTCGAGGCCATGAGAGAAAACCTGAGCGCGGATCTGGAGATCCCGCCTTCGGCCGTCTCGGTGAAGGCCAAGACCGGGGAAGGTCTCGGGGAAACGGGCCGGGGTCGGGCCGTAGAAGCCTACGCCGTGGTTACGGTAGAGAAAGCTTTACGCCGCGGGAAGGGCGGGTAGGCGGTGGCGGATCCCGAAACACGGGGCGGATACCCGGGTACCCGGTCCTCGATCCGCAGAGCTATTCCCTGGAATGAGATCATCGGCGCCCTGGAGACCTTTGTCCGCGATACCGGCCTTTCCGCCGTCTCCGAAGTGGCGCGCCGCCGTCACGACCCCTTCGAGGTTCTAATTTCCACCATGATATCACTGCGGACCAAGGATGAGGTGACCGCAGCCGCTTCGCGCAGACTGCTGGCCCGCGCGGCTACTCCCTCGCTCCTGGCCGCCCTTCCCGAGCAGGAGATAGCCCGCCTGATCTACCCGGCCGGGTTCTACAACAGCAAGGCGAAAAACCTGAAGGCCGCGGCCGCGATCCTGGCGACCCGCCACGATTCCAGGGTACCCGCAACCATGGAGGAGCTGCTCGCGCTGCCCGGAGTAGGTCGAAAGACGGCCAACTTGGTACGGAACCTGGGCTACGAGTTGGAGGGGATCTGCGTGGACACCCACGTGCACCGCATCTGCAACCGTCTCGGTTGGGTACAGACCTCGACCCCCGAGCAGACCGAAACCGAACTGGAGAAAATCCTGCCTCGCCGTTACTGGATCGGAATCAACGAGATCCTCGTACGGTTCGGGCAACGTCTCTGCACGCCGATCAGCCCCAAGTGCTCCCTATGCCCGATCGCCGGGCACTGTCCCCGCCTCGGGGTGATCCGATCGAGGTAGTCTGGAGCGCTAGAACTTGTACTTGAAGGTACGCAGCAATTCCCGGCGCTCTTGCCTGTCCTGCTGGCTTTCGACACCCTTGGGGGAGACCCCGTCCACCACCCCCACGATTCCCCTGCCCTGGCCGGTCTGCACGAACAGCACCTGCAGGGGATTGGCGGTGGCGCAGAAGATACGGGCAACCTCCTGGCAGCCCTTGATCTGGTTGAGCACGTTGATGGGAAAGGCCTTGCGCATGACCAGGTAGAAGCTGTGTCCCGCCCCCACCCGGCGGGCGCACTCGACGGCCTCGCCGATCAGCTTGTCGTCATTGCCCTCGCTGCGGATCAGGCAGGGACCGGAGGACTCGCAGAAAGCCAGCCCGTACTCCACTCCCGGAACCGCGCAGTTCATGATCTCGGCGATGTCCTCAACCGTCTTGATAAAGTGGGCCTGCCCTACCACGATGTTGCAGCCCTCTTCCCACTCCAGGTTCACCGCCTGTACGTCCATGGCCGCCTCACCTCCCTTCATCTTCGTTTCTTTCATTTTCGAGCAGTACATCCAGCTCTATCTCGCCAGCCGCCGCCGGAACCTGGATGCCCCAGTTTTCCAGGACGGCCGGGTGCACCTCTCCCACCACTCCGGCTCTCCTTCCTTCATACAGCACGGCTCCCACCCTGCCCGGCACGAAGCGAGGATCATCTACCTTCTCGAGGCGCAGCTCCCGGGAAAGGTAGAAGAATATCGCGGAAAGGTGAGAATTGACGTCGTTGAAGCTCGCCTCCCGGTCGCAGAACAGGAAGCTCAGGTTGGTTACGCTACGAGAGCCGTAGTTTTCCTCCGGGTCGCGGTAGGCCACCTTGCCTACTTCAAAGATGAGATGCGGATAAGCGGCGTGGGAAGAGACCGATTCCGAAGCGAGCAGGTTGGGCAACCCGGAGCTGCGCAGCAGCTCGTAGCTCTCGCTCATCGGGTTGGCGATCTCGATGATTTCCTCGCCGCCGACATTCATGCGCTCTACGAAATCCCGTCGGGAACCCAGATAGTTGTAGATCATCTCCTGATAGCCCAGTCCGACCAGGATCTCCCGCACCCTCCGGCTGAGCCACTCGATCGGGATCAGCCTGCCTACGGTAAAATCCTCCGGCCACACCGGTTCAAAGCTCTCCATGCCCCGCCCGATCATCACCTCCTCGATCGCGTCCACTGGATGGAGAAAATCGTTGCGGTAGGGAGGAGGACTGACCGTCAGCAGGTCTCCCGAGCGCTGGACCGAGTTTCCGGTTCGGCGCAGGCAGGCTTCGGCCTCTGCCGGGCTGATCCGCTCGCCGAGCAGCCTGGAGGCTTCGGCGGCCTGCACGGTAACCGGCTTCTGAAAATAGTAGGGAGTCACGATCTGCCGGCCGTAGGGAGTGTCGTAGGGGTAGAGGACTTTCACCGGCAGGATCTCGTATCCCAGATCGGCGAAATCACAGGCCACGATCGAGCAGGCTACCAGGAGGGTGTCCAGGTCCGGTCCGGTCAGCTCGATGAAGTGGTTGGCGTCTCCGACCTGGACTGCCCCTAGATGGGCGCTGTTGATGATGGGAGGGAAGCTGAGGCACTGGCCGCGATCGTCCTCCAGGTAGGGAAAACGATCATAGTCCGCCACGATCCAACCGAACTCCACGCCCTTGGGATGTTCCTTCAGGATCTCCCGCAGCGACATCTCCCAGCTGTAGTCCAGGGGGATGAAACGGGTCCGGTCCGGATCCGCAGCCCGATAACTGACGGGGAACCTCATCAGGTCGGCCCGGTACACCCCCATAGCGATGACGCTGCGCTTGCGTCCGAAGTTCCAGCACAGCTTTTCCTGGGCATTGATCATGTCCACTAGCATGGGCTCGCTGACCGGCACTCCTCTGGCGACGAAGGCGGCGATATAGGGACGAATGCCCTCAAGCTTTCCGTCCACCCGGATCAGCCGCTCGCCGCTTTCCCTTTCTTCTCCCGGCAGGGAGAAGAAAGGATACTCGGGCGCCTTTTCCTCCCGGTACACCCTAAGCTGCCGGCTCAAGCCGGGAGCGGACCAGAGGTCGGGCCGGTTGGTATCGTTGAGCTCGATCTTGAGTATGTTCTCCTCCGGGCTCCACTCGTCGATCTCGGCCTTGGCTACCGAGAGCAGACCGGCCAGCTCGGCGGCCTGAGGCCGGACGCCCAGCAGCTCGAAGAAGCTCTTTTCCTGCAGCTCGATCTTCGGCATGGCCTATCTCCTCCTGCGCAGCCGTACCCGCTCTATATCGGCGGTGAACAGCTCGCGCAGGTCCTTCAAGCCGAGGGCGACCAGGGCCATGCGGTCGATGCCCAGCCCCCAGGCCAGCACCGGCACCTCGATCCCGAGAGGACGGGTCACCTCGGGCCGGAAGATGCCGGACCCTCCCAGCTCGAACCAGCCCAGCTCGGGGTGGCGGATGTGGATCTCCACCGAGGGCTCGGTGAAGGGAAAATAACCCGGGGCGAAGCGAAACTCCCGGGCGCCGGCAACCTCCACGGCGAACATCTTGAGCAGCCCGAGCAGGGTCTTCAGGTTTACGCTTTCCCCCAGGGCGATGCCCTCGGTTTGGTAGAAATCGGCCAGGTGGGTGGCGTCGACCTTGTCATAGCGGAAACAGCGGACCACTCCGAAGTAGCGTCCCGGGACCTTGGCGCGGGTCAGGGTCTTGGCGGACAGCACCGTACCCTGGCTGCGCAGGATCATGCGCCGGGTGAAGTCCCGGTCGAAGGGATAGCGCCAGCCCAGACTGCCCGTGGTCCAGCCGTTCTCGTGGGCGGCGGCCACCTGATCCAGGTACGGCTGCTCTATGGCCCTGGCGTGGGTAGGGTTTTTGACGTAGTAGACATCGTGAATGTCCCGGGCGGCGTGAAATTGGGGCATGAACAGGGCGTCGCAGTTCCAGAACTCGGTTTCCAGCAGGGGCCCGTCGAACTCCTCGAATCCAAGAGCAATGAGCCGGTCCTTCAGTTCCTCGAGGAACTCCACGTAGGGGTTCTTTCTGCCCAGCAGCACCCGTGAAGGGGGAGCGTCGAGATTGTAGCTGCGAAAAGCGGCGGTCTTCCAGCCGCCGCTCTGAAGGATCTCCGGCGTGATCTGGCCGATCTCCTGGCCGCTCAAGCCCAGCCGCCGCAGCTCCGCCGCCGCTCCCAAGCCTTCCTGGGTGATCCGGTAGCTGACCCGCTCCCTCTCCGCGGCTCGGAACATGCCCTTGTCCGCGCCGCGCTTGCGGCTCAGGGCGGCAATGGCCTCGGCCTGTTCCGGGGCAAGCTCATCCTCTGAGACGGTCGATCTGCCGTCGAACATCTCCAGCAGCTCCCGGATCTTTTGCGGGTCGGAGCCGCCGGTATCGTCCTCGAGCTGAACCTGCTTGTTCTCGCTCATGCCCAGCAGGCCTCTTTTGGCCAGGGAGCCGTAGGCCGATCCCGCCTCCCGGTTCTCCAGGCCCAGCCTGGCGGCGATCTCCGGCAGAGTCAGAGGGCCTTCGCGGCGAAGCAGCTCCACCAGCCGCTCCTCCGGGCTGCCGTGCTGCCGGTACTCGCGTCCCAGATCGGTGATGCTGTACTCGGTTCGCCGGCTGCGCTGCGCTTCCTCGATCAGCTTTTTGGCCGCCAGCCAGGAAAAGGCCTGATTTCCCTGGCCGGGCTTGAAACCCAGCTTTTCTTCGATCTGTTCGGGAGTGAGGGACTCCCCCCGCCCGAAGTGCAGCAGTACCCGGATTTCAAGAGGGTGGAGGGATTTTATGAGCTGATCGCGGTTCATTATCGTAATAGAACTAAAGATTCTCCCACCCCTTGTCAAGACCCCGGGGCGTTTGGTATGTGCATCTACCGGTTTAGGGTTCCCCTCGCGGTGCGGCTGCGGCTGAAGCTCGCTCGCGCTTATCAAAGCATGGGCGTGCCGGGCTTGAGCCTACAGCTCCAGCTCCTTGGCGAGCTGAGCGATGGCGCGGTCGAGGAACTCGATCTTTTCGACGGCCAACGTCCGGCTCCTGGAGAAATAGAAATTATCCGCATATCCCCGCCAGCGCTTCAACAGCTCGATGACCTCCTCCATGGTTTTCAGGTGATGCCAGAAAAACGAGCCGATGGCCAGGCGAAGGAAGCCTACCGCTCCCAGGGTCTCCAGGAGATTGGCGTCATGGAGGAGCTTGCACTCGGTGGAACAGTCTTTGCGCTCCCCACCGGGCATGTGATGGAGTATGGCCTCGTAGACGGCGTCGATTTTGCCGGGAGTGAATCCGGTTTCCCCGAGAATAAGGCGGGCTTTCTCGGCCGAGCTCTGCGGATGTCCTCTGCTCATTTCTACGTCGTGGAGGAAACAGGCGGCGTGCAGGATCTCCTCGTCGTAGTGCAGGCGTTCACCGATCTTGCGGGCAAGCTGATAGATACGGTAGGAATGCTCGTATCCGGAGGCCAGCCGCCCGGCGCCCAGATCTTTGGCGTACTGCTGTATCAACTTCCTCATGGATCGTTTACCTTATACATTGTAAGAAAAGCCTCGGATCGTGACAACGGCTCGCCGCGGCTCGAGGCGACAATTCGTCAGGGGCGGCGGTACGGTTCCGGCGTTGCTCCGGCCACTGGGCCGGGCAGGCGGCGTACCCTAACTTGGCAGGACAAGGGTTTTAAGAATATAATAGCAGTAGGGATGAGCAGCGAACCGCAAGAAATCCATCAGATGCACCTGGAGCTGGGCAACCAGGATCTGAAGGAGATCATAGAGATCGCCTCGCAGATCACGGCTCAGTTGGATATAGAAAATATCATAAAAAACGTGGTGCTGAGCTTCGTCGCCAAGTTCCAGACCGCTACGGTCACTGTTGTCCTGCCCAACGATTTCCAGGAGAATCTGCCCAATCTATACCATTTCAGGGGCCTGAAGCGGGAGAAGCTCAACCTGGAGATCTCTTCCCTGGATTCGATCATCTCCTTTCTCGAGCAGGATGAGTACAACCAGATCTCCTTTTCCTACTTCAAGGAAAACTACGGTGACAAGGCGGTATGCAAGCAGCTTCAGTCCATCAACCCGGATATCATCGTCCCCTTGAGAACCGATAAGGGGGTCGGCGGGCTGATCCTGCTGCCTCACAAGCTGGAAAAGGGATCGTATACCCTGCTGGACATCCAGTACATCACCCAGATCGTTCGCTTCGCCTCCATAGCCATCGAAAACGCCAATCTGTACTGGCAGGCTACAACCGACCGGATGACCAAGCTGTTCTCCCATCACTATTTTCAGCAGAACCTCGAAGAGGAGATCAGCCGGGCTCACCGCTACGGAGCCACGCTTTCGCTGATCATGTTCGACATCGACCACTTCAAAAAGTTCAACGACACCTACGGCCATCTCCAGGGGGATGTGATTATCAAGAAGATCGCCGACATATTACGCAGCTCGGTACGCAACATCGACTTCACCGCCCGCTACGGAGGCGAAGAGTTCGCCGTGATTGTACCGCAGGTCGACGCCAAAGGCGCAGGGGTGGTGGCGGAACGCATCCGCAAGTCCGTAGAGCAGTTTTCTTTCCCCGGAGAGGAAGGCCCCCTGTACGTCACGGTGTCCATGGGAGTGGCCGAGTTCAAGCCCACCCGGATGCGCTCCGCCTCCCAGCTCATTGCCGAGGCGGACAAGGCCCTGTATCACTCCAAAGAGATGGGGCGCAACCGGGTGACGGTCCAGAAATAGTACTTTTCCCTTCACAGCGCCATGCTTGACTTTTGCCCCGAAAATGAGTAACTAAAGCCCTCCGGGAGTAAGTGCTATGAAGAAAGTGATTTACACCCTCATTACCGTGGTTTTTCTCTCCTGCTCGGGGAGCTCCCACCGTCAGGTGGAGGAGCACAGAGACATCCTGACACCTCAAACCATCGCCTATCTGCTTTCGCAGAAGCCCGCTGGAACGGACACCGGGCTGTACCTGTACCGGAACACACTGACCAGGCCGATGGTGGAGCACTTCTACACAGAATTGACCGGGAACGCGGATATCGCCGCCGCCATCCTGACGTCCGCCGAAGCCAAAGACATCCCGCTCGCCCTGGCCTTCTCCCTGGCCTGGGTCGAGAGTTCCTTCCGGGTCAAGGCTTTCAACCGCAACTCCGGCTCCGTGGACCGCGGTCTGTTCCAGCTCAACTCGCGCGCCTTTCCCGCCTTGAAGGAGGAGCAGTTCTACAACCCGAGGATCAACGCCGAATACGGCCTGGCTCACCTGCAGCACTGCCTGCAGGTAGGAAAAAACGAAGTGGTGGCCCTGGCCATGTACAACGCCGGTATCAATCGGGTACGCAGGGGCACGCCCTACAGCACGCTGCACTACGTGGGCCGTATCCTGGACTACGAGGAGCATCTTCTGCAGTCCTTAGAAGAAACACTGAACGACACCGCAGAGATCGCCAAGGTTCTGGGGGCCGAAATATTACGGCCGGCGGAGGATTCCTGAGCGCAGCCGGAGCGCCGGCGAATCCGAACGCAGCCGGCAGGCGCGGGTACCCTCCTTGACACCCCAAACAGCTTACGACTAGCATAACTGCCATGGTTGTAGTCCTGGAACACGATATCAAGGAACAGGAAAAGAGGCATATCGTCTCCTTCCTCGAACAGAAAGGTTTTCGCATCCGGGAGATCCGGGGCGAAGAGGAAACGATCCTCGGCGCGGTGGGAATCGTGGCCATCGACCTGCGGGAAGTAGAGATTCTTCCCGGGGTGGCCAGGGTCATTCCCATCACCAAGCCCTACAAGCTGGCGTCCAGGGAGTTCAAGAAGGAAGACACCTCGATTCCCGTCGGACCGGTGAAGATCGGCGGAGGCCGAATCGCGGTAATGGCCGGTCCCTGCGCTGTCGAGTCTCGGCAGCAGATCATGGACATCGCCGGGCTGGTCCGGGAATCCGGGGCGGTGATCTTGCGAGGGGGAGCCTACAAGCCCAGGACCTCCCCGTACGCCTTCCAGGGTCTGGGAGAGGAAGGACTGAACTACCTGAAGGAGGCAGGGGAGGCGAATGGAATGCCGGTCATCTCCGAGATCGTGAGCCCGGAGCACCTGGAGATGTTTGCCGAGTACGTGGACATCCTGCAGATCGGAGCCCGGAACATGCAGAACTTCGAGCTGCTGAAAAAGGTGGGACCGTTGAACAAACCGGTGCTGCTCAAGCGGGGAGCGGCGGCCACCATCCAGGACCTGCTCATGTCTGCCGAATACCTGCTGGCCCACGGCACCGATTACGTGATGCTCTGCGAACGAGGAATCCGCACCTTCGAAACCTACACCCGCAATACCCTCGACATCTCCGCCATCCCTGTCGTCAAGAAGCTCAGCCACCTCCCGATCCTGGTCGATCCCAGCCACGGGACGGGAATCCGCGCCAAAGTGCTGCCCATGGCTCTGGCGGCCGTGGCCGCCGGGGCCGACGGGTTGATCGTGGAGGTGCACACGGACCCCGAACGCGCTCTTTCCGACGGCCCCCAGTCCCTGTATCCCGAGCAGTTCGAAAAGCTGATGCGGGATATCGAAGCTCTGGCCCCCGTGCTGAGCAAAGAACCGGCCAGGCTCCCCGAGAAACTGCCCCATCTTCTCAATCGGGACGCCCGCCCGGCTCCCGACCGAGCCGAAGTTCTCAGCGCCTCCTTTCAGGGCGAGCCGGGAGCCTTCAGTGAAAACGCTCTGCTGCGCTACTTCTCAGACGACATCCGGCCGGTCCCGCAAAAGGAGTTTCGGGACGTATTCGAGGCGGTCCTCGAGGGTCGAAGCCACTACGGAATCATTCCCATCGAGAACACCCTTACCGGCTCGATCCACCAGAACTATGATCTGCTGCTTCAGTACCCGGACATCCGCATCGTAGGGGAAAAGAAGATCCGGATCATTCATAACCTGATCGGCCTGCCGGAAGCGGAAATCAAGGACATACGCCGGGTATACTCCCATCCCCAGGCCCTGTCTCAGTGCGCCCGCTTTCTGGACGGCTATTCCGGCTGGCAGCAGGTCCCCTTCTACGACACCGCCGGCTCGATCGCCTTCATCGCCGGGGAAGGCAAAAAAGAGTATGCGGGGATCGCCAGCCTGGAGGCCGCCCGGGTCCACAAGATGAAAGTGCTGAAGGAGGGAATCGAGACGGAGAGTCAGAACTACACCCGTTTCGTCATCATCGCCCGGGAGGAGATGTCTCCAGCCGTCTCTCCGGGCCCGGCATCGAGCGGCCGGATCGAGCAGGCCGGTCGCGCCGGTCCCAACCGGGCTTCGCTGGTCTTCTCCACTGCTAACACGCCGGGCTCCCTATTTCGGGCCCTGCAGGTCCTGGCCGAGCGGAACATCAATATGGTCAAGCTGGAATCCAGGCCCATCGGCGGCAAGCCCTGGGAAGAGATGTTCTACGTGGATGTAGATATCCCGCCCGAGACGAAGTTGTTCGATCTCTCTCTCGAGGAATTGGACCGGGTCACCGAGACCATGCGCATATTGGGAGTGTATACCGTCTAGCCCCGCCTGCTTTGGCTACTGGTCCACCACTCCCATCTTCTTGAGTTGTTCCTCTTCTTCCTTCAGGGCCACATAGTCATAGCGTTTTCTGTTGGCCCGCACGACGCAGTTCTTTACTCCGCTGAGCTCGATCCGTACCCCCTTGATTCGCTTCCTCTCCTCCCCCGAGGCCTCGTGGCGGAAGTACTCGTTCAGGCCTTCCATCCGGCGATGCATTAGCTGAAGCTCGCCCAGATTCTTCTTGAGGAACAGGTGCAGCTGCTCCTCCGAGGCCTGGTTCAAACGGTTGTGCGAGCCGCTTTCCGGTGAGACCAATCCGGCGAACAGAACCGCCTTCCTGCGCACCCGCTCGACGAAGCCGTTGAACTCTATCACTTCGCTCTGAGTGGAAGAGGTTCGGTTATCGAAGTAGCGGATCTCGATCGTCAGCCTGCTTTCCCGGCTTTTAAAAGCTCTCTTCAGCCAGGCCCGCAGCTTGTCGCCAAAGCCCCGCCTGCCCTTCTCCAGCATCTCCTGGTTGGCGGTGACTTTCTTGAGGGCGTCGTTCAGATATCCCCCGGCGGGCAGCATCAGACGGATCGCCTCGAGCAGGATCTGCCTGAAATCGGGCTTGGTTCGCTTCCTTTCGTTGAGCTGCTCGGGTATCTTCAGGCTGTCCACGGCCCGCTCCTGCAGCTCGGAAGCGTTTTCGGCAAACTCCTCATTCAGGATCTCCATCACCAGATCCCGATAGAAAGGCTGTCCCTTCATTTCCCGTATGAAGGCGCTCTTCAGCAGCTCGTAGGCATTCTCCGGACTTTCTGTATAGGACTCGGCCAGGGCGGTGCGGATCGGAGTCAGCAGCTTGCGGCGCAGCTCGAGCTTGTAGGTCTGCCTTTTGAAGGAGATGAGCTGCTTGAGCAGGGCGAGAATAGCCCGCGATTGGGACAGCATCTGGTCCAGGGAGGAAGTTACCATGCTGGTGGATACCCTGTCGCCGCTCAGGCGAACCTTGCTCAGGGTCTCCGCCAGGAGCGCGGTGGTTGCATCCGGGGAGGTTTCTGCTACGTGCAGCCAGTTTATGTACTGTATCAGCGCGATGATCCGTTTCAGCCGATCGAGATTGAGAAACTCCAGGCTGAACTGATAGTAGTTGTCCAGAAAATCCAACTGGGAATGGAACTCTGAAAGCCTCTGGCTGAGCTTTTCGACCTTCTCGGACTCGAGCACCGCTCCCTGCGGAGGAAGAATAACCTCCGATATCTTCTGCTCATACTTGTAGGGATCCTCGTGCACGAAAGATTTATGGAGGAGAACGCCGTACAAGTTTTCGAACAGACTTTTGAAGATTCGAAAGCTTTCTTTTAGTTGAGGGAGTCCTTTCTGCTCCAAGAACTGCCGCTTCGCTTCGACCGCTGCCTCCAGGCGGCCTTGAAAGCTCTCGGATTCTGACATATACAGGAGTATAAAGGATAGGCCGGTACCTGACAATCGGAAACTCTGGAGAGTTATGGGCCAGATCAATCCCTTCCGACCGGAGAAGCTGGTGCTCCCGGTTCTGATCTCGGATCCCGCCGTTCGACCGCTGCTGCTCGATCGGCTTCGCGTTCGCTTCGGAGAGATCGACTATACCAGCGTAGATCTCCCCTTTCGACAAACCCGTTACTACGACGAGCAGATGGGGGTTCCCATAACCCGCTTCTTTCTCTCCTTCCGGGAGCTGGTGGATCCGGGCGCTCTGTCCGGGATCAAAATCGAAACCAACCGAATCGAAGCAGAGCACCTACTTTCAGCTCGGCGCAGGGTCAATCTAGACCCGGGGCTTCTCAGCCTGAGCCGGTTCATCCTGGCATCGACCAAGGACGGTTCGCATCGGGTACCGCTGGGCGAGGGAATATACGCGGAAATCACCCTGGTCTACGAACGTGGACAGTACAGGCCTTTGGAGTGGACCTATCCGGACTACCGCAGCGACGAGTACCGCAGCATCCTCGAGGAAATTCGCACACTGTACAAGGCCCAGCTCCGCGGTCGTGCACTCAGAGCCGGCACTCCCGCCTCCAGATCGCCACGGCCTCGCTGAAATCCGATTCATCCCCGCCGCGAACCACGGGGAACTGGCCGGCCAGCTCCTCCGGGGCTCCGCCGACTACGAAGCTTTTCGCTGCCCAACGCAGCAGGTCCAGGTCGTTGAAATCGTTTCCCACAGCCAGGATCCTGTCCTCCCGTATCCCCTTGGTGCGGGCGAGCCACCGGGAGGCCAACGCCTTGGATACCCGGCCGGGAAAAATCTCCAGCCAGCGGGATTTGCCGTCCAGCGGTGAGGTGGTGCGGATGACCGTCAGGCCGGGCAGCTGTGCTTTGATCTGCCGGTAACAGGAGAAGCTGCGGAAATAGGGCTCGATGGCCAGTAGCTGGCAGGCCTTGCGCATAGGCAGGAGCCCGGGCCTCCCGGGTTTGGCGAATTCCCTGTACAGGGCGCAGCGAGCCTCGAAGTCCGGATTACCCTCGCCCGAGGAGTAGTACACGAAATGATGGTTGTGCGGAATCGGGCGGTGCACCATAAAATCCAACGAGCGGCTCGAGAAAGCCTCAAAAGCAGATGCGACCTCCTCCTTGCTCATCGAGATGCTCCGCAACAGCTTCTGGCTCCGCCAGGCCAGGATCCCGGCACCGGAGGAGAATATCAGGAAATCGATGGGAAACCCGTCGGCCAGGACCCGACGGGCGGAGAGCAGGTGACGCCCCGTGGCGACGACCCGCAGAACCCGGCGGGAGCCAAGGTCTTCAAGAGTCCGGTAGTTGCGCGCGCTGATTCGCCTCTCGCTCTGGAACAAGGTTCCGTCCAGATCGGTGACCACCATCCCCGGTTTCGGCATTAAAGCACCCCCCAATAAATATATCGCAGATTCGGCTTTGAAAAGTACTCCTGAAACGCCTATACTTGACGGGGCTGACGGAAGCCGTGATGACCAAGATTCACTTTGCCATGATAGAGGCCGGCGGCGGACACAAAATGCCGGCTGTGGCCGTATACGAAGCCTTACGGAAGCTTTTTCCCGGAAAATACGAGCTGCGCCTCCTGGACTTCATGAAGGATCTGGGCTGCACGGATCTGGATGACGTGCACAAAAAAACCTGGAAGTACCTGCTATCTCACCCCGAGCTGACCAAGAGCATTCAGACTTTCGACTTCATCACCGGCCCGGTCAATATCCAGATCTACCGCCTGTTCCTGGACCGCTTCGGCAAGTACGTAGTGCGCTATTTGTACAACGAAAAACCGGATTTGCTTTTCTCCACTCATTATTTCAACACCATGGGGGTGGCCCATATCCGCAAGCTCTACGGAATCGGGCCCATTCTGATCAACTATCTCACCGAGATCTTTGATTTCGACTCCTACTGGTACCTGAAAAACGTGGACCACTACATCGTGGCCTCCAAACAAGCCGAAAAGAAACTGCTGAAGAAGAAGTTCCCCGCCGAAAAACTTCACGTGTTCCCTTACCCGGTCCGGCGCAGCTTTTTCACTGTGAATCGCAGCAAAGCCGAGATCTTAAGGAGCCTTGGCCTCGAGACCGGCCGCAAGACGCTGCTGGTGGTCCTGGGCGGTGAGGGAATCGGTTCGATCTACAGGATGGTCGAGGCCCTGGTCAGGCGGCGCTTCGCTCTCAACGTGATCGCCGTAACCGGGAAGAACGAGCAGCTCCGCCGGAATCTCGAAAGGGATTTCGCCAGCCTGAGGAACCCGACCCGGATAGTGGCTCTGGGCTACCAGGAGCAGATCAACGAACTCATCTACGCCTCCGACTTCTGTTTCATCAAACCTGGACCGGCCACCACCTGGGAAGTGCTGTCCATGAAAAAACCGATAATCTTTTTCGAGAGCGCCCAGCTCAGCGAGAACCCGAACGTTAAATTCGTGGTCGAGAACCGTCTCGGTTACTACGTAGGAAATGCGCCTCGCAAGCTCTGTCAGATCGTAGAATGGTTTCTCGCAGGCTATGGCCTGGAAGAATGCCGGCGGGCCTATAGGCAACTCAAAATAGAAAACGGGGCAGAGCCGATCGCCCGCTTTCTGGACCGGATACTCGAGGAACGAAAGCAGAGCTAGATCGGAAGCGCGTCAGCCCCAGGCCACGACAGGTCCGCATTCCGCCTCTTTCCTTGACGTGCTCAACCGGTCGGTAGTATCGTTAGCAGGCAAAAAAGATGATAAAAACATTCACCGAACTGGAACAGGCCGCCAAATCGAGACCTTCCAGGCGTCTGGCCCTGGCCATGGCCGAGGAGGCGGACGCCCTCAAAGCTGTGATCAGCGCCGCCAAGCAAAACATCGTGGAGCCCATTCTGGTGGGCGATGAGTCCGCCGTGCGGAATATCGCCGAACGGGAAGAACTGGATATCTCCCCGTACCGCATCGTTGACGTCGAAGGGGAGGAGCAGTGCGCGGAGCGGGCGGTCGCGCTGGTACGCGGCGGGGAGGCCGAGGTGCTGATGAAAGGCAGGACTCCCACCGCCGTGATCATGCGGGCCATCCTGAACCGCAAGAGCGGGCTGCGGGGAGCCGGAGTCCTTTCCCACGTGTCGATCATCGAGATCGAACGCTACCACAAGTTTCTGCTCATGTCCGATCCCGGCATCAATATCGCCCCCGATCTGGCTACCAAGGCAAACATTATCCGCAATGCCGTAGGGGTGGCCCATAAGCTGGGCATCGAGCTGCCCAAGGTCGCGGTCATCGCGGCGGTGGAGAAGGTGAATCCCGAGGCCATGCCGGCCACCGTAGATGCGGCCCTGCTGGCCAAGATGTCCGAACGAGGACAGATAACCGGATGCATCGTGGACGGGCCGTTCGCCCTGGACAACGCCCTTTCCGAGAAATCCTGCCGGACCAAAGGCATCAAGACCGAGGTAGGCGGAGACGCCGACATCCTGCTCATGCCCGATATCGAAGCGGCCAATGTCTTCTACAAAACTCTGGCCTACCTCGTCCAGGCCAAAATCGCCGCCCTCACTATCGGAGCCCGGGCGCCTGTTGTGATGAGCTCGCGAGCCGACAGCGATACGATCAAATACCTTTCCATCCTGGGCGCCGTATCGCTGGTGTGATCGCGAGCGGGCCGCAGCCGGGGCCGAGCGCCGTTTGCAATCTCCGCTCCAGCGACTATAATAGGACACTGACAAGGGGGGAATAGGAATGCCGCTACCGGAGAAGCTCGAGCAGGCCAGAAAAGACTGGGAAGGCGGCACCCTGCAGAGAGTGCTCGGCCGCTTCCCCGAACGCAGAGAGGTCTTTTTCACCGGATCGGACAAACCCGTCGAGCGCCTTTATCTTCCGGAGCGCTTCTCCGAGGAGGAGTATCTGGAGAAGCAGGGCTTCCCGGGCGAGTACCCCTTTACCCGCGGCGTGCACCCTACCATGTACCGGGGCAGGCTTTGGACCATGCGCCAGTACGCCGGCTTCGGATCCGCCGAAGAGTCGAACCGCAGATACAAGTTCCTGATGGAGCAGGGGCAGAGCGGGCTGTCGGTGGCCTTCGATCTGCCCACCCAGGTCGGCTACGACTCCGACGACTCCCGAGCCGAGGGGGAGGTGGGAAAAGTCGGCGTGGCCATCGACACCCTGAAAGATATGGAGATCCTCTTCGACGGCATTCCCCTGGAGAAGGTCTCCACCTCGATGACCATCAACGCCCCGGCGGCTATCCTTCTGGCCATGTACATCGCCGTGGCCGAAAAGCAGGGGGCGGCCAGGAACAGCCTGCGGGGAACCATCCAGAACGACATCCTCAAAGAGTACGTGGCCAGGGGCACCTATATCTTCCCGCCGGGACCTTCGATGCGGCTGATCACCGATGTGTTCGCCTTTTGCACCGCCGAGGTTCCCCTGTGGAACACGATCAGCATTTCCGGATACCACATCCGTGAAGCGGGCGCCGATGCCTCTCAGGAAGTGGCCTTCACCCTGGCCAACGGGATCGAGTACGTCAAGGCAGCGCTGAAAGCCGGCCTGGACGTGGACGATTTCGCCGGCCGGCTGTCCTTCTTCTTCAACGCCCACAACGATCTGCTCGAGGAGGTGGCCAAGTTCCGGGCGGCCCGCCGCATCTGGGCGCGGATCATGAAAGAACGCTTTCAGGCTCGAAACCCCAAATCGATGATGCTGCGCTTTCACACCCAGACCGGCGGCTCGACCCTTACGGCGCAGCAGCCGGACAACAACATCGTACGGATAGCCATCCAGGCCCTGGCGGCCGTGCTGGGCGGCACTCAGAGCCTGCACACCAACAGCCGCGAGGAAGCTCTGGCATTGCCGGCCGAAGAGTCGGTGCGCCTGGCTCTCCGCACCCAGCAGATCCTGGCCCACGAATCCGGAATCACCGCTACCGTAGATCCTCTGGCTGGTTCCTACTATATCGAATCGCTGACCGAGCGCATCGAAGGCGAAGTCTGGCAGTACATCGATCGGATAGAAGCACTGGGAGGCATGGTGCCTTCGATCCTGAAAGGCTACGTGCAGCGGCAGATCCAGGAAGCGGCTTTTCGCTATCAGAAAGAAGTAGAGAAGGGCAAGCGGGTCGTGGTCGGGCTCAACAAGTTTCAGCAGCAGGAAAGACCACCCGGGAATCTGCTGCGCCTGGATCCGGCGATTCGCGAAAAACAGGTCGAGAAACTCGCCCGGGTCAAGGGCTTCCGCAGGGCGAAGCGGGTGCGGGAAAGCTTGAATGCGCTTCGACAAACGGCGAAACGTGAAGAGGCCAACCTGATGCCCCCGCTTCTGGAGGCGGTTTCCGAGTACGCCTCGCTCGGTGAGATCTGCCAGGTGCTCCGCGAGGAGTTCGGCGAGCACCACGAGACAATTGTGCTGTGACAACCGGCGAATGTCAGGAGAGCGAGATGGGCGATAAAAAAGTGCGGATTCTAATCGCCAAACCCGGCCTGGACGGTCACGACCGGGGCGCCAAGTTCATAGCCCGGGCCCTGCGGGACGAGGGCTACGAGGTTATCTACACGGGGATCCGCCAGACCCCGGAAGCCATCGCGCAAACGGCGATCCAGGAAGATGTCGATTTCGTGGGCCTGAGCCTTCTGTCGGGGGCTCACAAAGAGCTGTTTCCCCGGGTGGCGGAGCTTCTCCGGCAAAAAGGAGCGGAAAACATCAAGATCATCGGAGGCGGAATCATCCCGGAGGAGGACATTCCTTACCTAAAGGAGAGGGGAATTCTGGCTGTGTTCGGACCCGGGACGAGCAGCAAAGAAATCGTAGCCTTTCTGGAGCACGCCGGGTAATGGATCTTGTCGAGCAGGTTCTCGGCGGGGATGCCGGAGCGATAGCCCGGGCCATCTCCCTGATCGAAGACTGCGAACCGCAGGCCGAACAGCTGGCGGACTCGCTTTTTCCGTATACGGGAAAAGCCCTCATCCTCGGCGTTACGGGCAGCCCCGGTTGCGGGAAAAGCACCCTGGTGGACCGCCTGATCGCCCGGGAACGCCGGGCCGGGCACAGGGTAGCGGTCCTGGCCGTGGATCCCAGCTCGCCTTTCTCCGGCGGGGCGGTCCTGGGGGACCGCCTGCGCATGCAGAAACACGCCACCGATCCGGGTGTGTTCATCCGTTCCATGGCTTCCCGGGGCTTTCTGGGCGGGGTGGCCGCGGCCAGTGGGGATGCATTGAAGGTTCTCGAGGCTGCCGGCTACCAGACGATTTTCGTCGAAACCATCGGCGTAGGTCAGACCGAAGTCAAGATCGTGGAGCTGTCCGACATCGTGCTTCTGGTGCTCATGCCGGGAATGGGCGACGAGATCCAGGTCTTGAAGGCCGGAGTGATGGAGATCGGGGACATCTTCGTCATCAACAAGAGGGACCTGCCCGGTGCGGACAAGCTGCGCTCCGAGGTGGAGTACCTGTTGAGCTTCAAGAATCCGGATGAGGCGGAAAGCGAGAATACCATCGTCATGACGAGTGCAGTCAACGATCAGGGCATCGACGAGCTGGATGAAGCGATCGCCGCCTATAAGGAGGCAATCCAAAGCTCAGGTCAACTGGAGCACCGGCGCAGGTACCGTCTCCGGCGGGAGATCGAAGGGATCGCCGGCCGCAAGATTCATGAGCTGTTGGACGTGCACATGGAGTTCTCCAAACAGCTCGAGGGCTGGGTGGACAGCCTGTACCGTCACCAGGCGCGGCCCTACGCTTTGATAAACGAGCGGTTGGACAGATTCCTGAAAGGAGCGAAGAAATGATTAAAAAGATCGACCACATCGCCGTGGCGGTGAGATCGCTGGAGGAGCATATTCCCTTGTACAGAGACGTGTTGAAACTGGAGTTCAGGGGCATCGAGACCGTGGAAGAGCAGGGGGTGCGCCTGGCCGTGTTCAGGGTCGGAGAGGTAAATATCGAGCTCCTCGAACCAACCTCACTGGACAGCCCGATCGCCGGGTTCATGGACAAGCGCGGGGAGGGGCTGCACCATCTGTCCTACCAGGTGGAGGATATCGAGCAGCAGATCCGGGAGCTCAAGGCCAGGCAGGTGCGCATGATCGACGAGAGGCCCCGCCGCGGCGCACACGGAAGCCTGATCGCCTTCCTGCATCCCGGCTCCTCGGGCAAGGTGCTAACCGAGCTGACCCAGCCGGCCTGATCGTGAACCAGACCGACGGAGCCGATCCGCTTGAAAGAGGAGACCGAACTACGATAACTCGGGTATTGCGAAGCGATCCCGGTCTTAGGAGGAAGGCGTGGAAAAGATTCATGTAAAGAGAGGCCAGCTTATTTTCCAGGAAAACACCCCCGGCAGTGACATGTTCGTGATCCAGTCGGGAAAAGTACGGGTGTTCAAGATCATCAACGCCGAGAAAGTGGAGCTCGCCATTCTGGGAAAGGACGATTTTTTCGGCGAGATGTGCCTTCTGCTCGGCTGCCCGCGCAGCGCCTCCGTGGAGGCGCTCGAACATACCGAGCTTTACAGGCTCACTAAGGATACTTTCCGCAGCAGCATCAAGAGCAAGCCTCAGCTGGCCGAAAGGATGGCGAAGACTCTGGCCAGAAGGCTGCTGAATGCGAACAGTATCATCGCCAACCTCGAGGGTGAGAAGAAAAGCCTGGAGATCATATACGGTCTCAAGTAACCCTTCTCTGCGGCGCCTATGAGCTTTATACGGATCTGGATCCTGGGGCTCTATAATCCTTCGAAAGCCTTCAGGAGGCTTCAGCCCCGGCCGGCCCCCTACTGGGGCTTCTGGGCGGTGCTGATCCGCTTCGGGCTCACTTCCCTGACCTCGATCCTGGCCCTGCGGCTGTTGAACCGCAGTCCCTTCCAACCCTCCTATCTCACCTTCCTGCCCGCCGAGCAGTACTACACCGCCGAGATTTTCTTCCTTCCCCTGTTCGGGCTGACGGCCTGGCTTCTGAGCAGCGCCCTGGTCCACCTCATTCTCAGAGGGATGGGCAAAGAGAGCGACTTCGACTGGATCCTCAACGTGGTCGGGTTCGGTCTGCTGATCCCCATGCCGGTGACCTGGCTGGTCGACTGGATAGCCATCGGCTTAGATGTGTACGGCCGGGGCCTGACTCCGGTTCTGCACAGCCTGGTCTCGCTCTGGGAGATAGCCCTGATCGCCGTCGGCCTGGCCAAGATGGAGGAAGCCCGGCCGTGGATCTATACCCTGCTCGCCGTGCTGGTGAAGGCGGGGGTCTACATCCCTCTGGCCGCCCTGCTCGTGCGCTGATCTCCCGGCGCAGGCGCCGGCCCATGAGCACCGAAGCCGCTACGGATGCAGGCAGACTGGACGCAAGGATCGTCAAGCAAATATCTCGGCGGAGGGCGGGAGAACCGAAAATCAAGCAAGGTGAATCAAGACTTCGGTCCCGCTTACCCACTATGTTGGAACACGACACCGCTTACGAGGAGGAATATAGCCATGAAAACACAGCACACCGCTACCGGCGGCAAGACGTACGGGTTCGAGGCGATCGGAGCGATTGTTAGAACCGATGGCCGGGTTTGCCTGGACATCCGTGAGCCCTGGCGGCCGGGACTCAAACAGATCGCTCACTTCAGCCATGTGATCGTGCTCTGGTGGGCGGACCGGCACGACAACGAAAAGAGCAGGGCCAGGCTTCAGACCCGCCCGCCCTACGCCAGGGACAAGACCACCGGAGTGTTCGCCTGCCGCTCCGAATACAGACCTAATCCAATCGCCTTGACCACCTGCAAGATCCTGGAGGTAGATGAAAAGAAAGGCAAGATCCGGGTGGCCGATATCGACGCCTTCGACGGCACTCAAATCTTGGATCTGAAACCCTATTTTCCGGTGTGCGACCGGGTTAGAAATGTGCGCATCCCCGAGTGACTGGCGTGCTGGCCGGAGTGGCTGCCCGATCGAGGACTCGGGCTGGAATATTGAGTGATTTCGAGGAGGCGGCGAGTACCGCCTACTCGTAGGCTCGGTTCCATCTGGCGCTCCAGTAGGATACAGTTAACCACGGGACAGGTAGATGCGGGATAGAGGAACGAGTGAACAAGAGATGCGAATAGGGGTAAGATCGTGGAGCCAAGAATCACCGATAGACAGCGTATCGCCCTGGCAGGCTTGAGCTTCTTCGGCGATCCTTTCAAGGAAAAGGGAGGATGGACCGAGGAGAACGAGATCGGCAGATTATGGAAGCGTTTTATGGCCTACCTCGACGGCGGGCAGCTCGCGCTGCCGGAGACGGGAGAGACAAAGGTGTGCTACGAAGTGCACATCCCGCATCCGGAAACCGATGTCAGCGGGGAATACGAGATCTTCGTCGGGATTGAAACGGAGAATGCAGAGCGGGTCCCCCCGCTGTTTCTGGTCAAGTACCTGCCCGCGTGCCGTTACGCGGTGTTCACCCTGCAGGGCCAGCAAATCGTCTCAGACTGGCAAGAGAGCATCAATTCCAGATGGCTGCCCGCCGCAGGCTACCGGGAAGCCCACGGCTTTTCATTCCAGCTATACGACGAGCGCTTCAAAGGGATGGACCGACTGGAGGAATCCAGCATCGACCTATACATTCCCGTTCAACAGATAAACAAGGGATAGTAGAACGGGTGCAGGGATTTAGAGCAAGCAAGGATGGCCAACCTGCAGCCGATACTCAGGACCCTCCGCTTCGTTGAAGACCATCTCCGCGAGCCCATCGGGATAGCCGATCTGGCGAAGGAGGCCTGCTACTCCCTGTACCACTTCTGCCGCACCTTCAACAGCATCGCGCATCACAGCCCCTACGACTACCTGATACGGCGGCGGTTGAGTGAATCAGCCCGCGAGCTGGTGGAAACCAGACGAAGGCTTATCGACATCGCCTTTGACTACCAGTTCGGCAGTGCCGAGTCCTTCAGCCGGGCCTTCAAGCGCATGTTCGGAATCGGACCGAGCCTGTTCCGCAGGCGCGGTTGCCTGGACAGGCGCTTTCTGATGTCGCCGTTGACCCTCCGGCATCTGCGGCACCTGGCGGCGGCCGGGAGCCCGATTCCCGAGCGAGTCCGGCTCGATCGCTTTCAGGTAGCCGGAGTGATGGGCCCGGCAGGCGTAGAAAGCTCCGCCGTGCGGGCGCTCTGGCGGGTTTTCGCAGAGGAGACAGGGTATATGCGGTCCGGCCGCCAAGCGTCCGGCTACTACGGAATCATTAGCTTTCCGGGCGGGTGGGGCAAGAGCGGGTACTACTACCTGGC
>CAYMEK010000010.1:47766-82124 GCA_964389305.1 uncultured Spirochaetaceae bacterium
ACTGGAAAAAGCCGCATCCCAGCCAACGTCATCGTATCCTACGACCCGGAAACGGTGCCGGTTCAAAAGGCGGAACTGCAACAGACTGTATATGTAGCGGTGTAGGACCTCGGGTATCTGCAGGCTTTGAATCGGTCCGCAACCGTGGTAGGATCGATTTGGAAATCCTGGATGGAGGTGGCACATGGCACGCTTATTCGGTCAGGAACTGAGCCGCTGCGATCTGCTGGAGAGAACGGGAGACATCTCGCAGGTTGCAGGGGTGCGGCTCCTGAGGCTCGCAGAAGGTAAAGAAGAAGGCGTGGGCCTTGTCGAAGTGCGAACCGGAACCGGACTGCGCTACACGGTCCTGCCTTCCAGGGGCCTGGATGTCTCCTTCGCCGAGTACAAGGGAATCCCCCTGTGCTGGCGGTCCTGCACGGGCGATGTGAGTCCTCATCTCTACGAGTCGGCGGGAAACGGCTGGCATCGCAGCTTCTACGGCGGCCTGGTGGTAACCTGCGGTCTGACCAACGTAGGGGCTCCCAGCGTGGACCAGGGCGAAGAACTCGGACGTCACGGGAGGATGTCCTGCACCCCGGCCGAGGCTGTATACGCGGACGGGCACTGGGAAGAAGAGGAGTACCACCTGATCGTTCAGGGGAAAATGCGGCAGGCGATCTTCTGGGGCGAGAATCTCGTCCTTAGCAGGCACATCGAAAGCCATCTGGGTTCCTCCTGGCTCAGGATCCGGGACGAGGTTGAAAACCGCAGCTTCAAATCCACGCCGTTGATGCTCCTCTACCACGTGAATATCGGATTTCCACTGCTTAGCAGGGACAGCACGATCCTTATTCCCGCCGGGAACACCACGGCGATGGATCCGTCCGTGAGCCCCGCCAGCTACAGCGAGTTTCACGACCCCAGGCCTGAGGCGCCGAGCCAGGTCTACTACCACGATGCTGTCGCTGATTCGCAAGGCCTGGTAAACGCGGCTCTGATCAATGAAAGGCTCCAGCTTGGCCTTGCCTTGCGCTATCGAAAAGACCAGCTCAAGAACCTGGTTCAGTGGAAGCTGCTCGGCCAGGGTGGCTATGTGTTGGGGATCGAGCCGGCCAACTGCCATGTCGAAGGCAGGGCCGCAGAGCGCGCCCGCGGAACCCTGGAGTTCATTGCTCCGGGTGAAACCAGGCGGTTTGAGCTTGAGCTGGGCGTACTGGATTCGAAAACCGAAATCGGCGACTGGAAGAAAAAGATCGAACGGCTGACCTGAGGCCTGTCGAGGCCTTCCTGGGCGGGAAAAACCGCAGTAAAAACAGCTTCTACTCCCAGAGCACCGGCCTGGCGAAGGGCGGATAGCCGCTTTCCAGCAACCGGGGCACGAGCAGGGCGCGCAGTCTCCTGCCCCGTACCTCGATCTGCACCTCCGTTCCCTCCTCCACAGCGCTGTCCACCTTGGCCATTCCGACGGCCCGCCTGCCGCTGCCTTCGCCGAACTCGCCGTCCCGGCCCTTCCCGGTGAAAAGCCAATAGGGGAGCATGGTCCCGCTGGTGACCCGGCCGATCTTCCTCTGACCGCGGTACAGCTCCGCCTCCGGCCGGGCAATCCCCCTGTCCAGCACCGTAAACAGACGTATGAGGTGGGGCAGGGCCTCATAGTCCGAAATATCCTGTGCGGTGATTCGCTTCCAGGCGGCGAGCTGCTCGGCCAGCGGCTCCCGGCCGACGAACCGGCCCTTCAGCGGGCTGAAGCTCACGGCGAAGCGTGCCGGAGGGCAGGCGAAGACCGGGATTTCGCGTCCCTGCCGGTCGGTCCCCAGCTCCTGCCCGTACAGCGGAAGACCCGCTTCCAGGCGCAGGGTGTCCCGGGCTCCCAGCCCGACCGGGGCGGCCCCGGCTTCCAGGAGGCTGTCCCAAAGAGCTTCGGCGCCGGAGGCGGGCACAAACAGCTCGAAGCCCAGAGGCTCGCCGGCGTACCCGGTGCGGGCCACGATCAGATCCTTGCCGCGCCAGGCCGCCGTGCTCAGGTTGTTCCTCCCCGGCCGGGGAAGGCCCTCGGATCCGAGCGCATCGGACAGCAGCTTTTGAGATTCGGGGCCCTGCAGGCTCAGCATGGCCAACTCGTCGGTCAGGTCGCTCAACTGCACCCCTGGAAACTTCGGCAGCAGTGACCGAAACCATTGCAGGTCCGCATCACGGTTGGCGGCGTTGACCACCAGCAGGAAACGCTGCTCCTCCAGGCGGTACAGATAGGCGTCATCGATTGCTCCTCCCGATACATTGGGGATCAGCGTATATTGGGCCCTGCCTGCGTGCAGAGCGGCGGCATTATTGGACAACACATGCTGCAGGAACGGTAGGCAGCCCTTGCCGGATATAAGAAAGCGGCCCATGTGGGAAACGTCGAAAAGCCCGGAGGTTTTCCGGGTCAGCAGATGCTCCTCGAAGATTCCCCCGGGATACTGCAGCGGCATCTGCCAGCCAGCGAACTCGACCATCCTGGCGCCGAGGGAAAGGTGCCGGGCCTGCAGGGGCGTACGCTTCAACGCCTCTCCTCCCCGCTGTCCGGCCGCCAGCGAACCACGGGCTTGCGGGCCGCCAATACTTCGTCGATCCGTCGTACCGGAGTGCCGTGAGGGGCCCCGCGCAGGAGCTCCGGATTCTCTTCCGCCTCGCGGCCTATCTGAATCATTACCTCTATGAAACGATCGAGAGTATCCCTGGATTCGGTTTCGGTCGGCTCGATCATCAGCGCCTCGGCCACGATCAGGGGGAAATACACGGTGGGCGGATGGACGGCGAAATCGAGCAGGCGCTTGGCCACATCGAGAGCCGTGATACCGTAGCGCTCTTTGAGGTTACGCGCCGAGAGCACGAATTCGTGCTTGCAGGTACGCTCGTAGGGAAGCAGGTAGGTGCCTTTGAGCTTCTCCTTAAGGTAATTGGCGTTCAGCACGGCGAGCTCCGCCGCCCTGACCAGGCCGTCCCGTCCCATGGCCAGCAGGTAGGCATAGGCTCTGACCATCACGGCCACGTTTCCGTAAAAACCGGACAGGCGGCCAATGCTGTCGGGACGGTTGTCCTCCAGGCTGAAGCCGTGCTCCCGCTTGACGATGTCCGGTACCGGGAGGAAAGGAAGCAGGGTCTCCCCGACCAGCACCGGACCCGCTCCCGGACCGCCACCGCCGTGAGGGGTAGAAAAGGTCTTGTGCAGGTTGAGGTGCACCACGTCGAAGCCCATGTCCCCGGGCCGCACCTTGCCGACTATGGCGTTGAGGTTGGCTCCGTCATAGTACAGCAACCCTCCGGCCTGGTGAACGGCCTCGGCGATCTCCAGGATGTCTTCCTCGAACAATCCCAGGGTATTCGGGTTGGTGAGCATGATCCCGGCCAGAGACCCGTCAAGGTGTCCCTTGAGGCTGGCCGGGGAGACCAGGCCCCGGCTGTCCGAGCGAACCTCCACTACCTCGAAGCCGGCCAGATGAGCCGAGGCCGGATTCGTGCCGTGGGCCGAGTCGGGAACCAGCACCTTGCTCCTGTCCCGCTCCCCCCGCTTATCGAAGCAGGCCTTGAAAAGCTTCATGCCGGTGAACTCGCCGTGAGCCCCGGCAAAGGGCTGAAGGGTTCCCCACTTCATACCCGTTATCTCGCACAGAGCGCTCAAAAGCCCGTGCATCAGCTCCAGAACGCCCTGTACCGTAGCCTCGGGCTGCAGGGGATGCAGCCCGGCAAATCCCTCCAGGGCGGCGGCCTGCTCGTTGATCTTGGGATTATATTTCATGGTGCAGGAGCCGAGGGGATAGAAGCCCAGATCGACCCCGTAGTTGCGGCGGCTCAAGAGCGTGTAGTGCCGGACCAACTCCACTTCGCTCACCTCGGGAAGCTGAGGGGCCTGTTCCCGCAGAAGGTGGGAACCCAGCAGCTCGGCGGCCGGGCGGGCAGGAACATCCAGGACGGGTAGCCGGTAGCCACGGCGCCCTCGCTTCGAAAGCTCGAAAATCAGGGGATGGCTTTGCGGCGAAACACCGCTCGGCTCAACCCGTGGCGGGCCGCTCATGAGAGAACCATCCTCAAGGTCTGCGCGTATGCTTCGATCTCCTCGCGGGTCCTCTTTTCGGTCACAGCTACCAGCAGCGCTCCTTCGGGAAGCGAGGGCTCCAGGCGGCTCAACTCGACTCCGGCGAAGAAACCCTCCTGTTCCATCCGCCTGAGCACCGTCGCGGCGGAACCGGGCAGCAGCAGCGCAAACTCGTTGAAGAAGGGCTGCTCGAACAGGGGCCTCACGGGGGTCTGTTCGAGCAGCAGCTCGTACAGGTAGTGAGCTTTTTGCAGGTTTTGCTCGGCCAGCTCGCGAATACCCTGCGGACCCAAAGCGGCCAGACAGACCGTGGTAGCCAGCGCGGCCAGGGCCTGGTTGGAGCAGATGTTCGAGGTAGCCCTCTCCCGCTTGATGTGCTGCTCCCTGGCCTGTAGGGTCAGGAGAAAAGCACGTTTTCCCTCACGGTCCAGGGACTGGCCGGCTATGCGGCCGGGCATCTTGCGCAGAAGCTCGACGGTAGCCGTAATGTAGCCGACCGAAGGCCCTCCGAAATACGAGGGAAGCCCGAGGGGCTGGGTGTCACCGATCGCCACATCGGCTCCCCACTCCCCGGCCGGCTTGAGCAGTCCCAGGGCGAGAGGATCGGCTGAAAGGATCAACCGGGAGCCGTTTTCGTGGACCCGAGCGGCCACCCCGCGAAAATCCTCCACGCAGCCGAGATAGTTGGGGCTCTGCAGAATGACTCCCGCCACCCCGGGACGAAGCCTGTTCGCCAGCTCATCCCTGTCGGTAACCCCGTTTCGGGCTGGAATTTCCTCCAGTTTGACTTCGAGGTTGGAGAAATGGGTACGCAGCACCCGGCGGGTGAAAGGATGAAGCGTTTGGGAATAGAGGATCGTGTCTGACTTGCGCACGCTGTTCACAGCCAGGCTGGCCGCTTCGCAGGCTGCGGTGTGTCCGTCATACAGGGAGGCATTCGAGGCCTCCAGTCCGGTCAGCTCGCACATCATGGTTTGAAACTCGAAGATCGCCTGCAGGATGCCCTGGGACATCTCCGCCTGGTAGGGCGTGTAGGAGGTGTAGAACTCCGAACGGGCCAGGATGTGGCCGACCACCGCAGGGATGAGGTGGTCGTAGCTACCGCATCCGAGAAAGTTGACCGCCTGGATCCGGTTGCCAGCGGCCAGGGCCCGCAGCCGCCTGTATACATCGTATTCGGGCAGCCCTTCGGGTATCCCAGGGAGCTCTTTCAGCAGCAGACGTTCGGGGATATCGGCAAACAGGGCGTCAAGGCCCGGTACTCCGATCTCTGCCAGCATCGAGGCTATATCCTCTTCGGTGTGCGGTAAATAGGCGGTCATGGACATATCCCTTTTCAGTGGCTGCTTTTCTCCTGCTCCACATGCCTGGCGTAGGCTTCGGCATCAAGGAGATCCTGAAGCTGGGAAGGGTCAGTGAAGCGAACGGCGAATATAAAGGCCTGGTACGGTTTTTTGTTGATCAGCTCCGGGCTGGCCTCCAGCTCCGCGTTCACTTCGGCCACGGTGCCCGTCATGGGGGTGTAGATGGCCGAGGCGGCCTTGACCGACTCCACGGTCCCTATCTCCTCTCCTCGATCGTAGCGCTCATCGACCGAAGGCAGCTCCACGTACACGATGTCTCCAAGGGCCTCCTGGGCGTAATCGGTAATGCCCACGTAGGCGAGCTGTCCTGCCACACGCACCCATTCATGGGTCTTGGCGTACTTCAGATCTCCCGGTATTTCCATGCGTTTGCTCCTGATCTAGAGGATATAGGGGACCCTGTTGTTATACCCCTTGTACACGACGAAGGTCTCGGCGGAGGCGACCTCCTCGATCCTGGCCACCTCCTGGGTATAGAACTCCAGAAGGCCGAAATCCTCGTTCAGCACCACCGTGAGGATCAGATCGTAACGGCCGGTGACTACGCTGACCGACACCACTCCTTTCAGACGGCTGAACTCCTGCCCCTTATTCACCAGGTTCATGGTATCCAGCTTGATCCCCACCAGCACCAGCCGGTGCCCGGGGACCTTGTCCGGATCGATCAATCCTGTGATCGACAGGACCCCTTCCTGAACAAGCTGGTTGACCCTGGAGCGTACGGTGTTTTCGGTGATCAACAGATCATCGGCGATCTCCTTGAAGGACTTGCGGCCGTTGCGCAGGTGCTTAATGATATCGATGTTGGTTTGATCGATTTTCATCGCGTTTTTCAGTGTACAATGTATTTCGCATTATATCAATTATTTTAAAAAATTTACTGTTATGATAAATACTTTGCTAATTAATTTAGGTAAACGTAATAATACGAGGCTCAACTCATGGGGATCTTGATGGTGACCGTGGTCCCTTCTCCCGGCGCGCTGCGATAGGACAATCCGAAACGCTCGCCGTAGTTCAGCCGCAGCCGCTCGTGGATATTGCGTACCCCGTAGCCGTGGCGGTTTTCCGAATGCCCGCAGCTCGACAGAATCCGACTGCTTTTCTCTTCGGACATCCCGACGCCGTCGTCCTGCACGTACAGGTACAGAATGCCGTCCTGCGACTTGCCACTGATGCGGACCGTACCCGCTTCCGTCTCCTTGAGCATGATTCCATGAGAGATCGCATTCTCCACCAGCGGTTGGATGACCAGCTTGAGCATCTGGCAGCCCTGCACCGCCTGCGGCACATCGACGATCAACTCAATGTTGTTCTCGTAGCGCAGGTTCTGGATTTGAACGTATGTTTTCACGTGTTCCAGTTCGTCACGAGTTGAAGCTCCTGGTAAGCTGCCCGATCTCGTCGTTGTTCTGCGGATTCAGCACAACCGAAAAATCCCCCTGGACCACCCTGTCCATCTTCTTGATGAGGTTGTGGATTCGCTTGGTTGCAGAACGGGATACGAGCAGGGCCAGGGACAGGGTCAGGGGGATAATCAACAGGAATACGATGAGCATCTGCCGGATAGGCCGGGCGCTCATCAGAATGATGTCCCTGTAGGGCAGGATGAGGGCGAGGACCCAGTCGGAGTTCTCGATGCTTTCGGTGCCGATCAGAAACCTGTCGCCGTCCACCTTAACCGTCACCCAGGAATCCTGGCTGAAGGAGGCGGCCGGCGAGATGAACGGAGCATGATGCACCTGGAGCCTCGCTACCCGGCGGAGATCCTCGCCAGCTCTTGATCCGCGGCCGGAAAACCACGATATTAGACGTACTTCCCGTTCTTCTTCGGGGCGGGAGACCTCTAGCAGGCTGGCCCGTATGAGCTTTATACGCACGGTTCTCGGAGACCTAGACCCGGATGCCCTCGGCTTTACCCACTGCCACGAGCACCTGTTCGTCTTTCCCCTCCGGGGGGTCAAGCTCCCCGGGAAATCGATCCTGGACGACTACGAGAAAACCCGGCAGGAGCTGCTGCTCTTCAAGGAGGCCGGCGGGTCGGCGCTCGTCGATGCCCAGCCGTTCGGGGCCGGCAGGCACGCTGAGCTGCTGGAGCGCGCAGCCCGCGAGACCGGGGTAGCGGTCGTCGCCGCCACCGGGCTCCATCGAACCCTGTACTATCCCGAAAGCTTCTGGGCCTACCGGGCCCCGGCCAGCAGGCTCGCCGGGCTGTTCGCGAGCGAGATCCGAGAGGGCATGTACGCCTACCACCCGCAGGAATCAACAGGAAACCGGACCGGCATCCGGGCCGGCATCATCAAGATCGCCACCGGCGAGGACGGCCTGATCGAGCCCTACGGGAAGCTGTTCGAAGCGGCGGCCGAAGCCCACCTGGAAACCGGGGCCCCGATACTCACCCACACCGAGATGTCCGCCTGGGGACGCGAGCAGGCGCTTTTCCTGATGGAACGAGGCGTGGCTCCCGGCAGCATCATGGTGAGTCACATGGATCGGGTCATCGACCTGGAAAGCAACCTCAAGCTCGCCGAGCTGGGCGTATTTCTCGAATACGACAGCATCGCCCGCTTCCGCTACCACTCCGACGAGCAGGAGGCGGAGCTTATCCGCCGGATGATCGAAGCGGGTTTCGCAGATCGTATTCTCCTGGGCCTGGACGTTACCAGGGAACGACTGCCAGCCTACGGGGGACAATACGGTCTTTCCTATCTCGCTCGCACCTTCCTGCCGTTGTTGGAAAGCCGGGGTGTGGAGCAGGCCGCCATCCAGAGGATGGTCGTCAACAATCCCAAGCGGGCCCTGGGCATCGAAGAGAGGCAATCATGATCGAAGCGCCGGAGGAGCCAACTTTTTACTTCATTGGAGTCTCGACTTCCGGATCGCTGAGCATGAAGCTGTTCCCTGAATGGCTCAAGGCGGCTGACCTGCCGCAGACGGCCATCAGGGGCTACGACGTCGAGGTGCGCGGTCCGGACGAAAAATTCCGGGAAATTGTGGGCCATCTCAAGCAGCAGAGCAAGGCGCTGGGCGCCCTGGTGACCACCCACAAGGTCGACATCGTGAAGGCCGCCGGGGATCTTTTCGATTTCCTGGATTCCTATGCCCGCCTCTTCGGCGAGATCTCCTGCATCTCCAAGCGCGATGGAGCCCTGCGGGGCTACGCCAAGGACCCCATAACCTCCGGCTGCGCCCTGGAAGCATTTCTGCCGCAGTCGTACTGGACCCGGCATCCTCGGGCCCAGGTGTTCATCATCGGCGCCGGTGGAAGCGGCATCGCCCTGAGCGCCTACCTGATGCGGGAGGAGCACGGGGACAACATCCCCCGGAAAATCATCATCTCCAACCGCAGCGCCCGGGGAATAGAGAACTGCAGGAACGCGCACGAAAAGATCGGGGCAAGCACCGAGGTCGAGTATGTCAGGCTCAGCCCCGGGCGGACGAACGACGGCATCCTGGCCTCTCTTCCTCCCGGTTCTCTGGTCGTCAACGCTTCCGGCCTGGGTAAGGACGCTCCCGGCTCCCCGATCTCCGACCAGGCGGTTTTCCCCGCCAACGGCTATGTCTGGGAGTTCAACTACCGGGGAAGCCTGGAGTTCCTGCACCAGGCCGAGCGCCAGCGCGAGGCCAGGAATCTGGTGGTCGAAGACGGCCTGACCTACTTCGTATACGGCTGGGCCCTGGTGATCGGGGAGGTGTTCAACCGTGAGCTGAGCTCCGAAGACCTTGCCCGCCTGTGCCGGGTTACCTACTCCTTCCTGGGCCGTCCGGTCGACGAGCCCCGCGGCTGAGTGCCCGGGCCCCCGTTTCAGGAATCCAGAACGAAGCGAACCGAGATCGTCAACCACTCCGCCACCGGCTGCCGCCCTCGAACGGCAGGGGAGAAACGTACCTTCCGCACGGCCTTGGCCGCCGAGCGGTCCAGAGCGGGAAAGCCGCTGGAGCGCTCCACCTCCAGCCCCTCTACCCGACCGTCGGCGGCCACCCTTACCCTCAGGCGCACTACCCCCTGCTCTCCACGCAGCCGGGAGCCCAGCGGGTAGGGCGGATCGATGGGCTGAAGCGGGCGGGGCTTCACCTCCGCCGCGTTAACCCTGCCGGTAGAACGCCCGGCCGCAGGCGGGAGGATGGATTGGACCGCAGCCCCGGACGGACGGACGGCTGCTTCCGAACCGTCTGGCCGGGAAGCCGCCGAGGGAGGAGCCTGCGGCTGCGAACGCAGGGCGACTGCGGGGTCCGCTTCGGGAGCCGGAACCGGCTGAGGTGCGGCCTCCGGCTTCAGGGAAGGGGGCCTTTCCTTGCGGGCCAGCCCTTCGGCGGACGGTACCTCCTCCTCGGTCCGGGAGGCGGCTGCGGGAGGACGGAAGGTCAGCATCAGAGGAGCAGAAGGCTGCTCGGCTGCGTAGGTCCGCTCCGGCGTCGACCGGCCGTCTGGAAGCAGCTCCCCGAGCCCAACAGCCAGAGCGGCGTGCAGGGCTGCGGAGGCGAGAAGGGCGGCGCAGTAGAAGCGCAGCGGTCTCTCCGCTTTGCCCGAAGCCGCGGGAGCAAGCCGATTCACGGCGTTCCCTCCACCTGAAACGACACACCCTCCAAACCCGCTTTCTGAAGGGCTTCCAGCAGCTCCAGGGCTACTCCGAGATCCGCCTGCCGGTCTCCCCGGATCAACACGGGCCGTCCCGAGCGGCCGTGCTCCTCCACGGCCCAGGCCGCCGCCTGGTCCACGGTCATGACCCGCTCGTTCACCAGAAAGCCGTTGTCCCGGTCCAGGGTTACCACCAGGGCTTCCGCTCGTACCTCCCCCTCCGCCCGGGGCAGGGTGACATCCAGGCCGCGGAAAACGGTCATGGACAGCATGGCGTAGATGAAAAAAACCAGCAGCAGGAAAACCACATCGATCAGGGCGATCATCTCGATGCGCGGCCTCTTGCTCTCGAATCCGCTCTCAACCCTCACGATCCAGCCCCTGCTTGTAGGCCATCTCGAACTGGGTGCCGACCTGCCCGAACAGCCGGGCGGAGCTCTGCACCCTGTGCACAAAGGCGTTGTAGGGGATCAGGGTCATGAGCGCCACGGTCAGCCCGGCCGCCGTGGTGATCAACGCCTCGGCGATCCCCGAGGTCACCGCCCTGGGATCCGGTACGCCGCGGAGGCTGAGGAAGTCGAAGGCCCGGATGATGCCCGTCACGGTTCCGAAAATCCCAAGCAGGGGTGAGAGGGTGATGATCGTGTCCAGCACCCCCAGCCCCCGCTTCTGGCGGCCCACCTCCTCGGAGGCGGCCACCTCCATTCCCTCGCTGAATCCATGACGCCGGCTGGCCAGCCCGGCAGAGAGCACCCGCACGGTAGCGTCCCGGCTCCCGGAACCGCGGGACAGGGCCTCCTCGAAGCGGCCCTCCTCGGTGAGCCGGAACATCTCCTGCACCGCGGCGCTGTCCCTGCGCTGGCGCAGCCAGAACAGGGCCCGTTCCACGATAACCGTCAAAGATAGAAAGGAACAGGCGAGGAGCGGCCACATGACCGGGCCGCCCCTCGACATGATGTTATGAAAGGCTTCCGTAGCTACACTCCTCTGTCCGTGTTTCTCCGCCTCTGTCAGTAGCGGTAGGAGGCGCCGAGCTTCCACGACCGGCCTGCGCCGGGGTAGTAGACTACCTCGGTGCCCCAATCGTATCCCATTGACGCGTATATCGTATCCAATACGTTTTCAACGCCGAAATACAGCTCCAGCTCTCCGGGCACGTAGCGGGGACTGTAGCGAACAAAAAGGTTCAGGAGCCAGTAGCCGTCGAGCCTGGCCAGATCATTGTCGTAGTCGCCACCGGAATACATGTCGCCCACGTAGCGGACCCCGGCTCCCAGCGCGATATCCAGAGGCAGGGAGCACAGCGCTTCGGCGTCCACCCTGTGCTCCGGAACCAGGGGAATGCGCTTCCCGGCGTTGTCCCCCGAGCGAAACGTGGCCCGGGTATAGGTGTAGTCGGCCGACACCTCCAGCCGGCTTACCGGCTTCACGGCGACCTCGGTCTCGACGCCGATATGCCGGGTCTCGTCGAGGTTGACATTCAGCTTGGCCAAGGAGTCGTAGGCGATCTCGTCCCGCATATCCAGCCAGAAACCGTTTACCGCCAGCTCCAGCATACCCAACAGCTCGGCCTCCCCTCCCAGCTCGATATCGTAGCCCTTCTCCGGCTTCAGGTCGGTGTTGAAGGGAGCGGCTAGGCCGAAATTATACAGGTCCATTATTTCATCGATGAAGGGAATCCGAAAAACGGTTCCGTAGCTAATCCAAAATTTTGCATTCCGGATCGGTCTTAGCAGTAAGCTAGAGTCAAATACAAAACTATGGCTAGACGATGCATCGTCGATCACGGCCCCCGAAGTCTTTAGGGTTTGTGCATCAATATGCACAAACTCATAGCGCACTCCTCCACCAAGAGCCAGAACGGGCAGAATGCTGAGGTCATCCGAGGCATACACTCCAGCATCCACTCGCCCAATCTTGTATTCGTCGGTTGTCGCTGTTCGTTCTGCGTCCGTGAATAAGTTGATCCCTAGCTGGTCGTAGTAACCATCTACACCTACAATCAGGCGGTTCCCTTTCAGAATATCTAGGTCCATTTGAAGCTTGGGGCTTATACCTACCGAATGGATCATAAGATCCGAATATTTCCCGGTAAAATTGCTGGGCAAATCACTCTGAATCAGCTTCAGACCGTAACTCAAGGTACCATCTATGATCAAATCCTCTTCCGCCTCATAGGTTACGCCCAGATTGGCATTCACATATTGATTGCTTGACTCATCACTTGGATTACCCGCCTGGTTCGGATCAGAGTCAAACTCGGCTTTGGAGAGAGGGCCCGGCAACTCATAATACAGTCTGCTATATGAGAGAATCAGAGACGTACTCAGCCGATCCAGATCGAGGCCCAGATCCAGACCGCCGCCGAGAGAACGATAGGCCGAGCGTTCCCGGAAGCCGTCGGTGGCGCTGTGCTCGACATTGGCGGCCACACTGACCGGACCGATCAAGCCTTCTACCTTCGCGCGCTCCTGGTTCTGGTTGAAGCTGCCGTACTGCGCCGATACATCGAATCCAAATCCTTCGATGCCTTTCTTGGTAATGATGTTGATCACCCCGGCCACAGCGTTATCTCCGTACAGGACGCTGGAGCCGCCCCGTACCACCTCCACACGTTCGACGGCTTCGATCGGTATCTCCAGCCAGTTCACACTGGCCATGTCCGGACGGTTGAGCCGCCGTCCGTCCAGCAGCACCAGCACGCGGCCGTGGGAGTTACCCCCAAAGCCGCGCATGGTTATCTCCGCCTGGGCGGCATTGCCGGAAAAACTGCGGAAGTGCAGCCCCGCCAGCTTCTCCAGGGCCTCTACCAGGGTGGTCTGGCCCGAGGCGGAGAGCTCCTCGGCCGTGATGACCGAAACATAGGCCGGCACCTCTTCGGCCGGCTCCTCGACCCGGCTGGCAGTAACCACCACCTCGATGTCGGTTTGTTCTTGTTCTTGGTCTTGGTTTTGCGCCGTCAGGCCGACGGCGGCAATGCACGCCGGAATCAGCGCGCACAACAGGATCTTGTTCATAATACCTCCCAATGTTTATCAGACGCATGTCCAGGCGTCTGAACCGGTGCGGTTAGACTTGGGAGGGCAACAAAAAAGCCTTCGCCGGCATGAAGGAATGCTGGAACCGAAGACTCTTCAGCGGGTTGCCTCATCTTCATAACCGCGAACGAACGGGATCCGGCTCCACTGGCGGAGCCGTCCCTGATGAGCCTGAAAGGAACCGTCTTCTGGCTACCGGATCGACCTACTTCCTCGCCTTCCCATCCGCGCTGTCTGCTGCGCCCTACCGGCGCTGCCACGCGGACAGTGACGCCTGTCTGAGGTTTCGTCCCCGGATACAGCGGCGCGACCGCGTCCGATTTTCACAGACTTCCGGGCTCCCCTTCAGCATTTAAGACTGTCTTTGCGGGCTCTTCTCCCCGGCATCACCTCCTTGCCCTACGAATTCGACCGGTCATTGTATTCTCCCATATGTCTCGCCCCGGGTCAAGCATGATTGGCCGACTCTGGGCAGGAGTCTTCGCTCGTGATAGGATAGCACCAACGAGGAGAGAGCAATAATGAAAGAGTTGAAAGCGCTGTCGGCCTGGTTCGCCACCGGCAGCCAGACCCTGTACGGAGAAAAGACCCTGAAGCAGGTGGCCAAGGATTCGCAGGCCATCGCCCGCGGCCTGTCGGAGTCGGCCCGCATCCCGGTCGAGGTAGTGTTCAAGCCCGTACTGACGGAACCGGAAGGAATTCTGGCCCTGTGCCGGGAGGCAAACAGCGACCGGAACTGCATCGGGCTGATTACCTGGATGCACACCTTCAGCCCGGCCAAGATGTGGATCGCCGGGCTGAAGGCCCTGCAGAAGCCGCTGCTGCACCTGCACACCCAGTTCAACCGGGACATTCCCTGGGCCAGCATAGACATGGACTTCATGAACCTGAATCAGTCAGCCCACGGCGGCCGGGAATACGGCTTCATGGTGAGCCGCCTGCGCCTGGCCCGCAAGGTGGTCGTCGGCCATTGGCAGGATCCGGAGGTCCAGGAGCGGCTGGCGGCCTGGACCCGGGCGGCCTGCGCCTGGAACGACGCCCAGGGCGCGCACATCGCCCGCTTCGGCGACAACATGCGCGAGGTGGCGGTCACGGAGGGCGACAAGGTGGAAGCCCAGATACGCTTCGGCTACTCGGTCAACGGTTACCCCCTTGGCGACCTGGCGGCGGCGGTGGAAAGGGTCTCGGACGGTGAAGTCGAGAAGCTGCTGCAGGAGTACGACGAGAGCTACCGCGTGGCGAAAGCGCTCGGACCCGACGGAGAACGCCGGCGGGAACTGGCCGAAGCGGCCCGCATCGAGGCGGGCCTGCGCTCATACCTGATCGAGGGCAACTTCAAGGGCTTTACCACCTGCTTCGAGGATCTGCACGGACTGGCGCAGCTTCCCGGCCTGGCAGTCCAGCGACTCATGAACGATGGCTACGGTTTCGGCGCCGAAGGAGACTGGAAGACCGCGGCTCTGGTGAGGGTCATGAAGGTCATGAGCCTGGGTCTTCCCGGCGGTACCTCCTTCATGGAAGACTACACCTATCACCTGGACGAGAAAGCCATGAAAGTCCTGGGAGCTCACATGCTCGAGCTGTGCTGCTCTCTGGCCGGCGGTACCCCTTCTCTCGAGATACACCCCCTGTCCATCGGAGGCAAGGAGGATCCGGCCCGGCTCGTTTTCGACGTGCCGGCGGGCCCGGGGCTGAACGCGTCGCTGATGGACATGGGAAACCGCTTCCGGTTGTTGGTCAACGAGGTGAAGGTGGTTCCGCCGGACGCTCCCCTGCCCAGGCTGCCCGTCGCCCGGGCTCTGTGGGTGCCGCAGCCGGATCTGAAAACCGCCGCGGCAGCCTGGATTCTGGGCGGAGGAGCCCACCACACCGGCTTCAGCCAGGCGGTCACCACTGAGCAGCTGGAGGACTTTGCCGAGATGGCCGGCGTGGAGTTTCTGCTCATCGACGGCGGCACCCGGATCCGGGAGTTCAAGAAGGAGCTGCGCTGGAACGAGCTTTTTTACGGCCTGTCACGGAGATTTTGACGGCCGGACAGACGAGTACACAACAGACGAGTACACGCCGCAGCATCTCGGGGGAATGGTTCCCGGGCGAAGCGTCGGATGCTGTTACAGGGTAATGAAGCAGGGACTGGTTCAGATATACACGGGGGAGGGAAAGGGCAAGACCACGGCCGCTTTGGGTCTCGCCCTGCGGGCCGCCGGGCAGGGTCTGAAGGTATTCATCGCCCAATTCGCCAAGGGAATGCCCTACGGAGAGCTGGAAGCTCTCAAGCGCTTCGAACCCCAGATCATCCTGCACCAATACGGCCGTCACTGCTTCATTCACGAGAAGCCCACCGAGGAGGATATCGGTCTGGCCAGGGGGGGGTGGGGTGAGATCCGGGACATCCTGAGAGGGGGAGCTTTCGACGTCCTGGTCCTGGACGAGATCGGCATCGCCCTGCACTACGGCCTGATCTCCCTCCAGGAGGTGCAGGATCTGATCCAGGGCCGGCCTTCGACCGTCGAGCTGGTTCTGACGGGCCGTAAGATCCCCGAGGAGCTTTTTCCGCTGGCCGACCTAGTCACCGAAATGAAGGAGATCAAGCACTACTACCGCGCAGGGGTGCGGGCCCGCCGGGGAATCGAGTACTAGATCGCGCTACTGCGCTAACAGCCGCTCGAAAAACCGGATGTACTGCTCGCCGTCCCACTCCCGGGTGCCGATCGTGCCGGCGATCACGAAGCCCTCTCGGTCTACAATATAGGTGGTGGGAATGCTGCGGGCGCCATAGGTCGCGCCGACACGGCCCGTCGTATCGAGAAGAACAGGAAAGTTCAAGCCAAGCTCGTCCACGAAGCGCTGTACGCTCCCGCGATCCTCCTGTAGATTCACCGCCACGATCTCCAGGCCCTTGCGCTTCAACCGCTCGTACAGGCGCTGCATGGACGGCATCTCCATCCGGCAGGGGCCGCACCAGGTGGCCCAAAAGTTCAAGAATACCACCCGGCCGTTGAAATCGCTGAGACGCCTGCTGGCTCCGCTAAGCTCCTGGAGCTCGAAATCGACGATCTCGGTCCCTTCTTTGAGCGGCTGCAGCCCGAGCTCCATCAACTCCTCGCTGCTGAGCGGATCCGCGAAGGACAGCAGCGGCAGCAGCAAAGCTATCCCAGCAACTATTATTTTCCTTCTCATATTCATTCTCTCTTGCTTAAGGTAGTGGAAAGCGCCTCGATTAGCAAGCTTTCTCTTTGGCATTCTGCGCTCCAGTATTGACAAAGCTCGAGTGACAAATAATAGTTATCGCTATCGAAATCAACCTTAAGAGCATATCATATTTCTTCTAGAGGAGAGCCACCATGAAATCGATCAAGGGCACTCAGACCGAAAAAAACCTGCTCACGGCCTTTGCCGGCGAATCTCAGGCCCGAAACCGCTACACCTATTTCGCCAGCCAGGCCCGCCAGGAAGGATTCGTTCAGATTTCCATGATCTTCGAGGAAACGGCCAATCAAGAGAAAGAGCATGCCAAGCGCTTTTTCAAATTCCTCGAAGGCGGGGAAGCCCGGGTGGAGGCCGCTTTTCCGGCCGGGCCGATCGGGAGCAGCGCGGAGAACCTAAAGGCAGCCGCAGCCGGTGAGAACTACGAGTGGACCGAGATGTATCCGGGCTTCGCCAAGGTAGCCAGGGAGGAAGGATTCGAGCCCATCGCCAAGGTGTTCGAGGCGGTGTGTGTGGCCGAGAGGCAGCACGAGAAACGGTACAACGATCTGCGGGCGAACGTGGAAAACGGCACTGTTTTCAAGAAAGACAGGAAGGTGGTCTGGCGCTGTATCAACTGCGGCTACCTGTTCGAAGGCGAGGAAGCTCCCAAGGCCTGCCCCGCCTGCGCCCATCCTCAGGCCTACTACGAGCTTCTCGGAGAGAACTGGTAGCACCTTTCCCGGCTGCCGCCGGCTTGTGCTGCAGTGGCCCTATATCGGAAGACCTGCCGGGGAGGCCGCCTCACCTTCCCCGGTCTGGAGGGACTCCGTCCAAACCGAGCTTGTGCAGCTTGGGCCGGATCACCAGCCGGCAGTATCCGGCCTGAAGATTATTCTCATAGTACTCCTGATGATACTCTTCCGCCTCGTAGAAGGCATCCAGGGGGACGATCTCGGTGACGACGGGCCTGTCCAACGCAGCCGCCGCTCTGGCCCTGGACCGCTCGGCCGCCTCCCGCTGGGCCCGGTTGTGGTAGAGGATGATCGATCGGTATTGGGTCCCCACGTCCGGCCCCTGACGGTTGGGTGTGGTTGGATCATGGGCTTTCCAGAATAGATCTAGGATTTCTTCGTAGCTGATAACCTCAGGATCGTAGTGGATCTGCACCACCTCGGCGTGGCCGGTGGAACCGGTGCACACTTCCCGGTAGTTCGGGTTGGCCTTGCTGCCTCCGGCGTAACCGGGTATCACCCGCTTTATTCCCTCGATACGCCTGTATACCGCCTCGAGGCACCAAAAGCAGCCTCCGCCAAGAGTGGCCAACTCGCTGCCAGATCTTTTTTTCTCCTTCATGTCGATCTCGAATACCGTCTGTCCTGTTAACAATCGACAAGCTGGTAGCTGCGCGAACCAAGTCCGATGGCCTCTCCATGCTCGAGCTGAACCGTCCCGTCCATCGAAGGCCAGCATCTCTCGGCCAGGGACTGGCCGACCTCCTGTCCGCTTACATCCAGGGTGGCCTGGTCGACCGCCACAGGATCCCTGGAAGCCAGCACGCCTATGTCCGGGAGGATGGGCGTCTGCCGCTCGCCGAGACAATCACAGTCTTTCGTCATGTCGAACAGAAAATTGATAAACAAACTTTTTTCCCGCTTGTCGATGACCACCCCCAGAGCGTGCTCGGCCACATTTTTCTGCAGCTCCACCGATTCCACACCCCAGTTGTACTTCACCGCATCGAAGCGGCAGACGGCCAGGCACTCGCCGCAGCCTATGCAGCGCTCGCTGACGATGAAGGCCTTGCCAGCCCGTTCCACTATGGCGTCCACGGGACACCACTTGATGCACTTGGTACAAAAGGTGCAGTCCTCGCTGGACACATACGGTTTTATCGAAGAGTGCTGCCTAAGCTTGCCCATCCGGCTGGCCAGACCCATACCGAGGTTTTTCAGACAGGCTCCCAGGGCTGTGCCCACGTGGCCGGTGGGATGGCTCAATGCCACCAGTGAATCGGCGAACACCACCTCGCGGGCTATGTTGACCTTGCTAAAGATGATTCCGGGTATGGGAACCTCGATCTCTGTGTTGCCGAACAGGCCGTCGGCCATGATGAAGGGAGCGCCTGTTTTTTCGTAGGTGAACCCATGCGAGAAGGCATGCACCAGGTGGTCGATCGCGTTGCTGCGCTGTCCCCTGTACAGGGTCGAGGTCTCGGTGAGGAACGGGCTGGCTCCGAGCTGCTTTAGTCGCGAGACAACGCTGCCGACGATCTCGGGAGCCACATGAGTGTCGTTGTTCTTTTCACCGACATGAATCTTGACCGCTGTTCTGTCGCTCGCATCGAAAATCCTGTCCAGACCGCAGCGGTCCAGCACAGAGTCGGTAGCTTTCATCCGTTGGCTCAGGTTACTGCTCGGCGGTACCCTGGCGTACCAGACGACGCTTTTCATGGTGCTAACTCCTATCATTGCAGGCAATATTCGAGACGTAAACGTTAATGGTAATCAATATAATAAACTTCGACCAGGGGGAGGCGGCTTCAGCCGCCCTGCCGCCATCGCCGTGAAAAGAGCCTGCGGGCCAATACCCCCGCAGCGAGGAACAATCCGAGAGCCAACAGCCACCACGGATAATTTCGGGGTTCCTCGCCCCTCAAAACCTTACCTGTTTCCCACAGATAGGAGGCCACGACGGGCACGGCCGCGGCAATCTCGAGCAGCCGTTCGGCCGAGGACAGTTTGAGGGCACGATTTCGCGACTCGAGGATCAGGATTGCCAGGGCTACGGCGACCAAGAACACCGACACGACGAGCGGAGACAGAACCGGGCCCACCCAGGGAAGCGGAATCAGGAACAGCACGTCCCAATCCAGCAGCCCGGAAGGCCATCCCAGCAATATTTTCAACCAGATGTAGTAGAAAATGTCCCAGACCCCGAAGCTGTACAGGAAGTAGGAAACCCGCTGCCTGGCCCCGCTTCCGGCTAGCCGGGCCAGGACGTAGAGGATCAGGATCGTAGCAGCCTCCCGCCCGGCCTCGATGAAAACGATCAGCTGCGGAATAGAGTCCAGGGGGAAAGAGAACCCTTGCGGATAGAAAAGCCGGCGCAGGTAGACCACCACTGCGCCTTCCACGTAGGCGAAGGCCACGGCAAAAAGGCCGCAGAAGATCAGCTTCTCAAAGATGCTGCGTCCACGCCTCATGTTCTGGAGCAATTCCGAGGCTCGCCGCCGCTTTCAGCCGCATCGCATCCCCCGGCGGCGTCCAAAAAAGCTCCCCGGACCATTCAACCCCGGAAATGGTAGTCGTAAGCCAGCTTCATGGCCACGCCGGGATTGCCTTCGATGAAATCGAGGACATCGTTTCGTTCGATGGCAAACACCGACAGCGGTCCCTTATGACGAACCGTGAACTCGGCCAGCTCGTCCCTATGGATCTTGTGGATGGCGCCGATAAAATCCCCCCTGCCCAGGTTCGCGATCGTGCGCCTGCCTTTGCTGATCTGCACCTCCCCGTCGCGAATAATGAAAAACTGCTCGAGGGATTTCCCCTCCCTGACCAGAACGCCCGGGGCGTCATACTCCCTGGATACCAGAATGGATTCCAGCCAGGTTTTCTGATACGTTGTGAGCCGCTGGAGGTAAGAACTGCCCTCCATAATGTTCCAGGTCTCGCTGCTGCGGTTGGCGATCAGCCGGCGCAGAGTTTTTTCGAACTCCGTTCCGTAAATGAAGCTCAAGAATTTGTCCTTTTCGACGGCGTACAGCAGCACGTCGGTTTCCGCTACCACATCGGCGGTACGGGGAACCTCGCTCAACAGAGCCACTTCGCCGAAATATTCGTAGGTACCGAGCAGCTTCCTGCCGATCAGCCCCTCATCCTGGACCGAAACGGTTCCGGTGCGAATGATGTAGAAGTACTGACCTATCTCCCCCTTACGTATGATGTGCTCACCTTTGTTGACCCTGCGGGCCTCGATGATGGTAACGAATTCCTGGGTTTTTTCCACGTTCAGGCTTTCGAAAAAGTCGAGGTGCTTCAGGGCGTTGAGGATCATGTAGGTCTTCTCGTAGTCCGGCGGCTTGGTCTTGAAGTACAGGGTGTTCTCGATACCGAAGGTGGCCAGGGTCAGGGCCGTGGACTTCGGGAAGTCCTTCTTGGCGATATGGTAGACGACGATCTTTTTCTGAAGCTTCTTGGGCAGGGAATTGAGATAGCCTACCGGCGTGTGCAGGGGTGCGATTCCCGATTCATGATAGATCACGTTGCTGTCCCAGGGAAAGTCCTGTAGCTGCCGGTAACGTTCGACATCGATCACGCCCTCATCGAGGAGCTTCTTCTGCACCGCCGGGTCGCCCTGGTGATCGGAGGAATATACGAAGCTCTGATCCTGGAACTTCAGGGTGAATCCAATGGTGGGAATCGAGTGCAGGGTATAGAAGAAATTGAACCGGGCCCCGTGCATGAACACCGGTTTGCCGATGTACACGGGACGGAAATCGAAGAGGCGGATCAGGTTGGACACCGGCTCTCCGGTCAGGGAGGAATACTTTTTCAAGAAGCTGCGCATAACAGTCTTGGTGGAGTAGATGGTGATCTTGCCCTCTTCCAGGATCTTCTGCAGAGTCCCTGCATCGTGATCCGCGTGGCAATGGGTGAGAATGATGCTGTCGATCAGCTTGGGATTGACATTGGAGGACTCCAGCCACTCGGTGGAGTTTATCGGCGGATCGATCATGATCCCGGCATGATTCAGCCAGATGATATAGCCGGAAGTATTGGCCGTGGGATCGAACCCGTGGCTGGGTCCAAGACAGGTTACGCCGAACAGCGGAGGATTGTACGGCTCGGGAAGGCGCTGGCCGATCTGGTACATCGGCTTGCACGGTATTACTCCCGGTATATGGGCCGTTTTCTTGGGGCCGAAAAATACCTCGAAATCCCCGTTTCGATCGATTGAGATCTTGACACCCTCCAAGGTGAAGCTGTCATTCTTGAACAAAGAAAGGGTGAGTACGTCGCGGAAGCGTATGCTGCCCCGGAAGTAGTCCATCTCCCTTTTCAGCTCCGGGATATATCCACCGTTTTCGGCGCCGAAGATATCCCCTTCCAGATGCAGCTCCTTGGGACCAAACAGGGCTTCCTGCAGGGCCTTCATGAACCGCCCGGCCTGGCTGCGGGTGCAGATGATTTGGGTCTTCTTGCGCCGCAGGAAAAAATTATAGTAGATGGGAAACTCCAGGTCGGCCAGATTGATGCCTTTGCGCCAGTCGAACAGGGCGTAGGGTAGGACGAAGATCTGCGGAACCGAATTGGGGAGAGCCATGGTGTCCTTGATGGTCTCCGGTGGAGAGCCGAACTGAATATAACCCACGGGAGAGTTGACCAGATATCCGCCCCGGGGAAGCGATGTCACCGTAGCTTCCAGGCGTTCCAGCGGTTCCATTTAGCCAATAATATAGAGCAGCTTGATGCGGATATCAAGATCGAAAGCAATACGTCTATTTAGTTTGTTATATATTTTATAGAGAGTAAAATGAACAAAAAAACCGCCCTACACTTTCTGGCTGTGGCTCGCCTGCTGGCCTCCCTTCCAGCCCTGTTTGCCGGCTGCAGCTTCTACAGCCGGAGTGTCGCGCTGCAGGTTGTCCTGCCCCAGCCGCCTCGGCACTGGCAGGCGGCCTTTCCCTCGCTTCGTTATCGGATCGTGATTCCCGATCCCGCCGGCGGCTGCACCCGGCTCTACACCGCCGGACAGGATCGGGCGCCGGTGGTTGAGCTTCCTAAATTGGTCAACCAGCCCCTGCTCGCCTATCCCGAAGTGCCCGACCGGGGTCTGGAGCTGCCGCCGGCCGGCGGCCTGTATCCCCTGGACTGCGACCTCACGACCAGCAGGATCCGACTGAGCTGGGAGCAGGGAATGGTCGCGGAGATACTCGCCCGCCTGTGGAGCCGAGGCGTCTCGTGTTCTGGACTCAACACTCCCAGGCTCAGACGGGAAGTCGAAGAGCGCTCGAACGGGGATCCCTGGTCATTAGACCTGCACAGGCTTCTTACCGCCCTGGCCGAGGGAGAGTTCCGGGTGACCGATATCCGCTGCGCTGCCTGCCGGGAGCTGGTTCTCGACCCGGGAGCCGGTCTATGGTTTCTCGAGTCTCCGTTCCGCCGGCCGGCGGCCGTAGAGTCCGGAGAAGAGCTGAAACTCTCCTCCGTGCCCCTCGGATTTCACCTTCTTATCGAGAGCAGCGGTCCGGTCATGTCCATCTACCTCGCCGAGGACAGCCTCCTCATCCTGCCTTTCGACGGCTGATCGCCCCCGGTTACAGGTATACCAGCCGGGCCGAGGTGAGAGCTTCTATACCGTTTTCGACGCACAGGAAGTCGTTCTCCAGCCTCACCCCCCCGGCGGCCGGGTTATAGGCGCCCGGCTCCAGGGTGAAGACCATACCCGGCTCCAGCCGCTGCGGCTCTCCCGAGCGGTCCGCAGCCTCGAGACGGAACAGGGGAGCCTCGTGGGGGTCGAGGCCCAGTCCGTGCCCCAGGCCATGAGGCAGAGGGAAGCCCCTGCTGCCCAGCAGCTCCTGCACCCGGCCGGCAATCTCTGCCGTGCTCCGGCCTGGTGCGCAGAGGGAGCAGGCCAGCTCGTAGGCTTCTTCCACCGCCTGCACCATCGCCTCCTGTTTCCGGTTGAGGGGACCGCCGACAGCCGTGACCGTCACATCGCTGGTGTAGCCGCCGAAGCAGATCCCGAAATCCAGAATCGAGAATCCCCTGCCGGCGAAGCCGTCGGTCGTGTAGGCGGGATGGCAGTGAATGGCGAAGCTGCGCCGGGGAGAGGCGGCCAGGGTTTGGAAGCCCAGGCCTTCCGCGCCCCGCCGCCTGGCCTCCTCCTCGATATAGAGGGCGAGCTCCAGCTCACTGCGGGGCTTCCCATCCCTCAAGAGCGCGTCGAGCTCAGCGAGCAGCTCGTCGGTGAGCCGGCAGGCTACCCGCATCAGCCTCAGCTCTTCGGAATCCTTGACAGCCCTCATGACCGCTATCCTCCGGTCGATCCCGCCTTCACGGCACTCCACCTGCACTCCGGGCAGGGCTTCCCGCAGCCTCTCCACCAGGGGGTAGGGCAGGAACGCGGAAAGTTCGACCTTCGACACCCTCGCCTCCTCGATTACCGACCTCAGGGCTTCGAAGTCGCTACGCCGATAGGCTTCCCAGGCGATCAACCGATCGGCTGTGGCCAGGGAGCGGGCCAGAGGCACGTCCCAGGGCACCAGCAGGCTCTCTCCGGAGGCGAACAGGAACAACAGGGCGTCTGCGGGATGTCCGCAGAGATAGCGAAGCGATCGGTTGCGCTGTCCTTCGAAATCAAGAATAACACCGACTTCGCAGTCTTTCTCGCGCAGGTAGGAATACAGCCGCTGCTGCCGTAGTCGATGGCAGGCCCGATTGCTCATCCCCGGACCACGATGTTCACCAGCTTGTCCGGGACAACGATCATCTTCCGGGTCTTCTTCCCCTGGAGCAATTCCCGGATACGGGGATGATCCAGGGCTTTCTGTTCCAGCTCTTCCCGCGACAGACCGGCCGGCAGCTCCTGCCGGCCCCGTATCTTTCCGTCGATTTGAAAAACCACGGTCACCACCTCTTCCCTGGCCAGATCCTCGTCCCAGGTGGGGAAGCTCCGGTAGGCCAGCGAGGGCTGTTCACCGAGCTTCTCCCACAGCTCTTCGGACAAGTGCGGAGCGTAGGGGGCCAAAAGCAGTACGAAGGGCCTCCAAAGCTGGCGGTGAATCCTGCCCAGTTTTCCGACCTCGCTGACGAAGATCATCATCTGGGCAATAGCCGTATTGAACTGCAGGGTTTCGGTGTCCCCGGATACCTTGCGGATCGTCTGGTGCAGCAATTTGGCGAGCTGCCTGGGAGGCTCCTCATCTGTGAGCTTCCGCTGCGAGATCCTCCAGATACGGTCGAGGAAGCGCTTGATACCGGCGATACCCCTGGTGGACCAGGGCTTGGACACCTCCAGGGGCCCCATGAACATCTCGTACATCCGCATGGCGTCGGCCCCGTAGTCGCGGATGACTTCATCCGGGTTGATCACGTTGCCCAGGCTCTTCGACATCTTCACCCCGCCCTCTCCGAGAATCATGCCCTGGTTGACCAAGCGCTGGAATGGCTCGTCCGTGTTGACCGCCCCGAGGTCATAAAGAACCTTATGCCAGAAGCGGGCGTACAGCAGGTGCAGCACCGCGTGTTCCGCCCCGCCCACGTACAGGTCGACGGGCATCCAGTACTCTACCTTGTCCCGGGCGGCCAGCTCACGACCGTTGTGAGGATCGAGGAATCGCAGATAATACCAGCAGGAGCCCGCCCACTGAGGCATGGTATTGGTCTCCCGGCGGCCGCGGCCCCCGCAGCGTGGACACGTGGTGTTGACCCAGTCCTTCATGGCGGCCAGGGGCGACTCTCCGGTGCCGGTAGGTGTATAGCTCTCGATTTCGGGAAGCTTCAGGGGAAGCTCCTCGTAGGGTACCGGAACCGTACCGCAGCTATCGCAGTGGATCAGCGGAATCGGCTCGCCCCAGTAGCGCTGGCGGGAGAAGATCCAATCCCGCAGCTTGTAGTTGACGGCCCGGCTGCCCAGGCCGCGCTCTTGAAGCCAGTCGACGATCCTTTCCTTGAACTCCGCGGTGCTGAGACCGTCGAACTGCCCGGAATTGATGGCCTCCCCGTCCTCGGCATCGGCCTCCGCCAACGGGTACTCGGTTCCGTCCCGGGACACCACCTGGACAATGGGCAGATCGAACTCCCTGGCAAACTCGAAATCCCTCTGGTCGTGGGCCGGAACGGCCATAATCGCACCGGTCCCGTAGGAAATGAGGATGTAATCGGAAATCCAGACCGGTATCTTCTCGCCGTTCACCGGGTTTATCGCATATCCGCCGGTGAACACACCGGTCTTCTCCTTGGCCAGGTCGGTTCGCTCCAGGTCGCTCTTCAGACGCGAGCTACGGATGTAATCCTCCACCGCGTCTTTTCGTTCGGCTGCAGTCAGCCTGGCCACCAGCGGGTGCTCGGGAGCCAGCACCATGTAGGTGGCCCCGAACAGGGTGTCCGGACGGGTAGTGAAGACTTCGATCGTGCCCTCGCCGTCGGCCAGGGGAAAATGGACATTGGCGCCCACGCTCTTACCGATCCAGTTGCGCTGCATGAGCTTGAGGCTTTCCGGCCAGTCCAGCTTGTCCAAGTCGGCCAGCAAGCGCTCGGCGTAGGCTGTGATCCTCAGCAGCCATTGGCGCATGTCCCTGCGCTCTACCGGAGAGCCGCAGCGCTCGCAGAATCCATCCCTTACCTCTTCGTTGGCCAGTCCGGTCAGGCAGGAGGTGCACCAGTTGATCGGCACTTCGGCCTCGTAGGCCAGCCCTTTCTCCCAGATCTTGAGGAAGATCCACTGGGTCCAGCGGTAATATTCGGGCTGATGGGTCGAGATCTCCCGGTCCCAGTCGTAGGAGAACCCAAGGGCCTTGATCTGGGAACGGAAGCGTACGATGTTCACCTCCGTGGAGATGCGGGGATGGGTCCCGCTCTTGATGGCGTAGTTTTCCGCCGGAAGCCCAAAGGAGTCGAAGCCCATGGGATGCAGCACGTGGCGGCCGTTCATGCGCAGGTACCGGCAGTAGATATCCGTGGCCGTGTAGCCTTCGGGATGGCCTACGTGCAGCCCGGCCGAAGAGGGATAGGGAAACATATCGAGTACGTAGACCCGCTTCTCTGGGCTGACCTTGGGATCTTCTGCTACCCGGAAGGTCTTGTTCCTCTCCCAGTAGGCCTGCCACTTCTTCTCGATGCGGGAAAACGGTAGCGCGCTCATGACAGGGCATGATACCGGCTGGCAGGTTTTGCGTCAATCTCAGTATTCACGGCCGACAGAACGGAAAAGCGGGCAAGAGGAGTTGCTGTGATGGCGGCGGGTTGTATTGAAACGTCCCCTCGGCTGTCGCCTCAGTGTTCCCGTTCCATGGCCCGGAGGCGGCGGCGGGCCAGGGTGTGGCAGGAAAGCCAGGCCAAGTCCCCGGGTTCGGGCGTGTCCACCTGCCGGTAGGCTTCCCGGGCAGCGGCGGAAAGTCCGTACTGCTCGGCGATACGCCCGATGACGTACCACTCGTCGCTTCCCGGCGCTACCAGCCCTCTTAGCTCCATCTCCCGATCCAGGATCCTCTTGGCCTCTTCACAGCGCCCCACGTCCGCGTACAGCGACGCCATGGTATGGAGAATGGCCTCATCGTTTCCCTGGGACAGGCTCACGGCGGTGCGGGCGTGGCGCAGGGCATCCTCGGTCACCGGCGGTGAAAACAGCGCCAACCAGGCCCTCGTGTTGTAGTCCGAGGCGTCCAGCAAGCCCCGATTCTCCAGGGCGGTGAAGACTTCCTCGAGGCGTCGCTGCGGATAGGTCGATGGCTCCAGGATCATGAGCAGGTCGGCATTCTCCTCGTGGTCGGGATGGCGATCGATCCAGCTCAGAGCGGCCGCCGCCGCTTCGAGGGTCTTGCCGGCCGAGAGCTGCGCGTAGGTGAGAAAACGCATGGCCTGGACCGAGTCGGGGTCCTCCCGCACCAGACGGCGGGCGATCCTTTCGGCTTCGGTAAAGCGATGGAGCTGCAGATAGGCGATGAGCAAGGAATGGTCAAAATCAACACTGCGGTCCGGATACAGAGACCGGCCTTTCTGCAGAATGGGTACGGCCCTGTCCGCCTCCTCGCCCCCGGCCATAATGGCCGCCGCGGCATAGGAGAACATTCCCGGATCCCGATGCTCCCGGTCCCAGAAACGGTAGAAAGCCAGACCTGCGAAGCGGTCTCCCTTTCCCACCGTGGCCTGGTAACCGGCATAGTCCTCTGCTATCCAGTCCAGCCAGCGCTCCGCCGCCGTCCGGTTGCCGGCGTCCAAAAAATCGGCGATCTGGGCCCCGATTTGCGACTCATAGTACAGGCTGCCTGCCACCAGCAGGCGTCCGTCTTTCGGAGCCAGATAATAGAAAGAAGCGCCTGTCTCGCCCCCGCCCGCCGCCTGCAGGTGATAGCCGGTGTGCAGGTCTCCCTCGACTGTAAAGGTGAGCGCGCTCAACAGGACATCCAGGTAGGCTTCCTTGATCATCTGCTGATCGAGGGTGAGGGCGCGCAGGGACATGTACTGCTGCTCAAACGAGTCCGGCAGGTCGCCCTCCGACGCCCTCCGGTAATAGGCCTCGGTGACCAGTTCCTCCAGGGCAGAAAAATCCCTTCCTCTGGAGCGGAAGATGCCAATGAGAAAGCGTTTTATCAGGTTGACGGGGTCGGAGGCCGAATAGCCGATGTTCTCATGAGGCACCGTAACGGCGCGCTGGTCGCTTAGAGACTCGATATGCATTGCCTCATTGGACCCCTGGGCCGCTTCCCGGAACAGCTCGGCCGCCGCCGCGTACAGACGGCGGTTGCTGAGAAGCTCTCCCGCCGCGGCCAAAGCCTGGCGGCGCTTGTCCGGGGGATTGATGGAGCTTGCCTCCATCAAGGCTTTCGAAACCCCCTCTTCTGCAGCCAAACAAGCCAGACGGAACATGAGCCTGCGCTCCTCATCGGAGATCGTCTCGATCATTCTACGTACCTCGGCGTAGCGACCCGCCCAAAACAGGACATTGAGATGATTTGGACGCATCGCCTGTTCGCCATCTTTATCGCTTATCTGCTCGTACCAGCGAATGGCTCCGTCCAGATCGGCATCCGCGCTGTAGCGGTAGCCCTCCTGGTCGTGCTCCAGCAGGATAGCCAGGTTGGCCTTGTGCCGCCAGTCCTCGCCATCCAGCTCGATGGCCCGGAGGTAGGCCGACACGGCGCCGTCCCGGTCGAAACCCGGATGAAAACGTCTGCCCACCGGGTCATGCTGAAGCACCCACCCAAGAGCAGCCCAGCCGTCGGCGGACTGCGGATCGAGCTCCACCGCCCGGCGAACCGCAGCAGCCGCCTCTTCGGCCAGCCCCGCCGCCAGCAGGGTTTCGGACATCAGTATCCTGTGGTTGGTGTTGCCCGGCTCCCTGGCTATCAGCTCTTTGAAGGCGGCGATCGCCCTCGCATAATCCCCTTCGGCGGTCAACCGGGCGGCCCGGTGATCGAAGGTGATAACGAGGGCTTCGCGCTTCTTGTATTCCAGGACGCGGGCCCTGGCCGTTTCAAACTCTTCGGCGGTGATCTCGGGCACGCCGGTGTCCAGCGTCAGGACCAGGTTAACCGTCCCATCCCGCTCGACTGTGCAGGTCCTCCGGATCGATACCGGACCCAGTGAATAGGTCTCCTCCGGCGGCAGCTCCCGAACTGTGAACCCTAAAGGCGGAACGATCCGAAAGCGCAGCTCGGCAACCAGAGGCTGGTAGAACCGGAAGGGCTCCCGGCGGGGTCGATCCTTTTCTTCACGCAGCGCATCGGGCAGCCAATCGATAATCTCGATCTCGAGAATAGCCGCCTGGGCGATGGCTTTCTCCGTGACCGCCCGACCTGCGCCGGCAATCTGAAGCTGTACGGTGAAAGGGGTGTCCAGATCGAACGGATCGGACAGGCTGCTTTCGGTGAGACGTCCGAAACGGTAGGTGTTCGGTATGTAGTCCGCCTCCCATTCTTCAGCGAGCTTTTCCTTGACAGCGCCGGCGAGCTTGCGGCGGAAGTAGGAATCCAGGGTTCCGGTATACCGGGTTGTCTCCACTACATCGCAGAACCCGTCGGCGGCCAGCCTGTATTCCCTGGTCTGTACCATGGCGTTGCTGCTCGACGGAGATACCGGAATGGTCACAAGGTTTTCACTGTCGGGACTGGCCACCAGAGCATAGCGCCCCTGGATATCGGTGGGAACGGTGCTGCCGTCGCTATATTCGCTGGTTGCGTCGATCCAAATCGGTGGATTACCGTGCACATAGACTACGGCGTGGTTGAAATCACCGAGACCGGGGAGGTCGGGAAAAACGTCCCAGCTTCTTCCTGCGTTCACCAGGGCCACATCCGCCCGGAACCCGGCGCTGCGCAGCAGCCCTACCAGCAGCACTGCCTTGTCCTTGCAGTCGCCAAATCCCCGCTGCAGCGTTTCCTCCGGTCTGGTTGGTACGATCGAACGCTCTCCCAGGAACAGAGCGGTGTAGCGCACCCTCTCGCGTATCCAGCCCAGATACCTGGCCGCGCTCTGCAGAGGATCTCCTGCCACGGCGGCCGGAGCCGAATCGGGGGGCTGGAATCCCTGGAGCTGCTTTTCGACCAGCCGTCCGTATCCGGCTGCCACCGCCTGCCAGGTAGCGCCGGTACAGAAAGAGACCTGCGGCCAATGCGGATGCCGCAGGGGAAGGTTGTCCTCGATCTCTTCCTCCGGCGGTGACTCTCGCTCTTCGAACAGGTAGGTGATCCGGTCCCTATCCTTGGTCCTGGCCGGCTGCAACCCTTCCAGGAGATCGACTCGATAGGAGAAAGGAACCGTCTCGGGTATCTCGACAATCAGACGGTTGAGGTAGACGGGTCTCTTGAAACGGGGCAGCCAGGACAGCACCCGTCCTGCGCCGAAATAGGGCTGATGCTCGCGGACCGTTATCTCCTCCTCGACAATCGACCCTATGGCGATCGCCGGAAAAGGGGCCCGCAGCAGCTTCCTGTCGCTGTACGTCCGGGAGGATTCCTCGGCGACGCTGCTCTCGACAACGCCGGCCGGATCGAGAAGGTGCTGGCTGCCGTCCGGATTGGTTACCCGCGCACGTATCTCGGGACGTTCTTCGAACCAGGGCGACCAGGTAGCCCGGGTGCTCGACCAGCCCTCCACCCCCACCTGGCTCAAAACCTGGTACAGCCACCGGTAACGTGTCTCGATGCGACCGTGCTCGTCAATCCGGTGACGAACCTCCCGGTACACGACCTGTACGTCCGGGTCCGAGGCGGGAACAGCGTCAACACTCCGGCGCAACTGCTCCGCAGAAAGGGCAAAGAAGGTGCCCGCCGGGAACCGCCCCTGGTCGAGGTCGGAGATCGCGGCAGCCCCGGAGCTCCCAGGCCGGGTAAGACAGCCCGGAAAGGAAACCAAAACGATCAGAGCCGCCGGAAAGAATAACCATCTCCTCATGTTCTCACCCCCTGCCGTTACTGAAACCCACGGGCGAAATCTGTTTATAACGCCGCAATACCGTGTCTTCCCGCGCGCTCACCAGCAAGTATAGCACTCGCTCCTATTAGTATCAGCTCTGTTCCTCAAATCAATGCGAGTCCGACATTCACCGGTCAGCGGTCCGCCCTGCCGACCGTCGCCTCTCTCCTAGGGTCGAACTCTCCGGCGGTCCCGCGGAAATAGCGAGGCTTCCTTCACATTGGCCAGGCCCAGGATCTTCTGGGTCAGCCGCTCCAGCCCGATGGCGAATCCGCCGTGAGGAGGGCAGCCATACTTGAAGATCTGAAGGTAATCGGCCAGACTCTCCGGCGACAGGCCGAAAAGCTCTATGCTCTCGAGCAAAAGGGGATATTCGTTGATGCGCCGGCCTCCCGTGGTGACCTCCAGCCCACGAAATAGGAGGTCGAAGGACATGGTGCTGCGGGTGTCCAGAGGATAGGTGTAGAAGGGACGTTTCTTCCGCGGCCAGCCGTAGATGAAAACCGCCTCCACTCCATGCTCCGCTTGCGCCCAGTCGCAGAGGATGCGTTCGCCTTCGGGATTGATCTCGTAAACCCTGCGCCCTCCCCGGCTGGAGATGATCTCCCTGGCCCGGTCGTGGGGTATACGGGGAATCCTCTCCACTTCCTCGGCTTCGGGGACCGTCGCGCCCCACAGCTCCAGCTCGCTCCGGCAGTCCCGGCGCAGACCCGCGAAGATGGCCTTGAGGATCCCTACCTCGAGATCCATCAAATCCTGCTCGCTCTGTATCCAGGCCGTCTCCACATCCAGGGAAACGTACTCATTGAGGTGCCTGGGCGTCTCGTGCTTCTCCGCCCGGTAGGCGCAGCCCACCTCGAAGACCTTCTCCAGGCCCGCCGAGACCAGGGCTTGCTTGTAGAACTGGGGAGACTGGGCCAGGAAAACCCTGGTGTCGAAGTAATCCACCGAGAACAGGCCCGTCCCTCCCTCGGTCCCGGTCCCGATGAGCTTGGAGGTCTTGATTTCCGTGAAGCCTTCGTCGCGCAGGTAATCGTCGAACAGCCGCAGGATGCCGGCCTGGAGCCTGAAAATCGAAAGGATCTTGGGATTGCGGAGACTGATCATCCGGTGCTCCAGAATTGCCTCGAGGGAAAGCTTTTCCGGATCCTGGTTCACCGGCAGGGGCAGATCGGACGCCGCCCTGGCTACCACCTCCAGCGTGGATACCAGAACCTCGAAGCCTCCCGGTGCCTTTGCGTTCGAGGCTACCTTACCGCTAACCGTCAGTACGGATTCCAGGGTCAGCTGCGAGGCGGCCCGAACGACTTCCTGGGAGCCGGAAGCCGCATCGATCACCAACTGGGCGACCCCCGAGCGGTCCCGCAGCAGGATGAAGGATATCTTACCCAGCTCGCGGATCCGGTGCACCCAGCCGCGGACCTCGACCTCCCTCCCTTCCTGCTGCCCGATCTCATTCAGCCATGTTCTCATTCGGCGTCCTCCATCAACCGGACCACCTCCTCCTGATCCGAGGACCCGCAGCACAGAAGAGCCGCCAGCAGGCGGGTGTAGGCGCTCTCGGTGGTCAGGGAACCCATGGGGACGGCCCCCTCCCGCCACAGTTCGTGGGAGGTAACGTATTCGGAGAAATCCACGATTCCCTCCTGCTGGGAGGTGCAAAAGAAGCGCACACCCCGCTCCCTGGCGGCCAGGAAGGCCTTGCGCAGTGAATAGGGAGATTCCCTCAGGTTGGCCGTTCCCGTGTCGTAAAGCTCCAGGATGAAATGGCGCACCCCCGAGTCCATCAGGGCGATGAGGTACTCTCCCTTCAAACCCGGATACACGCGAAGGATGCATACCTGGCTGATAGCCTGCTCGAGCCGCCCGGTCAGGGCTTCCCTGTCTCCGATACCTTCGGGAACCAGAGCCAGCCGCCCGCTGGAGAACAGGGAGCTCTGGAGGTTCCAGTTTCGAAAACCGCCTCTGCCCACCCGCTCGAACTTGATGTTCAGGGGCGAGAGCAGCTCGCCCTCCAGGCAGACATAGATCCCGGGAGCCCGGCTGGCCGCCGCCATGATGGCATCTCCCAGGGCCTCCGCCGCCCCCTGGGGATCGAGGCAGGCGGCGAGCACCACCGGCACGGCAGGCTCGGGAAAAAGCCAGAACAGCAGGGAGGCGGTGTAGGCCAGGGTGTCCGTGCCGTGAGCCACGACGATCCCCGTGATGTCCTCATACTTCAGGTAGCGGTCTAGACTCGCGATCAACGCCGCCCAGTCCTCGGGCGTGATCTCTTCGCTCAGGATCCGGCTTATCTCGATCTCCTGGCAGCGGATGTTTTGCGGCAGACGCTTGTCCTGAGTAAGCCGCTCGATCACCGTCTTCAGATCTCCGGCGGAGATCTCCCCCTCTCCGCTGCGCTCTCCGGTAATGGCCCCGCCCATGGAAAGGACCTGGATAAAATCGAGCTGGAAGCGGGCTTTGAGAAGCGCCCTGACCAGGCCGGGCTCGGCCCGTCCCGAGGTCTTCTTCATGACCTGTCCGATCAGGAAGGACAGGGGTCGGTAGTCCCCTGCCCGGATCTGCTCGGCAGCTCCGGCATGCTCCTCGAGGATCCGGTCCACTACAGGATTTAGCTCCTCGGGATCGACGATCTGCTCCCAGCCTCGCTCCTTGATGATTTGCAGGGGAGCCTTGTCCTCGGCGAAAATCACCTCCAGAACCTGTTTGGCGATCTTTCCATGGATACGTCTGGAGGAAATCAGGGTGAGCAGCTCGGCCAGCCGCTGCGGTTGCAGCGGGCTGTTCTGGATGAGCAAACCGGAGCGCTTGAGGATCTTCCGCACGTCCGCGGCCAGCCACAGAGAGGCCGCCTGCGGATCGGCGCCCAGGCGAATCGCCTCTTCGTAGTAGTCGGCAACGGCCTTTTCCTCGCAGAGAAACTCGGCCTGGGCCTCCCCGATGCCGTACTGCTCGACCAGCCGCCCCTGGCGGGCCTGGGGCAGCTCCACCAGGTCCTTTTCCACCGACCGGAGGAACTCCGCCGAAGGGCGGAAGGGCGGCAGGTCCGGCTCTGGAAAGTAGCGGTAGTCGAAGGCGCTCTCCTTGATGCGCATGCTTTCCGTTACGTCCCGGTTCTCGTTCCACAAGCGCGTCTCCTGGGTCACCGAGCCCCCGCGTTGGAGTATCTCCTGCTGGCGTTCGATCTCGTAGTTCAGGGCCCTGCGCACGAATTTGAAGGAGTTGAGGTTCTTGATCTCCACCTTGGCGCCCAGTCCCTGGCCGCTACGGTTTATCGATACATTGGCGTCACAGCGCAGAGAGCCCTCCTCCATGTTTCCGTCGCATACACCCAGATAGCGTACCAGTCGGCGGAACTGCTGCAGGAACAGTTCGGCCTCTTCTCCGACCTCCAGGTCGGGCATGGTCACAATTTCCAGAAGGGGGGTGCCGGCCCGGTTGTAGTCCAAGAGGGACAGGTCGCCGGCGTGGATCATTTTACCGGCGTCCTCCTCCAGGTGCACCTCCCTGATGCGCACCCGCCGCCTGCGTCTGCGGTACTCCAGTTCCAGGTGGCCGTCGAGGCCGAAGGGCAAGCCGAACTGGGAGATCTGATAGTTCTTGGGCATATCCGGGTAGAAATAGTTCTTACGCTCGAATACGCCCCCTTCATTCAACCGGCATTGCAGCGCCTTGCTGACCACGTAGGCCTGCCTGACCGCCTCCTCGTTGAGGGCCGGCAGCACTCCCGGATAGCCCAGGCAGACGGGGCAGATGTTGCTGTTGGGCCGCTCCCCGAAGGCGGCCCGGCAGGAACAGAAGGCCTTGCTGCTGGTGAGAAGCTGAATGTGGATCTCCAGACCGATATAGGACTGGTACACGGCTTTTCAGCTCCTCCAATCCTCCCGGAACAGGGGGCAGCTCGGCACAGGCACGGCCTGGGCGAAGCGCTCGCAGGCGCGCAGCAGCCACTCCTCTGCGAAAGCGGGAGCCAGGAACTGCATCCCAATGGGC
>CAYMEK010000011.1:0-81466 GCA_964389305.1 uncultured Spirochaetaceae bacterium
CCCCCGGACAGACTCGAACTGCCGACCTAGTGGTTAACAGCCACCCGCTCTACCAACTGAGCTACAGGGGAATGACGAAAATCAAGGTAATAAATAAACAGGATCTGTGTCAAGAGGGCGATCTGAAGCTGTCCTGCCGCACGGAAACCACAGGAGTGACGGGAAGCTCGGTGTAAAGGATGTTCCCGGCGTCTCTTCGCAAGCGGGCGCCGAACTTCACCAGCAGTCCGATCATGGCCGTGTTGTCTTCGAGAAGAAAGCCCCGCAGGGTCTCGATCCCCCGTTCCTGAGCGGTCTTGATGAGAAGTCTCAGCAGCAGCGTGCCCACGCCGCGGCTCTGATAGTCATCGATCACGGTGATGGCAAACTCGGCGGCCCGCGGTTCTTTCTCCAGGCGCACGAAACGGCCGATGCCGATCCCTGGCCGTCCCGGCCGGCCGATGTCCTGGACGCCGATCGCCACGTGGTTCACCTGGTCCACTTCGATCAGCGCTTTGAGCTGCCAGTCGGTCAATTTGCGGATCGGGGAGAGAAAGCGGAACCGTCTCGAGCTTATGGACAGCCGTCCGAATCCTTTCAACAGCTCTCCCCCGTCGCCGGACCGCAGAGGGCGAACCCTTACCCTGGTACCGTCCCGCAGCTGGGTTCTCAGGGGAAATGAGGAAGATACTGTGTCAACCGAACCGATCGCGCTCATTTCTTCGTTTCTCAAAAGACAAGGGCTTCGGCAAAAGGTTGCAGACGCTGCCTTCCATGCCAACAATAATGTAATAACAGGGTTCTCCATCGTCCACTTCTATATTGTGAGCTTTCGGTTAATCCGGCAGCCGGCTGCGGGTCTACGTGCCTGACGAGCTTTCGGGCTGCTGCTCGGACCGCCCCTTTCGCCTGGGCGGCAGAAAAACGAGGGAGGCGGCAACCAGGACGGCGAAAAGCACGTAGGTGAGGGTGAAAACCCAGGCCGGAAAATCGTAGAATATGATCCGATGCACCAGCCGGACCATGAAGGGGATCTGCTGCTCGATTCGCTGACCCGCAAGCAGGCGGAGCCGGTATTCCCACGCGGTCAGCGGGCAGATAGCTCCTACCAGGGCTTCGATTGCCACTACGACGACCGCAGCCAGGTGGAGGAGGCGGAAGGTGAGGTTCCTGATCCACCGCCAGCGCAGGATGCCGCCGAGCAAAACGGCGATCTCTCCCCCAACGGCGAACAGGATGTAGATCAGGTGGAAAAGAACGATCGCATCGGCGCTGCGGGCATATAGGCCGTTCACGATCCTGGCTTACCCGTCTAGCAGTCTCTCGATTTCAGGCAGGGCGGCGCCGGCGGCGAGGGGAATAAATATATCGGTGATGGAACGTGTGTAGCTGCTCGCGCTGGGATTTATCTCTACAATTCGCGCGCCCCTCGAGGCTGCCTGGTAGGGGAGAGAAGCGGCCGGGTATACCTCCCCGGTCGAGCCGATCACCATCAGGAGGTCGGTTTGTTCGATCGCCCGCAGGGATTCGTTCCAGGCTGACGCTGGAATATCCTCTCCGAAGAAAATGCAGCCGGGTTTTAGCAGCCCGCCGCAGCCGCAGGATGGAGGAAGACGGTCCAGGTAACACGGATCCGCCGGGACCGTTTTCCCGCAGGCCGTGCAGGTCAGGGTCTGCGAGCTGCCATGGAGCTCGATTACCCGCTTGGAGCCCGCTTGCTGGTGGAGGTTGTCGATGTTCTGGGTGATCAACGCCTTCAGCAGCCCTCGCTCTTCGAGCCGCGCCAGCACCCGGTGCGCCTGGTTGGGCTCGGCTGCAGCGAAAAAATCGTAGAATATTTCCTTGATCACCCGCCAGCACTCGAGGGGATGTCGGTGGAAGTAGGACAGCTCCAGGTACCTGGGATTGTAGCGGCTCCACAGTCCGTCCGGTCCGCGGAAGGGCGGTATTCCGCTTTCCGTCGATACACCTGCACCCGTAAAGACGGTGAGATAGTGCGCCTGCCTGACGGCGCTCGCCGCTTCCCTGATACTTCGAGTGCCTGCCTGTTCCATGTGGTGGCGAGATTCCACGGGTTCTCTATCTTGGCTAGGGCCCCTATCTAGGGCCCCGCATCGAGGATTTCACGGACTTTCTGCGACAAGGCGCCTGTTCCGAACGGTTTCTGGAGATAGTCGATCCCCGCTTCCAGGATTCCGTGATCCACGATTACATCGTCGGTATAGCCCGACATGTACAGAACCCTTGCTTCAGGATACATTATCTGCATTTGCTCGGCCAGATCGCGGCCGCTCATCTCAGGCATGATGATATCGGTGATCAGCAGGTGAATGGGCCCCTCGTGGCGCCGGCACAATTCCAGCGCTTCTCGGGGACTGCGGCTTTCCAGCACCGAATAGCCATCCCGGGTCAGACCGAGCTCTATCAGCTCCCGTACCATGTCTTCGTCTTCCACCAGCAATATGGTCTCCGTGCCGCCGGTGCTCTTCCGTGCCGCCCTCGTTTGCTGCTCCGTTTCGACGGGCGCATCCACGCGGGGCAGGTAGATCTTGAAGGTCGTTCCCAGATCCGGCTCGCTGTATACCCATATATTCCCGCCGCTTTGTTTGACGATCCCGTAGACCGTGGAAAGCCCCAGGCCCGTGCCCTTGCCCATTTCCTTGGTTGTGAAGAACGGCTCGAAGATCTTGGTCTGGGTTTCTTTGTCCATACCGGTTCCGTTGTCGCTCACTGACAAGAGGATATGGGGACCGGGAGCAGCCGAAACATGATCCCGGGCGTACTGCTCGTCCAGCGCCACATTGCTGGTCTCGATTGTCAGTTGCCCTCCCCGGGGCATGGCGTCACGGGCGTTGACCGCCAGATTCATCAACACTTGCTCGATCTGGCTGGGGTCGACCTTTACTAAACCCAGGCGGGGATCGAGTCTGGTGCTCAAGCGGATATCCTCTCCAATCAAACGTTTCAGTAGTTTCTGCATGTCTTGCACCTGTTTGTTGAGATCGAGCACTTTGGGTTGAAGCACCTGTTTGCGGCTGAAGGCCAGAAGCTGCCTTATCAGGGAGGCAGCCCGGTCCACCGCATTGACGATCTCCTGTACATGGGGCTGCAGCTCTTCGTCGTTTTCCAGCCGGTTGGACAGTAACTCCGAGTAGCCGAGTATGGCCGTGAGCACGTTATTGAAATCGTGGGCGATTCCTCCCGTAAGTCTGGCGATCGCCTCCATCTTCTGCGACTTCAAGAGCTGCTCTTCGAGTTTTTTCTGCTCGGTTATGTCCGTAATTACCCCTCTCAGCCCGACGATTTGGCCGTCTTGGTAGACCGGCCTGCTGGAGCTGCGCACCCAGCGGGTTTCTCCGGTCTTGGTCAGTACCCGGTACTCCAGTGGTTCGAGGCTGCCGGACAACACTTTCTGGAGGCTTCTGTTCAGATCCGGCAGATCTTCACAGTATATGAAATCGACGAAACTGCGACCGATGATCTCCTGGGGGCTGTAGCCGCTCAAGGGCTCTATCACCGGACTTATATAGGTGATGGTGTTCTCGCTGTCCAAGGCGAAGATGATGTCGTTGAGGTTCTCCACCAGATCCCGGTATTTCTCTTCCGACCTCTGCAGCGCTTCCTTGGCCTGACGGTGCTCGGTCTGCATTCTCAGGCTCTTGATGCCGCCTTCCAGACGCGCGGACAGCTCCAGCAGCAGCCGCACTTCCTCTGGATCGAAGGCATCCGGCTCTGAGGAATAGATATTCAGGGCGCCGAAAGGCTTGCCGTCGTCACACAGGGGGATGGCAATGGAGGAGGCATAGCCGTACTTCATCGTCTCTTCCCGCCAGGGAGCGAATGCCGGATCGGAGGGGATATTCCTGCAGATAGAGGGTGTTCCTGTCCGTATAGCCGTTCCTGTAGGCCCGCGACCTCGCTCGCTATCGGCCCAGGTGATGTCGAGTTTTTTTACGTACTCGCCGTCAAACCCCTTCCAGGCTACCGGGCGCACCGCCTTGCTGCGGTCACCCTCCTGGACAAATCCGATCCAGGCCATTCGATATTCTCCGGAGTCCACGATAATCTGACAGATCTGTTCCAGATATTGGGATTCCGAATCCGGCCGGGGAAGGGTGGGGCGGCAGCAGCTCAGTATCCTGTAATCACGGTTCAATCTCTGCAGCCGCTGCTCGGTTTTTCGCCGGCGATCGACTTCTGCCAGCAGTTGACGGTTTCCGGCGGCCAGCTCAGCCGTCTTCGATCTGACCAGAGCTTTCAAAAGAAAGATAACCAGGATCGCTGCGGCGACAAGGGCTAACAGAGCGATCAGGACCCACAGCAGCCAGCGGGGGAATACCTCGATTCTCAGCTCGCCCAGCCAGCGATTCAGCGATTGGTAGTACAGGGATTTCTTGTCTTCCTTGAGAGCTTTCAAGTACCTGTCTATGGTCTGCGTCAGCGATGGGTCTGCTCCCTTGGAAGCCGCAAATCGAAGCTCTACGGGACCGAATATGAAGGTGCTGGGCCGAAGGCCGGATTGACCTTCGTACTGCTGGCCGAAGAAACGGCTGACTATTCCGGCGTCCGCTTCCTGCCGTTCCACGGCCTGGAGCACCTGCTGGTAGGAGCCAACTTCGGCGAACGTGCATCGGATCTGGAAGTTCTCAGCGAGTTGCCGTAGCTTCTCATTGTAGATGCCGCCGGCCATGACCGCGACGGTTTTTTCCTCCAGGGCCTGTACGGTCTCAAGCTGCAGGTCCTTTCGCGTGTGAGCGACGCCCCAGTCGACCAGTATCGCCTCGCTGCCGAAGCTGAAGCGCTCCGCCCGATCTGTCGAGTAGGCGATGTCGATGAGAAGGTCGAGTTCGCCGCGCTCCAGCTCCTGCAGGCACTTCTGCCAGCTACAGGGCATATAGCGCAGGGTCCAGTTCTCCCTGCCGGCGACGTAGTTGAGTATGTCCACCGAGATACCCTTCGCCAGCCCTTCGTTGTCCATGAAGGCCATCGGCTTATTCTGGGGAACACCAACCCGAACAACGCTCTCGGAGACTGCGGGGACGGTGAGAAGAATTCCGCATGATAGAGATAACAGGAAAAAGAGCGGCAGTTTCCGCATGGACGATTAGCCTTGCCGTACTAACTCCATTTTAATGGATGGAAGAGCAAAGATAAAGTGGATTTGAAACCCTTAATCGGGGTTCCGGGAGATGCCGAAAAGAATACTGTGATCCAGGCAATCCGCTCCTTCCTTCTCTCGCCCCTCGAGATCGGAAGTCTCTCGTTTTCCTTTTCACCCCTCGAAGCGCTGCTGAGATTCGTGCTTCCGATCGTTCTGCTCTTCGTCGCCGCCAGGCTGCTGCTGATGCTGATAAGGCGCCTGATCCTCAAGCGTCTCAAGCTGTCCGAGGAAAGCAGGCAGAACATCTACCGGTACAGCCGGCTGGTGTTGAGGATCGTTGTTTTTGTAGTGTTGCTTTTCATCCTCTTGAGCTTCTTCGGTGCCGAGGTCTGGAGGTTCCTGGGCAGTATGTGGCAAATCCTGTCCACTCCGTTCGCCACGGCAGGCTCTTCGCGGATATCGGTCATAACCATCATTCTAGCCATTCCGATTATTTACCTGGCTTCGTGGCTAAGCCGGATCACCAGGCGCTTCATCGACGCCGCTCTTCTTCAGCAGCTTACCATCAGTCCGGCTTCCCGTTTTACCATATCCAGCCTGGTCCGCTACGGGGTGCTGGTTCTGGCGATTTTGATCGGGCTTTCCATTGTCGGGATCAACCTCTCCTCTCTGGCTGTTGTCTTCGGTGCTTTGGGCATTGGAATCGGTTTTGGTCTCCAGAATGTGGTGGCCAACTACGTGGCCGGACTGGTCATCTTTCTCGAGCGACCCCTGAAGGAAGGTGACCGCATCCTGGTCAATGGACTGGAGGGGGATGTGGTGCAAATCAAGCTGCGCTCCACGGTGATCAACACTCTGACCAACGAGACGATCATCGTGCCCAACAGCCAGCTGGTCGGCAACAGCGTCCACAACTACTCGTACAACGACAAGCGGATCGTCATCGTGAACAATGTACAGGTTTCCTACGGCACCGATCTGGACCAGGCCGTTCGCGTGCTGCTGGATGTGGCGGGAAAAAATCCCTACGCCCTCAAGAAGCCCGCTCCGGGAGTGCGCATCGTGGCCTTCCAGGATTCCGGTATCCAGCTGGCTCTATGGACATCCATCGCCAACGCCACGGACAAGCTTGCCGCTCTGTCCTGGACCAACCTGGAGATCTGGCGCGCCTTCAAGGCCGCCGCCATAGCCATTCCCTTTCCCCAGGTGGATCTGCACGTCAAGGAGCCGGTGGCTCACCGGGCTCTGGCTGCGGGAAACGACGGATAAAGGATTGAGGATCTCTACCTCTACTTCGCCAGCTTTACGGTAACCTCGTTCTGCTGGCGGTAGACCCTGATCTCGATCTCTCGGCCGCCTGCGCCGTTCAGAGCCTGATAGAAATCGTAGGTGTTACGGATTGTCCGATCCGCCATACGTTGAATCACGTCTCCCTGGCGCAGTCCGGCCTCGGCCGCCGGAGAGCCTTCCTGGACTACGGTGACGAGCACCCCCTGCAGGTCTTCGGGAATGGTTAGCTGTTTGCGAAGATCCTCCGTAATGGAGGCGATGTACAGCCCCGGCCAGAGATTCTGGCTCTGGGCTGCGATCTCTTTGTCCTCTTCCCTGATCGCCAGCCTGATATCGAAGCTCTCTACCTTGCCGCTGCGGATTACCTTGACTTCGTAGCGGTTGCCCGGAGGGAGATTGCCGACCACCTTGGTTAGCTGGTCGGTATTCCGCACATCCCGGTCGGCGATGCCGATGATGTAGTCGCCCGGTTGGATGCCGGCTCTGTAGGCCGGCGAGCCCTTGAACACGTTGACCACGAAAGAACCGGTGGCATCGCCCAGCTTGAAGTCCTCCCGGATTTCGGGGAATCTCTGGGTGTCCACGTCAACGATCTGCACCCCCAGCCAGCCGTACTCTACGTGGCCCTTGGCCAGTATCTCGTCGACGGTTCTCTTGGCCGTATTGATCGGAACGGCGAAGCCCAGTCCGGCGTTCGAACCCGTGCGGGAGGCGATCCAGGTGTTGATCCCGATCACCTCTCCCCGCAGATTGATCAGGGCGCCGCCGGAGTTACCCGGATTAATGGCGGCATCGGTCTGGATGTAGTCGGTCAGGCTGGCAACGCCGCTGCCGCTGTCGGCCTGTCTGCCCACGGCGCTGATAATCCCCATGGTGATGGTCGATTCGAAGCCGAAGGGATTTCCCACGGCCAGGACCAGATCGCCGACCTGAAGGCTGTCCGAATCTCCCAAAACCGCCATGGGTATCTCCTCACGGGTCTCGAACACCAGCACCGCCAGGTCTCTGCGGGGATCCGCCCCCACCAGTCTGCCCTTGAACTCCCGGCCGTCATGAAGGCTTATGCTGATCTCTGCGGCTTCCCCGGCGACGTGGTTGTTCGTTAGTACATATACGCTGTTGCCCACCTTGTGTACGATCACTCCCGACCCCAACCCGGGCTGGCGGAACTCCCTCTCCTCCGGCTCGCTTTCCCCGGGGGACGGTCCGAAGAAGAAGTCCCACGGCGACTGCATACGGGGAATCCTCTGGGTGATAACCTCGACGGTGTTGATCTCCACTACCACAGGCAGAACGGCCCTGGCCACCTCGCGAAAAGAGTACTGGATCTGCTCGAGGGACGGAGAGATGGGCTCTGAGCTTACCGGCCGGCTGCTCAGCGGCTCTGCCGGGGTTGATTCCCGCTGCCCGATGCCGTGCGCCTCCGAGCAGGCTGTGAGAAACAGCGCCACTAATATGAGCGCGAACGTCACTGCCAGCGAGTGCCTTTTCACCATGATATCCTCCTCTATCATCAACCACTTCATTTCAGATTGCTTCCGACTCCGTATCCGATCACGGCCGTCCAGCCAGCGGCGCTGCTGGAATATCTACCGTCTCCGGATACGGTTTACGACTCGGATCTCCAGTCACACGGTTATGCCGCCTATAAAATAGTAATTTGCCGCCGGATCGGCAAACAATTTCGCCCGAGCCCCCGGTCACGCCAATTATCCGCGCTGAGCTGTCAAACTCCGTGGCAGCCGGGCTGTCCTGTGTCGGGTGATTCCTTAAATGACCGTACCGGATGGAAGCATCGCGTTTTTGGGAATCACGATGATACCGTCGCGAATGTGGTAGCTCTCGTAATCTCCGTCCTTGCGCTCCAGATTGTCGACGCCTATGCGGCACGCCTCGCCGATTCTGGCGTTCTTGTCGATGATCGCCCGGCGTATAAGGGTCCCTTTGCCGATACCGATATCGGGGATCCCCTCCTGCCGGTTGCGCTTCTTCTCTTCCACCGTTTCGTACCAGTCGGCCCCCATACAAACCACCCCGTCCAGGCTGGCCCCGGATTCGATGACGGTGCGGATGCCGATGATCGATCTCGTGATATTGGCGTTGGTGATGATACAGCCGTCGGCGGTTAAACACTGGGTGATGAGGCAGGAGTTGATCTTCGAGGCCGGCAGGTCACGCCTGTGGGTGTATATAGGCTGGCTCTCTCTGTAGAAGTCGAAGTCCGGGGTGATTGCAGTCAGGTTGATATTGGTCTCGTAGAAGGAGCTGATCGTACCTATGTCTTCCCAGAAACCCGTGAAGATGTAGGACTGGACTTTGAAGGACTCGATACTCTTCGGGATGACCTCTTTGCCGAAATCGGTATATTCATTGTCCAGGGCTTTTTTCAGGATATCCCGGTTGAACAGGTAGATGCCCATGGAGGCCAGGTACTCCCGCTCCGGGCTGATGCCGGACAGACCGCTGCGCAGCGAGTCGGGGATCTTCAGCTCCGAGACATCCTGTCCGGGCTGCGGTTTCTCCACGAAGCGCACGATCCGTCCCCTGGCGTCTACCTGGAGGATGCCGAAGTGCCGCAGTTTCTGCGCGCTGACCGGAGTAACAGCCACGCTGATCTGGGCTCTGCTCTTCACGTGCCTGCGGTAGAAGTCCTGCAGGTCCATGCGGTAGAGCTGATCCCCTGAGAGGATCAGGTAGTAATCCGGGTTCTGGGTGCGGAAGTGGATGAAGTTCTTGCGCACCGCGTCAGCGGTGCCCATGTACCAGCTCGAGTGCTCGTAGGTCTGCTCGGCGGCCAGGATCTCGATAAACCCTTGCGAGAAGGAATCGAAGATGTAGGTATTGGCGATGTGGTTGTGCAGGGAAGCGGAGTTGAACTGGGTCAGGATGTAGACCTGCTTGAATCCCGAGTGGATGCAGCTCGAGATGGGAATGTCAACCAGCCTGTACTTGCCGCCGAATGGGACGGCGGGCTTGGCCCGCTCCTTGGTCAGGGGGAACAACCGTTCCCCGCGTCCTCCGCCCAACACGATGCACAGGATCTTCGACATTTTTCTACCACCGCTTACAACTTTATACTACTCGCTGGCTGAAACAACCGTCAAGAATGTGGTAGTATGAATCTTTGGCTTGAGGAGGGGAAATGCTTGAGGATCTCATTCGGTCTCTGCGCTCCGATCCGAAGTTCATGGCCTCGGTAGCCCACTGGCAGGTGATTCCGGCCAGGGAGGGCCGTTTCACGGATTTTCCGCCGGAGCTCGACGAGCGCATCCTGTCGGCGCTCCGGGCCAGGGGGATCGAGCGCCTGTTCAGCCACCAGGATCAGGCCTACCGGGAGGTGCGACGGGGAGCCAACATCGTGGTGGTGACCCCGACGGCTTCGGGAAAGACCCTGGCCTACAACCTCCCCGTGCTGCAGACCCTGATCGAGAAGCCTCAGGCCAAGGCGATGTACATGTTCCCCACCAAGGCCCTGTCCCAGGACCAGCAGGCCGAGCTGAACGAGATCCTGCTCGGGGGTGAGCTGCCGGTACGTATTTTCACCTACGACGGGGACACGCCCCGCTCGATCCGCGTCTCGGTTCGGGAGGAGGGCAGGGTGGTGATCACCAATCCCGATATGCTGCATACCGGGATTCTTCCCAACCACCCCAAGTGGATCAAGTTCTTCCAGGCACTGCGTTTCGTAGTCATCGACGAGATACATACCTACCGCGGCGTATTCGGCTCCCACCTCACCAATCTGATCCGGCGGCTCAAACGAGTATGCTCCTTTTACGGGATTCGACCTCAGTTCATCTGCTGCTCCGCCACCATAGGCAACCCCGAGGCCCTGGCGGAGAAAATCATTGAAGAGCCGGTAACCCTGATCGCCGAGAACGGCGCTCCGGCCGGGCAGAGGCACTTCGTGTTTTTCAACCCGCCGCTGGTGGACCGGGTTCAGGGGATCAGGCGGGGAGTGGTGAAGGAGTCGCAGAGGCTGGCTACCCGGCTTCTCAAAGCCGGGGTAAAAACGATCGTGTTTGCCCGCTCGCGCCTGCGCACCGAGCTGATCGCCGGCTACATCAGGGATTCACTCAAGAATCTGTATACGGACAACGAACGCATCCGGGTCGCCTCCTACCGGGGCGGCTACCTTCCGAACGAGCGCCGCAGCATCGAGCGGGGCCTGCGCGGGGGCGAGATACGGGGCGTGGTCTCCACCAACGCCCTGGAGCTGGGTATCGACATCGGCGGCCTGGACGCATCTATCCTGGCCGGCTTCCCGGGTACCATCGCCTCCACCTGGCAGCAGGCGGGCCGGGCCGGCCGGCGCTCCGAGCTGTCCCTGTCGATCCTGGTAGCTTCCTCTTCGCCGATCGACCAGTACATCATCCGCCATCCCGAGTATTTCTTCTCCAGCTCCCCGGAATCGGGCTGGGTGGACCCCGACAACGTCTACGTCCTGAGCGATCAACTCAAGTGCGCCGTATTCGAGCTGCCCTTCGAAGAGCGGGAGTCCCTGGCCAAAAGATACCGGGAGGTGCTGGATTACCTGGAGGAGCACGGGGTCATTCGCTATACCGGAGGCAAGTGGTTCTGGTCCGACCGGTCCTACCCGGCGGAAAAAGTCGGCCTGCGCAGCTGCGCCCCGGGTAACATGGTGATCGTCGACACCACCCGGGGCCAGCAGAACGTGATCGGAGAGATGGACAGGCCTTCGGCCAAGCTCATGCTCTACGACGAGGCGATATACCTGCACCGGGGCGACCAGTACATCGTGAAGAAGCTCGATCTGGAAAACCAACGCTGCCACGTCGCCGAGACCGACGTGAATTACTACACGGACTCCATCGTGAAAACCGACATCAAGGTGCTGGAACAGGACGACAGGAAGAGCATGAGCGGCATGGAGGCGGTAATAGGCGACATCCTCGTACGCACCCAGGCCACCAAGTTCAAAAAGCTCAAGTTCGTAACCCACGAGAACGTCGGCTACGGGGAGATCGACCTGCCTCCCGAGGAGATGCATACCCGCTCCGTGGTGCTGCTGTTCTGTTCCGGCAGCGCCGCCGGCAGGGCCTTCGAGAGGCAGGCCGAGCCGGAGAGGCCGGTCATCATGCAGAGGTTGGGCACCCTGGTCAGGAATATCGCTCCCGTGTTCCTGCTCTGCGATCCCCGCGATCTCGGGGTATCCGAACGGCTCAAAGATACCTTCTTCGATTGCCCGGCCCTGTACGTGTACGACAACTACCCCGGCGGCACGGGACTCTCCGAGGGCTTTCTGGAGAACACGGAGGCCATTCTGCAGGGGGCCCTGGAGCTGGTGACAGCCTGTCCCTGCTCCCACGGCTGTCCCTCCTGTATCGGACCGGTGGGCTCGGACCCGGAGCTGGAGGTGCCTGGTTTCAATGCCAAGACCTCGATGCGGGAGTTTCTCGAGGCCTGGCTGGAGTCAGGCGCAGGGATCCCCGGATCGAGCACCCGTGAGGGCGGATTGCGCGGGTCCGGCTCCCCGGGAAAGGTCGAGGCGTGAGGGAGGGACGGCTGAAGTACGAAAACCCGGACGGGTCGGGCCAACCGCTGAAGTTCCTGAAAAAACGCCTGCGCTACCTGGAAGAGCAGGCGCCCGGGCGAGCGGGCGCGGTCGGGCAGGAGAAGGGGCAAAAGGCTGGGGGCCGGCAGGCACAGGAGCCGGAGCCGTTCACTCCCGCCAGGGGCTGGGACGCCCTGGGCCGTTACGCGCTGCGGCGCCGGCTTCGCTACCCCAATCCGCTGGACGACGGGGTTTTGTCAGAGCTGCTGGTTCCCGAAGGGTATGGACGATCAGACCTTCTTTTCTTCGATACGGAGACCACCGGCCTTTCGGGCGGAGCGGGGAGCTCGATCTTTCTCATCGGCACGGCCTGGTTGGAGGGGCAAGACCTTTGGGCCGAACAGATCTTTCTGCGGGATTTTCCCGGCGAGAGTGAGTTTCTCGCCGGGATCGCCGAGCGGCTGAAGCGGCACAGGCTGTTTGTTTCCTACAACGGTCGGGCCTTCGATTCACACCTCCTGCGTACCCGCTTCGTTCTCAACCGCATGGAGCTGGTTCTGGAGCGGCAAACCGACCTCCTGTATTGGGCCAGGCGTCTGTGGCGCCGGTCTTTGAGCGATTGCTCCCTCGGCACGGTGGAACGGGAGATTCTCGGCATCGACAGGGAAGCGGACGTAGCCGGATTCGAGATCCCGGGCATTTACCTTCACTACCTGCGCAGCGGCCGGCCGGGACGGCTCGACCTGGTGTTCGAGCACAACCTGCAGGATGTGCTGACCCTGGCCAGCCTGTTCGTCACGGTGAACAGGATCCTCGGCAGCCGAGACCGAGAACAACGGACGGACCCGGCTTCGGTATACATGGACCGCGCGGCCCTGGGGCGCTTCATGTTGGGAAGCGGGAAAATCCGGGGCGTAGAGCTGCTCGAGGATAGCTTCGAGACCGGGGACGAATCGGCGGGCCGGTCCCTGAGCCTGCACTATAAGCGCAGGGGCGAATGGCGCCGGGCGGTATCGGTTTGGGAGCGGATGGTGGAACGGAGAAAGAGTCTGTTCGCAGCCGTCGAGCTGGCCAAGTACAACGAACATCGGCTGAAAGAACCCGAACAGGCTCTGCTCTGGGTGCACAAGATGCTTTCCTGGGGCCTTCCTCTCGATGCTCGCCTGAGGCGGGAGCTAGCCCGCCGGCGCGAGCGGCTGGAGCGTAAAGCGGCCCGTTCCGCCTCAGGCTGAAAGCTAGATCTGGAAGTAGCTGATCCTGTAGCTGTCGGCGGTGGCGAATCCGAGTTTCTTATACAGGGCCAGGGCTGGCAGATTGTCCTTCTTCACGAACAGGCAGGCCATATCCTTGTGAGCAAAGACCCGCCTGAGCAGCTCTTCCATCACCCGGAAAGCAATCCCGCTGTTGCGCAGCTTTTCCAGGGTGAACACCCCGCCGATTTGGTCCACGCCGAATCCGCGGGCATTGGTACCGGCTTTGGCCACCACCGATCCGTTCAGCTCAGCCATCAGCACGAGCTGTTCCCGCAGAGCGCGCTTCAGGTTCTGCCGGCAGGCCGGCTCGCTGAACCGTTCTTTCGACACCACCACCTCCTCCAGCTCGTAGCGGATCTGCAGCGGCAGCAGCCCGGGGAGATCCTGGGGGCAGGCGCTGCGGATCGCTAGATCTGCGGGGAAGGGCGGTCGCAGACGCCCGGTCTCGAAGAACGTATTTCGTTCCAGGATCATCAGGTAATAGTCGATGCTGGCTCCCGCTCGCAAGGGCAGGATCTTTTCCAGCCAGCTTACCTCGGCCAAGGGGCCCATCAGGGAATAGAGCCGCCGGTGTAAGTCGTTGAAGCCCGGAAAAGGCCCCGCCGGGACAGCCGGAAATCGGTAGAGCTCGGACCTGACCTCGTCGAGCTCGGCCTCGACCTGTAGGAAAGCCGACCGTAACTTTGCCCGGAGCGCAGAAGCTGTCGGGAGGAGGGAGGTCGCGCCGGTGAAGACCGGCAGCAGGAGTCCGCCGGAGGTCAGCAGCATGGATCCCCGTATCCCCTCGCCTAATCGGAAAGGGCCCCTGCAGATCAGGATCAGGGCCTCCAGGCGGGAGGGGAAGACCGCTTCGCCCTGTCTGCGAAGCCGGGAGGTGAAGGGCACAGCCCGCCACTCTTGGGCCGTCAGAAAGCGGATCAATGCCGGAAGGTCCCGCTTGGACGCTTTTATCCACCTCATGGCTGGGGAGGGGGGCTCAAGGAGGCAGCGCCGTCGAGGAAGTCCACGGGAATGTGTCCTTCCGGGCGAAAATCCCCGGCCAGAGCGGCAAAGCCGGCCTGGAAGGACTGCTCCCCGGTTCCGTAAACAGCCAGCGAGCTGCGTACCCATGGGGTGTCCCGCAGGTACACGGGTGACAGCACCGAGATTACGTAGATCCTGTCCTGGAGCGGACGCAGGGCCTTCAGAACCTCGAGACTGTTGTAGTTGGCCAGGCAGAAGATAATGATGTCGTAGCGTCCGGCCGCCGCCGGGATCCTCGCGAGGTCCTCTTGCCTGGCGAAGTAGAAGGGGCTGTAGGGGAAGTACAGGGAATCAGCCCGGGGATAGCGGAGTTTGCCCGCCCGGAAGAATTCCTCGAACTGACCGACCAGCAGTATGCTGCGGCCGGATTGCGGCCTCAGGGGCAGCTCGCCATCCCGCAGCAGGGTAACGCTGCGCAGCGCACTCTGCCGGAAGAACTCCCGGGCAACCGGGCTGGGCCTGAATCCTTCGACCGGCCCTTGGGCCGGCTTCGTGGCGGGGACTCCCTTTTTCAGGCTGGCCAGCTTGAGGCGCAGAATGCGCCGTACCGAGGCCTCGAGGCGCTCACGAAGCTCCGGCCGGTCGGCGAGATGAGCCGAGAGCTTCCGCCAGGTGCGCTCCTGAACAGCGGGCGTGTGGGAGATGAGAATCATGTCGTTGCCCGCCTCCAGGGCTTCGAGGCAGGCCTGGGCTGTATCGACGCCGCCGCTGATCGCGCCGTTCATTTCCATATCATCGGTGATCAGCACGCCGTCGAAGCCGAGGCGGTCCCGCAGCACGTCCTGCACCAGGTAGGCCGAACGCGAGGAAGGCAGCAGGCTGTCGAGGATATCCGGATAGGCCAGGTGGCCGCTCATGATGGCGGGAATGCCCTCCCGGATGAGAATTCTGTAGGGAACCAGCTCCCCCTCCCACATCTGCTCGAAGGAAATCCTGATCACCGGCAGGGCGCCGTGGGAGTCCTTGTCCGCCTCGCCGTGGCCCGGAAAATGCTTGGCCGTGCAGATGATCCCACTCCTGCTCATACCCCTGAAGTAAGCCAGGGCCAGCATCGCCGTCTCGATCGGATCGGAGGAGAAAGCCCGCGGTCCGATCACGCTGGCAGAGGGATTGGAATACACGTCGATGGTAGGGGCGAAGTTCATGTTGATACCCAGGGTTTTCAGCTCCTGCCCGATATAGTAGCCGGTCAGCAGGGCGTCCTCGGGAAGTCCCGAGGCGCCGAGAGCCAGGTTGCCCGGGGTGCGGGAGGTTTCTTCCTTTATATGGCGGACCCAGCCCCCCTCCTGGTCAGTGGATACGAATAGGGGTATACGGAAGCGCCCGCTGCCGGCCGCTTCCTGCATGATGCGAATGCTTTCCGAAAGCCCCTCCAGGGTATCGACATTACGGGTGAAGATTTTTACTCCGCCCAGGTTGCGGGTGCGGATCCAGCTCAGGATCTGCTCGGAGGGGCGCTTGCCGAGGTAGCCGAGCATGAAAAGCTGTCCGAGAAGCTCCTCATCGCTCATGCGGGCCAGCAGGTCCTCGATGAGTTGCTCGTCCGGGCGTTCGTCCCAAAACGAGGGCAGGGACTCGTCCGTTTCTCCGTACAGGGAGAGCGGGAAAGCCAGGGCCAGACAGGCGCCCAGGAGAAGAAAAGCCGCCCTGTCGCGTAAGCGCCGGGGTCTTAATACGACAGGTTCCATTCGTCCCTCGAGTACTTGGTCCTCAGGAGCTCTGCGGCCAGCCTCCGTTCCTCGCCGCTCAGATCTCCCGCTTCCAGACGGATGCCGTGCTCTTGCAGGCCGGCTGCGAAACCTTGAGCGAAAGCGTCGAGCGCCTTCTCGAAGCTCACGCTACGGCCCAGCTCCTCGCACAGACAGCCGGGCTGTTCCTGATCTTCGGAAGATCCTGCCTGGAGGTAGCGGGAGATTCGCCTGTAGGAGTCATCCAGCGGTATGGCGCCGTGCTGCAGGGAGGCATTCCGGTTGAGCACCTGGGCGCTGCCTACCAGTTTCCTTTCGCTGGATGTGGCAATTTCATACTCCCCGGTGCAGCGGAAACAATCGGGATTGTGGGGGTCTCCCAGCCTCTGACGGCTGGAGCGGCCCTGGATGCCCAGGCGTTGCAGCCCCTTCAGCAGCAAGCCGGCGATAAAGCGATAGATCTCGCGCTTGCCGAAGGGATCGAGGTGGTCCCTGCCGAGTACCACGGCGTAGGTTAGTTCGCGGTCGTGCAGGACCGCCTGGCCTCCCGTAGGCCTGCGGACCAGGGTGATCCCTGCTTCCCTCAGGGCTTGGGTATCGATCCGGTCTTTGAGACGCTGGAACCGCCCGAGGGAAAGCGTAGCGGGCGAGAATCCGTAAAGCCGGACTGTCGCCGGGCTCCGGCCCGCGCCCACTGCGGACAGCAGGGCTTCGTCCACGGCCATGTTCTCCTGTCCATTACCCGGGCTGCAGAGGATCAGTCTAAACGGCTGCGGGGAAGATACTTTCAAGCGTAGGCTTCCCCCCTCAGATCGTCGATGTACTGGGAGGCGGCATGGGCCGCGATCGCTCCTTCTCCGGCCGCTACCACGAGCTGCCTGAAGGGAGTGGCGCGGACGTCGCCCACAGCATATAGACCCGGGACGCTGGTCTCCATGCGCTGGTTGGTCAGGACGTATCCCCCCTCATCCAGGTCCACCGGGAGATCTTTGACCACCTGGGTTTGGGGAATGGAACCGATGAAGACGAACACAGCATCGACCTTTTCCGTGTAGGTCTGGTCCTTATTGTTGTGCCACAGGGTTACTTCCTGGACTTTGCCGTCCCCCCGGATCACTCTGGTCTCGGTGTTCCAGCGAACCTCGATGTGAGGGTTCTTCAGGGTTCGTTCGGCTAGGGCCTTCTGGGCTCGGAAGCGGTCCCGGCGATGGATCATGACGATCTGGTCGCTAAGCTTGGAAAGAAACATCGCCTCGTCGCAGGCCGCATCCCCGCCCCCGACCACCAGCATTCGTTTGCCTTTGAAAAACGGCCCGTCGCAGGTGGCGCAGTAGGATACCCCCCGCCCGGCTAGTTCTTCTTCCCCCGGGACCTCCAGCTTCTTGTGTTTCGCTCCCGTGGCCAGGATCACCGAGTACGTACTGACCGTGCCGTTGTCGGTGTCCAGCTCGAAGAGGCGGTTCTTCTTTTTCACGGTATGAACGCTGGAGATCCGCATCTCCGTCCCGAAGCGGCGGGCCTGCTCTTCGAATTTCTGGCTCAGCTCGATCCCCGGTAGGGGTTCGGGAAACCCCGGGTAGTTCTCCAGGTTGTCGATGATCAGACACTGACCGCCCGGGGCCAGCTCTTCAAGGAGCAGCACGTTCAAGTTCGCCCGGGCTGCATACTGCGCCGCCGTAAGCCCGGCGGCGCCTGCGCCGATAATCACGAGATCTCTTTCCGGTTGCATTCGTCCCCCCAGACTCCTCTTCCTGTCACGATCGGTGGCGCTTTCCTCTTGCCTTCCCGATCGTCTTTCCGGTATCTTTTTCGATGGGATAAACCCTCTGACCTAGGCACTATACAGGATAATAATATTTTGAAGAACAAGGGACAATCCACATCCAGGCTTAGCCTTCTTCCATTGTTGCTGTTGCTGGATGTTCCTCTGCTGGCGGCGCCCGAACTACCGGCGGAGGTCAGGCTGGAAGCGCCGGAGTATATCCGGCGGCTGGCCGCGGTCGAGGAGCCCCTCGCTCTGGAGAGCTTCATTCGCGCCGCCCTGCTCTTTTCGGATACCCCGGAAAGCGAGCTTCCCGCCTTCGAGCTGAAACTGGAATCTCTGGTCGGTAAGATGCGCGACAGACTGGCCCCCGGCGACGGCCCCAGGCAGCAGGCCGAAGGCGCCCTGGCCTTCATGCACGAGGAAATCCTGAACCGCTACGACGAGAAACAGACCCGGCTCGACCTTCTGATCGAAGGAGGCCAGTTCAACTGCGTGTCCTCCGGTGTCCTGTACGCCATTCTGGTCAAGGCCCTGGGGCAGAAGGTGTGGGGCGTGCGGACCGCCGATCACGCCTTTTGCCGGGTCGATACGGGAGAGGGGGTGTTCGACGTGGAAACCACCTCGCCGTTTGGCTTCGATCCGGGCAAGCGCCAGCAGTTTACGGACAATTTCGGCAGGGTTACGGGCTACACCTACGTGCCGCCTTCGAACTACCGCGATCGCCGGGACATCGACGAACGGGAGCTGCTCGCCCTGATCCTCTTCAACCGCACGGCCTTCCTGAGCGAGCTGCGCAGCTATGCGCAGGCGGTGTCTCCAGCGGTGGACGCCTATGCCCTGCTGGGGAACGGAGAATCGTACGACAGGATGATCACCGCGGTTCACAATCTAGCCTCCTGGTATGGGATGAGCGGCCGCTTCGAGCAGGCCTTGAGCGTCCTTTCGGCCGCAGCACGGGCCTACCCGGACGGGCGCCTGGAATCCCTGCGAGGCGATCTTATCCATAACTGGGTCTTGAGCCTGGTTCAGCGCGGTGCCCTGGAGGAGGCGGAAGCCCTGGTCGACTCACGGCTTCGGGAAGGTGAGTTGGACCCCGGGCAGTGGCGGAGCCTGACCGTGTACATCTATCAGCTCAAGGCCCAGGCGGCCGGCCGGGGAGATTTCGCCCGTGCGGCCGGAATCATCGCGGAGGGGTTGAAAAAGGTCGGCCCGGACCAGGGATTGATGAAGAGCTACGAAGCCTATGTTCACAATGCGGTGGTGACCCTGGTCCGGGCCGAAAGGCTGCAGGAAGCCCTCGGGGTGCTAGAAGAAGCACTCTCGCGAGCGCCGGAGAGCACGGTGCTGCGCAACGATCAATCGAAGATCCTCGAGCAGCTAGGCGGGTAGCGGGGCCGTGACGGTTCCCCGACTTCCGGGTAGCGAGGCCGGCTCCGAGCGGCGGGAGAGGCTTGGCAGCCTGAAGGCCGCCGGCAGCCCGGAGGCCGTGAGTCGATTGCTCTCCAACAGCTCCCGTACCGTTAATCCCATTACCAGGATAAAAGCCAGGAATATGAGCATTGACGCCGCCACAGCGGCTATCAGCACTTTATTGCTGTTTCTCATGGTGCATCCCTCCTAGATGGTCCGGGTGCGGCCGTTGCCCGCATCCCGTTCGTGTAATCTTTTCAGGTCGTCACAGGTTAGATGAAGTAGATCCATGGTTCGGAAGATCCGAGGCAGCTCCCGGCGGATGAAGTTGCGCTTCTTCAGATCCAGGGTCTTGTCGTAGGCGTCCTCGGCCACGAAGTAGCCGATTCCGCGCTGGTTGTAGATGATGCTCAGATCCTGGAGATAACCGTAGGAACGCATCACCGTATTGGGATTCACCTCGATTGCCTCGGCCAGCTCGCGGATCGAGGGGATGCGCTCGCCGGGCTTCCAGGATCCCGATAGAATTCGCTCGCTGATGTGATCGGCGATCTGCAGATAGATTGCCTGGTTCTCCCGGAACTCCATGCTTATACCTCAGTCTCGCGCAGGCGCAGGTAGCTCACCACCCAGCCTATAGGGGCGACGGCCACCCAGAAGAGGACCTTGATCACCTGCAGGAATCGCTCCGCCAGCGGTGTCAGGACCCTCTCCATCTCCCCGGCGCGGCCCAGCTCGTTCAGGTAGGGTTGGAGCATCATTCGCCCGCCTTCGGCGTAATCTCGGAAGATGATCCACAGGATCACGCCGGCCAGGATACTCAAGACAATGGTGAACAGAACCAGATACAGAGAGGTCTTGATGAAGGCCAGCCTGCGAAAATAGATCGAGCCCACCAGGAACACGGACTGGCAGACCAGGTAGGCCGCCACGGCCAGCAGGATGTCCCGCTGCCAGGGGTTGAAAAACGGGTGCCCGTAGCCGAAGATCAACCTGTTGAGTCCTTCCGCCGCCGAGGAAGCGGCTGTAATAGAAGATCAGGCTGCCGGCGGCGTAGCCGATCGAGGTCACCAGGAGCTTGCTCAGGAATTTCTCTAGCACGGAACCGGGCAGGGTCAGATAGAACACGCCCCGGCCGTTGAGGTGCAGCTCCTTGAAGATCAGGCTGGTGACGATAAAGCCGCCGATGAACAGCAGCTCGATGTAGAGCGTGCCGTGTATGGGTCTGAGATTCCCGGACAGGGCGGAGAGCACGGAGATCAGGATCACGAATCCGCCCACCGCCAGCATGGCCACGATCACAGTTCGGTAGCCGGCGCTGAAATCCCTGCGCAGCAGCAGTCCCAGGCGGCGCAGGCTCAGTACTTCGGCCAGGCCTTTTTTCGCCTTTTTCATGTCATACCTCCTCGTTGACCGTGCGGGCCGCCGGCCGCTCGAACAGCTCCCGGACACGCTGGCGGTTGCCGATGACCGTGTTGAACAGCGTTTCCAAGTCCAGGCGCGTCTCTTCGCCGCTGAAGTTCTCCCTGACCACCAGGTAGCCGCCCAGCGTCTTGTCCGAGTACAGCACCTCTGCGGGAGCGGGTTCAACAGGCTCGAGCTCAACCTGCAGCCGGCGGGTGACCTCGTGCATGGGTTGCTGGAAGATGATCGAACCCTCGTCGAGAATGATAATGGGATCGATCAGGTTTTCCATATCCCGGACCTGGTGTGTGGAGATCAGGATGATCCTGTGTTTCTCCCCCGCCCTGGCCAGGAGCTTCCGGAACTGGCTTTTGGACGGGATGTCCAGCCCGTTGGTCGGCTCGTCTAGCAGCAGCAGCCGGCATCCGGTAGCCAGTCCGAAAGCCAGCAGGAACTTTTTCTTCTGTCCGTACGAGAACTCGGAGAGCTTCTTGCCACGTTCCAGGGTGAACTCCTGCTGGTATTCCCCGAAGGCGCCTGCGCTGAAGCGAGGGTAGAATGGAGCGTAGATCCGCAGGTACTGCTCCATGGTTAGCGGGGGTACGAAGAATTCCTCGGGCAGAAAATAGAGGTCTTCGAGCAGGCTGGCCGGTCTTCTTTCGGGGGGATAACCCAACACCTGGCAGGACCCAGCCTGTGGGAAACGCAGCCCGCAGACCAGCTTCAACAGCGTGGTCTTACCTGCGCCGTTTTTGCCCAGAAGCCCGTATATATTGCCTGGCTCCAACGAGAGATCCAGATTGTTGAAAAGGCGTTTTCTACCATACCCGAAAGACAGGCTGCTGATTACGATACCCGTCTCCGTCACTGTGATCCTCCTTACTAGTGTACTACTGAACTATTATACTAGGAATGTAATACAATTGATCCAGGTTGTCAAGCGTTTGGTGAAAAAAAGAAGCCCTAGGAATGAGAGTCCTGCTGTCGTCCGAGCTTAAAACGTGCTGGAGGAAACAACGCCGGAACCTCCTGCATATAGCGGGAGTATTCCGGCCGGCGCTTGAGCAGGTGGCGGTCCATCATGGGGATACTGATTCCGAGAAAAAGACCGGTTACGACCAGGGCTCCGACGGCCGTCCACCAGTACCCGGGGGCGGCAGCCAGGGCGAACAGGTACAGGCCCCACCAGAAAGAGATTTCTCCCAGGTAATTCGGGTGACGGCAGAGCCCCCACAGGCCGCTCGCCAGTATCCGCTCGCCGTGCCCGCCGCTCTGGATAAAGCGGTGGAGCTGGCGGTCGGAGGCGGCCTCCAGGACGATAGCCCCCAGTGTCACCAGGAAAGCCGCGGCATCCAGCGGATTGAGATTTCTGCCGGCGGCTGTGCCGGAGCGCATCACGGCGTACAGGGGAAGGCAACCCAGAAAGACGGCCAGGGTGGGGAAGAGATGGATGCCGAGGAAGCTGACCGGCCAGTACCAGGAACGGCAGCGCCGCCGCAAGTCGACGTAGCGCCAGTCCTCGTGCTCGATCCCCCGCCATTGACGCGCCCAATTCAATGTCAGACGCACCGACCAAACCAGGATCAGGATCAAGGCGATCAGGGAGCGGAGGCCGGGAGCTCGCTCGTATCCGGAAATCCACAGCCAGTACAGAGCAATCAGCGGCGGAGCTACGCTCCAATACGGATCGTAGAGGCTGGAGTTGTTGAACGCTGCGCTGAAGGCGAACACGGCCGCGGTGGCGGCCAGATCGGCCACAAAAGCAATCAACACCGGATGGCCTCCTGCCAAAGGCAAGACGGCGAGAATGGCCGCCAAAGCGGCGGCCAGGTACACGGCTAGACATAGCAGCAATGCGCGTCTTTTGCTCATCCCTGCAGCTCCTCCCGGGGCGTCAGAATTCTTCTCTGCCGCCAGGCTGACTCCATGAAAACGGATATATACCTTGCCTGTCAAGGCTTTCAGGGCGTCGGGAGAAGCTGGGGCGCCAAGAGGTCTGGGGGGCGTCGGGAGAAGCTGGGGCGCCAAGAGGTCTGGGGTGTCGGGAGAAGCTGGGGCGCCAAGAGGTCTGGAGCGTCGGGGGGAAAAGGGGGCGCGTTAAAGGGTAGCTCTGAAGGCGCTGGGGGTTGGTGCCGCCGGCGGGTGGCGAGGGGGTCCAGGGCTCGGGTAGGGCCGCGCCGGCTGGCTTGACGGGTTTACTGTTTTGTAACTACTCTTGCAGACACGAAGCGGGAGGGTGGCGCCGGGGACCGGAACAGGCGTACCCGCCTCGCGCAAATCTGCAGGAATCGGCTTGGAGCAAATAGAGACTTAAAAAGGAGTCCATCATGAGAAAACAGCTCGTTTTTCCCCTGACATTGCTGCTCTTGGCGGGAATAGCCTTTCCGCTAAGCGTGCAGGCCCAGGAAGAACAGAAGGGCCTCAGCCTGAAGGGTAAAAAGGTGGGATTGATCTTCAACCTCAGCAGCCTGCTGGTGGATATCATCGACGAGCACTCTGACAACGTCCAGGGAGGACTTGGCTTGAAAATGTGGCTCGGGCAGAAGACAGCCCTGCGTGGAATTTGCGACTTTTTCCACCTTAGAGATTCCGACCTGGACGTCACTAAAACCACATTCGGCATCAGTGCCGCCCTGGAATATCACTTCCTCCAGCGCAGGGTTTCGCCGTACGGAGGCGGTATTGCAGGCACGCGGATTTCTACAGGAACTACGAACAACCTGGCCCTATACTTCGGCGCACTCCTTGGTGCGGAGATCGATATTATTGAGAACCTGGCTCTGTTCGGCGAATACAACCTCCTGGTTACAGTGGACGAGCCGCAATTTGCGATCGATCTCGGCATCGGGAACAATGCCCAGATCGGGATTGTCGTTTATCTGAATTAGGGCCGCGCCGGCTTTTCATTCCCGCCAAAGCCCCTCTTCGCTCACCTCGGTTCGGCTCGCAAGCAGCGGCTACGACGCCTGGCGGACCGGCGGATAGGCAAAAAGGCTAAGCAGCGCCTGCGCGCCTTCCGACAATATCAGAAGAGGAGAATAACGTGCAGAGTATACCGCTTAAGCGAGCCCTCCGGCAGGAGGCAGAGAGCCTTAGGGCCTTCGCCGCCCTGCAGAACAACCTGCAGCAGGCGATAAGCAGACGCCAGTGGACGGAGCTCGATCGAGAGATCGATGCGCTTCGCCGCCTGGCGGACAAGATCGAGGTGATGGAGGAAAGCCGCCTCCAGGCCTTCGAGGCGCTTCGCGAAGCCCTCAACGCCGAACCGCGAGAGGGATTCACCGCGCTGGCGTTCCGTCTTCCGGCTGAAGAACGGGACGAGCTGATCGGCTTGTACAGGAGCTTGAAAGCGGCGGTGGTCAGGGTCAAGGCCAGCGCCGGGCTTTTGTCCTACTACATAGGATCGATGTCCGATGCGCTGCGCCAGATTGTCGAGGAGCTGTTTCCCCATCGCAAGGGCAGGCTTTACTCCCGTACGGGCAAGACCAAGGAAGCGGGGGACGAGTCCCTGATGCTGTACGGAAACGCCTAGGAGGACAAGCCGTGCCGTCGACGTTTGCAGGAATAGAGATAGGAAAGCGCAGCCTCATCGGCCATACCCTGGGTCTGAATACCATCGGGCACAACCTGAGCAATGCTTCGGTGGAGGGCTACAGCCGGCAGCGGGTGGAAATGAAGGCTACCGATCCGATCTATATGCCCGGTCTGAACCGCGAGCTGTATCCCGGGCAGCTCGGCCAGGGCATGGAGGTCAGCCGCATCGAGCGTGTTCGCGATCTGCTGCTGGAAGGTAGAATCATCAATGAGACTGCCGGGGAGGGTTACTGGGGCGCTCGGGACAAGTATGTGCTGCTGCTGGAGCAGATCTACAACGAGCCGACCGAAGTATCGGTTCGCTCTCTGATGGACCGGTTTTGGGAATCCTGGCAGGAGCTGTCCATCAATCCCACCGAGGTGGGTGCTCGCACCGCGGTGCTGCAGAGGGGCAAAGCCCTCATCGACGCCATCCACAACCGCTATTTCCGGTTGAAAGAGACCCGGGACATGATCGAAGGGGATGTACTGGCCGGGGTAGCCGAGGTCAACGATCTTGCCCGGAAGATCGCCGCGTTGAACGAGCAGATCATCAAGATCGAAGCCCTGGGGGACAATCCCAATGACCTCTATGACCAGCGCGACCTGCTGGCCGGCCGGCTGGCCGAGCTGGTGGACATCTCCATCGGTAATCAGGATCCCGACGAGTACGTGATCTACACGGGAGGCCGGCACCTGGTCCAGGGCCGGGAGTATAGCGAGCTGGTGCCCGTAGCCGACGTGGAAAACGACAGCTATTCCAGGGTCATCTGGGGAACCACCGGTGATGAGCTGGAGCTGCGCGGCGGCAAGCTGGCCGGGCTGCTGGAGCTGCGCGACGTCGATGCCCGCGGCGAGATCCAGAAGCTCGATCTGATGACCGTCACCTTCATCGATTTGGTGAACGAGATCCACAGCCGTTCCTACGGGTTGAACGGCAGAACCGGCATCGATTTCTTCTCCGAGTACCCATTCATCAACAATCTGGCGGGCAACTATGATAGAAACGGGGATGGGGAGTACGATTCCAGCTACATCTATCGCATCAACGGCACCAACACCCTCGACCCCAAGGAGCAGGTTGGCCTGCGGGGAACCCTGATCCTGCCGGGGGCCCGGGAGAACGTGCTGGTGGATTATTTCCCCACCGATACCGTTCAGGATGTCATCTGGCGCATCAACACCTCGGGAGCCGAAGTGGCAGCCCGGCTGAATCGGGAAGGTCAGTTGACCATTACCGGCACTCCCGCCGAGGACACGGCCAATCCCGATTTCGTGATCCGCCACCTCGAGGATACGGGACAGCTGCTGGTCGGCTACGCCGGCATGCTTCAGGCGAGCGGCCCGCAGGGCGCTTTCGACTGGGAGGGCGCCGACGCCGTGCTGGCGCTGGTACCCGACGCCCGCTACGCGGTGGCTCCCCAGTCTCACCCGGCCGGCTGGATCGAGGTCAACCCCGCCCTGGCCAGGGATCCGTTGTCGGTGGCCAGTGCTGTTCAGGGAGGCGGGGAGGCTTTCGAGGACGGCTCGGCGGCCTTGGCTATCGCCAATCTGCGCACCGCTCCGGTTATGCTCGGCGCCAGCGGCAGCTTCGACGAGTATTTCTCGGCTGCGGTCACCGATGTCGGCCTGCGGGGGGAGATAGCGCAGACCGCACTGCAAACCCAGAGCCTGGTTTTGAAGGAGCTGAAGGATATGCGGGAGTCCCTCTCCGGAGTAAACATCGATGAAGAGCTGGCCAACATGATCAAGTATCAGCACGGGTATTCGGCGGCGGCCCGCTTCGTGACCGAGGTGGACCGGATGATCGATACCATCATCAATCGAATGGCGGTGTGATAGACTATGAAGCGTATCAGTACCAACATGCCCAATTTTGACATGAGCTACTACATGCGGCTGCGGGAATGGCAGATGAACGAGCTGCAGAACAAGATGGCCGCCCAAACCCGGCTGAAGAACCTGCGCGACGATCCGGTTGCAGCCGGGCATGCGGTTCGCTACCAGTCGAAAACCGCCCGGCTGGCGCGCTTCGTAGAGAACATCGGCAAGGTCCGGGGAGACCTTTCCTTGAGCGAAGCGAACATTCGTTCCGGGATCGACATGCTGCAGAGGATCCGTGAGCTGGCTGTGCAGAGCGCCAACGGTATTTACAGTGAAGAGCAGATGGCCTACATGGGCCAGGAAATCGACCAGTTGCTGAGGGAGTTTATCGAGATCGCCAATTCCAAGGACGGAAAGGGCAACTATCTGTTTTCCGGGTTCCGCAGCAAGATCGAGCCATTCCGCGTTCACACCGGGCGGGTCGAGGGCAGCCGGGAGTCCGAAGTCATCACCTCCGTGGAATACGTCGGTGATATCGGCCGCAACCGGGGCGAAATAGATGAGATGGCCAGTCTCGACTTCCGCCTGCCGGGAAACTACGTGTTCTGGGCCGAACGGCAGCAGCTGTACTCCTCGGTGGAGTCTCTGACCTACAGGGTTCAGGCGGACTCCGTGATCCGCATCGACGGGGTGGAGATCCAGTTGAAAGAGGGAGATAACATCTACGCCATTATCGACAAAATCAACGCCTCCGAAGCGCCGGTAAAGGCCAGACTCGATCCGGTGGAAAACTCGCTGGCTCTTGAAGCCACTTTCGCTCACCAGATCTGGCCGCAGGATCTCGAAGGCACAGTGCTGCAGGATCTGGGCATCGTGGCCCGGGGAGCGGGCGCTCCGCCTCTCAACATCGCGGATTCTGCGGCTGTATTCGGCGGATCGGTCTTCGATATGATCATTGCCTTGCGCAATGGGATGTACAGGGGGGAGATCCATCGTATAGGCGGCGACGGCTTGAGGGGGATCGACGACTCCATCGAAGCCCTCACGGCCCATCTGGCTGAGATCGGCTCGAAAGACAGCCGGCTGCAGGTCACGGAGCGGCGCCTGGAGCACGAACGACCAGAGTATATAAGCTTCTTGGCAAAAGAGGCTGATCTGGACATCACCAAGGCGATCACCGATCTGAAGTTGCTGGAGCACGTGCATCAGGCGGCCACCGGCACCGCTGCCCGCATCCTGCAGCCTACACTCCTCGATTTCCTACGCTAGGCTTCGAGCCGGTGAGACCACCAGACGCCCGCCCGATCGCGCCCGGCCGGCAACGGGTTATGTCGCGGCGATCTGTAGGGTAGTATAGAAGGGGAAAACATGAGAGTCGTTACCAAAGCTTACGGTCCAGTTGAGGTAGATGAGAGGCAGAAAATCTTCTTTCCCCACGGGATCCTGGGCTTTGAAAAGCTCAACAGTTATGTGCTGCTCGATGCTCTGCAGCAGCCTTTCTACTGGCTCCAATCCATGGAGGTGCCGGAGGTTGCCTTTGTGCTGATCAATCCCCGGATCTTCCGGTCTGACTATACCCTGGAAGTCCCCCAGGAAGAGCTGACGGAGATCGGCATCGACGACCCGGGCAAAATCCTCGACCTTGCCATTGTAACCATTCCGGATAACCCTATGGAAATGACCGCCAACCTTCAGGGTCCGATCATAATAAACAAGGAAACGCGGGTCGGCCGGCAGTCGATTTCCTCGAACCCGCAGTGGGAAGTACGCCATCCTATTTTAAAAGAGCTGGCCGCCGTAGGAAAGTAACTATGCTGATTCTCTCCCGTAAAGTGGACGAACGGATCATGATCGGAGACGATGTCGAAGTCTCGGTCATCGACATCAAGGGAGATCAGGTGAAGATCGGGATCTCGGCGCCGCGGGACATCAAGGTTTATCGAAAAGAAGTATACCAGGCCATCCAACAGGAAAACATCCAGGCCGTGAAAGCCAAACCATCGGCTTTGCCCGAGTGGAAACGCGTCGTGGACAAGGCTACCCGCCGGAAAAGCTGATCTCCGCCTCGCTTTTTCTCAAGTACAGCGGCGCCGGCTCCTGCGGTCTCTCGCCGCGCTCTTTGTAGCGCTCCAAAGCAACCACCCCGCAATCCAGCAGACCGACAGGGTCCGCGTTCTGTCCCGAGGCATCGACCACCATCCTTGTCGAACAGCGGCTGCCGCCAAGCTCATGGAACAAAGCTCCCGCAGACCCGCCCGTAAGAAGCAGGTCGGGAAACGGCTCCAGGCTGGCGGCCAGATCGGGAATCGAGGTTTCCAGGTACGCGCCCTGCCGGTTTCCCTCCCGGTAGACGGCGGCGTAGTGGTTCCTGCGCAGGGAAGGATTCGCCGCCACGACTGCGCCGGAGAACAGACGGTAGCGGTGGGCCAGCGCATCCAGCGTGGACACGCCGATCAGGAGGCAGGGAGCGCTGCTGCTCGCCGCAGCGAAAGCCAGGCCCTTGGCCGTGGCCAGGCCGATGCGGATGCCGGTAAAGGAACCCGGTCCCGTAGAGCAGACAACCAGGTCGAGATCTAAGGCGTCGATCTTCGCTTGCTCGAGCAGTCCGGCGACCGCCGGCATCAACCTCTCGGAGTGCTTCAGCCCGGCCTGGATGAGAAGCGTACGGGTCTCGCCCTGCGTACGCAGGCAGAGGGCTAGGGTCTCAGTTGCCGTATCCATGGCCAGGCAGTTCATAGCGTCAATCCCGAAATACTGATATCTCTTCTGCCGTTACCGGTGATGCTTATATCCACGTACACTGTGCCCTCGGGCAGGAGCCCGGCGGCCTTTTCCGCCCACTCGATCACAGATAGCGAGCCGGCGCTCAAGATTTCCTCCAACCCGAGATCCTCTATCTCCTGCGGATGGACGATTCGGTACAGATCAATGTGGTAGAGAGTGACCGGCCGTCCCTCCCGTCGGCCGCGGTATTCAGATATCAGGGTGAACGTCGGGCTGGTGACCGGCTCCCGGATCTGCAGGCTGCGCGCGATCCCTTTGACCAGGGTCGTCTTGCCTGCCCCGAGCGATCCACGGAGGGCCACGGTCGCGCCTATCCTGACCCGGTTGCCGATCTCGGCGCCGAGACGTATAGTCTGTGTGGTTGTGCTTGTTTCCTGCCGGGATTTGAGCTGCATATCGTCTGCAGTATGGTAGTGTAAAACCCGGAGGCTATCAATGTGCCTGGAGGCTCGGAGAGAGAGTCGAAGGCTCGAAGAGGCGGAGGCTTGAAGAGGCCTCTGAGGAAGAGTCCCGCGGTCAGCGGGCGGCCGCTGCTGCCGTCCGCGGCGGCGAATAGTCGTACACGTACAGGTAGATCTGGTTGAGATAGTGGCTGGAAAGCTTGGTGAACATCACGTGCATCACGCCGCCCCGGAACCCGGATTTGCGGGTGCCCTTTACCTTTCCGAACACAGTGATACGCTGTCGGCGGGAGAGCTCGAACTCTATCTTGCAGAGGCTTCCGGTCTTCAACGGGTAGATGCTGTGTATCGAGCAGCCGCCCGCGGAGATGTCGATCAGGTTTCCGAGCAGACGGCGCATGGTTTGCACCACCGCCCGGCGTTCTGCTTTTCTGCCTGTGCCTGACTCCACTACCAGTACGGGGTAGAAGAAGCAGGGCCGGTGGATCGGGGTTCGCCGGTATTTACGCTGCTGTTCGCGCCGAAGGGTCTTGGCGTGGTGAACCAGGACGCAGAGCGTGCCCTTGATCTTGTCGTAACCCAGCACTTTGGTTTCGAAGGCGTAGCCGGCATCGGCCTCCCGCCAGAAGTTCAGCTTCAACCGGCTGCCGCGAGGCCAGCGGATCTGGTTGCCAGCCTCGTCGATCACCGCGGCGCAGGCCACCATGTCCCGCATGCTGGAAACTACCTTGCTTGCGTACTGCTTGCCCGTCTCGGTGGTGATGGTTAGTGACTGCCCCGGGCGTAGCATGATGGTTGAGCGCACCCCGATTCCTCGCTTAGCGTTGCGCTCGATGATCTGCTTGATCTGGAAGAGGTAGGTCAAGCGGCGCTCCCGTTCTTCTTCCTTTATCTTGCGGTCACGGTGCAGAGCGTAGATACCTTTCTTGAGAATGTCGTCGAGGAGGCCGGAGTTGGAGAATATCATGAATGGCTGCCGAACGCCGCACACGCGGATCAGGTACTCCAAAATTTCGATGTGGTGTCTCTGAAGACTGAGCCCCCTGGCCATTTTGTGAAAGACATAGCGACCGTATTTGCGTCTCTGCGTTGGATCGAGGCTTCTCGTTCTCCGTCTGGAAATCGCGCCCCCTACAATGATGACGCCGAGAAAGACGGCCGCCAGAAGAACGAAGATCCAAACAGAGCGCCTGTCCGGGGTGGCGAGAAAGCGGGTTTGCAGGAGAATGGCGGCCGGCAGCACCGAGAGATCTCTCACGGCAGCTCCTGCAGGAAAGCCCGCAGCTCTCCGAGCCGGGGCACCATTTCATACTCCATCAGGTCTCCGATAAGCACCGAGTCCTTGACGTCGAAGGCGTCAAGAAGCTCGCCGAGGATACCGTTGAGCTTTCGGTAAAACTCCTGAAGATCCATCCCTCCTACTTCGGGCTGCCCGCCGCCGGCCTCGGAAAGCACGACGGCCACCAGGCGCACCAGGCTCTGGGACAGCTCGGAAAAGCGGATTATCGCATCCATGGCCTGGCGGTCCTTGCCAGTTTGGAGAAGGATGGAGATCTCGCCGATCTCTTCCATGCAGCTCTCGATCGCTCCCGAAAGAGTCCGCAGGGCTGCCTTGGGATCTTCCATCTCCTGAAGGCGGAAAGAAACGGCAGCGGCCAGAACGTCGATCAGCCTGCGAGCCCTTTCCCTTTTCTCCTCCGGCCAGCTCGCCACCTCTTCCGGCCTCACATCCTGGAACATGGCAGTCAGGGCGGACAGGGCAAGGTTGGGCGTGGCGAAATGCTTGTAAACGCTCTCGACCAGGGCAGGAAACCCGGACATCAGACCCTGCAGCGCATGTGTTCCAGGAGCTTCAAGGGCATCCGTAAGCAGGGACAGGAACTCTAGAATCGTCTTCAGGTTGAGCACGGCCAGGTCGCGGGCATGCTTGACCGTGACCGCCAGGGTGCCCACATCGCCGTGCGGAATGGCGGCCCATTCGTCGTAAGGCCTGTTGAGTATCTCCTGGTCGTCGTGCTTGATCGAATACAGAACCAGATCGCTTCCTTTGAGCCAATCTTCGAGATCCTTTACCACGTCCCCCAAAGTATCATTGCTCTCGATTGTGAAATCGAGCCTTTGATCGTTAATTCGAATATCCACCTTTTCTCCCTCTTCCGATAGCACTCCAACGCACCGGAGAAGCTCCTTCGCCCCTATCAGCCAGGGCGCCGTCGCAGGACCAGGAAACCTGCAAGGCGCGTTCGAAATGCCGTCAGTCGTTGCGTCTGTTTAAATTCTCGATCGCTTGGGAGGATTTCTCAAGACTATCTAGCGCGCCTTCCATGGTCCCGAACTTCCTTCTAAGCTCCCGTTCGTAATCCTCCAGGTGCTCGTTGAACTCGTCGATCTCCCGCTCCTTGCGAGCAATAGTACCGTCCAGGGCGCCCAGGCGATTGGCCACGATCCCGCCGCTCTCTACATAGGCCTTCAGATAGTTATCCACCTCGTAGCCCACGCCGGTGTCCACGGCCAGGTCCTTGTCGCTGTCATAGCCGAAAAGCTGTCTCACCCATTCTCCCATGCGCACCAGGGACTCCTCGAGCTTGGCCTCGTCGATCTGCAGGTAACCACGGAGCCGGGCTTTGTCGATTGCACCGGAGGTTGGAAGCCGCCCCCCCGACGTGCTGATGCCGATCTGGGCGAGAAGACTCAGCTCCCGGCCACCTTCGGTCAAATGGGGATCCATCATGATTCTTTGCAGCCTGGATTTCAACTGCATCAGGGTGGTGTTGCCTTGAAAAAGCCCCAGGTCTCTGGCGGCCTGCTCTTTCTCGTCCGCATTTAGGAACACGGCTGTCTCCACCACTTCTTCATCCTGGCGGGTAAGGACGTCGACGTGCATCAGTAGCTGGTTGTAGTACCCAATGAAGTTGAACAGTGCTTCCTCTATCGATTCGAGGTCCCTGGCTACGGACAGCGATACGGGCCGGTCGCTGGAGCCGTGCAGCGTAATATTGACTCCGGGCAGGACGTCATCGATCTCATTGGATTCGCGGATGATCTCGATCCCGTCCATCACGATGACCGCGTCCCCGGCCTCCGACAGGGGATTGACGGCCCGGTACTCTCCTCGGGCTGTTTTATCGTAAATGCGGATGTTGCGTACCTGCACGATTCTGTGGGTGTTACGGTTACGTACGCCGAGGGCAGAGATCGTTTGGGGCAGTTGTTCGGCCTCGAACTCCAGTGTGACAAACTCCTCGGTGTCCTCGACGGGAGGAAGCGGCTGAAGGCGTCCCCCGTCCTCGACAAATAGAATGTTGGGGTCGTCGATGCGCCGAGGCGGCTCCGGCGGCTGCCACTCGGGCAGAACGGTGCGGGAACGGGCGCTTTCCACCTCGATGCCTTCGAACTCGATCTCTCCTACTGCGGGTAGCTCGGGCCCGGGAGGAGGCTCGGGCTGCTCGTAGGCTTCTTCGGGCAGCCTGTGCACCCGGATCTCCAGGGACAGGACCATATTGGGCTTCATGCTGTGGGGGGGCCGGAGCGGGATTTTGACCTGGGAGCGGGGATCCAGGGTCAAGGTGTCCTCGGAAACGCTGACGCCCTCAAGTGCGGAAGGCTTCTCCGCTTCGGGCACGCCCTCCCAATCCGCGAGGGCGTATCGATCGATTCGAACCGACCGGCTCGCCTCGATGGAACGCTCCAGGATGCCGGTCTGCTCCCCGAAGACGGCTGCCTGGTCGTGGAAGGTCAGCTTGTTTCTGGCGCCGGTCTTTGTGCTTTCGATTACAAAAACTTCCGTGTTCTTGCTGTCGGCGACTACCGAGGCCTTTAAAAGATCGGCCGCTTTCGAGTTAATGAGGTTCGCCAGCTCTTTGAGACTTCCTCCTCGGAAATTGAGCCGGACCTCCTGGTCGCCCACCTGGAAGCGGTAAGTTCCGGCCGGCGCCATGTAGTCCTTGGGGAGGGGCTTGGAAACGAAGCGATCCGCGCCGGCCGTCTTCTTTACCTTGATTGTTGCTTCCTTTTCCACGGCGGTCCGCTCGGCGGTGGCGGTCAACACACTTTCGTCCGAGGAGCTGGCGATCTTGTTGCCGAAGGGATTCTGGAAGCCGTATAACTCCCGCGCTGCGTCCCGTAGCGTGATCATCCTCTGGTTGAGACGCAGCCAGGCCGCCTTCTGCCCCTTGTAGGTCTCCCGTTCCTGCTCCATGCGGGCGAGAGGAACGGCCTCGGCTTCCATCAGCTTCTTGATCGTTTCTTCACTGTTGTACTTACTGGTCGCCCCGGGAATGCTGAAGCCCTGGGAAAAACCAAAGACGGGGAACAGAAGCTGTACTAAAATCAGAGTGAGGAGGGGGAGGGTAAAGTTGCGCGAACTGGGGTCAACCATGCAGACGGAAATCTGATCACCTCTTTGGGGTGGCAATCGCCTGCCAAGGAACGTTTTGCGAAGCACCGGGAGCTTTCCTGCCGTCGGCGGGAAGGCCAGCGCCTCGGCAACTGGTCTTCAGATCTCCTGGTCGAACAGTATCCCTATCGTTTCCTTGATCCGGGCGATCAGTTTTTGGATCTCCTCCGGCGGAATCTCCTTGATAACCTTATCGGTCGTTCCGTCAATCACCTTGACGACTACTCTGTCGATCTTCTTGTTCACACTGAAGTCGAGCCGTCGGTTGAACAACCTGAACGTCTCCCGCAGGATATCCAGACTTTCCTTGATGTCCTGTTTTTGGGGTACAGGAGCAGGCGAACGGGCGCGCCCCAGGCGGCTCTCCGTGCTCGGAACGGGTTTCTTGGGAGCAGTGTAGTCCGGAGAGATTCCCGGATTGGCGATTCCTGGAATCTTCATTCCCATCTATTTCCTCCATGAAAGAAAGGATAGGGGAGTGCGCGACCTCCCCTATCGTCTTAGCTAAAAGAGGTGACGTCCAGAAACCTCTTCATACTCGGGAACGGTATTGTAACCGCACTTTTCTCTACTGCAACAATTGTAGAATTGTCTGCGGCTGCAGGTTGGCCTGAGCCAACATAGCTGTTCCGGCCTGTACCAGAATCTGGTTCTTGACGAATTTCACGGTTTCGGCCGCCATATCCGTGTCCCGGATCAGCGATTCGGCGGCTTGCATGTTTTCGGCAGCCACCGCCACGCCCTTAGCGGCCATCTCGAAACGGTTTTGATACGCCCCCAGATCAGCCCTTTGTCTGGATACGACGGTCAGGGCGGCATCAACCAGGCCGATAGCCCGGTTAGCCTGATCAGGTGTGGATATCGATATCGACTCCCCTTCCTGTGCTCCCTGCAGTCCCAGAGCCTGGGCTGTCATAGTCCCGATAAACACCCGCTCTCTCTGATCCATGTTCGCACCTACCTGGAAGTACATGTGCCTGACCTCGAGTCCTCCCCTGGCAGGATCGGCGAACGCACCCGTGAGGGTGTTCATGCCGTTGAACTGCGCATGGGAAGCAATCCGGTTGATTTCATCCACCAACTGGGACACCTCAACCTGGATTTGCATTCTGTCCTCATCGGAGTAAATACCGTTGGCGGACTGTACAGCCAGCTCGCGGAGGCGGTGAAGTATATCGTGGGTTTCTCCGAGATATCCTTCCGTTGCCTGAATGAAGGATACTGCGTTTTCTATGTTGCGTTCTGCCTGATTCAAGCCCCTGATTTGGGATCGCAGCTTCTCGGATACAGCCAGGCCGGAGGCGTCGTCGCCAGCCCTGTTTATCCTCATCCCAGAAGAAAGCTTCTCGATATTCTTGTTCACTTCCCGATTCTGGAATTTTAGAACACGGTTGGCGTACTCCGCGCTCATGTTGTGATTGATTATCATTTCACCCTCCTTGAATTGACGAGAAAGGCCTCCATTGCCTTTCTTTCCGCATGCCGACAGGAATTACGGAGTCGCTCGCGCGTTTCCCCGCGTCCGTTCCCTTTTTTTCTCCCCTGTCCGGCACGGCGTTGCCCGATCTCGCTTCAGCCGAGCTTTCAAAGCCCGGCTGATGAGATCGGAACAACGCTATGCCTCGGCACCGTCAGGAGGGTGACCAGCTTTCAAAGATCAAACGGATCTACTTACAAGTATAACCCTTTACCCGAGTAGCTGCAACACGGTCTGTGGCATCAGGTTAGCCTGCGCCAGCATAGCCATAGAGGCCTGCAGCAGTATCGAGTTCTTGGTGAACTTGACGACTTCCTCGGCCATGTCGGCATCCCGGATACGCGACTCGGCGGCCTGCATGTTCTCCGCGCCGACCGCCAAACCCTTCATGGTGTGTTCCATTCGGTTTTGATACGCTCCCAGATCCGCTCGCTGCCGGTTGACCACCTTGAGGGCCTCGTCCAGCACGCCGATAGCCCGGTTAGCCTGGTCGGGTGTGGACACGGAGATGATCTCTCCGGTAATCGCCTGTTTGACTCCGAGGCCTTCTGCGGTCATGGTGCCTATGTACACCCGCTCCCTCTGGCCCATGTTGGCCCCGATATGAAACCACATCGAAGCGGTAACCAGGTTCTCACCGCTTTCCCGTGCAAAGCGTCCTGTGAGCATGTTCATGCCGTTGAATTGTGCATGTGAGGCGATCCGATCGATTTCGTCGACCAGGGCGGATACCTCCACCTGGATCTGCATGCGATCTTCGTCAGAGTAGATGCCGTTGGCAGCCTGGACGGCCAGTTCGCGCAGTCTCTGGATGATGTCCTGGCTCTCCTGCAAGTAACCTTCGGTGGTCTGGATGAAGGAGATGCCGTCCATGGTGTTTTTCTCGGCTCTGAGCAGACCGCTGATCTGACTGCGCATCTTCTCCGACACGGCCAGGCCCGAGGCGTCGTCTCCAGCGCGGGTGATGCGCAGGCCCGAGGACAGCTTCTCCAGGTTCTTGTCCAGGGCCCAGGTGTTCATCTTTTCCTGGCGTGCGGCGAAGAGCGCGCTCATGTTGTGGTTGATTATCATTGTTTCCTCCGTGAAACATGGAATGCGTCGGGGCATCCCTGCCCGAACTCTTTGCTGACGCCGAAGGCGTCAGAGCTTCTTCGATTGTTTTTCTTTTCCCCTAAACCTCCCTGCAAAAAAGACGATATGTAGATATAGAGAGTCTGCGATCTCCTCCCCGGGTTGTAGAGACCGGAAATACCCTCAATCCTTTCATCGTCAACGGGGCCTTTAAAGTTAATTTTTTTTCTTCGAAGCGAATTTCTGGCCGCGTGCGCAGTACTGCAACTGGAGCAGATTCAACGGCCGGGGGCCAGTATTTCCAGGTAGTGGAGAGCCAGGGGGTCTCCGGGCTCACGGGTAAGGACTCGGCGGAACAACTCCGAGGCCTTCTCCTTATCTCCGCTCTTAAGTGACAGGATCCCCAGATTGGAGAGCAGCTTGACATTATCAGGCTCTATCCGCAGAGCTTCCAGCAGACGCGTACGGCTGCGCTCGATCTCTCCCAACTCCATCAGACAGATGGCCAGCTCGTTGAGAGTATCGGGGTTGTTCGGTTCCAGCTCGACGGCTTTCTGAAGCGACTGACTGGCTTCTGCAAACTTGCCCGAGCGGCGCTCGGCCCAGCCCAACAGGAACCAGGCGTTCCAGATCCGTGGGTGTTCTTCCAACAGCGGCCGCATCTTCTCTATGGCCTGCTGCTCCCGGCCCATCTTGATGGCGTCGTAGGCCTCGACGCAGGTCGCTTCGATGCGCTGCAGGGCGTCCAGCTCGCCTCGTAGTCTTTCGATCTCGGCCGCTTTCTGCGGGTCCCGATTCAGGGACAGGAAGCTGTCGAAATGCTGCCTGGCTTTGTCCAGACTGCGCCGCCTGAGGTAGAAATGGGCGAAGTTGAAGTGGGAGACCGCTGACTGCGGATCGGCGCTGAGAGCCTGCTTATACTGGCTGAAAGCCAGCTCCTCGTACTTCTCACTGTCCTCGTGCAGGCCGCTGGATTGCAGGCTTCTGGCTTTTTCCTCGTAGACCAGCGCCAGGTTGTTCCTGGACGAAGCGCAGTCGGGAAACAGGCCGACCAGGGCCCGAAAGATCTCAATGGCCAGATCGAGCTCTCCCTGTTTGCTTTTCAGGATTCCCGCCTGCGTGAACTCCTCTTTGATCTGTGGATTGACGGCCAGGACAAAACGACGGTAGTAATCGGTATGTTCGTTCTCACCGTCATAGGCGAGCACTTTGAGCATTGCCGATATGATCGCCTCCCAGCTAATATTGCTCGGCTTCCAGTCCTCGAGTCCCGGAGGGAGCTCTACGGGAAGTCGCACCGCCGGATCCAGCGTGAAGTCGCCGATCGAGCGGGTATTAAGAGAATCAATGGAGATGTAATGTATATTCGAAAGGGGATTCGAGTCGCCCATATTCTCAATGTAGGATTGCCCGCTGTGAGGGTCAAGGGGAATTGCCGGCCGGGGCGAGCCCCTACCAGCCGGGGCTAGCTGCGCTGCCACCCGTGGCGAGCCCCTACCAGCCGGGGCTAGCTGCGCTGCCACCCGTGGCGAGCCCCCTACCAGTCGGGGCAGGTCGCCCGGCAGCTTTAGAGATGGGGTTGCCGCATGTTCCGCAGGTAACCGTTGAGAATCATCTTGTAGCTCATCGGTATCTTGTCCTCCAGGAAGCGGATACCGAGAGCACCGATATCGCTGCGGCCGACCACCTCCTCGTAGCGTACAGCCGTACCCGGGACGAGCACTTTGGTCCTTTCGGATATGAAGGAGGGTTGGAGGATCACGGTCTTGCCGACATCGCCTTCTCCCGTTCCCAACAGCAGTACCTTGGCCCCCGAAAAGGACAGGTCGCGGATGATGCATCGCTTCGCCTGTTCGTTCACTATGATGGCCGCCTCTTTGCTCTCCAGTCCCAGGGCTTTTATTGCGGCTGGATTGATGTCGATGCGGTCTTCCTTCCTGCGCTCGAAATTGGCGTTCGCTTCGAGGATCTTCCCCAGGAGCTCTATCAGATCATCGGGAGGTTTAGCGGTGTACTCTACCGTCAGGAAGTACAAGTCCGGCATGGAGGCGTTGTAGAAGGTGTAGTTGGTAATCTTGCCGGCGACGAAAAAGAACAGCGGCTCAGACTTGTCTTCCCTTCCGAAGGCAAAGCGCAGGGCCACGGTATTGTTAGCCCGCCGTAGCTTCTGCATGGCTGTCTGCCCCAGATTGGCAACGACCTTGGCCGCCACCATCGAGGCCGAATAGATTACGCACGGAAACTGATCGCCGTGGCATTTGAGGTACACCTCTCGCGGCATGAGCTTCAACACCCGGATGATCTGCTTGTTGAAGCTTATCTGTTTCTCTTTATAGTTGTTGTAATATTTTAGCAGCTGCTGTCCGGTCGTCAGAGCCATTGCCTAAACTCATCGGGATTCGAGGGGTGTGTACTCAACGTCCGCTACTATAGTACAATGCCGCAGGCCCTGTCAATGAAAACGGCTGTTTTTTACGCCGGACTGAAGACGCCCGGCGTAGAAGTTTACGAAGGGGTAGAACGTGCGTAGTTATTCGGTGTTCGGTTTGGGCAATCCCCTGCTGGACTTTATAGCACCCGTCGATTTCGCCCTGCTGGATTGCCTTCCCGTACGAAAAGGCACGATGAATCTGGTCGACCAGGCGGGCATGGAAGAGGTACTGGCAAGCATCGACGGGTACACAAATATACCGGGCGGCAGTGCGGCCAACACGCTGAGGGGGATCTCCTGGCTTGATCGGGATGGGGTCCTAGACCCGTTGTTGTTCTGCGGCGCCGTTGGTCCCGACGCCCGGGGAGCAAGCTATACTCGTTTCCTCCAGCAGGCGGGGATCGCGGTGCAGGCTATTGCCAAACGGCTTCCCACCGGCTGTTCCGTTATACTGGTGACTCCCGACCACGAACGCACCATGTGCACCTATCTGGGAGCCTGCAGGGAATACGGGGTTTCGGATCTGGACATGAGCGCCATCGATCGGGCGGCGCTTTTTTACGCTACCGGATACATGTGGGATACTGCTAACCAGAAGCAGGCGGTAAAGGCCGCCATGGTCCGCAGCCGGAAAAGGGGACTGAAGGTCTGTTTCGATCTTGCCGACCCTTTCGTGGTACGCCGCTTCCACGACGAGTTCCTGTCCTGGTTACCCTCCAGGGTCGACGTGCTGTTCGGGAATCGGGATGAGTTCAGGATCATGTTCGGAGAGGAGCTCGAGGACAGGCAGTTACTCGAACAGGCTGCCCGGATCAGCCCGGTGGTGCTTATGAAGGTGGGCTGCGATGGCTGCTACGTGGGAGAGGGGGAAGACATCCGCCAGGTGGAGGGATTCTGCGTTCAGTCTCGCGATACAACGGCGGCCGGCGATTGCTTTTCAGCCGCTTTCATCTACGGGATGATGCTGGGATATTCCTGCCTCCAGTCGGCCAGGCTGGCCAACCGTCTGGCCGCCGCCATCGTAACGGTCTTGGGCTGTGACTTCACTCGTCTGGACAGGAACCAGATCGTACGGGAAGGATTATCCTGAACTCGTTTTTACCCGGCTCTGAAAATACCTGAAGAGATCCGTGGTGCTCCTCGACGATTTTCTTGCAGATCGTCAGACCTAGTCCCGTACCGCAGTCCTTCTTGTACGAGAAGAAGGGATCGAACAGCCTTGGTAAAAGCTCCGATGGGATCTGCGGTCCATTGTTGATGAAACAGATATTTATCGTATCCTTTTGGGCTGTCGAGACTACCTGAATGCAGCGCCTGCCGTCCACGCTTTGAAGATACTCCCGGGCGTTTTGAAACAGGTTGATAAACACCTTCTTCAGTTTTTTCCTGTCTCCCGCCAGGCTGTGCAGCCCGTTCAGCGATATCTCGGTGCTGATGTTCTCTTTCTTGAAGCTGAGATCGAAAAGCTCCACGATTTCGCTGACCAGGGAGTGCAGATCGATGGTGGTGATGTCAAGGTGTGTTTCACCCTTGGAAAAAGAAAGCAGCTCCTCCACCAGATCGATCAGCCGCCTGACCTCCTGGTTGATAATCCCGGCGAACTCCTCCCGTTGGGCCGGTCCCAGGTCGGCCTGGAGTAGAGAAACGAATCCCATGATCGTGGCCAGGGGTCCTTTCAGATCGTGGATGATCATGCTGGCCATTTGACCGAGCAGGAATAGCTGCTCCCTCTTCATCTCCTGCCGCTGGACATGGTAGCTGTACAGTACCGAAGAGACCACGTGGGAAGCCGCCTCGGCAAAGGGCAGCTCCTCCGAATCGAGCGGAGAGCTTGCCGCGAACAGGAAGGCCAGACAGCCGAAATGGGTACCTTGAAACACGAGTGGCAGAACGCAGAGATTGCGGTCCCCTGGTAAAACGGCAAGATATGGGACTTCCATCTCCCGTATATCGATCTGACTTACGAGCTCCTCTATTATCCCATCCTGCTGCCCGTCCGTTTCCCTCCCGTGAACGTTAAGTGACTCCCCGCTGCCTTCGCAGTAGAATCCGTAGTCGGCTCCCAGCTCTCTTTTCAGCCGCTCGATGACCTTGGCTGCTATGCTTTCTATATCGCGCAGGCCCTTGAGCTCCAGCTGCAGTTCATTCAGAAACCGTAGCTCTTCGACTTTTCTGCGCAGGAGTTGATTCTGCCTGTCCAGGGAGGCAATGAGAGCGCGGTTCTTTCGCCTCAGCTCGTATATCTCCAGGGCATTGCGGATGGTAGCCGAGACCTCGTCGACGTCCCACGGCTTGCTCAGGTAGCGATAGACGGCTCCCCGGTTGATGGCGTCGATTACCACATCGATATCGGAATACCCGGTAACCAGCACTCGCACCGTTTCCGGGTACTCTTGGGCCACGGCCTCGAGAAGCTGGATACCGTTCATTCCGGGCATCCGCTGGTCGGCAAACAGCACCTGTACGGGCTGGCGGGCAAGGATATCCAGGGCTTGGGATCCCGATTCGGCGGTCAGGATGTTGTATTTCTCCTCGAAGAAGGATCGAAACAGGTAGAGGTTTTGGGGCTCGTCGTCGACATAGAGAAGATTTACTTCCCCGGCAAGAGGTTCTCGGGACATCTTAGTTCAAGTAAAAGCCCCACTCATGCCGTCCGGAGAAGCATCCTCTTGAACCGACTGACTGTTCAAGTGGGTTTCCGCATCGGAGAATCGCGTTACCCGGCACCAACCGGGAAACACTCAAGACTCCGAGATTTGGAATCCCAGGAGGTTGGTTTGACCCAAGAAGATTAAAAAATCTCCTCGCGAACACAGCAGGGCTAGTTTCCCAACAAACTCCTGTCGATCGTATCGATCAGCCGCTCGGTTATCCTCTCGATCTCCACGCCCTCGGTGTTGGTGTCGGCGGCCGCCCGCTTCCGGCAGCGCAGCAGCTCATCAACGATGTTCAAGCCTGCCAGAAGGCTGATTTTCAAAGGATCATGAGCCTTGAACCTAGACTCCAGCTCCCGGATCTTGCCGGCGAGGTAGTTGACGACCTGTCGTAAATGCAGGTCGTCCCCGTCCGCTTGAACGGTAAAAGAGGATCCGAGCAGATTGACCTGGACACTGCTCTTTCCCATGATCGAACGGCCCTAAAAGATATCCAGCTCCGGGGAGCCTTCGTCTTCTGCGCTCTCCTGCCCGGCGCTTTCCGCAGTCGCGGTCTCTGAGGCCGCCTCGGAGGCCGGCGTGCGGTCTCCTTCCTCTTCCCTGTCGGATCCTTCAGTCCGGGGTTCCTCCTGTACTCCCGGACCTCCTGCGGCTGCGGCCGCCTGTCCGGCATCCTTACCACCGGCATTCTCGCCGATTTCGTCCTCCAGCTCATCCAGGTTCTCGAGAGCCCGGACGATGCACTGTTCTATCTCTTGCTGATCGCTCTTGAACTCCCCCACCAACTTCTCCAGCTCCTGCATCCTGCCCTGGGCCGAATCCAGCGTACTGCGCAGGCTCTGGTTTTCCGCTTTAAGCGATTTGATCAGCTCGACGGCCTGGTTGACCCGCGCCTCGAGCTTCTGGATCTGGTCCAGGCTTATCATCGGCTGCCGGCCCCCTCTTTAGCCTTCTCCACAAGTGCTGCGAAGGCGTTGGGATCTTCGATCGCCATATTGGAAAGGGCTTTACGGTTGACAGTGATCCCGGCCAGGGACAATCCGTGCATAAACTGCGAGTAGCTCATTCCCTGCTGCCGGCACATAGCGGAGATCCGAGTGATCCAGAGAGCGCGGAAGTTACGTTTCCTATTTCGCCGGTCACGGTAGGCATAAGCCAGGGACTTGGCGACCGCATCTTTGGCGGTCCGAAACAGGTTGCTGCGCCGCCCCCAGTAGCCTTTGGCGTGCTTGAGCAGCTTCTGCCTGCGCTTCTTTCTCCTTGTTCCATCAATCGCTCGTGACATTTCCTTGTGCTCCTACATCCGCTATCCGTACGGCAGCAGTTTTTTGGCCCTGGATACTTCGACCTTTTTCAGCGTGGCGGGCTGCCGCAGCCGTCGTTTCCTTTTGGCGTTTTTCTTGGTCAGTATGTGACGGAGGTTCTGTTTCTTGTAACGAACCTTGCCCGACCCTGTAATCGTGTATCGCTTGGCGGCGCTCCTCTTGGTTTTCATTTTAGGCATCTCTATATCCTCTACCTGCCGTTTATTTCTTCGATTTCGGACTGATGAACATTGACATCATGCGCCCTTCCATCTGAGGTCTCTTCTCGACGACAAAGGAATCGCCGAGCATTTCCAGTATCCGGTCCAGTACCTGCCTGCCGAGCTCCAGATGGGCGAGTTCCCGTCCACGGAAGCGCACGCTAACCTTTACCTTGAACCCTTCCTCGAGGAACTCCTTGATATGTTTGGTCTTGAAGCCAAGATCATGCTCTTCGATTTTCGGCTGCATGCGAATCTCTTTCAGCTTGACCTGCTTCTGTTTCTTCTTGGCTTCCCGCAAGCGCTTCTCTTGCTCGAATTTATACTTGCCGTAATTCAGCAACCTGCATACGGGCGGATTTGCGTTCGGTGAAACCTCGACCAGGTCGACACCCGCGCCCCTGGCGATATCCAACGCCTCGGCGGTGGGCATGATTCCCCGCTGGTCGCCTTTCTCGTCGATGAGGCGTACTTCGCGTACCCGGATCATCTCATTGATCCGCTGTTCTTTTAACGCCAATAGATCTCCTTTCAGATACACCCGATGGTAATGACAGTACAGCTGAGATACAGTGCCGGGGTAACTATAACACCTCGCAGGAAAAGAGTCAAACGGTGGTTGGATTTGAAGTTTGCGGCATTGTCTGCCTGCCGACGCGGCTTCCGGCAGCCGCGGTCATGAACTCGTTCCATTTGTCCTGCAGGTAGCGCTTGAAGATATACTCCTCGTGATAGTCCTTGGATATATCCTCCACCGCGCTACACATGTCCTCGAACAGACTTTCCAGTTTCTTGAGAAAGTCTGCGGCAATTCCTGCCTGCCCGGGCACCGTGAATCGAGGCTTGAACATAGACTCCTTCAGGTTGAGAAGCGAGCCGGCCTGCGACCCGTTTCGACCCGCGCCGGCAGTTTCAGCGGACTCGGAAAGCACCTGGTCCACGTCGATGAGGACCTCTTCGGCCGAATAGGTGGTTATGGCATCGGATTTGCCTTTGACCTGAATGTCTCCCAACCGCGTACAGCGCACATATTCCTTGATTTCCTCGTAGGTGTCCTGGGTTAGGAGGATATCTCCGGGGTTGGCCGAGGTCTCCATCCGCGAGGCCACGTTGACGGTGTCTCCGTATATATCCGAGTCCTTGCGGATGACCAGGCCGGTGTTCAGCCCGACGCGTACATTGAAGCGCTCCTCCTCCATCCGGTACTGATTGTACTCTCGGATTTTTCTCTGGATCTCCAGAGCGCTGATAGCCGCGTTCAAAGGATGCTTGAACACGGCCAGAAGGCCGTCTCCCATTTTTTTTATCAGGGTTCCCTTCAATCTGGCAATGGTAGGCAGCGTTATCTCCTCGAACGCCTGGATCAACTTCATCAGCGAGGAAGCGTCGGCCCTGGAGCTTTTTTCGGTGTAGCTGACGATATCGGTGAAAAAGACAGTCAGCAGTTGGGCGTTCTCACGCCGGAACTTGAACTCCAGCTTGGCGTGCTGGATCAGGTCCTCACCCTGGGCGGTAACAGGCTGGAAAGCCGCCTTGGCCGGCGAACCGGTGCCGATTTTCTCCTTGAGGGCTTCGAGCAGGCTGTTGCGGATATTCTCAGCCAGCGAACCCTGACAGAAGCCGGATATGACCCTGCGCAGCGCCTCGTGAACCTTCCCGCTGTCGGAATGGATTAGACTCATCACCTTGACCATCAGCTCGTGAGAAGCGTCCTGGTCGAGGTTATTCAGGATCTCAACCGCCGCTGTCTCATCCCCGGCGCTGATATAGTCATCGAGAACCTGGAGGGCGTAGTCATCTCCCAGGGCAAGCAGAGCCAGCAGGGCCTCGACCTGGACCACCTTGACCGTGTCCTCCAGCAGCAGATACAGACGGTTGGTCAGAACATCGACGGGGATGTTGTTTCCCTTGAGCGCCAGTCTCTTCAGTGTCTTGATGCCGAGGCGGCGTATCGGATGGGCGGAATTACCCGCTAAGTCGAGAAGAGGCTGGAAGATGGCCGGGTCGCCGGAAGAAGCCAGGATCGACGCTATATCCTCTTTCAAGCTTTGTTCGATCTCCTCGATTTTCAGAGCCTGTACCAGGATGGGTAGAACCCCTTTTATCCCGCTAAGATTCATCTCCTTGAGTGAATCCACGATCAGGCTGCGGAGGCCGGGTGTGGCTCGCCGGCTCATCAGCAGCTTGAGAAGGGGATTGATGAATATCTTGGCCGGAACGAACCTTGCTCCCCGGATGTAGCCTCGCAGGCTGTGGGGATACTTGCCTGCCGAGGAGAAGACAACCTTGGCCTGCTCTATAGCCGTGCGGTTGAGGAGCTGACAGAGAGTAACCACACAGGTCTCTTCGAGAAAAGGGATCCTTTCCTCCCTGGCGAAATTGAGAATCTCGAGGATCTTCTTGCCGGAGTTGCGGATTTCGAGAGTCCCGATGATGCGAACAAGCCGGTTGAGCCGGCGCGCCAGCGCCGGCGTGCTCCGGTTGGCTCTGGCGAGGGTGTGGTAGACATTCAGGCGTTTAACCCGCTCGTCGGCCATGAACAGGCGCGTGCAGGCTTCGAAGCGGTTCCTGTCGTCTTCCGGGGCTGCGATCAACTGCTCTCGAATACGGTCGATGAGCGCACCCGGACTGCCCGCGCTTTCGGTCCGGAAGAAATTCTGGGTGTCCTGCAGCAGCTCGGCCGAAGCATACTGTTCCAGGAGCTTGGTCAGTACGACCGCCAGAAGAGGATCCCGCTCCTTTATTCCTTTGAGAGACACGTACTGCTTCTTCAGCTTGGCAAACACTGCCTCCAGGTTGGTAGCAGTTGTGAACAGAAACTCATTCAGAAGAAGAGGAGATTCCTTCTTAACTTCCTCCAAGATCCTGCCCAGGAACTGCCCGGTCAGCGTTTCGGTATCGAGATCGATATAGGGCATACGCAGCAGCAGGCGGAACAAGGCCTGGGGATTCTCGATCCGGCCGCTGTAGCTGGACAAGGAGATAAGGAAGGAGGTAGTGGCTCTCGGATCGGCGCTCTGCAGTGTGTCGATTACGAAGTTCGCCTGGGCAGCGGGGAGCTTTAGCTCGTAGGCGGCGAGGTAGCAGCCCAATGTGTGGGGATCGAACCGGCGGATTTTATCCTGAAAAGAATCGATGAACGATCTCGCTTCCGGGCTTCCTGTTTCCAGCAGCTTATTCAACACGAAGCGCTGGACGTCCGGGCCGACCTTGAACAGGTGACCCTTCACCAGCTCCAGCTCCCCCGTCTCGAGCACGGCAGGCAGAACGATCTCGTAGTAATCCTGCCCCGCCGAGGCATCGATCAGCAGGGCCCGGGTCAGCTCCCTGGTTTTGGGGTGCATTGGAGAGACACTCGTCATCGCCCGCAGCAGCTCCCGCCGTACTTCTTTGTCCTGAAAGATGGTGAAATATTTGGCCAGCTTCTCGATCGAAGAAGGTGCGTTGATCTGAGCCAGGCTGCGGATCGCGGCGATCTTCTGAACCGGTTTTCCCTGCTCGATGATTCGGTACAGGTGGGGAATGGCCACCTCGTTGCCGAGGGAAGCCGAGGCCCTGACGGCGGCCAGGCTGATATCCAGGTCGGGATTGTAGAACTCCTTGATCAGCACATTGAAGATCTGCTCATCGTAGAAGTTCCGCAGCAGAGTAAGAGCGGTTATTTTAGTTTCTTTATGTAATATAAAACCGGTTTTTTTTTCGGTTCTTTTGCTACTAGTCATGTCTCATTGACGAGCTTACTACTGAGGCTAGTGTACTTGATAAAGTCGCGGGCTGTCAACTTTTCTGCCTTGCGGGCGCGCCAGGCGCCCGGAAGGGGGCGCGGCTCCCCATCCCTGCGGCACATTGACACGTTTCGAGCTTTCTTCCTACAATCGAGGCCTGACCCGAATGCGAGGCAGGAGGTGCTGTTGTACAAGCAGGTTGATCCCAAAGTACGCTTCCCGGTGATGGAGGAGGCGGTTCTCCAATTCTGGCGGAAACACGACATTTTCCGCAGATCGATCCGTCAGAGGGAGGGCTGCGAGGAGTACGTCTTCTACGACGGGCCTCCTTTCGCCACCGGTATGCCCCACTTCGGGCACTTCGTGCCCGGCACGATCAAAGACGTCATACCCCGCTATAAAACCATGCGGGGCAAAAAGGTAGAGCGGCGTTTCGGCTGGGACTGCCACGGTCTGCCCGTGGAGTACGAGATGGAGAAGGAGCTGGGCATCTCGGGCAAGAGGCAGATCGAGGAATACGGGATTGCCCGCTTCAACGAGTCCTGCCGCTCGATCGTGCTGCGCTACACAGAGGAGTGGCGCCGGATAGTCACCCGTCTGGGAAGATGGGTGGATTTCGACAATGACTACAAGACCATGGACCTCGACTACATGGAGTCGATCTGGTGGATCATTCGGGAGCTTTGGAAACGGAAGCTACTCTTCGAGGGTTTGTACATTCTTCCCTACTGTCCGCGCTGCTCCACGGCCCTTTCCAACTTCGAGCTCAACCTGGGGGGCTACCAGGACGTCCAGGATCCCTCGCTTACCGTGAAGTTCAGGGTGAAAGACGAGAGGAATACCTACCTGCTCGCCTGGACCACAACTCCCTGGACCCTGCCTTCGAATCTGGCCCTGGCCCTGGGTCCCGAGATCGAATACGTCAAGGTGGCGGACGGCAAAGAAAACTATATCCTGGCCAGGGAACGGCTCGCCACCTACTACAAGAGCCCGGGGGAGTACCGGATCGTTTCCGCCTACAGGGGCAAAGAGCTGGCCGGGCTGGAGTATGAGCCCCTTTTCCCCTATTTCGCCTCGCTCCGCGACCGGGGAGCGTTTCGGACCAGGCTGGCGGACTACGTGTCCATCGAAGAGGGCACGGGCGTGGTGCACACGGCGCCGGGATTCGGCGAAGACGACTACAGCCTTTTAAAGGATACGGAAGTACCCACGGTCTGTCCTGTGGACGCAGAGGGCTGCTTTACCGAGGAAGTCAAAGACTACCAGGGGATGTTCGTCAAGGAGGCGGACAAGCGGATCATCAAGGACTTGAAGGAGCGGGGAGCGATTGTTCATCATTCCAGCTATCTGCATGCCTACCCCCACTGCTGGCGCTGTTCTTCCCCTTTGATCTACAGGGCCATTTCTTCCTGGTTCGTGAACATCCAGCAGATCAAGTCCAGCATGCTCAACGCCAACTCCCGGATCTGCTGGGTCCCCGAGCATATCCGCGAAGGCCGCTTCGGCAAGTGGCTGGAAGGCGCCCGGGACTGGGCTATCTCACGCAACCGCTACTGGGGGAATCCTATACCGATCTGGCGCTGTGACGCCTGTGAAGAGCAGCTATGCATCGGCAGCCGCTCCGAGCTGGAAGAACGCTCGGGGCAGAAGGTGAGCGATCTGCACAAGCATTTTGTCGACGAGATCACCTTTCCCTGTCCCTCCGGCTGTGGGGGCACGATGCGGCGAATTCCCGAGGTGCTGGACTGCTGGTTCGAGTCCGGAGCAATGCCCTACGCTCAGAACCACTATCCCTTCGAGAACCGGGAGCACTTCGAGGCCAATTTCCCGGCGGACTTCATCTCAGAGGGTCTGGACCAGACTCGGGGCTGGTTCTACACGCTCACGGTCTTGGCCGCCGCCCTGTTCGACAAGCCCGCCTTTACCCACTGCATCGTGAACGGGTTGGTGCTGGCCGAGGACGGCAAAAAAATGTCCAAGTCGGCCCGCAACTTCACGGACCCGATGGATGTCATGAGCGAGTTCGGCGCCGATGCTCTGCGCCTGTTCCTGATGCACTCAGCCTGCGTCAAGGCCGAAGACCTGCGCTATTCCGACGTCGGGGTCAAGGAGGTGCTGAAAAACGTCATCATTCCGCTCTGGAACTCCTACAGCTTCTTCGTTACCTACGCCAACATCGATAGAGTTCGTCCCGAGGGCCCTCCGGAAAACCCGGAGAATCCTATCGATCGTTGGATCCTATCCGAGACCCAGGCCCTGCTTCTCCGGGTCGAGGAGCAGTTCGAGCTTTATGATCTGCAGAAAGCCATCGATCCGATGGTTGAGTTCATCGATCTGCTGAACAACTGGTACATTCGCCGCTCCCGCCGCCGCTTCTGGAGATCGGAGACGAAGAACGACCTGGATAAACGCCAGGCGTACCAGACTCTCTATCATGTCCTGATCACGCTGGTCCGGGTAGCCGCGCCCATCATCCCTTTTATCACCGAGGAGATCTACAGGAATCTCAAGCACAAGGGGCTGCCCGAATCGGTGCACCTGACCGATTTTCCTACCCATGACCCCGAACGGCGCAACCTAGACCTGGAGCAGAAGATGAAGCTGACCCGCCAGGCGGTTTCCATGGGCAGGGCCTTGCGCACCATGCACAATTTAAAGATCCGCCAGCCCTTGAAGGCGCTGCACCTGGTTACCAAGGATCAGCAGGAAAAGCGGATCCTGATCGAAATGGAGGAGCTGATCAAGGAGGAGCTCAACGTACGCAGCATTATTTTCAGGGAGAACGAAGAGGAGCTGGTAGAGTATTCGGCCAAGCCGAACTACAAGGTACTGGGAAAGAAGCTCGGCAAGGACATGAGAGCGGCGGCGGCTCGCATTGAAGCGCTGTCCATGCGGGAAATCCAATCCCTGCTGGAAGGGGCGACCCTCTCGATGGAGATCGGCGGTCAGGGTCCCGAGGCCCGTGTGTTCGAGCTGACCGCCGAAGGTGTGATTATCGAGCGCAGGGAAAAGGCAAACCTGAAGATTCTCAACGAGGGTTCTCTGACCGTAGCTCTCGATCCGGAGCTTACCGGCGAGCTTATCCAGGAGGGGATGGTTCGCGACCTGGTTAGAGGGATACAGAACCTGCGTAAAGAGATGAATCTGGAGGTTACCGACCGTATCGAGCTGTTCCTCTTCGGCCCGCAGAGCGTCAGGGAGGCCGTCGAGGCCAACGAGGAACACCTGAGAGGCGAGACGCTGGCCGTGGCCTGGCGCTGGCAAAAGCGCTCGGGCGCGGTGGAGCTGGACTGCGGGCAGGAGCGCTGCCAGGTATCCTTGCGAAAAGCTGCGGGCCCCGCGCGCACCGGCTCTCCTTGATATTATGAGGCGCCTGACCCGCCTGCTCCCTCTCCTGGCCCTGGCGGCCGGGGTAAGCTCCTGCGCCACTATTCCACCGGAACGCCGGGAAGCCGAATGGCTGGGGATCCTGCCCGCCCCGAGTCCGCGGGCCGTATACGCCTCCCTGGAGATCACTTCCTCAGGCGGGCTGCTCCGTAGCCTGGCCGGGATCGCGGGGCTGGAGGCCATCCGGTTCGAAAAGGTCCTGGAAGACACCAACCGCGTATACGTGCGTCTGGAGTATGAAGCCCCCGGTCGGCCGCGGTTTTCCCTCATCGCCCTAGGAGATTTCAAGCCGACGGCCGTGGCCCTGAGGCTGAACCTGGATAATCGATGGGAGCGTGTTCTGCTCGATCCCGCTGCCGTCGGCGGCTCGAAGTGTTCCTGCCGCTCCTTGCGGACCTACTGGCGCAATCCTGGGGCCGGGCTGGCGGTTGCCGCCCCGCTGCGCGGTGTGGTGTTCGTCAGCACGGCCGGCCCCGGCCCCTACCCGGAGGGAGTGGCCGAGATGCTGGAGCGCCGGCAGGCACCGGGGCCCACTCCGATTCCACCTGCAGCCGTACACGGAATGCAGGCTGCGGAGCTGTTCCTGTTTTTACCCGATCCGATGGGGCTGGCCGCTGCAGCCAGCCCGGGGTCGGAAGTTTCCGGCCGGGAGGCTCCCCCCGTCCCGATACTGGGAATGCAGGCTCTTCCGATCGAGCAGGCCTGGCTGCGTGCCGAGGCGGAGGCAGGGGGCTACCGGCTGGAGGTGGCATTGCGGCTTGCCGAGGCGGGCAACCCCGCGGCGGTCGAGAAACTGCTGCGCCTGGCTCTTATACTTTGGATGCGCAGGACAGGCATTGAAGACCCGGCGGAGCAGCTCAGGGCTCTGAGGATCACCGTCGACCAGGGGCTGGCCCGCATCGAATCGCTGCGGCTGAGCGAGGAGCAGCTCCTGGCCCTGCTGGCCTCTTTTCTGCCGGCAAGCCTTCCCTCCGGTGAGGAGGAAATTTGAAGGGATCCCTGGCGGTCGTCGACTACCGCGCCGGAAACCTGCGCAGCGTGGAGACCGCCCTCAAGTACCTGGGGGTGGAGTTCGCGGTTGCCGAGAGCCCGGAAGAGCTCTCTGGCGCCGAGCAGCTGATCGTACCCGGAGTCGGGGAAGCGCGCGCCGCCATGGAAGAGCTGTCCCGTAGCGGCCTGGGCGAGGCGATTACGGAGTTTTGGCGAAGCGGCCGCCCGCTGCTGGGGATCTGCCTGGGAGCGCAGATCGTCCTGGAACGCTCCGAGGAAAGTGATACCGCCTGTCTCGGATTCATACCGGGAGAGGCGAGGCGTTTTCGGCGGCAGCCGGGGCTCAAGGTGCCGCATATGGGCTGGAACCGGGTCTTCCGGAAGCGGACTCACCCTTTACTGGACGGCATTGCCGACGGCTCCTATTTCTATTTCGTACACTCCTACTACCCTGAGCTCCCCGACGAAGAGGCGGTGATTGCAGAGTGTGAATACGGTGTGAGGTTCGCGGCCGTGCTGGGACTGGAAAACCTGGTCGCCTGCCAGTTCCATCCGGAAAAGTCGGGCCGGTTGGGCCTGGCTCTACTGAACAACTTCCTGGGCTGGAAGCCCTGAAGGAGGCGGAGATGCTGGCCAAGAGAATCATCGTCTGTCTGGACGTGCGCAACGGCAGAACCACCAAGGGCATCCGTTTCCTCGACAATCGGGAGGTGGGAGATCCGGTGGCAATGGCCCGGCTGTACTACCAGCAGGGGGTGGACGAGCTGGTGTTCTACGATATTACCGCCTCGGCCGAGCGGCGGGGCATCTTCATCGACGTGGTGGAGAGGGTGGCCGAGGTGATTTTCATCCCCTTCGCCGTGGGCGGCGGAATCGGCTCGGCGGAGGATATGCGCAAGGTACTGCTGGCCGGCGCGGAGAAAGTCAGCGTCAACTCCCAGGCGGTGCGTAATCCCGATATCATCGAGGAGGGTGCGGCCCGCTTCGGGAGCCAGTGCGTGGTGCTGGGCCTGGATGCCGCCCGGGATGCGGACATGCCCAGCGGGTACCGCGTGTTCATCGATGGCGGACGGCAGGCGACCGACCGTGACGCCCTGAGCTGGGCTCTCCAGGCGGAAAAGCTGGGAGCAGGAGAAATCGTATTGAACTCCATCGATGCCGACGGCACCCAGGACGGTTACGAGCTGACCTTGACCCGCAAGATTTCTGAGGCGGTCGGTGTGCCGGTGGTCGCCTCCGGCGGGGCGGGCAGGCCGGAGCATCTGTTCGAGGTGTTCGGCGAGGGGAGAGCCGACGCCGCCCTGATAGCTTCCATGGTTCACTACGGCAGCTACACCATAGGGCAGATCAAGCAGTACCTGTTGGAGCGAGGAGTCGCGGTTCGCCGCATTCTTTCTACTTGATCTCGCTCCTGGCCTTTCTTACTTTATCTAGTATGAAAGCGATTCAAATACAGAAAAACGGCGGCCCGGAGGTCATGAAGCCGGTGGAGGTGGCGGCTCCGCAGGCGGCCCCGGGACAGCCGCTCGTCAAGCTGGAAGCCGCAGGGGTCAATTTCATCGACGTGTATCACCGCAACGGCCTGTACCCGGTTGATCTTCCCTATACGCTTGGTGTGGAGGGAGCCGGTGTAGTCCAGGAGGCTGGGGAAGGATCGGAGCCCTTCAGGGCAGGCGATCGGGTGGCCTGGGTAGGCGTTGCCGGCTCATACGCCGAGTACGCGGTGGTGCCGGCGGACAGGCTGGTAAGGATACCCGAGGGAGTCGGCTTTCGGGAAGCGGCGGCCGCCATGCTCCAGGGCATGACCGCCCACTATCTGGCCTTCGACACCTACGCACTCGGTCCGGCCGACACGGCGTTGATCCATGCCGCCGCCGGCGGCGTGGGGCAGCTACTCGTGCAGCTGGCCAAGCAGCGGGGAGCGCGCGTGCTGGCCACCGTATCCACGGAGGCCAAGGCTGAGCTGGCCCGCAAAGCCGGGGCCGACGAGGTGATCCTGTACAGCCGGGAGGATTTCGAAGAGCAAACCAGGCGCCTGACAGGCGGCAGAGGAGTAAACGTGGTCTACGATTCGGTAGGGCAGGCCACTTTTCTCAAGAGCCTGGGCTGCCTTGCCCTGCGCGGGACCCTGGTCAGCTTCGGGCAGTCCAGCGGAAAGATCGATGCCTTCGATCCGGCCCTTCTCGGCGCCAAGGGCTCTCTGTACCTGACCCGCCCCTCCCTGTTCCACTATGTGGCCGATCGGGAGAGCCTGGAGAGGCGGGCAGCGGAAGTTCTTGGCTGGGTGGCCTCGGGTAAGCTGCGTATCCACATTGGAGAGACTTTCCCCCTCGAACAGGCGGCCGAAGCGCACCGTCGCCTGGAGGCACGGAAGACCGTCGGCAAGGTTCTACTGCTGCCCTGAGAACCTCCGGGGTGGTTGTCTGGATAGTGATTTTGTAGTAAATTCTCGCCTATTAAAATTAAAGTAAAGCTTGCGGGTCGGTGAGGAGCGATTAGATGCCAACCTATGAATATGAATGCAAAGCTTGCAAGCATCGTTTTGAAGTGTTTCAAAGCATCAGCGACGAGCCGATCAAACGCTGCCCGAAGTGCGGCCGGAAGGTACGGCGGCTGATCGGCGGCGGCCTGGGGATCATCTTCAAAGGTTCTGGTTTCTATACGACCGACTACAAGCGAACCTCCGCGGTTGGCGGAGGAAACGGTTCGGCCAAGCCCAAAAAGGAGGGCGGAGGAGAGTCGAAGAGCGGCTCCTCAGGCTCCTCGGATAAATCGGCCCCTGGGAATAGCTGAAGCCCCTTAGAGCGGATCTGCGCTGCTCCCGCAGGTCGGGGCGGCAGCCCGGCTTCCCGTCAAGGCCTCAGGCGACCTCCAGACAAGCGGCCTCCCGGGCCGCCTTTTCCAGCAGCCCCGCGATCTCCAGGCTTTCGAAGGAACGCGCCATCCTGGCCAGCCGGGGGCGGACCAGCGGATGCTCCGGAGCGAACAGGGTGCAGCAGTCCGCGTATGGCAGGATCGAAGTCTCATAGGTGCCGATTTGACGGGAAAGACGGATGATCTCCTCCTTGTCCAGGCCGATCAGGGGTCGAAACACGGGAAGGCTGGTCCGGCTGCCCGTGAAGTGCAGGCTCTCCACGGTCTGGCTGGCCACCTGGCCCAAGCTTTCTCCGGTTATCAGGCAGCTTGCGCCGCTGCGGCGGGCGAGCTGTTCGGCAATAACCATCATCGCAGCCCGCACCAGCAGGGTCCTTTCCTCCCGTGCAGCCCCCTCGTTGATTCGTAGCTGAACATCGGTAAACGGGGCTACGAACAGACGCATCCCCGTAGCATATCCGGAGAGAATACCCGCCAGGCGCTGTACTTTCTCCCTGGCCTGCTCCGAAGTGTAGGGGGGGGTATGAAAATAGATCCCGTCGATGCGCAGTCCTCTTTTGCCCATCAGATAGCCGGCTACCGGGGAGTCGATCCCTCCGGAGAGCAGCAGCAGCCCCTTTCCGCTCGAACCGAGCGGCAGTCCTCCCGGCGCCCTGAGCTGTGGTCCGTACACGTACACCCGCCGGCGAACCTCTACCTGAACGATCCAGTCCGGGTGGTGCACATCCACGACCAGAGCCGGGAAGCTGCCGCGCAAGCGGTCTCCGAGGATGCAGGCGATATCGTAGGAACCGTAGGGAAAGCTCTTGTCGGAGCGGCGGGCCTCCACCTTGAAGCGATTTCCCCTGCTGGCCCGCAGCTCCTCCGCCAGCGTGCAGGCCGCCTTTTCTATCTCCCCGATGTCCTGGTCCACGACGTAACTTCTGGCGAAGCCCACGATGCCGAAAGTATGGGCCAGGCCGGCCTCTATTTTACGCGCCGGGGCTCCTCCGGCAGGCTGTTCCCCTCCCGGTTCCTCTGGTGGGTACAGATACAGGCGGCCTCTCTCTCGCTGCAGCTTCAGCTCGATACCGGAAAGCTTCTCCCGTATATCGTCGCAGACCCGGCGCTCGAAGAGCCTGCGATTGCCTCCCTTCAGGGCAAGCTCGCCGTACTTTATCAGGTACACGATCTCCATGATCAGGCCTCAGGAGACCTTTCTCAGCTCCGGGATCAGGCGCTTCAGGGTTCCGGCCAGGGCCGCCAGATGCTCGTCGTGAACGGCCGGTCCAATCGAGATGCGCACGGCCGAGAAGGCGGTCTCCCGTGAAACTCCCATTCCCTCGAGAATCCGGAAGCGATCCTTCTTCCTAGAGGAGCAGGCCGAGCCCGTGGAGACGCAAAATCCTTCCTCGTCGAGAACCCTCACCACCAGTTCGCCGGGAAGGGGGGGGAAGGAGACATTAATGATGTACGGTGAAAATTCCTGCGCCTCGGCCTGCCCTCTGCCCTCGGGGTTGAGCACCGCTCCCGGGATCTCCTCGAGCTGGGCGATGAAGCTCTGCATAGCCCGCCGGCCGGCCTCCAGATTTGACTCCAGATGAGCCGCCGCCTTTTCGGCCGCCAGGACGAAGCCGAAGATACCCGGCAGATTCTCCGTGCCCGGTCTTCTGTTTCCCTCCTGCTCTCCGCCGGAGTACAGGAACTGTTGGCACGAGCCTTCCTTGAGATAGAGGCCTCCGACCCCGCGGGGCCCACCTATCTTGTGGGCGCTGAATGAGGCGCTGTCCAGGCCCAGGTCAGCCGGCTGAAAGGGAATTTTCCCCAGGGCCTGTACGGCGTCGCTGTGAAGCGGGATATTTCTGCCGCTGCGGCGTCGCAGCTCCTCTATTCCCGCCGCCATCTCGGCCAGGGGCTGCACCGCCCCGGTTTCATTGTTCACCAGCATGACCGCCACCAGGGCGGTCCTTTCATCCACCGAGGCCAGCAGGCGCTGCGGATCCACCCGCCCGTTTCTGCCGGCAGGTACCAGCTTTACCTCGAAGCCAAGACGCCTGAGCGCGCCGGCGGGCTGGTATAGTGAAGCGTGCTCGATCCCACTCAGGACGATTTTGCGGTCCCGTTTCCTGTGCAGAGCGGAAAACAGGACCATGTTGTTGGACTCTGTGCCCCCGGAGGTGAAAATCACCTCCCGCGCGCGGCAGCCAAGGACGGCCGCCAGTCTCTGCCTGCACTCGGCGAGCAGCATTCCCGCCCGTCTGCCCTCGTTGTGCGGTGCTGAAGGATTGGCGTAGAACTGGCGGGAGATCCGCAGCATCTGCTCCTGGATCTCGGGGTCCGGGGGTGCCGTGGCGGCCCAGTCGAGATACGTCGGCTCCATAGTGACTTTCCTGCTTAATGTAGTGAAAACGTGGGGGCCGATCAAGGCGCTTGCGGATTTACAATGAAGAGGATATCCTATATAGGATTATGACCAAGCTTGACGAACTGGCAGCCATGCTCAAGGCCTGCGGTCATCCGCTGCGCCTCAAGATTCTCTGCGCCATCGAGATGGGTGAGCACACCTGCGTGTCCGAGCTATGGACCTGCCTCGAGCAATCTCAGCCGGTGGTTTCGCAGCACCTGGCCGTGCTCAAGCACCGGGGGATCGTCAGCTCGGAGGTTCAGGGGAACAAGCGGGTGTACAAGATCGTCAATCCTTTTATCCACAGCCTGGTGGCCTCGATGATCGACTCGCTGGACGAGGTACGGGAGAAGCTCAAAACTGTCCGGCAACATCGGCAAGGTCGCTCGCAGTCGCCGCCAGGGCGTTTATGAAGCCCGTGATAACCAGGAATCTCGTTACGGTCCTGCCGGTCGGGGCCCAGTTGTTCTTGCCCGCGTAGATCAGGGTGCCGGATTCCACGACTTCGGTTTCAGGGGTTACCCGTTGTCTGGAGCCCGCCTCGTCTGTAAAGCACGGGCGGTCCGTCCCCGGCTTCGGGGTTTGCAACTTTATCTCTTTATGGGTACATTGTCCGCAGAGAGGAAAACGGCGGATGTTTTACATTTTCCCGTTCGGGATACTGATACCTGCGTTGTTCATTTTCCTGATCCTGCGCTTCGGGCTCAGGTTTTTCGACGATATCTTCAACAACCGAAGGCGGTTGAGCGAGCAGGAGCGCCGGAGGTTGCGGGAAGGCTCCTGGCTCGGCTCCGGTTTCGGCCCTTTTCGTTCCAGCAACATCGAAAACCGTATCTTCCGCGCCGCCTACAAGCGCAAGGGAAGGATCACAATCTCCGATATCGTGCTGGAGACGGATCTGAGCCTCAAGGAAGCCGAGGAGGTTGTCAACAGCCTGGTCGACGGCGTTCGGGTCCGCATGGAGGTGAAAGACAACGGCATGGTGATCTACGAGTTCCCCGAGATCATCGCCCGCTTCGAAGAGCAGTAGATGCACGAGTGGGCCCTGGCGGAGGCCGTCGTATCTTCGGTCGAACGGCTGTACGAGGAAAACGGCGCCAGGAAGGTCCTGGCCGTGCACGTGCTGGTAGGCGAGCTGCAGCACATCGACATGGAGGTATTCCGGCTGGGATTGGACAGTCTCCTTGAGGGACGTCCCTTCGGTCCCGAAGTTTTCCAATTTCATACGGAGAAAGCCTCGTTTCGCTGCCGCTCCTGCAAGCGGGAGTGGACCCTGGAGCAGCACGCCGAGCTCAGCGAGGAGGAGAGGGAATCGATCCATTTTCTTCCGGAAGCGGCGCACGTGTACATGCGCTGCCCTGCCTGCGGCAGCCCGGACTTTGTACCGGAGAAGGGCAGGGGAGTGCGCATCCGTTCCGTGGATCTCGAGCTGCCCGGTGATTGATCCGCGCCTCGACATAATCGGCCGGAGGATCGCTCCGGTGCGCCGCATCCTCGCCTTCTCCAGCGCCAAGGGGGGTGTGGGCAAGAGCGTCTGCGCAGCCCTGTGCTCCCTGGCGCTCGCGGACTCCGGGTACAGGACCGGACTGCTCGACCTGGATTTCCAGGGCGCCTCGGCTCACCTGCTGCTCGGTGTGAATCCGGGATTTCCCGAGGAAGATGCCGGGCTCAAGCCCTTGCGGGTTAAAAAAACGCTCGATTTCATGAGCTTCGCCGCTTTCAGCGGCGAGCGGCCCGTTCCTCTCCGGGGAGCCGAAGTCAGCGAGGCCATGCTGGAGCTGCTGGCCGTCACCATCTGGGGTCCCCTGGATTTTCTGCTCGTCGACATGCCTCCCGGACTCGGAGACGAGATCCTCGACGCCCTGCGTTTTCTCCGGCGTCCCGAGTTCCTGGTGGTGGCTACCCCCTCCCAGGTGGCGCTGCGGGTAGTGGAGCGGCTGCTGGCCATGCTCGGCGAGCTGAAAGCCCCAGTGGTCGGAGTGATCGAAAATATGGCCGCTCCCGGCGTCGGGCCCGCCGCACGTACGCCGCCGGGCCTCGAGCCGCGACCTCTATCCGCCGCCTTGCTGGCCGAACGGTACGGCGTCGAGCTGCTCGGTTCGGTGCCATTCGAGAAGCGAATCGACGAGATTTTGGCCGGGGAGGAGCCTCTCGACAGCGAGCCGGGCCGGAGCATTCGCCGCATTGCCGGCAAGCTCAGCCGCTGACTCCGGCCGTCTGTCGATATCCATCCACTTTCCGCATATCCATGAAAACGCGTTGTTTAGAACGAAATTTTAATTTAGAATTGAAACAACCGGAGGAAGGAAGCTATGGGCAGTTACATAAATGAAGTTATAGAGGCGGTGAGCAAACGATATCCCTGGGAGAAGGAGTTCCTGCAGGCGGTGCGCGAGGTACTCGGTTCTCTCGATATTGCGGTCGAGCGGGACCCCAGGTACCGCAAAGCGGCGATCCTGGAGCGGTTGATCGAACCGGAGCGGGTGATCATGTTCCGGGTTCCCTGGCAGGACGACCGGGGCGAATACCGGGTGAACCGGGCTTACCGCGTGGAGTTCAACAGCGCCATCGGACCCTACAAGGGCGGCCTTCGCTTTCACCCGTCGGTGAACCTGAGCATTCTCAAGTTCCTCGGTTTCGAGCAAATCTTCAAGAACAGCCTCACCGGCCTGGCCATGGGCGGGGGCAAGGGAGGAAGCGATTTCGATCCAAAGGGCAAGAGCGACGAAGAGGTGATGCGTTTCTGCCAGAGCTTCATGAACGAGCTGTTTCGACACATCGGGGCCAACACCGACGTGCCGGCGGGAGACATCGGAGTCGGCGGCCGAGAGATCGGCTACCTGTTCGGCCAGTACAAGCGCTTGAAAAACCTCTTCGAGGGGGTGTTCACCGGCAAGGGGCTGAACTGGGGCGGCAGCCTGGTCCGGCCCGAAGCCACCGGGTACGGCAACGTCTACTTCGCCCGGGAGATGCTCAAGACCCGGGATTTGGATTTGTCCGGACGGCGGGTGGCTGTATCCGGCTCGGGCAACGTGGCCCAGTACACGGTGCAGAAGCTCAATCAGCTCGGGGCCAAGGTGGTGACCCTGTCGGATTCCAATGGCAGCGTAGTTGACGAGGACGGCATCGACGAGGAGAAGTGGGGCTTCCTCATGGAGCTGAAGAACATCCGCCGGGGCCGGATCAGGGAGTACGCGGAGAAATACAAGAACGCCGGCTATCACGAAGGAAAGCGGCCCTGGGGCTTGATCGAGGCGGAGATCGCCCTGCCCTCGGCAACCCAGAACGAGCTGGAGCTGGAGGACGCCAGGGCCCTGCTGGATAAGGGCTGTATGTGCGTCTCCGAGGGAGCCAACATGCCCACCACCCTGGAGGCGACAGAGCTGCTGATCTCCAAAGGGGTGCTGTTCGGTCCGGGCAAGGCTGCCAATGCCGGCGGCGTGGCCTGTTCGGGATTGGAAATGGCGCAGAACAGCATGCACATGAGCTGGTCCAGGGAGGAGGTGGACGGCAAGCTGCAGGCGATCATGATCGACATCCACAAAGCCTGCCGTCAGGCTGCGGAGGAGTACGGCACCCCGGGCAACTACGTGAACGGCGCCAACATCGCCGGCTTCAAGAAGGTGGCCGACGCGATGATCGACCAGGGGCTGGTGTAGACTCGAGGTTTTTCCGGTTTCCGAAGTCCAGATTACAGACGCAGGCGATACAATGCGGGGGCAGCCTCAGTGCAGCTTGGGCAGCCACTCGCCGTGCGCCTCGATCAGCTCGTCACAAAGCGCTACGATATCGTCTATTGACAGCTCGGCGGCGGTGTGGGGATCGAGCAGGGCGGCCTGGTAGAGGGTGTCCTTTCTGCGGCTTACGGCCGCTTCGACGGATAGGAGCTGAACATTGACGTTCGTCATGTTCAGGGCGGCAAGCTGCGGCGGAAGGACGCCGACCCGACACGGGGAAACGCCGTTTGCGTCAACCAGGCAGGGAACCTCCACGCAGGCCTCTGCCGATAGATTGGATATCAGGCCGGTGTTGAGGACATTACCGGAGATACGAAACGGTCTGTCGGTTTCGATCGCTTCCATGATGTAGGAGGCGTATTCCTCCGTGCGCTCGTGTCCCAGCTCCCGGCTGGTTGTGAGCTGTGAGCGCATCAGAGCCCAATCTGCGATCTGCTGCTCGCACCTTCTCGGATACTCGTCCAGGGGGATGGCGAAGCGCTCGACGAGCTGCGGATAGCGCGCCTTAATGAACCAGGGAACGTATTCGGCGAAGTGCTCGCTCGATTCTGTGACGTAGTATCCGAAACGCCTCATGATCTCGTAGCGGACCAGGTCGGAGTGAGGAACGGGCCGCTCGGCGGCGCGCCGCTTGATCTCCGGATACAGATCGACGCCGCCCCTTACCACCTCGAGAAGCCAGGCCATGTGGTTGATCCCGGCAATCTTGAAGCGAACGCCGGCGGGATCCAGGCCAAGATCTCGAAATAGATTGGGCACGCAGGCCTGCACGCTGTGACAGAGTCCTACGGCCTTCACGCCGGTGTGTCTGAGGAGGGCTCCGGTCAGTATGGCCATGGGATTCGAGTAATTGAGAAACCAGGCATCCGGACACAGCTCCTCTATATCCCGCGCGAAGTCGAAGAGAACCGGCAGCGTTCGCAGCGCACGAAAGATCCCTCCGATGCCGAGAGTGTCGCCGATGGTCTGCCTCAGGCCGTATTTCTTAGGGATCTCGAAATCGAGGACCGTGCCGGGCCGGTAGCCGCCCACTTGAACGGCATTCACCACAAAGCCGGCTCCGGCGAGAGCCGCGCGCCGGTCCGCGTAGGCGGTCACCCGGGCTCTGCCGCCGTTTACATTTTTATTGATCGTTTCCAGCATCCGCTGTGAGTCGTTCAGCCGGGCGGCGTCGATGTCGAAAAGGGCGCATTCGGCGTCCTGGAGAGCCGGGGTCAGCAGGCAGTCGCCGAGGACGTTCTTGGCAAATACCGTGCTGCCTGCGCCCAAAAAAGCTATTTTCGCCATTTTCATCCCTCCCGGAGGATATTCGTTTGCAGGGGCCGACTTTGCACAATAGTGCTCACCATGCAGAGTAAACCCTTTGCGGGTGTAGAGCAATCGGCACAGTGCCGGTGACATTCCTGTTCCTTAGGCCAGGGCAAATCCGCCAGTGTGCACCTGCGGTTTTCCGATGCGCAGGCCCTGGGTCGCCGCCATTGGTATTGGCGGGGCGGGGGTTTTCGTCTATGCTAGATAGTGATGGAGGTACGGTTCAAAGAACGGCTTTCCGAGCTGGTCAAGCAGTACAAGACGGACAACGACATCTACCATGACTTGATGCAGTTCCGGGTCCGGGAAATTCTGCTGGTGGCCACGATCTACGACGCCTTCATCCTCGAGGAGGAGGACAAGCTTACCGAGAAGATCTTCGGCGAGTACCACCAGCTCAACCTGTCCACCGCCCCCCGCATCACCAGCGTTTCCTTCGGCGAAGAGGCGCTCGAGATCCTGAGGAAGCGAACCTTCGATATGGTCATCCTGACCATGCGTATCGACGAGATCAGCCCCTTCGAGCTGGCCGGGCGTATTCGGGAGGTGAATCCGAACATCCCCATCATGCTGCTCCTGAACGACAACACCGAGATCGCCCTCCTGGCCGAGAAGCGGGAACGACTCTCGCACCTGGACAAGGTCTTTGTCTGGAACGGGGACTCGAAGATCTTTCTGGCCATGATCAAGTACATCGAGGACAAGATCAACGCGGTCAAGGACACCAAAATCGGGCTGGTGCGGGTGATCCTGCTGGTGGAAGACTCGATCCGCTACTACTCCCGCTATCTGCCCCTTCTGTATACGGAGATCATGAAGCAGACCCAGAGGATTATCAGTGACGAGCAGCTCGGTGACATGAAAAAGCTGCTGCGCATGCGGGCCCGTCCCAAGGTGCTGATGGCGGACAGCTATGAGGAGGCTCAGCGGATCATCGAGGAGTACCAGGACTACCTGCTGTGCCTGATTTCGGACATGAAGTTCTCCAAGCGGGGCAGGAGGGACGAGCAGGCCGGGATCGAGCTCATCGACTACGTGCGCAGCCGGGTGCCGGATCTCCCTATCCTGCTTCAGTCCGCAGATCCGGCCAACGCGGGCAGGGCCAGAGAGCTGAACGCCAGCTACATGGATAAGAACTCGGAAAGCCTCTCCAGGGAGCTGACCGACTTCTTCTTCCGCTACCTGGGCTTCGGCGACTTCGTATTCCGGGACCGGGAAGGCAAGCCGATCGGCCGGGCCCGCAGCATGGAGGAGTTCAAGGATCTGCTGTTCACGGTTCCCGACGAGTCGCTAGTCTACCATGCCAACCGCAACCACTTCTCCGGCTGGCTCATGGCCCGCGGGGAAATACAGATCGCCAAGGAGCTGCAGCCGGTAAAGGTCAGCGACTTCTCCTCCACCGCTGACCTGAGAAAGCACCTGATCGAGGTCTACGCCGGGGTGCAACAGAACAAGACCCGCGGCCGGGTGGTTCCCTTCGACGAATCCCTTCTCGACGATATGTATCACGTTCTGCGGCTGGGCGAGGGATCGCTGGGGGGTAAGGGCCGGGGTACGGCCTTCCTGCATCTCATGATCGAGAATTGCCGGCTGAATACCATCATCACCGATGTAAACATCCGCATCCCCCAGACCGCGGTGATCGGCACCGAGGAGTACGACCTGTTCATCGAGCACAACGGTCTCCTGGAGCTGTTCAGCGGGGAGCTGCCGTATCGGCAGCTCAAGGAGCGCTTCCTGGCTTCCGACCTGTCACCGGTCCTGCGGAACAGGCTCAGGCGTTACCTGGAGCACTCCAGCGGGCCGCTGTCTGTGCGTTCCTCCGGAACGTTCGAGGACTCGCTGTCTCAGCCCTTTGCGGGGATCTACGATACCTTTCTGCTTCCCAACAATCATGAAGACTTCGAGCTGCGGCTGCGGCATCTGGAGGAAGCGGTCAAGCTGGTCTACGCCTCGATCCTTTCCGAGTCGGCGCGGGCCTACTTCGACGCCATCGACTACAAGACCGATGAGGAGAAGATGGCGGTGTTGATACAAGAGGTGGTGGGCAGCCGGCAGGGGCGGTACTTTTACCCCCACTTCTCAGGAGTGGCTCAGTCCTACAACTACTATCCGGTGGCCTACCTGAAACCAGAGGACGGCATCGCCGTGATCGGCATAGGACTGGGCAAGTATGTCATAGACGGAGAGAAGGCTTTTCGATTCTGCCCCCGCTATCCCAAGATCGATTTCCTCTCCCCGGAGGATCAGCTTTACTCCAGCCAGCAGGAGTTCTACGGCATCGACATGCAGGACGACCACGTCAACCTGATCGAGGGAGACGACGCCACCCTGGCCAGGCTGCCCGTGGGGGAAGCCGGCGATCAGGGAGCGCTGCAGTACTGCGTATCCACCTGGGACTATCAGAACAACCGCCTGCAGATCGGGGCGGAGCTGCGAGGACCGAAAATCGTCAACTTCGCCTATATACTGAAATATGAAGCCTTCCCTCTGGCAAGGGTCCTGGAGGTGGTGCTCGATATGGTCAAAGGAGCCATGGGCACTCCGGTGGAGATCGAGTTCGCCGTGGACCTGAACAAAGCCGCGAACGGCAAGCCCACCTTCTATGTCCTGCAGATCAAGCCCCTGCTGGGGGACCTGGAAGAGTACAACCTCGATTTTTCCGCGATCGACAGGAACGACCTCCTCCTGTATTCCGAGCGGGCCATGGGCAACGGTACGATCGGAGATGTACGCGACCTGATCTACGTGGATCCCGAGCGCTTCGACAGGTCTTGCACCCAGGAGATGACCGGGGAGCTGGAGAAGCTGAACGCCCGGATGAAGAAAGAGGGCCGCAAGTATATCCTGATCGGTCCGGGGCGTTGGGGCAGCCGCGACCCCTGGCTGGGCGTTCCGGTGAATTGGAACCACATCTCCAACGTGAAGGTGATCGTCGAGGTCGAGCTGCCCGACTTCAAGGTCGATCCTTCGCTAGGCTCCCATTTCTTTCACAACGTCACCTCGATGAACATCGGCTACTTTGACATTCCCTACAACTCGGGCGCCAATTTCGTGGATTGGCACTGGCTGGGCTCGTGCAAGGCCGCCGGCAGGAGCGAGCATCTCGTCCACCTGCGCTTCGGGAAGCCCCTGGTGGCCAAGATGGACGGCCGTAAACGGATCTCGGTGATTTTCAAACCGGACAGCCGGACATGAAAGTGTGGCTGTCCGGGAAGATATAGCTGCGGCCGGGAAGCTCCTCAGGGGGATGTGCTTTCAGCGTTTTCCGCCGGGCGGTGAGACAGACGGTTTAGGCGCCTTCGGGCTGGCCGGGCTGTGAGGACCGGCAGGCGTTCCAGGTGATCAGAGCGGCCAGGAGGAACAGCAGCCGTTCCAGCTTGAGCAGCCGGGGGTCGAGGAGAGCCGGCGACAGGAATCCGCCGACGCTTTCCCCGTCGCGCCTGATTTCGACGGTCTCCAGCAGCTCCACGGCCAGGGCGGAGAACAGGGACTTGTTTCTCTGGGGCAGGCGGGAGAGAAGCTCGCGCAGCAGATCCTTGGGGACGCGGACGCTCGGAGCCGCGGACACGAAGTCCTCGAGCAGCGAAATGCCCGTGCTGGCGCTTTCCAGAAAGCTGACGTACAGGGGATAGAACCACTCGCCGAAGCCCAGGATCCCGGCCAGGGAGAGGATGATCTCGTCGCGTACGTAGGGCCGGGTTCTGGCTTTGAGCTTTTGCAGCAGCAGCGGAATCGCCTCTACATCCTTGAGGGTTTCGACGGCCGAGGCCGCGTGGATGATGAGCCGCGGGTTGTCGGTGGCGGCCAAAATTTCCCGTATCTGCCGGCTGCTGGCGCGGTCTCCTAGGCGCGCCAGGGAAGTCATCGCCTTGCCGCGCAGAAAGAAATCCTCGGAATCCAGGCTCCTGCGCAGCACGGGAATCCCCTGGACCACGTTCCGCTTGCCCATGATGTCCGCCGCCAGATAGGCCGTGGTGTAGACGTGGTTCTTCACATCCGAGATCAAGGCCTGCACGGCGTGCTCGTCGAGAGGTATTTCGGTCAGGGCCTGCAGCGCTTCGGAGCGGATGGTAAAGCGGGGGGATCGCAGCCGGGACAGAACGTCCTGCACCGAGAGTCCCGAAGGGGCTTCCCCCAGGGCCCGTAGAGTCTGTTTCTCCTCGTCCAGACTCTGCACGCGCCGCAGGCGGTTGAGCAGGCTTATGGCCCGCAGGTCGCGAGGAGAGAAAATGGCCGCCATGGCGTCGCGGATGGGATAGGCGCCCAGGCTGGCCATCGAGTTGAGAAAGAACAAAAGAACGATCGAGAGAACCGCTACTCCGCCGAAATACACTTGGAAGACTATGGTCTCGAGGTTCCCTGCGCCGACGGTGCTGCTCAGCCGCCCTTCCAGCATCTGCAAAACCGCCCCGCCGAGGATCGAGCCTACGGCTCCGGCCACCCCGAGGGTCATGAAGTACATCACTCCCAGGTTGAGCCGCTCCTCCGGCTTGATCGCGGCCAGGAAGTAGGTCTGTCCGGCATTGAGTATTCCGAACTGGCCCATGTTGAAGAACAGCAGTACGCCGGAGGCGAAGATCCGCAGTCCCCAGGCCGAGGTGAAAGCGGGGGAGATCACCATGGGGATCATGACCAGGGTGAGAATGGTAAAAAACAGGAAATATAGGGGCTTGGCGCCGATCCGGTCGATAAGAAAGCCGCTGAGAAGCGCCATGAGCACGGCTCCAAGGCTGCCGAAGACCAGAAAGTAGAGGATTATATAGTCCGGCTGATCGTAGCTGCGCTTGAAGTATACCACGATGAAAGGCGCGGCCATGTAGATGAGCAGGTTGGTGCAGAAGTAGAGGATAATGAAGATGCGGAAGGTCTTTTGTGAAAAAGCCTCGCCCAAGGCCTTGAGCAGGTTATGCCCGCTTCCCGTCTCCTGCCGGGCCGGCTCGGGAAAACGGAAGACAATCGAGGCGGCGATCAACCCAGCGGCGATGCCGGAGATGATGAACAGGGTGTATATGTACAGGGGCGCTCTCCTGCCCAGAATCACGGCCATGGCCAGCGCCAGTGCCAGAGTTACCGTTTGTTGAACGGCCTGCAGGCGGGAGAGGAAGGCTCCCCTGTCTTTTTCGGCCGCGATCTCACCGAGGATCGGATTATAGGCCGCGATGGCTATCCCCCGGGCCATGTTGAAGCCGAGAACGCTGAAGACGATGAAGGCGTAGGCCAGCTCGGGGTACCCCCTGGAAGCCAGCAGCGGCGAGGCGAGAATCGGCAGCATCAGAATGTACCGCAGCGTCCAGAAGCGGCCCATCAGGCGGACCATCCCCCATCTGGGCGCGATCTGCCGGCCCACGAAGAGGAACAGGTAAGCGGAGTACATGAACGAGGATAGCAGCCCCACCAGGAAGTTTCCGGCTCCGAGACGCAGGACGTACAGGGTGATGACATTGCCGCTCAACAGGGTGAAGGAAATGACATTGAGAACGGCGTAGAGAAAGAACCTGTCCCTGGCTCTGCCAAGCTCCCCGGGGCTCAAGGACGTTCTTCTCATGATAAGGGCAATCCTAATACGCCTACAGCCGAACCTGCAAGCCTGCGGGAGGAGTGGAAGCGGCCGCCGGACCCAGGCGTTCAGGAGCTTTCGGTGCTGCGGCGAAGCTCCCGCGAATGGTCGTACAGCTCTTCCAGGCTCAGGCGTTTCAGAAGCACCATGCCCCTGGTAGCCCGGATCAGGGCGCTGTCGTGCTCGTGGAAAAAGCTGCGGCCGAGGCAGGTCTTGAGTATCCGGTACTGCTCGACCTGTATCTTCTGGGCCAGATCGGAGAAAGGACCGTCAAGCTCGTAGCTGGGGAAGGAGGCGTCCTTTTGGGAGATGAAGGAGTTGAGAAAGGCGTTGTGCTGCAAAGCGAACATGTTCAGGGATACGGGGACGAACAGGTCGGCCTCGCAGGGGTGAAATCTGTACCAGACGTTCCTGTAGCCGAGGATCACGATGTCGCTGCGGCCGGAACGCTGCTCGTGCAGCCGCAGCGCTTCGGTTACCGTCTGCAGGACCTTGTAGTGGGTGTCCGGCCCGCTGGCTTCGGGGTCCAGGGCCATGGTGACCACGTCGGGATTTATCTCCTCGAGCAGCCGCAGCACCGGCGCCACGTCCCGGCTCAAAGTCGGCTCCTCGGTAAAGATCTCCCCCTGGTAGAAACCGAGCCGCAGGTGACGGACCGAATCGCCGCTCCAGCCGAAGTATCCCCACAGGCAGTCCGCTTCCCACTCCCGGCACATGCCCTTGAGCCGCTGGATGTGCGGCAGATCCTTCTTGCCCGGGTACTGGGTTTCGAAGTAGTTTACCAGCTCATCGATGCGGTCCTTCAGAACCTCCCTGTCTTTCTCCTCGTACAGCTCTACCAGGTTCCGGTACAGCCTGCGCATCTCACCGTCATCCATCATGGTCCGCGAACCGGCGGCTACGCCGTCCAGGTACTGCCATACGTCCCGGTTGCGGAAAACACCGTTACCCGGCTCGAAGTAACCTTCGGCCTCCAGCCCGGCGAAGGCCGCCGATTCGATGTAGCGGCGCAGCTTTCTGCACTGGCGCAGCATGAAGAAATTGGTGACGGCCGTGAAGCCGCTGGTCAGGGTGGCGAAGTAGTGGCGGGTGGAGTGCTCGCGGATGTGGCGAACGATGAAGGGCAGGTAACCGAGCATGAGGTCGTCGTGGTGGGGCTCGGTGTGTAGAAATACCGCCTTTTTGCTGATCGTGGTGCCCGCTTGGATTTTGCTCTTCAGGCTGGCCTCCACGCGCCTGCATATCTCGGCGGCCGGGCCGGGCAGTTTCTGCAGCACTGCGGCGGTGAACGGAGAGGAGCGGAAATCGTCCTCGGTCAGGGACTCGATTCTCTTCTGCCGTTCCACCGCCAGGTCGATCACCAACCGTTCGACCTGAGCCTCGCTCAGGGTCGGAGATTCGGCCAGATCGGTCAGCCGGCGCTCCTTGAGAGCGGCCGCCGCCCCCCGGGTCAGGTAAAAGCGCGCGTTCGGCAGCCCCTGCAGCGCGGAGGCGGGGTAGCGGATATGGCGCTCGTTCTCGACGGCGGCCGCTACGATCGGGGCCTTGGTCTCACCGGCGGCGATAATGAAAGCCGTGCATTCGGGATTGTGGGTGATGGTGGCCAGGCCCATCGTGATCACCAGCCTCTTCCTGGCCACCTCGATTCCCCCCAGGTCACCGGCGGCGGCCGCCTGGGTTTCGTAGTTCACGGTGGTCAGACGGGTGGTGGAGTAAAGGTCCGAGCCGCGGACGTTGAAGCCGATATGCCCGTCCGGCCCGATGCCTCCCAGGAAAAAGCCGACGCCGCCGAGAACACGGATGCGGTCCTCGTATTCGACGCACCAGTAGTCGATGCGCTCCAGCACTTCCTTCTGCAGCCGTTCCACCTTGCTGCGGGGCTGGCGGTAGCGCAGGGACAGATCCACCTCTCCGTCCGCCCAAACCTCCTCGAGACTCTTGCCGGGAGGCAGCCCGATGCTGCTGCCGTCGATCAACAAAGCCCTGGCCGGATCGAGGCCGAAACCCTTCAGATAGAAGGTGCTGACAAAGTAGTGGAAACTGTTGTGGTGCAGCGGATTGATCGGATAGAACTCGTCGATCTGTACGAAGTGCAGTCCCTTCAGGACGCATTTCCGGCCGGGATCGATTCCCCAGCCCTCCAGCTCCGTCCGGACCTCCTTGCGATCCCAGCCGTCCAGGAAGCGTTTGACTTCCTTGATGAAGTGCTCGGGGGTTTTCCCGGTGGGAAGCGCGATCACTCCCTCGGAATTATCCTGCACCCACTCCAGAAAACGCAGGGCCGTCAGAGTGCCCAAGGCGGGAAAGGAGGTTACCACGATCACACCGATCTTTTCTGTGGGCGGATAAGCGAGCCGGCGTCCTGATCGCCGTAGCGCTTCCTGTTCGACCCGTGAGACCATGAGCTCTCCTTCGAGGCGGGAAATAGCGGCAGCGGCGGCGTGCCCCGACGTTCCCGCCGGCTGTCGTTGCGCCGGCTAAGATCACCCGAACCACGGTCTGCAGCGCGCCGGTCCAATGCAGCCGACCTTGCGGATGCGGGTGGACTGCTGCCCCCGTTTCAGCCTATTCTACCGCGCCACCGCCGCCCTGCTCAAGGCACGGGCTGGCGGCGCGGACCAGATGGGAAGGCTTTACAGTAAATACAGCACCTGTGGCGTCCTTACAGACCGGTTTTTGTCAGGATAGATGCAGTATCGTGGTGATCCCTCAGGGAGCTACCGCTTTAGGGCCGAATCGGGGCGAAAGAAGAAGCGTTCAATATAAGCATTAGCTGCCGGGGGACGCCCACATTGATTTCAACAAACCCTGGCTGGTCAGCTTCAAGAGCTCTTCATAAACCTTTCTCCATTTGAAATAGTACTGCATGTATAATTGATGATTGTCTCTTTCCGGATAGAATTCGGCTTCATATTTTACGATTTGAGAGACAGCTTCAGATATACTCGAATAGACTCCGGTACCCACGGCTGATATCAAAGCTGCTCCCAAGGCAGTAGATTCTTTGATTCTCGGAACAAGAACGGGTGTATTGGTCACGTCCGCCAGCATCGAGCACATGAAGGGGCTTTTGGACGAACCGCCGGCAAAAATAATGCATTCCGGAGAGCTGTTGGTGATCGTTTGGATTTCCTGGAGATTCCCGTGCGCAATATAGCAGGCATTTTCCATAAGCGACCTGAACAAAACGTACTTGCTAGACTTTCTCGGATCATTAATATTAAAATTCAAAAAGGACGGCGACGCATGTTTCCAGTTGATGTAATTCATTACATCAGAAAAAATCGGAATAATGCCGTGTGATCCAGCCGGCACTTCTTTTGCCTTCTCAACAATGATCGTATACGGATCGATTCCCAGGCTGTCTGCTTGTTTTTTTTCTTCCTGAAAGAATGCATCTCGAAGCCAGCGTATGACTAATCCCGGTAAGAAGGAAATCCCCTCCAATTGCCACATAGAATCAACAGCATGACAATTCACCCTTATCCGCGCTTCATCATGCAGTGCAGGTTCTCCAACATTGACCTCCTGTTGCCAGAAAGTGCCCCCGAGGATAACGGTGCTTCGGTCATCCACAGCACCCAAGCCCACACAGCCAAGTTGTGCATCCCCCCCTCCCATGATCACAGGAGTGCCCTTGACTAACCCTGTCTCAGATGAGGCTTTCTCGGTGACTTCCCCAATTACAGTTCCAGGCGATACCACTGGCGGGTAAATATCTGCAGGAAGACCGCATTGCCTGATCGACTCTTCAGACCAAGTTCTGGTTTTCAGATCCATCAGACCACTGGTGCTTCCGTTCGATGGCTCGGCGGATATTGTTCCCGATAATTTGAAGAGTACCCAATCACTGAGCATCGACAACTTCGAGATACTGTTAAAAACCTCCGGCTGGTTTTTCTTTATCCACAACAGTCGCGGTATTGCGCTGATAGAAAAAGTCTGTCCTGAGGTCCTGTACATTTCCTTTTCGAAGCTTTCGCTTCTTTGTTTGAGCTCAATCACCTCTTCGAATGCCCTGGCATCTATGTTGGAACAGGCCCAAATCTCCAGGTTGTCACTGTCGTATAGGACAATTCCCTCTCGCATACTTGTGGAGCTGACCGCTTTGATCTGCGAAGCGTTGATATCAGCTTTCTCTATGGACTGATGAATAAGGTCGCAGATGATTTCCCAGTTTTTTTTTGTTTCAAATTCGATTGCTCCTTTATACTGATCAATACTTCTGTGTGTCCATTCCTGCTGGGCCATGCTGATTTGATTTCCTACCTCATCAAAAACGACGCCCCTTGCACTACCTGTACCTGCATCCACTACGAGGAAGTATTTTTTCATGACAATTCACTCCTCTGTTTTATGACTTTGTTGCTTATTCGACGTAGCAACCGTCTACCCAGACTCTTTTCTCTGGTTTTTCCAACCCATATTCTCATGCCCACGGCGAGAATCAACACGACACCGATGAAAACGTCAGCTTGCTCACTCGGGATTCGAGCCTGTTGGAGGCCATAACGCATGAAGCCAATGAAAAGTACGGCGAATATTGTACCTACAATACTTCCCTCACCCCCAAGGATGTTGGTGCCACCGAGAACGACCGCAGTTATTACGGGTAGAAGAGCATCACTGCCCAAATCGGATCTGCCGGAAGCGAAATAGGAGGTAAGCAATATACCACTTGTTGCGGCGCCCATACCTGAGAGCATGTAGGAGACAATTCGTACCACTTTGACTCGAATCCCCGAATATCGCGCTGCATGCTCATTGATGCCTATAAGAAACACGTAGGCGCCAAAGCGAGTGCGGTGCAGAACAACCCAGAACAGTAGAGAAAACAGCACAAATAGCCAAACCCCGTTAGGTACCCCGGCCACGAAGCCATTCATTAGAAAGGAAAAGCTGTCAGGTAATCCGCTGATCCCTTCGAAGCCCGACGCGCCGAGCTGTCCCGACAGTACAACCGCCAGACCCGAGTATAGGAACATTCCGCCCAGCGTAATGACCAGGGCCTGTATGTTCGTCCATACAATGAGGAAACCCATGAGCGAACCCAATATCAAACCGGCAATGATGGTAAAAATCGTAGCGATCCAGATATTCACATCATGGACCCAGAGATAGCTGACGACGATTGAGCTGAGCCCCATTACAGAGCTGATCGAGACATCGATTCCCCCTCCTATAATGACGATGGTCATTGGTAGGGCTGCTATTCCTATGTAGATGAAATCATTGACTGCGAAAAGGAGATTCCTTACTCTGAGAAAATGAGGATTGATGATGCCGAACAAAGCCATTTGGATAAACAGAAGCAAGATGAGAACCTTGTCCCAGGAAATGAACCCTAAGAGATCTTTTCTTGCCATTTCATGTACCTCGTCATTTTCCACGTATCATCAGTACAGCCTCTTGGAATGTGACAGTGCCCTCACTTGAGAATCCGCTACCAGGACCAACAACAGGATGAAACCCGCAATAGCATTGTTCCAATAGCCTGGAACTTGAAGGAACACCAGGGAATTGTCTATAGCTGACATGAACAAGGCCCCCAAAACTGCGCCGAAGACCGATCCCACTCCCCCGGAAAGGCTCACACCTCCCAGAACAGCCGCGGCAATCGCCCGCAGCTCCAATCCTGTGCCGGTCTGATTGGGTACGGCTCCGAATTGTGACACAAAGATCAACGCTCCGATAGCGGAAAGCACGCCAGACAATGTGTATGCAAGGCAAATCGCAGATTTTACAGGTACTCCGGCCAGAATTGCGCCCTCTTGGTTGTCTCCAACAGCATAGAGATACTTACCGATTCTCGCTTTTCTCAAGAACAAGAACACCAAGACGATAAAAGCCACAGTCAGCCAAATGAATACCGAAACACCCAATATCGTGGTACTTTCCAAATCCTCATACCATCGAGGGATAGTCTGGATCCATCGGCCTCCGGTGTAGATTCTCATTAGAGCTCTGTAGATACCCATTGTGCCAAGGGTCATGAGTATTGCGGGGAGCTCGCCGAACCCGATTACAATCCCGTTGATGGATCCCGCCGCAATGCCCACTGCCAATGTTACCAAGATCACCACAGGGAGGCTGAAACCTCGGTTGAGCAGGCTCCCGCCTATTGCCGCTGACAGACCAAGAATGCTGCCAACAGAAATGTCAATTCCTCCGGTTATGATAACCAGAATCTCGCCCATGGTAACAAACAAAAGAATCAGCCCACCCAAGACTATACGATTGATCGTTTTCGGATGAACGAATGTCGGGTTTATCAACCCGATGATGATGAAGAAGGAGACAATGAATAGGACTATTGAGATCTCTCGAGTCTTGATGAAATACTCAAGCTTGAGAGGCTTGCTTATCATTTTTGACCCCGAACGCTGAAGCTATGACTCGGTTGTGTTCAACCTGTTCATGCTCAAGCACATCAGCGATTTCACCGTTGTGCAGAACAATAACTCGATCGCATAGTTCGATTATTTCGTTAATGTCGGAAGAGATAATGATGATCCCAACATTCCCGCCCGCGAGATTCTCGATGAAACCGTAAAGGTCTTTGCGAGATCCGTGGTCGATTCCCCGGGTTGGCTCATCCATGATGATGATCTCAGGGGTGACTGCAAGGGACTTAGCGACGACAACCTTCTGTTGATTTCCGCCGGATAAGGAAGAGAGAATATCGTTAAGAGAGTTTATCTTGATGTCCATTCGGTGTACTAGGTTGTTCGACAACCGCCGAGCTTCGGATTTTCTGAGAAAAATGGGGGCGATGCGGTATAGGATGGACGATGTAACGTTATCCGTGATATTCGCTTTTTGAAAAATACCATGTAAATGCCGGTCCTCCGGTATGTACATCAGTCCTTCCTTAATACAGTCCCTAGGATGTCCGGGACAGAACTTCCTTCCTTTGATAAAGATATAGCCTGTCTTGCGCTTCCTTAATCCGAAAATCGTTTCTGCCAGTTCCGTCCGTCCTGCCCCTATTACGCCTGCTAGTCCAAGTATCTCGCCTCGATGCAAGGTCAGGCTGATATGATTGAACTTGTCTCCACAGAGATCTTCGGTTTCAAGGATTACGTCTCTGATTTCTTTGGGTTCTCTGGCAGCGGTGATCTGTATATTCTTCGCTTCTTCTTTTTCTTTGTTGTCCTTATTGATTTCAGGAACCATGAACCTTACAATAAGATCGGAAGTGAACTCGCCTATCGGTCCATGAGTAACCACCCGTCCGTCTTTGAGCACCGTAACTTCATCGGCAATTCGAGGAAGCTCCGGCAACCGATGTGTTATGTAGAAGACTCCGATCTTCGGTCTTACAAGGATTTTCTTGATTGCTGCAAAGAGTTCTTCCGTTTCCTGAAAGCTTAGTGCCGAGGTTGGTTCATCAAAAATAAGGACCTTGGCCTCCCGTACCAATCCTTTGATTATTTCCACCAATTGTTGATTCGCTATAGCAAGGTCTTCTGCTTTGGATTCGAGCTTGAAAGTACAGTTGAGCTCGCTGAGTATTTGGCTCGATTTCTTCTTCAGCTCTTTCCTATTCTGATGGGAGCCCAACTCGATGTTTTCTAGTACAGTCATATGAGGGAAAAGCCTGGGCTCTTGAGGCACAAGATAGATGTCTTTCGAGTGGGCTTGTGCCGGATTCCTGAATACAAAGCGTCGATTATCGATGACCACATGCCCAGAATCCGGACTATGAAAGCCATCCAGAATCTTCATCAAAGTGGATTTTCCAGCGCCGTTGCCGCCCACCAACGCATGAACGCTATGGTTTCTCAGTCCCAGTGTAACATTGTCGAGAACAAGCACTCCTGCAAACGATTTTGAAATACTCTCGAGCTTGATGATATAGTCATTATTGTCTTGCATGGTTCTTCCCTTAATGACTAGCCGAACTGCAATAGTGCATTCGCGGTACTTTCGTCGGTTATCAGAATGTCGAAATATCTTTTTTTGATAGCAGACATGATGGATTTTGTCTTTTCCTGACCAGCACAAGCGGCAATTACGTTGGACATGGGTATCAGGTTGTTGATTTCAAAGCTTATTAGTCGCTTATTGAGAGCTATGTCGAGTTTCTCGCCATTGCTGTCATAGAACTGACCCAGTATGTCTCCGACCGCCCCTAGAGACTTCAACAGCTCAAAATCGACGTTTGTCAAATACCCGGATCGAAAGATTGTCGCGTTCAAATCTAACGCGCCTATTCCAACTACCGTGTAGTTCGAGGTTCCCGCCATTTCGAATGTTTTCTTGATCGTGTCCTCTTCCTTGATGCTCTGGCACAATTTCTCAGAGGAAGCGATTAAGGGCGATTGAATGGTGTACAGCTGTCCGTTTGTCAAAGAAGAGAGCTTTCCTATCATGTTGTGGTAGCTAGGCGTGTCAAAGAACATCAAACCGCCGGCCAGAGTTACAACGCTTATACTCTTCTGAACTAGAAGGAGGTGAGTGGTCATTCGGCTCAGCGTATCGCCCCAGCCTATGCCCAATCTATCTCCGTCTTTCAACTTCATTTCGAGGTACTGTGCAGCGGCAAGGGCAACGCCTTCGTTTCTATTCTCCTTATTGTCTGGAACAACAAATGCATCCTTTAGCGAGTATCTCGATACGAGTTCCTTTTCAACCGACAGGCAATTGTTGAAACGGCTTACGATGTGAACATGAATAATCCCACCCTCCTCAGCTCTTTTCAGCATCCTTACAATCTTGGATCTCGATAAATTAAGAGTGGCAGCGACTTGTTGCTGAGTCATTTTCAGTTTGTAGATATACCAGGCTACTCGAACCAGAAGCTGCTCATCCTCTTCGAAATTCCTCTTGCTGGGCATCTTGCGTCCTCCATGAGTCGCTTTGTACCACACAATTGTTCGAATGTCAAGAACAATTTAGTCTAAATCAGAACATTTGTCCGATTTGGATAATTGGCTGCTATTAAGATATTCATTAACTAATTAAATAATAATGATATAACATTTTATAGAGCTGCTTCGTAATATGTAGAATGCAATCTCTGCGAACATTTTATCTTTCAATATAAATTTGTTCTTGACAACTGATTGTAGATTACATATAATGAAATACTTTTTGCGAAGAAAGGGGGTGATAGGCATGCATAATGCGTGAAGAAAAACGATAGCCTGCGTTGCAGGACCAGATTGAGAGGAACTAATGAAAAAAGGAGAAAATCATGAGAGTAAGATTGTTCGTGCTGGCTGTACTCTTCTTCATCGTTGCCGCTGCTATTCCTTTGTTTGCAGCCGGTGAGAAGGAGACCGCGGAACCCGGTAAAGTGTATCGTATTGCCTTTATTCCTAAGATCATTGGAGAGAACTTTTTCACGCAAGCTGGGAATGGAGCTAAGGCGATGGGTGATATGCTCGGGGTGGAGGTTACCTATGATGGACCTTCAACCGCAAGCGTGTCAGGTCAAGTGCAGTTCATTAATTCTGCGGTAAGCCAGGGATACGACGCAATATCAATTTCCTCGGTGTCACCGGATGGATTGAATCCCGCTCTTGATAGAGCACGCAAAGCAGGATTGGTTGTTTTGACCTGGGACTCAGATGTCAATCCAGATTACAGACAGTTCTATATCGATCAGGGAACGCCGGATCAGCTCGGCAGGTTGCTCGTGGACATGGTAAAAGATGATGTTGGTGAAGAGGGAGACGTGGCGTTCTTCTACTCCTCCCCTACAGTTACGGATCAAAATCAGTGGGTCGTTGTTGCAAAGTCGATAATTAAAAATGAATACCCTGGTTGGAGTATTGTAACCACCCAGTATGGAGAGATGAAGCCTGATCTTAGCCTGACCAGGGCTGAGAACATCTATCAGACTTATCCAGATCTAGACGGGATCATTTGTCCCGACTCAACCGCTTTTCCGGCTGCTGCAAAAGCCGCAGAGAATACCGGTGTTGCGGGAAAAGTAGCAATCACAGGATTTACCACCCCCTCCGTGATCAAGCCCTACATCTTGAGAGGCACAGTAAAGAATGGTGGTCTGTGGGATTGCAGGGTTCAGGGAGCTCTGTCCATCTACGTGGCCAAGTTGCTGCTTGACGGCAAAGAATTGAAGGTTGGGGATGAATTCGATGTTCCTGACGTTCCCTGGCCAGAGGGTGGAACGTTAGATATGGGCGGCAGCGTCAAGGTAAGACCCAACAGTGATCAGGGCTATGATAAAAAATACGATAGGCCCGATAGTGGGATTATCGTTCTTCCCGAAAGGTTGGTCTTCACCAAGGACAACGTCGAAGACTACAACTTCTAAAGCGAAGCTTATCACTGCATCTCACGTACGGGGAAGCCAATGCTGGCTTCCCCGTAACCTATACAAGATTGGAGAGAAAGGATCATGGTATTGACAAACGAGAGTAGTATCGACTACAGATTCGGAGACTCCGGCCCTAAATACCTCATGCGCGGACCAAAAATCGATTTTGGTATTGTCAAATTGAAACCAGGACAAGATTTCCAAGCCCATTACCATAATGAAGTGGAAGAAGATTTCTTTGTCATCGAAGGTGAGCTCCATTTTAAAGTAGACAAAGACGACTTCGTCGCGAAAAAGGGCGATCTAGTGAGATGCCTACCGAAAGAAACCCACTATCTCATCAACGAATCTGACAATGACGCAATAGCCGTTTTTGTGAAAGCACCTTCCAATGAATCAGATAAGATCAACGTCTGATTTCGAGAAAGTGAGACAATGCATTGGAAGCGTCGCCGACTTTCATAATATTACCTGGATTCTATTTAACAAAAAGCTGAAGAAAGAACGGAGGAGTAGGAACCATGCCAGAAGTTGATCAGGAAGGAAAGAACTATCACCTGGGAGTTCCCCAGAAGTCTGAGCTGTTTTTTCTAAAAGGCTCGAACGAGTTGGATTGGGGTATTAAAAATAGACTGGCTCGTATTTTTAATCCCGAAGACGGAAAGACCGTTATGTTAGCTATCGACCATGGTTACTTCCAAGGTCCAACCTCAGGTCTGGAGCGCATCGATGTTTCCGTAGCGCCTCTGATTCCCTATGCCGATGTACTCATGTTGACACGGGGGATCTTGCGCAGCACCATTTCTCCGTCGGTGACCAAGCCTGTGGTCATCAGGGCATCCGGAGGTCCAAGCATTCTCAAAGAGCTCTCCGATGAGCAGATCGCAATGGATATAGAGGACTGTATCCGCCTTGGAGTCTGTGCCGCAGCCATCCAGGTTTTTATAGGTGGGGAGTTCGAGTCGCGCTCAGTGGTCAATATGACCAAGTTAGTGGATGCAGGATTGCGCTACGGAATTCCTACGATGGCGGTGACCGCGGTCGGTAGAAATCTGGAGAGAAACGCTCAGTATTTCCGCCTGGCGACCCGGATCTGCGCAGAGCTGGGGGCACACTATGTCAAGACTTACTATGTGGATGAAGGGTTCGAAACCGTGACGGCCTGTTGCCCCGTACCTATTGTTATTGCGGGCGGGAAGAAAAAGCCGGAGCTCGATGCTCTTACGATGGCCTACAAGGCGATTAACGAAGGTGCAGCAGGGGTAGACATGGGACGGAATATCTTCCAATCAAGTTCACCGATTGGGATGATGCAAGCGATAAAGGCGATCGTCCACGAGAGCGAGAAACCGCCAAAGGCATTTGAGCTTTTCGAGACGATAAAAAACGAAGCCAGGAAAAACTAAGCCGCTCCTGTCACCATTTCTGCATGGCTCGGACTTAAGTGGTCTAGATCAATTCCAAACTTGACCTGCCGCCGGGCAAGCCTCTACACTGGTTCACACCTTATGGAAACACCTCTGATCGCGGGCGGGAAGGTGCATCTACCAGGCGGGGTCAGAGTGAGCCGCCGCCGGACCGTTGTACTGGCTAGCGGCTCGCCCCTGGAGCGAAAGACTTCCTTCGTCCGCCAGCTTTCCCTGCTGTCTTGCCACTGGAAGCGTTCTGGGCGCGCGGCGCTCCTGGCCGGTCCGCTGGAGCGGGAGCAGCGGGCAGGAGCGCTTTCGTTCGAAAAGTCCTGCTGGCGGTTGGAAGGCCGGCGGCACGAGCCGGTGGATATGCAAGAATTGATCGAGACTTCAGGGGCCGAAGCGCTGATCATGCTCGGCCATCCGGACCAGTTTCCTTTTCTGGTCGGTGGACACCCGCCCCGCATTCCTTGTTTTCTTTGGGCCCAGTTCTCCCGGCCTCCCGATCCGCGTTGTTTCGGCGATGCCTGTCCGGTGCCCCTGACACCCCAAACCGGGCTGTTCCTGCGCCGGGCGGGCTGCCAGAGGGTGGTGCCTCCGATTCCACACGGGGTGGACACCTCTGTCTTCCGTCCTTTTACGGCGCTCGAGAGGCAGCGCCTGCGGAAACGCCGCGGCCTGGGCGGCTGCTTCGTGATCGGGGCGGTGGGTGCCAACTCCCGCCGCAAGCGCTTCGACCTGCTGCTACGTTCCTTCTCCCTGTTCGCCCGCCACCGGGCGAATGCCCGCCTGCTGATCAAGACCGACAGGCCGGTGTCTCTGGATGGGATCGATTTGTCCGCCCTGATCGACGCCGAGCGACTGGCCGGCAGGGTCTCGCTCGTTATCGAGGAGCGAATCGAAGCACAGATGGTCGCGCTGTATAACCTGATGGACCTTTATCTCAACCTGTCGGAGTGGGAGGGATTCTGCATTCCCGTGGTCGAAGCCATGGCCTGCGGTGTCCCGATGGTGACTCACCTCATCCAGGGGCCCGGAGAGATTTTGCCCTATCGGGAGAGCCTGGTTCATGGAAGCAGGCCCCGGAAGGAGGGGAGCAGTCTGCTGTTAGAAGCCGACCCCCTGGAGGCGGCCGGGACCCTGTGGAGTCTGGCCGAGCAGCCCGAGCTGCGCGAGCGGCTGGGGCTTCTGGGTCGTGAGGAAGCGGCGTCGCGTTACGATGTCCGGCTGGTGGTGGCTCAGTGGGAGACTCTACTGCACCGGCGGAACCCGGGCGCGGACGGGTCCTCCACCGGACGTTCCGCAGAGACCTGCTAGGTGAAAGGTCTTATCACCGTGCGCACGCCGGCCCCAAAGCGCTCCAGCTCGTCGAGCGCCTGGTTGACCGGCTCCGGCTCGAGCGGAACCGTACCGGTCACCACCGATTCGAGGTCCAGCTCGCCCCGTCGAACCAGCTCGAGGAGAGCGGGGAGCTCGGAGAGCAGGTGATCCGACACGCCGATCAGCTCAGCTTCCCTGCCGATCAGCTCTCGGTAGGAGTCGATCTCCACCGACCTGTCGGTGATTCCCACCAGGGCCGCCCTGCCGAACGGGGCCAGGCTGCCTACGGCGGCCCGTATGGTCTCCGGCAGCCCGATCAGCTCGAGGGCCACATCCACCCCTCGCCCTTCGGTCAGGCGGCGGATCTGGCCGGCCGGATCCGCTTCTGCGGCGTTTACCGGCAGCGCCCCGTAACCGGCGGCCAGCTCGAGCCTGCCGGGATCGATGTCCACGGCGTAGACCCGCAGGGCCCCGAAGCTCCTGGCGAGCTGCACCGCCGACAGGCCCAGCCCGCCGGCTCCGAACACAGCCACGGTCTCACCGGGCCGCAGGCGGGACTTGCAGAGAGCGTGCAGGGAGGTGGCCGAGGAGCACATCATGATCGCTCCCAGCTCGAAGGGGATGCCCGGGGGCAGGGGCAGGGCATTGGAGGCGGGAACGGCGATGTACTCGGCGTACCCGCCGTCCCGGTGCTTTCCCAGCATCCGGCCTTCCGGGCAGAACTGCTCGTTCCCGCTGCGGCAGTAGGGGCAGCGGCCGCAGCTGAGCTGGTAATGCAGGCAGACCCGCTCGCCCGCCCGCAAGCCGCCTACCTCCGCACCCGGGACCTCGATCACCCCCGCCACCTCGTGCCCGAGGGTGATCGGCAGCGGGCCTGCCGGCGAGGTCCCGGACCGGTAGTGGACATCGGAGTGGCAGATACCCGCCGCCTCTACGCGGACCAGAACCTCCAACGGACCGGGTTCGGGCCGCGGCAGCTCCTGCAGCTCCAGGGGCTGCCCGATTGCGGTCAGGCGCAATGCTTTCACGTATTGGCCAACCTTTTCGTTTGGTAGCTGTTCAGAGGATGTAGGGTATGATAGCCTTGCGGTTCTCGGGATAGTCGGGGAACTTTTCCCGGTACCAGCGGTGATGGGCCACGGCCCTCGGGATGAGATTGGCGGCGGTCCAGATGGTGAAGGTGAGCCCCGCCAGGGACCAGGTCAGGCAGGCCCAGCCCAGCCACTCAACAAGTTCGCCCAGGTAGTTGGCGCAGGAAACCAGCTCGAAGGCGCCGCCGCGTGGAATTCTATATCCGGAGTCCTGTTCTGAGCGCAGTTCGCGCAGGGTGGCGTCCGAGCGGAGGTTGAGGTACATGCCGAAGAAGAACAAGAGGATACCGGCAATGAAGCGCATGTCTATCAGCCAACCTGCCGTGTAGCGGGCGGCGAACAGGTTCAGGTAGCGGCCGTTGAGCAACCCGTTCACCGAGTTGAAGAACATCCCCATGAATACCACGGTTACCGCCATGGGTCTGTCCCCGCCGTGCATGCGGAACGGGTATATGAAGGCCCGGTTGAGGTAGTGCAGCAGAAACAGCCCGAGAAAAAGCACCGTAACCGGATTGGGGCTCCGGTTGCCCTTGAGAAAAAAGTACACGAACGCCAGGGGGGCGACGGCTTCCATCAGCACCCAGCCAACCCGCGCCGATATGGCGGGGCCCCAGCCGGAACGGCTGTGGCGACCGTAGGGCGCGGTAACGAAGAAAAGCAGCAGAAAGGTGCCGATCCCGATCCCGACCCACACCATCATTACGGTATGCAGGAATACCTCGGCTTGCATAGCTTAGACGAGTGTAGCCTATTTCCCGCCCGATCGGCAAGGCCCCGCATTGCCTCACGAAAAATCTTGCCAAACAGGGACTGTTGCCTCATCTGAA